>JBKQSA010000068.1:0-11930 GCA_052143815.1 Steroidobacteraceae bacterium | reverse complement strand
TGTACCCGAAGCCGCCGGATAGGACTCCCGAGAGCGACCAGCAGGAATCGGCTAGACTAACAAGGGGCCGACGGTGTTTTGGCAAGGTGGGTTATCGGCCGTGGGGGGAACCATGTCGGCGGCACTGGTGATCGTCTATGCCTGCCTTGCGGCCGTCGAGGTCGCCGTCGTCGTCGCCTGGGTAGTCGCGACGCGCAGGCACCGCTGGCCAGTCCGCCCGTCCGGTGGCGACGTCGTGATCGGCGGCGTGACGAGCTTCCTCGACACGCTCGGCATCGGCAACTACGCGCAGATCACCGCGTTGTTCAAACTGCGCGGGCACCCGCCGGACGAACTAATCCCGGGGACTCTGAACGTCGGCAATGCCGTGGGTATCCTCTTCAGCGCCGCGCTCTTTATCACGATGGTCCAGGTCGAGCCCATGCTCCTGATGGCGATGGTCATCAGCGCCGGGGCGGGCGCCTGGATCGGCGCCGGAATCGTTAGCCGAATGCGTCGCCGCGTGATCCAGGTGTTCATGGGCGTGGCACTGCTACTCGCCGCCGGGTTCTTCACGATGACCAACCTCGACATCATCCCACCGACCGGTTCGGCGATGGGGCTCGCGGGCTGGCGGTTCGCCATGGCGGTCGTGGCAAATTTCGTCCTCGGCGCGCTCATGTGCGTCGGCATCGGCAACTATGCGCCCTCGATGGCGCTGCTCGCATTCCTCGGAATGCACGCCATCGCGGCCTACCCGATCATGATCGCAAGCGACGGCGTGTTGATCCCGGTGGCGAGTCTCGGCTTCCTGCGCTCCGGCCGCTTTGCGCCCGCGGTCGCGGTCGCGGTCGGGCTCACGCTCGGCGGAATCGTCGGCACGATCGCCGCTTTTCCGCTCGTTAAGATGCTGGGTGATCACCTTACGCTGATGCGCTGGGTCGTCACGGTCGTCATCGCGTATGCGGCCATCGCCATGCTCCGCTCCGCCCGGGCATCCCAGCCCGATGCGCCTGTGCCGACCGTGCCCGAATAGCATTCCGCCAACTATCGCGGACGCGTACGACGGTTGTGGTCAGAACCTATCGTATCCTCGCCAACGGCTGGAAAGGCTAAACCTACGGCGTATCTCCGGTTTCGACCCTATCCAGCACGCCACCACCGGCCGCTCTTAGGAAGTTCAAATTTCATCCCTAAGGCTTGAAGCCGGCTCAAGGAATATGCAATCAGTCCTGTCCAAGAGGTTGCGTACACTGAAACCGGTGGCGTTGGTCATCACGACGGTGCCAACCCCGGAACTCGGATACAGCCTCATCATGCAATGGAATCCGCCGCCGCCACCTTCCTTATAGTAGAGCCGTCTATCGTTGAGACTTCCAACATTCCATCCGAGAGAAGCCGGAACCACGGCCCCGCCGCTGGTGTGTTGTTGCGCGTAGAATTCTCTTCGTGACGAGTCGCGAAATAGCACGGACGGTGGGCGGAGCTGATCCTGAAGGAACCTGGCAAACCCACGTGCAGTTCCTACGAGCCCACCAAATGCCGCTCCATCCAGATAGTGAGGGTAAATTTCCAGCCAACGGTCGTAGTAATTCCCGATGAACTTCCGGTCCACCAACAATCGCTTGAAGACGTTCATCAGCGAGTACTTTTCCAGGTATCCGCGCGCATGCTCAGGAAGGCTGGGAATCTCGTAGCCAAGCTCCTGCGGCGTCACTCCGAGTGGCCGAAGCACTTGTTGGCCAACGTACGCGGTGAACGCCACGCCGGTCACCTGTTGCACGAATTCCCCGAGCAACCAGTACCCGATGTTGGAGTAGCCGTACCTCGTACCTGGCGCAAACGATAGACGCTTATGCCGGCGGAGCACCCTGGCCAATGCAGCGTGCTCGTCAAAAGTCTCGTGAGCGGCCGGCGAATGAATCCAAGCCAAAGGGATTGGATTTGGTATACCCGCGGTGTGCGCGAGTAACCTCCGAATAGTGACCTCGGGTCCGTACGGACAGAAATCCAGGAATCGATTGATGGATTCGTCGAGACTCAGGTGCTGTGAATCGATGACCTGAAGCACCGCGGCAGCCGTGAAGGTCTTGCTCATGGAGTAGGCCATCATCGTCGTGCCCGAGCCCATTGGATGCCGGCGCGCAAGATCCGCCCAGCCGCCAAGGTATTCGAAAGCCGGTCCTTCGGCAGTCACCGCGACAAACTGTAGTCCCGGCGTATGCGAAGTTCGAACAACGGCGTCCAAGCGGGCTCTAACGGACTGGAACCTTGCCATGCGGCTATCATCGACTGATAACGCGTCCCAAGCTACTCAATGGCAGCTTGCGTGCGAGCATTTGAGCAACGCCAATGACGCACCTAGCCGTGTCGGCGAGACCGTCCGGCCTTTCTGAATTCAGGTCACTGGGCCGTGGTCATCGCAGTGGCTGCCATGCGCATGATGCAGGTGGCCATGGACTAGATAATCGACATGGTTCCCGTGCGGTATCACCTCATGGCCGCAGCCCGGCCCATGCACATGGCCCGCTTTGTGGCCTACACAGGCGTGATCGGGCGTACAGCGGTCGGGGTTGGTCGCCGAGATCTCGATCGCGTGCTCATCCACATGATCACCGTGCATATAATGCAGGTGGCCGTCATGGACGTAGTCCACATGGTCGAGATGGTTTAGTGCGGTGTGACCACAGCCAGGACCGTGCTGATGCAAGTGCTCGGTGTGGTGAGGCAGGGAACAGGCTTTCATGGTGTCGATTTCCTTTTCGGTCGGAGTTGGTTGGGGCTGCCTTCGGCGGCGTGGTCCAGCGAATAACGCCATGCACGCGGCGACTAACACACTCTCCGTGAAATAGTGTTCATACGCATTTTCATTTCCTTTTGCCGGCAATGCGTGGCCGCTTCAGAAGCAGAATAGATAGTCCGCCTACCGCCTCTAGTGCTCAATAGGTGGTTACCGAGGAGCTATCGCGGCAACAGCTGCTTCAGCAACATGTCATCGTACAATCACGCCATCTCGATCGATAGCAGATTGAATGACTCGCCGGATCGCCGGTCCGTGAGCGGCCGCTTAGTGGCAATCAGTTTAGTGCGCTCACTGACCGGTCATGGCCGCTTGTGAACATCCGAATCGGGTTTTTGCCAATTTCCCGGTCAATCCCGTCGTTACGCGTAAGTGCGCACAGTGGCAAACTCAACCGGGACCCCTTTCACTCCCACTCAATCGTCTCCTGCACCTGTAAGCATCTGAAAGCAGGAGACTTCTTTTTGGGTCGCGCTAAATTTACCGTCAGATCTACCGGCAAACAATGTTGCTTGGGGGCGATAGACGGCGATAGACGCCGAAAGGGTCAAGGTGCTTTGGCAGTCGCGATGCGAGTTCAATCCGCGGGGCACGGCTTGTGCTTGTGGTAAACGCAAGCGAGTTTGTTTCGATCAGGGTCGCGTACATACGCAACGTAAAACGTCGGCTCGTAATATGGCCGCGTACCCGGCGCCCCTTCGTCACTGCCGCCGTACTGAAGTGCGGCAGCATGGAAAGCTTGAACTTGGGCTTCATCCTTGGCGCGGAACGCGATCATCGTACCATTCCCCGCAGCGGGTGCCCGCCCATCGAACGGATTGCAGACCCAGAATCCATACCCCTCGTCGTACGATCCTCCCCAACCTGCCCAACCGTCGATCCAGTTCGGCGCACGTCCAATCCCCAATGCGCCGAACACCGCGTCATAGAACTTGACCGCGCGCCCCATGTCCGCAGTACCAACCGTCGAATAAAGGATCATTTCTACAATCTCTCCTTATGTGGGGCACTCTCGTCGCCGACTGAATCTTGGTAGGGCTAAAGCATGGAATTTTAGTGCAGCGGCCTGACCGCATTCATTACGTCGCGAAAAGCCACCGCATCGACTTTCTGCGACAGAGGAAACGTCTGGTCGCCGGCATGTACGACGGTCAGCGACTTGAGCTTCAGGTCATGCATCGCCGAGCGCATCGAGGGTGTCAGTGCCGGCGCAACAGTACGCTTGACCTCGAAGCCAAGCCTCAGTCCTCCGCGCACGACGAGAAGATCAAGTTCAGCACCCTGGTGGGTTCGCCAGTGATAAGTCTCTTCCGGATACACACCCAACTGTTGCACGAGTTGATCGATGATGAAACCTTCCCAGGATGCGCCGAGCTTGGGATGCCCCTCAATTTCGCGCTTGGTGGGAAGATTCAGCAGCGCGTGCAGTAACCCGGAATCGCGAATGTAAATCTTGGGTGACTTTACCTGACGCTTGCCGAGATTCTCGTGCCAGGGCTTCAGTTGCCTCACGACCAGAGCATCGGTCAGTTTGTCGAGATAGTTGCGCACGGTAGTATCCGCCACCCCGAAGGAACGACCGATCTCTGATGCGTTCCAAAGTTGTGCATGTTGATGGGCAAGCATCGACCAGAAACGACGCATGGTGTCTGCAGCGACATTCACACCCAGCGCCGGCAAATCACGCTCGAGAAAAGTCCGGATGAAAGATTGGCGCCATTCCATGCTTTCGCGATCCGCGCGCGCGAGGAAGGATTTGGGAAATCCGCCGCGCACCCAAAGGCGATCCGCATGCTCGAAACCGACTTCCCGCACTGCCAAACCCGGCAGCTCGTAGTAAGCAATTCGCCCTGCCAACGACTCGGAACTCTGTCTGAGCAAGTCTGGAGCTGCACTCCCCAGCACAAGGAACCTTGTACGGACCGGTTTGCGATCCGCCAATACACGCAATACCGGAAACAGGTCCTGGCGGCGCTGCACTTCATCCAACACGACAAGGCCCTTGGGTTCCTTAAGCGCAAGCATCGGATCCCCCAGCCGAGCCAGATCGGAAGGATTCTCCAGATCGAAGCGACTGACGCGATCGCTCACGGTGGGCGCTATCGAAGCTGCCAATGTAGTTTTCCCGACCTGTCGCGCGCCAAGAATCGCAACGACGGGAAATCGCTTCAAGAGGCCGGTGATCTGCCGCGCATGCAATTTGCGATCTATCATGGGCCGCAGTCTACCATGAACGTTCGGTTACTAACACCGATCTTTCATGGTGATAAATTTATTAAATTGTTTATAAACAATGACTTGGGAAAGTCGCTCCAACTAAATCGTCTCCGGCGTATGCAAGCCATTGAAAAGACAATAGACTTGCATTCGAGCTACCCAAATTTTTTACCGTCAGATCCGCCGTCAAAAATATCTGCTTGAGGACGACGGCAGCCGATAGAGATCGAAGGTTGGACTCTCCGGGCAGATCTCCTTCCGCCAACGCCCCATTTTTTACCCGAAGGCGACGAGCACGAAGGTCAGCATTGCGGAGACCATTGGGAGTCTTCTTAGCCATTGTCGGCAGTGTGTGCTGCCAGTCCGTGTAGTAAACGGTCCAACGAGCGCATGTACAGCTTTTGAAACGTGGCACGCGGCGCCGCGATCCGTCCACATAGATATAGGGTGATGAGCCCATGCGCATGCGCCCAAATGCTGAGCGCAGTCTCTGCGACGTCGTCCGATCGAAGAACCTCCCGTTCCATCAATTCGGAAACGACCCCTAGCAGGATATTAAAGGTTGGCGATTTGCTTTCTTTGAGGTCGTGCGGGAATACGAAGGCATCGGCACGATGGCATGAAAACATGTACCTGAAGATCTGTGGGTGATCGAGCGCGTAGTTCAAGTATCCAAGCATTCCACGCAACCCAGGAACCTCAGTCCGAGCGTTTGCCCGGGCAAAATAGCCTGCGATCCGCGGGTATTCGGCGGCCGTCGCGGCACTCTCCTCAGTGCGGTCAAGAATCTGGGCCGCTGAGATTGGGCTCCGTGGCGAGCGTCGCGTCAGAATTCGCTCGTACAGGTCTCTGCCAGCGAGCCCTGCATTTTCACGGCGCACACGTTGATACCATTTGAGCATCACGCGACTTTCGCGCCACGCGTACCACTTCTCGGCGAGTGCCAACACGGATTCCACAGGACTACGTCCGCCGGAGTTCATCAGACCCCCCCAACAGAGTCATTGAACGCCATCCGCCGTACCTGTAGTAAAGCCCCGCGAGCCCGGCTGAGAGCGCGGAGGAAATTGGAAAACTCCACCAGATGGCGTCGGCGTGATATTGATCGAGCAACGCATTGGCAATGGGAAAGCGCACTCCAAGTAGCGCAACCGCCGAAATGCAGAGCGGTACCAAGACCGCGCCCGTGGAGCGCATCACACCGAACAGCACAAGCGTGATCGCGAAGAACAACCAGGATCCCGTAGCGACCCGGTTGACATGACTTGCGATCCGCATCGCATCGACGCCAGAGGGCAAGAAGAGCGTGAATAGCCGCGTGTTCAAGACCTCGAGCGCAATTACGCCGAGGGTTGTAAACAACAGGCAGTAGAGCACGCCGATCCGGGCGACCGACTCAACGCGATCCCACTTGTGCGCTCCCACGTTCTGAGCTGCCATGGCCGAGACCGCCATGCCCAGGGCGACCGCCGGCATCTGCAAGTAATTCCACAACTGCAGCGTTGCGCCGAATGCGGCTGTCGTGTCCACCCCGAACCTGTTGACGAGCGAAATCATGAGCACACCGCTCAAGGAAAAGACGACCAGCTGAGCACCCATCGGAAGGCCTTGCCGAATAAGTGTCCTGACGACACCCCAGTTGACCCGCAGCAGGCCGAACTCGTTTTTGCGCAGGCACAGCGGGTTCTGCCGCCGGTACAGGTGCCATGCCAATGCCGTGAGACCAACGATTTGTCCCACGAGCGTCGCCAGGGCGGATCCGGCGATACCCAGACGCGGTATCGGTCCTACCCCGAATATGAAGAGCGGGTTCAGTGCGATGTCTAGGCCGACGGACAGCAACATGAACTTGAACGGCGTCTTAGGATCTCCCGCGCCCCGCAGTACCGACATCAAGAACGTAAACATCGCGAGGAACGGCAGTGCGAGGAAGATCACACGCATGTAGGTCACCGCAAGATCCAGGGACTCCGGCGGGGTTCGCATGGCCCGTAGCAGCGGTTCGCACATTGCGAAACCGGCGATACTCATGAGAAGCGATACAACCGCGAAGAGACTCGTGCCAGTTCCAACGATCCGCTTGGCTTGCGCGAGATTATTGGCGCCGATGCACTGTCCGACCAGAATTGTCGCTGCGATCGCAATTCCAGAAATCGCGGCAATCAAAAGAAACATCACGGTGTTGGCATTGGACGTCGCGGTTAAGGCCGCTTCGCCCAAATATCTGCCTACCCAGATAGAATTGACAGAACCGTTCAGACTCTGCAGAAGATTGCCCATAAGGATCGGCAGCGCGAACTGCAGAAGCGTACGACTGATCGACCCTTCAGTGAGTGTGGGATTTCTTGCCATGATTACATTTCCCGCAAACCGGCGGTCACCGACATGCGAGCCGCACGCATCGCCGGAAACACCCCACCGACGAATCCGATCGCGAGCGCCCACTTCAAGCCGCTCCAAAGCAGCGAGGGCGATACCCGGAAAGAGAACACGACCTGGCTGAAATTCATGCCGAGGGTGGAAGCGGAGTAATTATCAAAGACCGCCCAGGTAAGCATTGCGCCCAATGCCCCGCCAAGAAGCGCGAGCAGCATGGTTTCGAGGAGCACCGAGACGATCACGGCCCCCCCGCGAAACCCGATCGCGCGCAAGGTCGCGATCTCACGGGCACGCGCGGAAACCGCGGCGTACATGGTGTTTAGGGCTCCGAACACCGCTCCGATCGCCATGATGACGGCGATGGTTGTCCCGACGATGCGAATCAAACGACCCATCGTTTCGGATTGGCGGTTGTAGTAATCGCGGGTAGTCAGCACGTCCACCTTGAGCCGGGGGTCGCTCGCGAGTCCCGCTTTGAACGCATCGAACGCTGCGGCATCCGTAAGTCGCACGACGACTGAGTTCGTATTGCTCCCCCGGCGGTAGGTCGCCCCGACGACAGGCGAGTCCCCCCACAATTCCGAGTTGTGGGAATCTGATGAGTCAAACAAACCTACGATGGTCCAGAGCTGACCGTTGAGCTTCAACGTGGAGCCGACGTCGAGCCCCTTGAACTGTTCATGAGCATTCTTTCCGGCCATCAGCTCGCGAAGCCCCGGACTGAACTGCCGGCCTTCGATGAGCTTGATGTTCCGGTGCAAGTCCCAGGCTCCTTCCCCCACCCCGCGCAGTTCCACATTGGCATCCAGTCCAGTAGTGCGCTTCGGGAGCGTTGCGATCACCACGAGCTCCGGGGAGGCAATCGGATGTCCATGCTCGCTCTGGAGCACTTGGGGGGCCTGGGCGATGATCTGCGCCGAGGCATGATCCACGATGGAATTTGTTTCCGCCTGGGCCCCTGCTCGTAGGACGATGGCCGTGTCGTCGGTGCCCGTCTGCGCTAGCGTGGCTTCGAACCCCGCCGCCATCGCAAGCAGCGCCACCAGGACGCCTACGACCCCGGCAATGCCGATGACCACGACGGAGGAGGACCCCAAACGCTGCCCAAGGGTGGCGATGCCGACCCGCGCAATCGACAACGACTGTCGTCCGGCACGCGTCAGCGCCAACCAAACGGCGAATGCGGCGGCCGCAGCGACCAGTACCCACCATGGCGCCACCAGCAATAGGATCACGGGGACGATCAACGCGGTAGAGGTCACCGCGCTGCTTCTAAGAATTCTCTGAGTGTTCATTGGATTACCTACACAGCGATTTCATCGGCCTGACAATGCGTCGACAATCTTCAGGCGCATTCCCCTCACGGCCGGTAGCGCACCGACAATGAGGCCCACGACTACCATCAGACACAGGCCCTGGACCCAGCTGGCCGCTCCGACGGGCACCATCGGCGATGTAGGTCCCATCGCCGGAAGTGAGGTGCGCAGGGCGTTGACGACCACGCCTGCGAGCGCGAGGCCTACGACACCCCCAAGCACAAGCAGCAGCACCGACTCGGCCAGCACAAGGGCAAGAACGCCCCGATTGGTGAACCCCAGTGTCTTGAGGATGGCCAGCTCCGGCACACGCTCACGCACCGCCTGTGCCATCGTGTTGCCGGTCAGAAGAACGAGCGTAAAGAACACCGCCCCGATGATGGCCCCGACGATCAGACCGATATCACCGAACTGACCTGCAAAAGCGGCGGTGAACGCCTGCTCGCTCTCGGTCTTGGTTTCGTGGTCTGAGTCGAAGGACAGTGCGTCAACTGCTCCGGCTACTTGGTCGGCTACGTTGCGATCCGCCAGTTTTATCACATACCAGCCAACGGTTCCCTTGTCGATCTGCCGAGCCTCATCCAGGTAGTTCCAATTAAAATAGAAGTTGTTCTCCTGGCCGCGAAGGTTGGGATCTGCGACGTGGTAGATACCGACCAGGTCGAACGTCCAGGTGGTGGAGCCGTCCTTCTGCGGAACCAGCGCGGCCTGCAACGGCACCTTATCGCCGATTTTCCAGTGGTACTTCTCCGCGAGGCTCGCGCCCACAATGGCACCCGTACGGATGTCGTGAAAGGCCTTGCGTTGATCGGTGGGCAACTCCCATTCCGGGTATAAATCGAGAAAATTGTCGGCCACCGCCTGACTCGGAAAGAAATTCTTCGGGTCCTGATAGATTCCACCGAACCAGTTGGCGTAGGTGACTTCAGCTATCCCAGGCTGTGCCTCGATCCTCTCAAGGAGGCTCTTGGGCAAGGACATGGTCATGCTGATCTTAGAGACGGTGATGAGTCGACTAGCGCCCGCCACGCTGTTTGAGGCGCCGGTAAATGCGCTGCGCACCGAGTTGAGCAGACCGAACAAAAGGAACGCGGCCAGCACGGAGAGCAGGGTGAATGTCGTGCGGGTCTTGCGCCTGAACAACGCAGCCCAAACCAGTTGGAAGTACTTCACGGGTGCCAAGGCTCCAATGGATTTCGATTCTGTTCACGCATGGATTAGTTCGGCGCGCTCGACGAGCGTGCCTTTGTCCAAATGCAGAGTGCGCCGCGCATACTCGGCCGCCTTGGGATCGTGGGTCACCATGATGATGGTCTTGCCGTGATCCCGATTGAGTTGCTGCAGGAGCATCATGATTTCTGTGGCGGACTGCCGATCGAGGTCGCCCGTAGGCTCATCACCGACGAGCAGCGTTGGATCGGACACGATCGCCCGCGCGATCGCCACGCGCTGCTGCTGGCCGCCGGAGAGTTCGGTGGGCTTGTGAGCAGCGCGTTCGGCAAGACCGACCAGCTGCAGCGCTATCTCGGCTTTCCGCCTCCGTTTCGCCGTCGACAGTCGTGTCAACAGCAGAGGCAGCTCGACATTCTTCTGTGCCGAGAGCATCGGCATCAGATTGTAGAACTGGAACACGAAGCCCACGTTGGCGGCACGCCACCTGGCGAGCGCGTCTTCGCTCAACCGCTCGATTCTCTTGCCGGCGATGGATAGCATTCCCTCAGTCGGAGAATCGAGCCCACCGATGAGATTCAGGAGCGTGGTCTTGCCCGATCCGGACGGGCCCATGAGGGCGACGAAGTCCCCTTCCTCGATGTCAAGATTGACGTGATGAAGCACCTCGACGCGTTGCTTGCCGCGCACGTACACCTTGCTTAAATTGCGAATTTCGACCAGTGTGCTCACGTGTGTTTCTCCTGTCTGTTATTTGCCGGCGCTCACTCGGACGCCGTCTTCTAATTCCGTCGGCGGCACGCGTACCACCCGGGTACCACTGCCGATCCCTTGTACGAGCCGAAGGTCGCCAAAGCTCTGGCCGGCGGTGACGGATTGCGCATGAGCCCGCTGTCCATCGACCGAGAAGACGACGCTCTTGCCTTTGCGCTCGACGATGGCTGTTGCCGGCACCAGCACCCCCTGTGGGCCAGCGGCCTGTGCGGCACTCTTGTCGGCCTGATCGAGGAACGACACGCGTACGCCCATGTCGGGCAGAATTCGCGGATCCTTGAGGTCGATCGCGACGCGCACTTTCACGGTCGCTTTGTTGCGGTCGGCGGTTGGGACGATCGCGACAACATGCGCGGGAATGTTCCAGTCCGAGTAGGCATCGAGTACGGCCTGCGCAGGCTGTCCGGTGCGTATCCGATTGAGGTAGGCCTCGTTTACATCGACGTCGATCTCCAGCGAATCCATATCAACGATCGTGCCCACACCGGTTCTTGTGAATCCGCCGCCGGCCGACATCGGCGATACGATTTCGCCTGGCTGAGCCGCCTTCGCGGTAATGACACCGGCGAAGGGCGCTTTGATCACCGTATAGTCGAGTTGCACCTGGGCACCCTTGAGTGCGGCGCGCGCCAGTTGCAACTGACCGCGTTGCGACGCCACCTGGGCCGACAGAGTTCGAACCTGTGTGCGTGCCGTATCGAAGACCTGTTGGGAGATCGCCTCTCCGACCAGGGTTTCGTCGCGCTTGAAGTCACTGCGCGCCTGCTCGAGCTGCCCCTCGTACTGATCCAGCAGGGCTTGTGATGCATTGACTTGCGCTTGGGACTGTTCCAGTGCGGCCCGGGCTGCGGTGTCGTCGAGCCGCGCGAGGACCTGCCCGGCTTGCACGTGCTCGCCCTCTTCAATCAGCACCTGGGTCAAAGTCCCGGTAATCTGTGCCGAGGCGGTGGCCTCGCGACGCGCGGTGACGTAGCCGGTGGCCTGCAAACTGGCTTTTTGCCCTGTGCCCGACGAGGGTGGTGCAGCGGTCGCCAGCTCGACTGCGAGGGCCTGGCTACGCATAAAGAACAGGGCTCCGCCGGCGATCACGCCCAGCCCGACCAGGCTCGCGACCCCCACGGCCCACCAGTTGCGGCCTGACGCGGCTGCCTCGTCGCGCTCTTCGCGACCGATGCGAAGCTCATCCAACAGAACTCGGTTATCAGTGTCCATTTCCCACCTCCCTCAAAGAGCTAATCGTGATTTGTGATTCAGGGTTGCGGTTCCACCAACCGCCCCCCAGCGCCTGAAATAGC
>JBKQSA010000067.1:0-9196 GCA_052143815.1 Steroidobacteraceae bacterium | reverse complement strand
GCTGCACGAAACGTTGCAGGCACGCGGCTGTGTGCACACCGAAACCTTCGGTTGGGAACGGCCGAAATGGTTCTCGCTCGACGGTCGCGCCGAGGACTATAGCTACCGCCGCAACAATGTCTTCGATGTGGTTCGCGATGAGGTCGCTGCCGTCCACGGCCGCGTGGGTGTTCTCGATCTGACGGGATTCGCCAAGTACGACATCGGCGGAAGCGGCGCTGAAGCTTTCCTGAGCCGGCTCTGCGCCAATAAAGTGCCGCGCAAGATCGGCGGGATCGGCCTCGTCCACCTCTTGTCGCCGGGCGGCCGCATCCTGGGCGAGATGACCATCAGTCGCTTAGGGTGCGACCGCTTTTATGCCCTTTCGGCCGCTGCGGCTGAGTTGCGCGACATGGATCTGCTGACACAAGGGGTGCAGCCCGGCGAGGCGGTGCACATCGACAACGTTACGGAAAGCCGCGGCGTCATCGTGCTCTCCGGACCGCGGTCGAGGGAGCTACTGCGCCGATTGACCGACGCCGACCTTGGCAACGCGCAATTTCGCTGGCTGAGCGCCCGCGAGATCACCGTGGCCGGCCACCCCGTACGCGCTCTACGCGTCAGTTACGTGGGCGAACTAGGTTGGGAGCTTCATCCCCCGATGGCTTCGATGTCCGCGATCTATGCTGCGTTATGGAGCGAGGGTCAGGCGTTCGGCATCGTCAACTACGGCTTGTATGCAGTCAATGGCATGCGGATCGAGAAGGGCTACAAGGCCTGGTCGACGGAACTCACCAACGAATTGACCATGCCCGAAGCGGACATGTCGCGTTTCATCGACTTCAACAAGAGCGATTTCGTCGGCAAGAGCGCAACGCAGACGCAAACACCGCGGCCGCTCAAGATCGCGTACGTCGAGATAAACGCAAGCGACACGGATGCGCGCGGCGGCGAGCCGGTACTCCACGAGGATCGCTGCATCGGCGTGACGACCTCCGGGGCTTACGGACATCGGGTTCACAAGAGTCTCGCGTTTGCATGTGTGCCGCCGCAGTTCGCCGCGCCGGGCAGCGCTTTCGATATTTTGCTCCAAGGCGAACGACGCCGGGCAACCGTTCTCGAGCACCCGGCGTTCGATCCCGACAACACCCGGATGAAAGTTTAAACCGTGGCAAACCAATTCCCTTCCCGCGCGCAAGTCGTCATCGTCGGCGGCGGCGTCATCGGCTGCTCGGTCGCGTACCACCTCGGAAAACTGGGTTGGAGCGATGTGGTACTACTCGAGCGCAAACAGCTGACCAGCGGCACCACTTGGCATGCCGCCGGCCTGGTCGGCCAGCTGCGCCAATCCATCAATATGACGCAGCTCGCACGCTACACGGCCGGCTTGTACCGCGGTCTCGAAGCCGAGACCGGCCAGGCGACCGGCTATCGACAGTGCGGCTCGATCTCGCTGGCGACGACGGCCGGTCGCATGGAAGAATTGCGCCGCAATGCGTCCATGGCCAAGGTATTCGGACTGACCGTCAATGTCATCAGCCCGAGCGAAATCCGCTCCTTGTACCCGCTGGTCAATAGCGACGACGTCATCGGCGGCATTCACATTCCGAGCGACGGCTATGCCAACGCGGTGGATATTACGCAAGCGCTCGCCAAAGGTGCGCGCAGCGGCGGCGTCCGGATATTTCAAGACGTCAAGGTGACTGAAATTCTTCACGACGGCGGTCGTGTGCGCGGCGTGCGAACGCCGCTCGGACGCATCGATGCCGAGTTCGTGGTGCTGTGCGGCGGCATGTGGACCCGGGATCTCGCCGCCAGTATCGGCGTCACCGTGCCGCTGCACGCGTGCGAACACTACTACGTACTGTTCCAGGATGTGCCGGGCTTGACTCCGGACATGCCGGTCTTGCGGGATTATGATCATTGCAGCTATTTCAAGTACGACGCCGGGAAACTTCTGGTCGGCGCGTTCGAACCCAATGCCCGCCCCTGGGGTAGCGATGGCATTTCTGAGGATTTTTCATTCGGCGAAATCGCCGGCGACTTCAATCACTTCGAACCAGTGTTGCTCGACGCGATGCGCCGCATACCGGCACTCGAGGGCGCCGGTATCCAAAAATTCTTTTGCGGACCCGAAAGTTTCACGCCGGACGTGCGTTACCATCTCGGCGAATCCGCCGAACTCAGGAATTGCTTCGTAGCCGCCGGGCTGAATTCCATCGGCCTGCAGTCGGCCGGCGGAGTTGGCAAAGTGATTTCCGAATGGATTCGCGATGGTCACCCGCCCATCGATCTCTGGGAGGTCGATGTACGGCGCAACATGCCCTTCCAGATCAACCGCAAGTATTTGCGGGAGCGTGTCTCCGAAAGTCTCGGGCTGCTGTATGCGACTCACTGGCCGTTCCGTCAATACGCAACGGCGCGAGGCGTGCGCAAGTCGGCATTGCATGACCGTTTGGCCGCCGCCGGCGCATGCTTCGGCGAGGCGTTCGGCTGGGAACGCGCCAATTGGTACGCCCCAACCGGTGTCGAACCCCGCTACGAATACAGCTATGGGCGTCAGAATTGGTTCGAACCCAGCGCCCGGGAACACCACGCCGTGCGCACCGGCATCGGTCTTTTCGATCAGTCGTCGTTCGCCAAGTTTCGGTTGGAAGGCCGCGATGCCGAGCGCGTGCTCAATCGAGTCTCCGCCAATGACATGGCGGTTGCGCCCGGCCGAATCGTCTACACGCAGTGGTTGAACGAGCGCGGCGGCATCGAAGCGGACTTGACCGTCACGCGTCTCAGCCAGCACGCCTACTTGATCGTCACCGGTGCCGAAACCGAAACCAAGGATTTCAATTGGCTGCAGCGGCACATCGATCCGGACGCACATTGCGTCCTGACGAATGTGACCTCCAGCATGGGCGTTCTGTCGGTGATGGGTCCGAAGTCGCGTGAATTTCTGCAATCACTCACGCCGGACGATATGTCGGACCAGGCGTTCCCCTTCGCCACCAGCCGGAATATTGAAATCGGCTACGCTCTCGTGCGCGCTTCCCGGATTACCTATGTCGGCGAATTGGGCTGGGAGCTGTACATCCCGACCGAATTCATGCAGGGCGTCTATGACGAATTGGTCGGCGCCGGCAAACGCCACGGTCTCGTGCATGCCGGCTACCACGCGTTGAACTCCTTGCGAATGGAAAAGGCGTACCGACATTGGGGACACGACATTACCGATGAAGACACTCCCTTGGAGGCCGGTCTCGGCTTTGCGGTAAAATTCGACAAGCCGGGCGGGTTCGCCGGGCGCGAGGCGCTGTTGCGGCAGAAGCAATCCGGTCTCGCCAAGCGTCTGGTGCAGTTTCAGCTCAAATCGTCCGACCCGCTGCTGTATCACAACGAGCCGATCTGGCACCGCGAGGCGATCGTGGGCTTCATTCGATCCGGCATGTTTGCGCATACCCTGGGGGCAGCCGTGGGCCTGGGCTACGTGACCGCTGCGCAGGGTGGCACGCTCGATGCCGTCGACCCCGACGGCTACGAGATCGAGGTAGCAGGCATCCGGTATCCGGCCACCGCCTCGTTGCGGCCGTTGTACGATCCGCGTAGCGAGCGAATAAAACGATGAATACAGTGACTTCAATGACCGCGCAGATCGACACGATGGGCAATGCCAACGTCATCGCGCCTCTGGCCTCGAGGGCAAAGGGCGGCTACAGCTTGGACCGCGAATTCTATTGCGGCGATCCTGTGTTTGCCGCGGACATGGAGCAGGTCATCGGTCGGAAGTGGCTGGTGGCCGGTCATGTAGACCGGGTTCGCAACAAGGGCGATTACTTTCTTTTCAAGGTCGGCGATGAATCCATCATCATCGTCCGCAGCGACGAATCGACCATCAATGCCTTTTACAACGTGTGCCGGCATCGGGGCTCGCTGATCTGCACCGAGCCGCAAGGCAAAGTCTCACGGCTCACCTGCGGCTACCATGCATGGACCTACGGACTCGATGGCGCGTTGCTCGCCGCGCGCTTGATGCCGGCCGATTTCTCGAAAAAGGACAACGGACTGCATCGCTGCCATATACGGGTGTTTTATGGCTTCATTTTCATCAATCTGTCGGACCCGGAGCCGGTCGACTTCGATGCCTCGTTCGGCGATCTCGCGCCCTACTTGGACTTCCACGGATTTGCCGACGCCAAGATCGCCTATTCGAAGTCCTATCCCACTTCGGCGAATTGGAAGCTGATCGTGGAGAATTTCGTCGAGTGCTACCACTGTGGGCCGTCGCATCCCGAATTTTGTTCTATGCATCCGCCGGAGGCGCTCATCGCCTTCGGGGCCGGTCCAAGCTCCGGGCCGGCGGACGCGGTCGAGAAGTACCTACCGACCGTCCAGGCCTGGGAACGCCGCGCAGCAGCCCTGGGCCGCCCTATCGGCACGGTCGACGACGGCCCGACCTCGTCGCATTTGCGCCTGTTGCTGCAGCGGACCATCCGCGAAGGCTATGACAGCGAAACACAAGACGGGCGTCCGGCCTCCTCGTTGATGGGTAAGCGCTCAGGGTTCGACCAGGGCCGGATGTATCTGTCGTTCAGCCCGTTTACCCAGGTCGTGGCAACGAACGACTTCGCCGTGCTCTTCCTGTTTACGCCTCGCAGCACCATGCAAACCGACGTGGATTTGTATTGGCTGGTCGACCGTAAGGCCACTCAAGTCGATGTCGAGAAAATGATCTGGGGATGGGATCGCACGACGTTGCAGGACAAGCAGATCACCGAGAACAATCAGGCGGGCATCCTGTCCAAACGCTACCGGCCCGGCCGGTACTCGGAACACGAGCGACGCGTCGTCACGTTTCATCAATGGTACTTCTCGCAATTCGGGCTGCCGCTCGGTTCTGATCGATAAGTAGGTAACTGAGCCCACGTTTTATGCCGCTCGGATCGACGAAAAATCTAGACGAGCTCTACGCCAGGCAACGCCTGTTGCAGGAAGAGGCGGCGCGCCTCGAGTTCGAGCGCGACCAATTGGATAGCGACGGATCGGATGCGGACCGCTGCTATATCCTCGACATAGAAGCCCGAGCGCTGCAGGAGGAGGCTACGAAGTTGGGCTCCTCGATTTCCGATATCCTGGACCGAGACTTGCAACGATAACTGCCGCCCTGCGGCCGCATTCATATGTCGCCCGTTCGCCTCGAGGTCTATATTCAACCGCGCGCCTCGAAGACGGCGCTTGCCGGCATGCATGACGGTCTGATCAAGATCCGCATCGCGGCACCTGCGGTCGAGAATGCCGCCAATCGTGCCTTGATCGATTTTCTGGCGCAGCGACTCGGCATCGCGAAACGCTGCGTGCGCATCGTTTCAGGAAGTGCGAGCCGCAGGAAAGTACTGGAAATCGATGGCGTGACCGCCGACATCATCGCGGCTGCGTTGGTCCTCCCATAAGACGTCAGGGCCTTGTCAGTCCGGATCCCCCCGACACCTATTCAGTCTTCTTTGGATTGGGCGAGCCGGCGCGGATCCTCGAACAGTCTTGCGGTGACGGCCCCGAAGATGATGCCGCTGATGTGCGCCAGATAAGCCACTCCGCCCGACTGCACATCCGTGACTGCGCCAAAGCTGAGAAGCTGGATCAGAAACCAAAAGCCGATCAGGAGAGCGGCCGGGATGAACGTGATCCGGACGAACCAGCCAAAAAAGAGCACGGTGCGAATTTTGTCACTGGGGTAGGTCACCAGAAACGCGCCCATCACCGCGGCGATCGCTCCGCTCGCACCCAGACAGGGAAGCGTGGATGCGGGATCGGCAAGGATCTGCGCGAGCATCGACACGACTCCCCCTAGAAGGTAGAACGCCGCGTATCGGCCGGGATTCATCGCGTCTTCTATCTGAGGACCGAAGGCCCAGAGAAAGATCATGTTGCCCAGTATATGCGACCAACTCCCGTGCATGAACATGGCCGTCAGAATGGTGATCCAATGCCGACCCGCAACGATATCGGCCGGGACGGCGGACCATCGGAGTACAAATGCGTCGCCGCCGTTGAGCTCGAGAAAAAAAACCAGCACGTTGATCGCGATGATGCACATCGTAACGGTGGGAAATTTGATGGGGCGTCGCGATTCATCCCTAAGTGGCATCATGTCGTCTTTCGCTCCGAGTGCACGGCAATCCAATTCTAGTGCAAATTACTCGCCCGTGGGGTTTGGGGAGGGCGACGACCCCACTGTGATCTTGCCTGACGGATGCGCTCATCGGCTCAATTTAGCTGATAGCGCGCGAAGAACCAGCGTTTCACACCATAGACAGTGGCAAGATACGCGATGGTCACGAGCGCGAGGGCGCCTAAGATGGGAGTGGGCAATGGCACGAAGCCGAGCCAATGTGCGAAGGGCATATAGGGAAGCACCACGGCCACAGCGAATGCGCAGAGTGAACTTGCGATGAGCAACGGATGCGGCCGATCCGCTAACGGGTGCGCTGTGCGGATGATGAAGATCACCAGAATTTGAGTCGCCAGGGATTCGACGAACCACCCGGTGTGAAACAACGCCTCGTCGGCCCGGAAGACCCGAAGCAGCAGGCCGAAGGTAATGAAGTCAAAAACTGAGCTGATCGGCCCGAACACCCACATGAACTTGCGGACGACGGTGAAATCCCAGCGGGCCGGGCGCGCCACCGTCGCGTCGCTCACCCGGTCCATCGGGATGGTCGTTTCCGACAGGTCGTAAAGCAGGTTGTTCAGAAGAATCTGGATCGGCAGCATCGGCAAAAAAGGCAGAAACAGCACGCCGCCTGCCATCGAGAACATATTGCCGAAATTCGAGCTCGTTGCCATCATCATATATTTGAGGATGTTGGCGAAAGTCCGGCGGCCCTCGCGAACACCCTCTGCCAGCACACCGAGATCCTTGCGCAGCAGGATCATGTCGGCCGCGTCCTTGGCGACATCGACGGCAGTGTCCACCGAGAGGCCGACATTGGCGGCATGCAGCGACGGCGCGTCGTTGATCCCGTCGCCCAGATAACCGACGACATGGCCCCTGTGACGCAAGGCCGTGATGATGCGGGACTTCTGGGGTGGCGTGACCCGGCAGAACAGGGTCGTGCCGTCGAGCCGGGCCTGGAGTGCCTCGTCGGTGAGATCCGCGATCTCCGCACCGGTCAGCGTTCCCTTGATCTCGAGATCGAGTTCGCCACAGACATGTCGCGTGACCTGTTCATTGTCGCCGGTCACCACCTTCACGGCGACAGCGAGCTTGGCAAGAGCCGTCAGGGCCTCACGGGCCCCGGCTTTGGGCGGATCGAGGAAGGCCAGGAAGCCGGCGAAGGTCAGTTCGGTCTCGTCAGCGATGTTCGCATGCTGGCGGTCGAGTTCGACTTCGCGCCAGGCGACCGCTAGAACACGGCACCCCTCGATACCAAGAGCGTTGAACGTTGCCTCGGCAGTTGCGCGCGCCGCGGCATCGAGCGGACACGGCGGCGATCCTTGCCGCTCATAACGGGCCGCGAGCCCGAGGATGTCTTCCGGTGCGCCCTTCACAATCAGGAGCCGCCGGTCTGCGCCGTCGATAAGAATCGAAACCCGGCGCCGTTCGAAGTCGAACGGCACTTCGTCGATCTTGTGCCAAGCCGTAAGGTCTGTCTTCCCCTCAGCGAGGATCGCATCGTCCAGCGGACTCTTGATGCCGGTTTCGAACGCGGCGTTGAGCTGAGCCATTTGCAGGACCGTGGTGCTTGCCCCCCCGCCGAGGTCCACTTCCCGGACCAGCTTGATGTGAGCCTCGGTCAGCGTTCCGGTCTTGTCACAACACAACACGTCCACGCTGCCGAGATCATGAATGGCAGACTGACGTTTTACGATCACCTGTTTGTCCGCCATGCGCAGCGCGCCATGCGCCAACGTCACCGAGACGATCATCGGCATGAGTTCAGGGGTCAGTCCGACGGCGAGCGCCACCGCGAACAGGAACGATTGGAGCAGCGGTCGATGGAACAGCAGATTGACCAGGAGCACGAACAGGACGAGGAAAACCGTGAGCCGCATGATCATCAGCCCAAAATTCTGGATACCGACCGCAAAGGCGGTCGGCGGCGGCGGCTTCTGGAGCGCGCTGGCGATCGAGCCGAGCTGCGCTTTGCGCCCGGTCGCCAGGACCAGCGCTTTGGCGGTTCCACTCACCACCGAGGTTCCCATGAACACCAGATTGCGCGGTAACGCTGCATCGTGCGGCGCGGCGGTGGCCGGCGGCGCGGCATCCTTCTCGGCTGGATAGGGCTCGCCGGTGAGCAGCGCTTCGTTGACGTACAGGTCGCGAGCGTCGATCAGCCGGGCGTCGGCGGGCACGAGATCGCCGGCCGCAAGAATAACGATATCGCCAGGCACGACCTCCGCCGCCGGGATCTCGATCGGCTTGCCATCACGAAGCGCCTTGGCGGAAAGCGAGACCTGCTCGCGCAGGCGTTCCGCCGCGTTTTCGGCACGGCGCTCTTGCGCCAGGTCGAGGATCACGGACCCAAGCACGATGACAGTGATGATGACGAAGCTCGGGACGTCCCCGGTGAAGGCCGATACGGCCGCCGCACCGAGCAGTATCAAGACCAAGGGGTTGCGAAAACGTCCCAAGAAGTCGGCCAGCAGGCGCTTTGGCTTGGCCGAGTCGATCCGGTTCGGTCCAACCGATTTAAGAGTGGCCGCAGCGTCGGTAGCGCTCAGGCCGGTGTCGGAGGAGTGCAGCTGTTGCAGAAGCTCGGGGAGCGGAGTGATCGCAAGATCCAATATGCCCGACTCTGGTTCCGCTGCGCGCTTAGCCGCTCTACCATCTGCGGGTTGCGGCGTCGCTGCATTGGGTCTATAAGGCCGAGGACAGCAAGCTGAAGCGCGCTGTGGCCTTGAAGTTCCTGTCGGCAGAATTCTCCCGGGACCGGCAGGCTCTGGAACGATTCCAGCGGGAAGCGCAGGCGGCGTCCGCGCTTAACCATCCCAACATCTGCACGGTTCACGACATTGACCAGCACGAAGGGCAGCCCTTCATCGCGATGGAGTTGCTAGAGGGACAGACCCTGAAGCATCGCCTCGCGGGCAAGCCTTTTAAGACGGACAAGCTGCTGGGCCTGGCCATCCAGATCGCCGACGCGCTCGAAGCCGCGCACTCGAAGGGGATCATCCATCGGGACATCAAGCCGGCGAACATTTTCGTGACGAATCGCGGCCAGGCGAAGAT
>JBKQSA010000066.1:0-16708 GCA_052143815.1 Steroidobacteraceae bacterium | reverse complement strand
CTTATGTTTGATCTTGCTGTGTCATCAGGTCGGCACAGCTTCTGTTTCTGCCTGACCTTAATTGACGGCAACATGACCTGCTCCTGCCGGTGGTGAATGTCGGCTTTGGGGCGACCCAATTAATCTTCACCCTACAGGCGATTCGATCTTGCCGATCAGGTTGAGTAGTGCTGAGGAGTGTAAGCCGGCATCCATTGAAGACCAGCAATTCTGGAAGTCGACTTCGCCGCAACAATACCTTGCGGCGCCTGTCGGCGTCCAACCACGGTGCCGGTTCACAATATCAGGGTCGAGAGGAGGGAAACCCAAAACTCAGGCTGGAAAAGATTGTTTCGAAATCTGTTTCACGCGAACGAGGGAGTGATTTTGTCCAAATGACATTCAGCAACCAGCTCCCCTCCGTCGGCATGACGAAAGTGGCGCGTCCTGTCCGGTCGGTCAAATGCGTTTCGAGCGGGACTGCATCGTCTTCGAGGCGCGTGAGTTTCACCAGGGCGCCTTCCAGCGGCTCGCCCTCGTAGATCACTCGTACAGGCAACGTCCTCGATTGCGGCCGCGCGTATGGATTTGCTTCCGGAATGATTTCAAGTGGCAGACCCAAGGGCCGAGTTACTTGCATCTGCGAGTTCGCATCGGGCGGGCCTATTTGCACAATCGACTTAGCGCGCCGGCTGTAGTTCTCAGACCCGTCTCTTTCGGTCTGGTGCAGCCGTTCGCGCTGCTCCAGAGCGGGCGTGAGCCCCTCGACCTTCAAGTAATCGTTGAACCGGATCACAGGCAGATGGCTCTGCGCGCGATTGTCAGTCTCCAGTACCAACACATAAACGCCGGGCTTTGAGAACTTGAGCGCACCATCATCTTCGCTACCACCCACGTGAAGACTATCGCGCAGATTGATCGCAAGTCCATCGGGTCCGATGGCCTCGAAGCGTGTAATCCTGCTGAGTGGAATCGGCGATCGCTGCCGGAAGGGTCCGTGGCCTACCTGCAAAGTCATGCTCGACGCAACCTCAGGCTGCAGCCAGTAGTCCGCGGGTTGCACCCAGAAATCATGTGCTCCAGCCGAACCACCGTACGTCAGCCCCATGAGGAGCGCGACGAACAGCGCGTTGTGGAGTCGACGCCGGACGCCGAATATGAGTCTTGAACTGGACATCCGCGGACCTAGTCCAAGTGATCGGGGAGGTAGCCAGGGGTCACCGGAAGGAACTGCAATGTAGCGGCGAGAATCGCCACGGCGACGAGCCAGCTTGCAACGACCTTTACGACGATGGGTGCTCGCCAATCGACTATGAATGCCGCTGGGAAAAGCAGCAAAACGCAGACGAGCGCCTTGCCGATATCGAGTCGCGAGCCAGCGAGCGCAACCTCCGCGCCGGACCAGAGCCCGGCGTTGAACGCCAGTCCAACGGCGCCACCTGCCGTCAACCCCCGTGGCAGATGAACCGCGGCAGCGGTCGCAGCCACACTTGCCCAGCACCCCAGGAAGACGCCCTCCAGCCATTCGCCAGGGATCGGGAGCGCCGTGAGCACGACTGTCGTCATGGTCAGAGTAACGAGACTCGGTAGCCATGCGCGGCGCGGCCCAAAGGCCAGCGCTAGGCCGACTGCGGCACAGAGAAGCGCCGGTGGAAGGGCCCCGCCTCTCACAACGCGACGGCCTTGTAGAGGAACCAGGCGCCCGCGCCCGCAATGAGCACTCCCAGGCTCCGGGTCACACGGACTCCACCTTGTCGATCGTTCAGGAATCCAATCCCGATACCCATCACGTGCAACGAGCCGGTCGCGAGGACAAACCCAAGACTGTACCCAACAGGATCGGCCGCTGAGGGCAGCTCCTTGCCGTGCGCGTAACCATGGAATATCGCAAAGATCGCGACGATCAGCGATGCGACCCAGACCGGCGCCTTCACGGACAATGCAATACATCCCCCCAACACAGTCACCGAGAGCGCGATGCCCATCTCGACGGGAGGTAACGGCACCCCGAGCATGCCCATCACAGCACCCGCCACCATGACGGCAGGAAAGATGACTGGCAACGCAAAAATCAGCGGCCTGCCCAGGAAGGCGCCCCACAGGCCCACAGAAACCATGGCGAGAAGATGATCGGCGCCGCTGAATGGATGTCCGAAGCCGGATCCGAATCCACCGGCCAGGCCTGTTCCCATATGTGCCTCGGCAGCGCTGCCGATGAACAGCGCGACGGCCCCCGACGCCGCGCTCGCCACCCTCTTGTGAGGGCGTCGCGGCACCTGTCGACTCGCGTTCACATGGAAAAAACCCCCTTCCATGGGCCGTCCCGTTGAAATCCACCGCCTTGGTGAAGTCGACTGACCGCTACTCATTCCTTGTATTCAACGGACGCTGAACCGGTGACTGGTTTCCCGTCCGGCGCAGCCAGAAAGGGGAATACCGTTGCGGAATGTTCGTGATCGTCGTGCTCCACACCGTCGTCCACGCTGACATTTGTTCCATCCACCAGGAGCGATCTCCAAATGTTGGCGGCTTTGTAATTGGGACTTCTGCCGCCACAGTCGTTCGCCAAAGACTTGTGACCCGCAAGAGCGGTAAGTTCCACCGCCATCAACTGCGTACAAACCGTCGAAGTGCTGTTCACCCAAAGTCGGTCATCCGTGAGCAGCGTCGCGAGCGCGAGGTAGCGTTTTGAGGGTGCGGCCTTCGGCTCCGCGAGCAACTGATTGCCGCACTGGCCGTCGAACGCGTCGTAGAGCGCGAGCCCCTTCTGGATTTCCGGTATGAATCGCGCCGACGTTGCCGGAGTCGCCACATTCCAGTCCTCTTTGAGTTGATCACCAACGTCATCAGCCGCGAACAATCCAAGCAAGGCGTTTTTCGTCAAAGGCCGGCCGACGCGATTGAGCTGCTTATCCGTTGTCGAGGTCGTCCCCCATACGGCGAGCAACTTGCCGCCCTTATTGACGACGTTCAGATCGATCGAAATCACAATGGCCGATGTCAGCCATCCCGCAAGAAAATTCTTTGGAGGGCCCCCGTCGGTGTGTTTCCATTGATCGAGGAT
This sequence comes from Steroidobacteraceae bacterium, assembly GCA_052143815.1. Classification (GTDB taxonomy): domain Bacteria; phylum Pseudomonadota; class Gammaproteobacteria; order Steroidobacterales; family Steroidobacteraceae; genus Bog-1198. Next base: position 13,665 of record JBKQSA010000066.1, on the reverse strand, counting down.
CATCGACGAGGTGGCGCGATCGAAGTTGGGGCAACTGGCCGCATCGACGGAAGCGGCAGCCTTTAGTGCAGCCTGCGCCGTCTGATAGGCGGCCCGCGTCCCTCTGACATTGTTGAAGAACGGATCGTCACGCAATCCAGCGAAAACCCGCAAATGGTCGTACAAACTTAAGATACCAGTGGGATTCCGTGGATCACCGCGAGCGATATCAATATCACCTGCGCGGCACTCGACGGAGTCGGCCGCGGGAAAGTGACAGGAAATGACCATGGAAGATGTCGTTTTGCCCAAAGCGCGGCCACTATCAACATGAAACGCGTAGTCCAGTTTGTCGGAAAAACTATGACCCACGATGTCCATGATGAGATTCAAATGCCGCCCATCAGGCGCCATCCACGCATAGATGTCGCCAATGTCAGCCGATGGGTTGGCGATTACGGTTGGTGTATCAAGATGGTCCGATGCTTCGGACAGACCCGCGGCGCAGAGCGAGATCGCCGCCGTAGCACCTATCGCTATACCCCGGAGTGGCAATTGTAACGGTGCAAGAATGCTTCGCATTGGCGTCAGACCCTCTGTTGAACGGCGTGTGAAGCTTCGCTAAAGGCAACTTGAGCGGCTATCAGAATCTTTAGTGAATTCGTCAGCTCCCGTCGCTGAACGTGACTAAGGGATGCTTTAATCGTGGCTTCGGAATACACGACTACACGTCGTTCGAGGAATCCATTGACCGACGATGTGCCTGTGTGCAGACGCTTTCATGTTGAGCGATTTGACTCGCCCACTGGGCGAATGATCGTGATCACCGATGACGAGCAGCAGTTGCGGGTTGTCGATTGGGAGGATTGCGAGGGTCGCATGCGGAATCAGATTCGGTGACATTATGGGCAGGGGGTTCTCGAACTGTGCGAGACCCCGCGCGAATCCAGCGCTAGACTAGCGCTTGAAGCCTATTTCGAGGGCAATCTCGCCGCGATAGACCGTTTACCTACGGCGATCCATGGGACGGCTTTTCAGTGTCAAGTATGGGATGCGCTCCGGAGTATCCCGTTCGGACAGACCATTAGCTATGCAACGCTGGCGGCGCGCATCGGTCGCCCTTCTGCTGCGCGCACCGTCGGCCTGGCGAACGGGGCCAATCCCATCGCGATCGTGGTCCCCTGTCATCGGGTCATGGCCGCGCACGGCGCGCTCACCGGCTACGGTGGCGGGCTCGCGCGAAAGCAATGGCTGTTGGCGCACGAAGGAGCCAACGTTCCGAGCCGCTCATAGCGTCATCAGGGACGCCGAGCCCGTTCTTAAGGATAATGCCGTCACACATTCGCCTGGCCTCTGCGAAGCGATCGGTGATCGGAATTGGACGGAGGTTTGCCGCAAGATCGGCGTAAAATGCCGACAATGTCCGAATTTAAAGTAAACCATCTGCTGTCGACGGATACTGTAACGATTCGAGACGTACTGTGCGGCGGCACGTGTCGACATCGCAGTCCGGACGAGCGTGCCTCGGAAACGCAACTGGTGTTTCCGTACCGAGGGATCTACGTCCGTCACATCGGTCGCGACCAAGCGGTCGCCGACGCGAATCATGTGTTGTTCTTTAACGCCGGTGAGAACTATCAGATCAGTCATCCGGTCGATGGGGGCGATGCCAGCTTGGTGCTGGTCCTTCCCGAACCCCTATTAGGCGAGCTTGTGCCGCCGTCCCTGCTGAATGGTCAAACGCCACTCGGCTTCCGCCGCCAGCACCAACGAATCGACCCTCGTGCCCAGGCCTTGGTGGCGCTTCTTCGCCACACGCTCGATAACCATACGATCGAGCCGCTGGAGGCCGAGAGCTTATCGCTGACCTTAGTCTGTCGGAGCCTCGGACCCCGCACGTCACACGAACCGCAAGGTAGCCACGGGCATCACCGACTTGCCGACCGCGCCAAGGTGTTATTGGCGAGCGATCTGTCCCGGCGCTGGACGCTCGCGGAAATTGCAGCCGAAGTGGGCGGATCACCCGTGTATTTGACGCAGGTCTTCCGTCAAGTCGAGGGGATGCCATTGTATCGCTATCACTTGCGGCTGCGTCTTGCTCGCGCCCTGGATCAGATCACGCAATACGATGATCTGTCGGCCCTGGCCGCGGACCTCGGCTTCTCCAGCCACAGCCATTTCACGTCCGCCTTCCGGCAGGCATATGGCCGGTCCCCCACAGACTTCAAACAGTCCGCCCAGACCTAGGCCAACTCGCTAAAGATTTCGATAGCAGGCACGCAGCCAAGATGGTCTCCTACAAACGCCCGATGGTGGGCATATTACGGAGACACGATCATGGCAGAGAAAACCTGCGCAGCTTGCGACTGCAAGCTCGACGAGAGCGCGATCAAGGTCAAAATCGGTACACGTACGGTCGAGGTCTGCTGTGAGGAGTGCGCGCAAAAGCTGCGCGAATCGCAGCCTGAGAAAAAGACGTGATCAGCAAGGACTTCTTTGCCGATCAGCGGAAGATAACCACGCCGTCAGGAACGATCAGCTACGTGGAACGCGGCAGCGGGCCTGTGGCACTGTTGGTGCATGGCGTTCTTCTCAATGGGTACGTGTGGAGGCATCAGCTCGCTCACCTCGCGGATCTTCGGCGCTGCATCGCCGTGGATCTACTGGGACACGGTGACACGACAACGAGGGCGACCCAAGACGTGTCGGTGACCGCCAATGCGCGCATGTTGGTGGAATTCCTCGATGCACTGAAGATTGACCGAGTGGACCTGGTAGGCAACGACAGCGGCGGCGGCATTTGCCAAATATTTGCCGCACTGTATCCGGAACGCGTCCGTAGCCTGACACTCACGGATTGCGACGCCCATGACAACTGGCCGCCGGAGGCTTTCAAGCCGTTTGTGGCTATGGTCGCTTCAGGGGGACTGCCGGAAACATTGAAGGCGATGCTGGCGGACAAGTCCATCTACCGCTCGCCACAAGCGCTCGGGCCGGCGTACGAAAAACCCGACGCCGTATCCGACGAGACCATAGAAATCTACCTTCGGCCGCATCTGCACTCTGCGGCCCGCACGCATGACCTCGAGCGGTTCGTGAACGCATTTGACAGTCGGCACACCGTAACCATTGAGGATCGACTCCGACTCGTGCAGGCACCCACCCTAATCGCGTGGGGCACGGACGACGTTTACTTCGACTTGAAATGGTCCCGCTGGTTAGAAGAGACGATCCCGGGTACGAAGAAGCGCGTGGAGCTTAAGTCAGCTCGCATTTTCTTTCCGGAAGAGCGTTGGAGTGAATTCAACGCGGAATTGCGAACGCATTGGACGACTTACGCCACGACGGCATAGCTCCGACGTAATCTACATTGGTATTCACCAGATAGCATGCACGGTCGGGCTTGTTGATTCCCGACCGCGACATTGCGCGTTCCAAATGGAGGTAGGACTGTGGAACGGCGAGAACTACTTAGGCTATCCGTAGGAGCGCTACTGACAAGTGCGTTAGGAACCGCGGCGTCACCCGTTTTGGCGAGGAACACTGCAATCGCCGAGGATATGGTCGCCTCGGAGCGGTACAGTAAGGAACGGCGATGGCTGGCGACGCCGAACGGGCGAATTGCGTACATCGATCGTGGCACTGGCGATGCCGTGCTCTTCCTGCACGGATTTCCGCTCAGCAGTTTCCAATGGCGGGGAGCGATTGATCGGTTATCCTCCGTTCGCCGGTGCATTGCGCCCGACTTGATGGGCCTTGGGTATACCGAGGTTGCTGAGAAACAGAGCGTATCGCCCAGCGCCCAAGTGGACATGATAACCGCACTATTAGACGGGCTCTCGATTCCGAAAGTCGACTTAATCGCCAATGACAGTGGGGGCGCAATTGCACAGCTGTTTATGACCAAGCACCGGGAGAGAGTTCGTACTGCATTGCTGACCAATTGTGATGTAGAAATTAATAGTCCGCCAGCCGCACTGCTCCCGGTGATCGATCTCGCGCGCAGCGGATTGTACCCAGACCTCTGGCTCGAACCGTGGTTGCATCACAAAGATGTCGCCCGTTCCGCCAACGGGCTCGGCGGTATGTGCTACAGCGACCCGAAGCAGCCGACCGACGCCGCGCTCGATCAGTACTTGGAACCTCTCGTCTCATCCAGCGCGCGCAAGGAGCTAGTCAATCGCTACGCGGTGAGCCTCGCGCCCAACCCGTTACAGGGTATTGAATCTGAGCTTCGCCAATGTACTGTTCCTACGCGCATCGTATGGGGTATGAGCGACAACATCTTTTCAACGAAAAACCCGGATTATCTATACGGTATCCTTCCCCAAATGATGGGGATCACACGACTCCCCACGGCGAAGTTATTCTTCCCGGAGGAACGCCCAGATATTATCGCAAGGGAGGCGCAAAACCTGTGGGAACTATCGTCCGCCCGTTTTTTCAACAATGCATGAAAGGGTCGGGGCCTCGAGGTGCGGCGCGGTTATTGGCGTGCCGCCCGACGAATTGGGGGCCACTGGACAAACCAAACCTGCCGGCAGCGCGTCAGATTCCTACTCTACCGGGGTCACCGCTTGATCCGCTAAGGTAGAGTAGTGAACCAGGACTGACGCGGAGGGCTAGTTCCTGGCTGGCAAATCGAGTTCTTGACTGGTTTTTGATGGCCGTTGGCCTCTGTCGGCCGTGACTGAATGGGCGATTGGTCGGTGGTCGCCCCTCCGATGACGTCCCGTAAGCCAGTTGTCTCACCGATAGAGCGGGGACGGCCTGACATCCAATCTGCGCCGAAGCTCTGAGATCTCACGATCGCGGCGATCAAGCATTGCAAGCGCTTCCCGATGGGCGGCGTAGTAGTGATCGACGAGCGCCGCGAGCTTTCTAAGCTGGTTCTCAATCATAGAATTGGTGGGTACCAAGGACAATGAAAGGGACCGCGCGGTCTTTTCGCCTGCCGTCGGTCCGTACTGATGGAGCCGCAGCGCGGCGAGAATCTCCGGGTGATATCGATACACCGAATTGCGCGAGACGCCGCTGAGACGACACAATTCGGCGACCGTCGGCGCCTGCGGGCATCCGCCCTCTGCCGTGCGCTGAATCAGCACAGCCAGTGCACGCTCAAGTCGGCGCGTGCCACCGCGAGTATCACCTGATTGTTTGGGCATGCTGCTGTTCCTTATGTTCGATGTCGATTGACCGGAGGACCGCGCGAGCTTCACCGAGTCGTTCTCGCGCGATCTGGAGAGACTGCGTCGGGAGTGCCGGCTCGTTGAGGAGGGCTTCGTACCGACGTGCCTGGTCTTCCCAATAAGGTCGGTGCTCGGTTGACACGGTAAAGTTGCGGCAGCGAGCGCAAGTAGACGGCTCGCGACCAACCGGGTTGGGTCCATGGGCGGTACCCAGACAGGCACTGTGCTCCTGTCGGTAGACACAAAATCCCCAATCGCATAGTCCCAATGTCAGGCCTGCGCCTGCGAGCAATCGGGCGTAACTGCGTATGTCCTGCTTCATGTGCGCGCCATGGAAACGCGGTCGCCTCGCGATGATCTCCTGGCCGGCTCGGCCTCCGAGCCGGGGCTCACTCAGCATGTGCTCCCACGCGGTAACGGACTGCTCAAGAATGTTGGCACCAATCTCGCGCGCCAGTGAATAGTCCTGGCCGACGTAACCTCGATCAGTGATTGCGCGGTCCCGATGACCCAGGTGCTGTGCGAGCGCGAACAAGGCGGTACGGTCGCGCAGAGCCGCGAATCGTGCGAAGGTCTTGCGACCCTGATGTGTGGACAGCTTCCAGGTTCGGCCATCGAACGTTGGGAGCGACAACCAGATCCCAAGGCGGCGGATCCCCTGGTTGATCCGTTCCGTGCGGGGAATCCGGACGGATGGTGACGCATCGGGCCGCCACTCGGTCGCGCCCAGCCGCCAGGCACGCGGCCGCAACCACAGCTCGGCCCGGCCGCTACGGTGCCGATGAGGGGCGGAGAGCGCCTCGAGCAGGAACACGGCATGGACGGCAGGCGGTGGTGCAACCCACTCGTGCCGGCGTCCGTAGTAATCGGCCTCGAGCTTGAATATGTTGCCGGCGATGACGGCGAGATCCGTGGGCGCTGCTCCGTCAACGGTCGGGAGCGGCTTCACGCACCCGGCCCGAAGCGACAACACCTCGCTAACGCGAGGTCCCACAAGGTACGAAATCACAACGAAACAGGCGATATACAGCCGGTCCACGAGTTCGGCGAGATCGGCGACCGAGTCGGAGGCCGCGCAGCCCGCCGGCAGTGGGATCGTGCGGCTGCGGACGGCAGCGAGTGCTGCACGTCGGCACGTGTTGCGTCGACATCCTCGCTGCCGCGCTCGATCGTACGCCGCCGCATAGCGTTCGCGTGCACAAAGGATGCCGATCGCCGACTCGGCGAGGAACGCGATCGCGCCCTGGACCAGCGGAACGGCCACAAGGTCGGGTGTGTAGGGGATCGAGCCGCAGGTTGCTGCTAGAACACCGGCGGCGGCGTGGGCGCTGCGGCCTTGGAATGGGTCCGCCAGTAACCCGTCGCCCACTTCTGCACGATACCGATATAGATATCGGAGAAAGCGATCAGCTATCTCGACGGTTGTCGGCGAGATGGGCGATCCGCCGCGATTGCGACGAGCAGCCGTTACGCACCGGAATCGCTTAACAGCGGCGGAGTCAAGATCGGCGAACCGGCGGAAGCCCTCTCGGTTCATCCAGATCACAAGGGACCGAAGCCTGACGAAGTGAATTTGAACGGTTTCGGCGCGCTGAGGCCGCCCGGTACTGAGTGAGCGGCACCGAATCCACCCGAGCAATCGTCGTGCGCTCTCAAGGAGCTGCGCGTGCGCTGCGTCAGTAAACGTACCACCACTTGGCAACGGGAAATCCCACGAGATCTGGACCGGTCGTTCCTCCTCGAGAACGCCTGTCGGTGCGAACGACCACCGCGCATCGGCCCATTGGGACTCGTGCAGAAACCAGTCTCGCCGAGCGGTCGCGTCGGGCAAAGGCGCGGCACGGCGATCCGGCGAACGGGCGGTGTTCATCGCAGGGGTGGCAATGGGGGCAGCGTAGAGAGGAGTCGGGCATTTGCGAGATCGCCGCCTGAAAACCGAGTCAGGATATCCTCCTCGAGAATCCGCAGCTGCGGGGCATAGATGGCTTCCCATCGCGCCGGGTGCAACTCAGTGGCTGCCGCTCGCAGATGGTCGCGGGCTTGAAGAAGACGCGCGAGTGTCCGCCCATCGCTCCCCAGGATCGCGTTGGGACACGTGAGGCATCCAAGAAAGTTGGTACACAACTCGCCGGCGCGGGTACCTGGTGCCATGCCGGCGAAAGGATCTGCGCAACCGAAGCCGAACATCGAAACGACGGAGCCCGGCGGAATCTCGCGGACCCGCGTCGGCGGGCGTATACCGACCGCCTTGCCCTCGAGGGCGTCAAACTCGCCGCGAGCAACCCTGTCGAGGTGGCCAAGGAAGGCGTGCTGTAGCGTAGCCACCCGAGCTTGGTTCTCGAGGTTTACAACGGGGCCTTCGACGTAAGCCACGGTCGTCGATAAGTGCGCGTGGTTAGCAATCGCGCGGACCTGCGTGAGATCGCCGGCCGCCCGGTAAAACGTTGTCAAGACGGACGACCGAATTGAGGCGAGTTGGAAGTTGGGAAGACTGTGTCGCTCGACAAAGCGCCGTCGCATGTGGATAAGGTTCGACGGCGACAGCGTGGTCACGCCCTGCGAACTCATATACATGAACAACTGGTCGCGCTGGAGAGCCGTGGCCCGTGGCCGCAGGCGACGAGTCCACTCGATCAGCTCGCGCACGAGCGTCGGTGGCTCGAGCGGTGCGGACCGCCGAAATGAACGGCGCTGAACGGTGCTGGCGCGCGGCTTATTCCAGAGTAGGATCTCCTGCTCGCTGAGCAGGGGCAGCGACTGCAGGCAATCGCGCGTGACGTTCGCAATCGCCTCTGGGTTACCAGCGGTATGAATTAGGATCGCGATGTAATATGGCATGATCGAATCGCTGCTCGGATACAGAGAGTCGCGGACGCGCTCGACGCCTCCACAGGCGTTGATCTGGTCCCGCAGTGCGCGATGACCGTGGCCCATCAGCGCGGCCGGCGACGGCAGAATGCCGCCGAAACGCCTATCGAGTTCGTCGATGAGGCGTCGCAAGGGCTCAGACGGCCTCACAATGTCGGCCGTGTTCGCCGGTGGCTCCACCACCTGGGTGTCGCGGACGCTACGAAGTCGACGAATGTCTTCCTCACAGGCGCGCAAGATCGCGCGAAGCTGTTGGGGCGACAGCCGTCGGCGGTGACGGCTGTCGCGGTTCCTCCACGGAAACGGGTTGAATGGATAGTCGATGGGTTTAACGAGCCCGGGGCGGCAACGCTCAGTCCACTGCAGGAGCTTGCGAAGAACGGTATAGGCGGTCGATCGAGATACTTTCCCCCATGGCTCGCCTGTCGCGCTGCGCTGGTGGCCTAACCACTCGACGTATCGAGCAAGCAGTAACCCGTCTAGGTCGGCAACACCACGGATGGCATTAGTCTCTCCTGTAAAACGCGCGAAGACCTTTACCCATCGCCACGCATGGCAGATGGCTCTCGGTGCGCGTGTACCGACGTGGTTCCAGAACGCATCCGCCAGCGCCAGGCTCACGTCGCGCGGGAGCTTCAGTGTGCGAAAATCAATGACCGTGTTCTTGACCTGACGGGGCGCGTCGGGCGGCGTATGCCGTCGAGTCTCGGGTGTTTCCTTCGCCGCCCGAGGCAATATCCGACTTGAGAGCCGACGCAGTTCGCGGCGTGTCAAGGCAAGTCGCCCAGCAGGGAGTCGATGGACTCCGAGAGCACGTGGGCATCGACGGCGATCGCCCGCAAGTAGCGGTCGGTTGTACTGATGCGCTCGTGGCCCATCAATATCTTGACGACAAGCAGTGGGTTAACGGCTTCGCCGGCCTTCGCGACCTGCTCGAGCCTTGCGAGCATCATGCAGGCGAATGTGGCTCGCAGTAAATGTGTGGTCGCGAAAAATCCGCAATCCTGTCCCGCCAATCGAATGACCTGCTGGTACGTGTTCTTGCGAACTGCGGTTCCACGGAGACCGATAAACAGCGCGGCCTCCCTCGGTCCGTCAGTCTCAGACCATCGCTTTGTCCAGGCCGTGCGTTGTAGCCGTCTGTAGTTATCCGTCTCCTCAAGAAGGCGCTCCGAGGCAATGACGTATCCGCGTTTACCGGCCTTGCGCATGAGCCCAATGACATGGTGACTGACCGCTGGACCGGTGCTTCGCGCCTGATCGTGTTGGACAATATCGTGAACGGTTAGCCGTAGAAGTTCGCTCACGCGCAGGCCTGTATAGATCTGCCAGCGTGCCATCAGATCGTACGGCGACGGAAGTCGTGCAAGAAGCTCTCGCGCTTGTGTGGAGGTCAGGGGACGCGGCATTGCCTCAAACTGACGCAGCACGAAAAATGACTGACTCGGCTCACTGCGCCCGAAGTGGGGTGTGCGACCATCTCCGCGCGATAGCGCGAACTCGTTGTCCCTACCGGCCAGACTTGACTGACGCAGCCACGCGGTGCGGACCGCCCACTCGTAGAATCGAAGCACGCCGCGGACGCGATGGTTGATGGTGCGAACACTATAAGGGCGTCCGGTGTGCGCGCTTGACTGTGAGAGCATCCGGTTTCTATAGGCAACCAGGTCAGCGCCATCGGCGTCGCTCCAGATAATGCCGTTCTGCTCGAGCGTGTCAAACCAATCGTGGAGAATCTCGGCATAGGTGCGCAGCGTATCGGCGGTGTGCGCGCGCTGCACCGAGTGTTCATGAAGGTAGGCAACTGCGGCCTCGATGATCTGCATGTCGCCGGAGAACAAAAGCGGAAAGCCCACCGGCCGCGGCTCGCGCAATGTAATCGAGGCGGCCGCCGCGGCCGCCTCCCGTAGGCTGCTCGGTACCTCGCCGGGCAGCGGCAGAGCGGCCTTACGAATGATCTGAACCACGAGGGGCACCGAAAGTGGCCAGCCGTCGCACGGCATCGACGAAGGACAAGCCCAATAAATGCATCGCAAGATCGATGGCGCCGCCACCGCCGATCCTCGCACGCGTGTCGTACCATTTAGGTCCAGTCGTGAGAATCTCGAAGTCGCCGCGCTCGGTGTGGACGTGCCAGCGCTGGGTGCGGGGGTCCTTGGTGGGCACGAAGGTGGCGTCGGACTTGGCGAGCGTCGCGAGCGACGCAAGAGCGTCCGCGCTCGATAATGCGCGCAGTTCACTGAGCATCGACTGGTTAAATGATCTGCGCACGCGTTCACCACCCGTCGAGCGATGAAAGGCCCTCCCCGGACCCCTCCCGGGCTACTCGCCTCTAAACGAGGCGGGGCTACTCGAACGGACCGAGTCTAGAACCGAGAGAAAAAAGAAAGAAGGCTGGCTTGCCTGGGTGATCAAACCTAACACGTCGTTCTCGCGTTCAAGCGCCTTTCCCGGCATAAACGGCTCGCTCCCCACACGCGGGTCCCCTCCATTTATTCCAGGGTGCGCCTGAGCGCTCCGCTGCGGCGTGCAGCTCCTCCCCCGCCGGCAATTGCGCCGGCTACAAGGAGAATCACATGATTAGCTACCGCAAACTCGCTGTTCGCTCTGATCGCGGCCACGTTGTTCCGCCTGCTGAGACTTTCACCTCCGGTCTTCACACGAAAACCGCGGACGGCTTCACGCCCGCCGCGGATTCCGCTGTCGTCGAAGCAGCTCTAGAGATCCTGTCGAAGCGGATCGCCAAGGGCTCTCTCCTGAGCTCACCGCAGGCAGCGCGCGATTACCTAGTCGCCCGTATATCGGACCGACAGGATGAGGTGTTCGGAGTAATTTGGCTTTCCACACGCCACCACGTCATCGACGTAGTAGAAATGTTCCAGGGGACGATTGACGGATGTTCAGTCCACCCGCGGACCGTGGTGAAGATGGCACTCGCGAAAAATGCGGCAGCGTGCATTTTGTTCCATCAACACCCTGCCGGGGTCGCTGACGCATCCCGCGCAGACGAACTCATAACCAAGCGGCTGCAGGAAAGTCTTGCGCTCATCGAATGTCGTGTAATCGACCACGTAATAGTTGCTGGCCGCGAGACCTTTTCGTTCGCTGAAAAAGGCCTCCTCTGAGCGCTCGTTACACGTGGCTCCCTCGCAATAGGGCGGGGGGCGCCACGTCCCTTTTTTTTTGATGCTACGCCGGCCGCGCTTGATGTTCAACACGAAGCCGTGAGTTGTACAGGTTTGTCATCGGCTTCTGCGGCTCTTGTCGTGCCCGTAGTCCATCATGAGCGAAGGCCCCTACGGATAGGCCGCAGCGATTGTGGACCCACGGGTGCGTCCGCTGAGGGGAAATCGCACCTCTAGCTCACCGACGGTAGTCCTTCAGAGCCGCATTGCCGAGCCGCCCCTGGATTCGCGGCATTATCCCTACTCTATTTCATGCGATGCGGCGCTCTGCAGTGCGGCCTCCTCCCGATCCAAGGCAACCAGCTCGGCGACTAATCGCCCTCGGCTCTCAACGCGCACAAGCCGTTGTTCGCGCTTTCGCTCTCCAACGTCAGATATCTCGCCACGCGCCTCGATTGCATTCACGACCCGCCCCCGGTGCACCCCAGGTTCTCGATCAACAATTCCCTGGTCCCGAAGACTCCGATGATCCACTCGTACTTCGATACCTGCGGCTGCCAGCGCTTCATTTTGAACCTGCGCCCATCTGGCGCGAATCGCCTGGTAAACCTGCGCCGCTTCGAACTTGTTCCCATAGCTAACCTTGCGGGCGCCACCCTTCTCCGGAGCTTTGGTGTTGTGCCGCTTGAAGAATTGTTCCGGGCCACGCTCGATCCCATCTAATTGACGATCTGAAAACATCACACGCGCCTGGGGCCGCTCCTTGCCATCCGGGCCTCGCGGCGCATAAATAACCCACTGGTACGGACGCGTGGTCCCGAACTCCTCTTCGGCAAAGCGTCGCACTAACGATCCCCGTTCCGCGCACGAAAGCTCACGTGGCAGGGCGAGCTCGTATTCTCGATACGTACTCCCGTTCACACGCTCGAAATGATCAGACGCGCGCCAGAAGGCGCTCGTATCCTCGGAGCACCAAGTCGGAAAATTTGCGCCCCCACTAGCGATCGCCGCACCGTGAAGCTCGGCCGTGAAACGGCCCTCGCGTTGAATGTACCGCGCATGCTCAACTGCTGCACCCTTTGATCCCTTATTAATCGAAATGTGATACATCGCCATTGCTACATCCTAAGTCTGACGACATGCGGGATTGGTCATTCCGGCTCCGGCGCTCATGCCGCCGACTGCCCCACAGGGCGGGTTACAAGCGCCACTTCGCCCCGCATGACGCGTTCCGCACATCGGTCGCACAGCATTGTCGCCTCCACCCGCCGTCGCCCCAAAATTGTGCCGTCGTCGAGTTGCGCCCAATTGCCGGACCCGCGCACATTCGAATCCCCAGGGCGCACGTGGAGCAGACAACCGCTGTTGGCGCAAAAGATGGAGTCATACTCCGTGAGGGCTGCCTCGGTCACGGAACCTGCTGGCGCTTGAGGCTCGGTCACTCAAACGTCACGCGTCGCGAGCGCGTTTTGCCTCATGACGGCGAATCACGAGCTTGCCGCTGACGGGCAGCGCCTTGAGCTCGACATTCAGGCCATTTCCGTCTTTGTGCGCGAACCCCACACCTATTTTCGTCCAGTTCGCCTTTTCCGCCCCGGCCTCGTCCTCGTATTTTTCAACAACGAGCACATCATATCGGTCGTTACCGTTCAAATCTGGCGCTTCAGTTCCCATATCAAGACTCCTTTGGGGTTTGGTTTGTCGTTCATCTTCAGATCCAATCTTCAGCAAAATGCGCAGGCCTGTCGCAAAGAGCGCGATCGCGTCCTCGAGCCGTTCCGACTGCCATGACAGACTTGGCGAAGGCGGCGCGCAATCGCGTTCGTCTGGGACGGCGGGATTATTCGTCCCGACGGCGCTCACGGCGGGCTTTCCGTGACGCGCTGTACGCTTTCCTGCATCTTTCCCTCGCGCGCCAGCCCCGAGGGCGCGTTGGTCCTACCCGCCAATGCGGTCACCGCGTTCGCGCATGCCCTCGCGATTGTTGATTTTGGGTCGCTCATGTCCTTCTGGTCCGCCGATCCGGCGCATTGCTTCTGACGCTCCAGCGCTTCAGTGATGTTCGCTTTGTAATACGCCAACGACTTGACTTTAACGGGCGGAGGTGAACATCCAGCGCCGAGCGCTGCGAGCATCATTGTCACCGTCAGTTCGCCCGATCGCTTCATGGTTCCTCTCTCTGGTCGTGCTGGCCGTGCCCGTAGTCCATCATGAGCGAAGGCCCCTACGGATAGGCCGCAGCGATTGTGGACCCACGGGTGCGACTGCCGAGGGGAAATCGCACCTCTAGCTCACCGACGGTAGTCCTTCAGAGCCGCATTGCCGAGCCGCCCCTGGATTCGCGGCATTATCCCTACTCGATTTCATGCGATGCGGCGCTCCGCAGTGCGGCCTCCTCCCGATCCAAGGCAACCAGCTCGGCGACTAATCGCCCTCGGCTCTCAACGCGCACAAGCCGTTGTTCGCGCTTTCGCTCTCCAACGTCAGATATCTCGCCACGCGCC
>JBKQSA010000065.1:0-8070 GCA_052143815.1 Steroidobacteraceae bacterium | reverse complement strand
AATGGCGTTTCCGCAGGGAACAGAGCAGCCATTGTATTCAGCAGGTTACCGATGTGCCCGGCAATTTCGCCCACGCTTTCGCAAACAAAGTACCGGCACTTTTGGCACGGAAATCAAGGGTACCCCCTACCGTGCGACTCGATCAGCAGGCCGATCGCACGCGTCTCGATGAGACCATCACGGAACTCAAGCCACGCCTGTTGGTGCTCGATCCGTTCGTGCGACTACACCGCATCGATGAAAACGCCAGCGGCGAAGTCGCACCGCTCCTTGCCTACTTGCGAACCTTGCAACGACAGCACCACCTCGCCGTGCTCGTCGTGCATCATGCTCGCAAATCTGCCGGACACATGCGCGCCGGCCAGGCGCTGCGCGGCTCGTCCGAGTTCCACGCCTGGGGCGACTCCAATCTGTACCTGCGTCGGTCGGGCGATGAAATCAACCTGACCGTCGAGCATCGTGCGGCGCAATCTCCGCCGCGTATCGCGCTCGAACTCGCCCAACGCGGGGATGCACTGGCTCTCGAAGTCGTACAATCGACCGCCGCCGCGATCCCCCAACCGAGTTCCGTAGACGAGCGCATCACCGCCGCGTTAGCCAGCGCGAACCGCGCTGTGCCGATCGCCGAACTGCGCGCACTCTGTCATATCCGTAACATCACCCTCTACGAACGCCTCACCGCCATGATCGACGCCGGCCACCTCGTACGCAACGCCGACGGCTATCGGCTGGCCCATCTCGCCTGATCGCTGACGACTGCAGCCAAATACTGTCACGCCATCGGGGTCGTTCCCACTTCCGCTTCCCGTTCTCTCTAACAGCGCGCGGGAAGCGGAACGGGAAGTCAGCCTCAAGTACCGTGCCAAACGGCACCTCAAAAAGCGAGAGCACTCTCAGTGTTGATCGATTGATTCGAAAAGGGATCCTGACCCGCCGGTGCGAAGAAGTTGAACAGGATAATCGCAGTCTGCACCCCAGCGCGTGCTGCAGCCGAGTCAGGTCGCGAACGAAGGCGCACGAGCTTGCGCCAGCCGATTGTAAGCGGCGTCTGGCTGATGTTGACTATCTTGGGCGCAAAGAAGCGCGTGGCGAGGATGTCATCTTCGCGCAGGGTGGCCCCTGAGAGTCCATTGATCGAAAGAGAAAGGTCCGTAGGGGCTGCCGCCTGGACAGGGTTCATGAGGACGCCCGGATCCAGTGTTCGGAGCTTGTCGCCGGTCGTCGGGTATCCGAGGAAGACGAGCAGATCATCGAGCCGTGTGGTTCCCGGAATCGCAGTGAAGTGCAACAGGTCAGTAATCTGTGCGTAGTAGGCACTGGCTCCCTGCTCGGAGCCGGGCGTGATCGTCGGTTCCGGGGTGGCTCCCAGGACGCTCGTAACCCTCACGAACATCGCGATTACCGAGGCGAAGAGAAGCAAACGGTTACGATCGGTCACGACGTCTAGGCTCGTCGGTAAGATTCGTGGATTCGTGCGTTAAACCTGTCATAGCGCCGCGCCCTTTCGCCCTTTGGCGTAAGTAATTGAATTGCTTGACGAGGTGGTTTCGGCGATGTTTGTAGGATGCGGCAACTTGCCGCGATGTAGGTTCTTGTTCTGAAAGCCATGAGTATCGATGTAGCAGGCTTACGCACGAATCTTACCGACGAGTCCTTTGCGGTTAGCATCCCCGTAAATTGCTCTCCGCGCCGGTGGTGACCTGCTGGCGCAATAACCATAGAGCTTACGTGCGTTTCCGACTTTAGTCGAGGCTCGATCGCTGATGTTGCGACGCGCTTTAATGAGGGCGTGGATCGCGATTTGTCGCTATTACCAATGGGACCATCAACATTCTTTCCTGGTCCCGCAAACGGCATAGAGGATGCCGATGATCGAGCGCAAATCCTACCCCACATTCCAGAGGAGAATCCGCCATGATTTTTACCGACGACCTCGCTGACACAATTGATGCGCTGAATCTTCGGTTTACTGCGGGCGTGAGGGCCGAGCTTGCTGACTTAACGCGTTTCCTTACGGCATCTTTAGATTGGCTGATGGTTGAACATTTTCAATTTTCTTCGCGCAACACGTCGTTTCTCGCCACTGCCGCTGGCACTGCTGCGGCATTCGTAGATAAGTCGATTGAGGCTGAAATACGCAGGAACCTTGCAGAAGAAAGCGGTCACGCCCAGATGTACAAAAGAGCCCTGCGCGACATCGGTATTGAAGTGGACGCGCGTCTGGAGTTTCCACCGACCGCGTATTTCTTTCACAAAATATCCGGTCTTCTGACGCCGGACCCCTCACGAATGCTCGGAGCAATGTACGCCACTGAGACCGCAGCCATCTTTGAGCACGAGGTGTTCCGCGACATATCAAAAGAGGTTATTACTCGGCGCAGTGCGGACTGGTCGGGAAGTCGTCTGAAACAATTTCACGACATGCACCTGAGCGGGGTCGAACAGAGCCACAAGGATGAACTCGGGAAGTTCTTGCACGGGCTTTCGGTCCCGACGGTTGCGATGACGCAAGCTGGCGGCGGCCGGACGATAGATGCAGCGCGAGCACACGATGGCGCGAACAATGCGATTGACGCTATGACACTCTGGTGGCACGACTTGCTGTCGGAAGCGTACGTCGCTGACTCGCGACGTTCTGCCGCATAAAGCGGAATCGATGACATCACAGAAACCATCTCCCGAAGTGTTCGAGCGAGCATTCCGTCGCTGGCGTACGGAGATTCTGCAGCGCCCAACCATTGGCGAGTATCCGGTGTACGACGAGCACCTTTATCGATGGATGATGGATGATCCGGTTCGCACGGCCGCCTACCGAAAGGCGATCGGCGCGGCCGTGCGGGGCAAGCGAGTCCTGGATCTTGGCACAGGAGCACAGGCGTTCCTTGCTGTCATGTGCGCCAAGGCAGGCGCGAGCCACGTTGACGCGCTGGAAGTTATCCCTGCGTCAGCTGCCGCAGCCCGCGAATACGTCAAGGCTCTGGGGCTAGAGAACATCATAACCGTGCACTGCGGTACCTCTTTTGATGTTCAGGTGTCCCCCCCTGCCGATATTTGTGTGTCCGAAATAATCGGGATGATTGGCAGCGCGGAGGGCGTGCAAAGCAGCTTGCGAGACGCCGGGCGGTTTTTGCAGGCCGGCGGTCAAATGATCCCGCAGAAATGCATAACGCTGTTCGCACCGGCAACGCAGCCTTCAAACTACTACACCGATGCGGATGTGGAAGCAGTGACGCGCTACTACGTCGACTCGATTTTCGACGCGGTCGGGCACCGATTCGCGCTTACGCGGCTCGCCACATTCAACTTTCCTGCAGAAAATTTGCTAGCGTCCCCCCATCCGTTCGAGATTCTTGAGTTCTCCGCGACGCACGCCGATGCAACTACCGAGATGTCGGGCCGTACAAGAACCCGTTTTGCGGCGAGCCGCACTGGCCTCTGCAATGGCTTTATACTTTGGGTCCATGTACACGTCGATGAGAGAAATCTTATCAACACCTGGCGCGGCACTTCCTGGGCACCGGTATTTCTGCAGACAGGGGCGTTTCCGATCGAATGCGGAGATGTTATCGAGGTGGAGTCTACAATCGATTTAGGCTTGAACGGCATAAATCCAGACTATGGTATCTCCGGCACCCTCTACCGACGCAAGGCGGCGATTCATTCATTTGCAATTCACTCTCCTCATGTGGGACCCGCACTCTGTAACCGGCATGGGGCTAAGTGAGGGGATATTCCTCTCGGGTGAGCGAATAGCACGGTTCGATTTCTTGAGTTGGTGGATAGAACTCGTTATGGGTGTAACGGAACCCGAGGCTTTGTAGCAGCCGGCGAGACGCATCATTAGCCGGATGGTGACCGGCGTACAGCGCGCGTGCACCGAGTGAATTGAAGCCATAGGCGATCGCGGCTTGTGCGGCTTCGCGGCCCAGCCCGCAATTCCAATATGCCTGGCGGAGCTGGAAGCCAAGTTCGAGGACGCCGTTGGCGGCATCGTGTGGGCGAAGGCCGCAGCATCCGACGTGTTCGCCGGTCTTCAGAAGGAAGATTGGCCAATACTGAATGCCGTGCAACTGCAAAGTTTGGATTTCTTGGGCCAGACGATCGTTGACTTGCGACGGTGTGAAGGGGCCGCCCGTCAATTTCGTTACTATAGGGTCTCCCCAAAGACCGAATGCGAGTGACAAATCCTCAGCGGTCCAATGACTGAAGCCGAGCCGAACCGACGTCAAGAAGTAACTACGCATATCTTAGAAGCGTTGTCCAAAAGTGGGCACAAGGCCGAGCTGTAGCACCGCAAGCCTGCCCGCTCCAATAGCGGAAGACGGACATGGGTTAGAATCGCGCAGTCCGTAGGTTCCGTTTGGCTTGTCATACTTCGTTGCGCGCAGGTACATAATCGACCGATTTTGTTGACACTTATGAAACTGCCGCCGTTCCACCGACTCGCGGGGTTTCGATGATTCGGAAGAGATACGCATCCAAGGATCTCGTCGCATCCAACCGTGAAATAACGTGCTCCTCATGGTTTCCAAATTCCCTCTAGACAGACCCGAGTTAATCTTAAACTCTCACCTCCATGAACAGCCCGGGCTCAACTGGTCGTCGCAACGAAGACTCCGGTCACATCTTACTTCCAAAATCTTCATAGCAGTGCAGTCTGACGCGAATGCGTCAGAAGGCGGCGCTCGATGTGGAGCGAGAAGGTGGTTGAGTCCGCCTTCGCAAGATGTCGTTGAGTGCTTCGGCTGGTGTTCGCCAGCCGAGAGTCTTTCGAGGTCTGCTGTTAAGGGTTGAGTATTTCACGCATGTCGGTCCAGAGTTTCACCGCATGCCAGGCCAACATTTCAGTCGATGTCGGTCCGAGATTTCACGGCATGCCGGTCCAAGACGACGCGGGCCGAGGGATCGTGTCCGAAAGTTCTTTCGGCGTCAATGGTTGTCGATGCTGAACGACGCGGCGCTCCGCGTCGGGCATCACGGATTCATTCATTGATGTATGGCGATCAGACGAAGACGCGGTCTGCCGCCATCGGCGGCAGAAGTGCCGAGATTGTCGATGTTGTTATAAAGCGGCGGCCGCATTAGAAGCGGCAGGAGCGGAGATCTCAAGGCACCCGCTACCTTGGCATCCCCAGAAGTATGTTGCTCGGAACGCCCGGATGTCATTTCGATCTTTGTGCGGCGATTGTAGTTGGGCCGGCAGGTCGATCCAGCCGGCTGCAGCAGAGGCCGGCTGGATCTCGGCGGGATTCACAGCGTCAGTTCTTCCGACTGGGCAAGGTGCCGTTCAAGGCGATAATCCGTCGCACCGAGTCACCGTCTGGTTCGAGTTTATAGGCGTTATGAACGATCCTGTCGCAAATGGCGTCGGCCAAAGTGGGATTCCCGAACGTGCCGTGCCAGTCCTTGACCTTCAGCTGGCTGGTGACGATCGTGCATCGCTTGTTGTACCGGTCGTCGAGGATATCGAGCAGATCGCGCGTGAGTCGGTCGGTGAAGTCCACAACGCCCACGTCGTCCAACACCAGCACATCGGTCCTCGCGAGCTGCTTCAACAAGCCCGATCGGCGTTGCAAGGCATGAGCCTTGGCGAGTTCTTCAGCGAGTTTCGACATGCGGTAGCCGCGCACGCTGCATTCCGCGCGGCAGGCCGCATGGGCGAGCGCGGAACTCAGATAACTTTTGCCGATGCCGGTCGGACCGGTGATTAAGATGTTGAGTCGTCGCTTGAGCCACCCCATTTCGCACACCGTGGCAAGGGTCAGCGGATCGAACTCGCGCGGCAGATGCCGATCGATATCCTCGATACAGGCATCGGGGATGGGGAGTTTGGCCCAGCTCAACCGCTTGGCGAGACTGACGTTGGCGCGCGCGGCGAGTTCGTTTTGGATCATGAGGTTGACCCGCTCCTCGAAGCGCAAGCCCGCGTGTTCGCGGGCCTCCATTTGTTGCCGCACGGAGTCGGCCATCCCATGTAAACGCAGGGCCTGTAATTGCTGGATCAGAGTTTCAATAATCATGGCGAGATAGTGTCCTTCGGAGGGTGTTAGTGGGTCTTTTTGCTGGCGTAGAAGGCAGCGCCGCGCACGTTCTCGTGCTGCAGTCCCGCAGTGGACGGCGGACTGAGATGGCGCGCCGGCACGGTGTGCATACCCTGGCGCAGCAAATCACGCACCGCATGGTAGTTATAGATTTCCAGCTGCAGCGCTGCGCCACAGGCGGCCTCCAGCGCCGGATAGCTGAAGTCCTGGGCGAGGCGCAATATTCCGCGCGACCCGCGGATCGTCTCGTCCAGATGGCGCTTTCCGAGCATATGCTTGGTCAACACCGCCACCGTATTCGGGCCGATACGCGCCGCTTGCTCCATCAGTTTGTCGATCCCGAGCGCCAGATACGCTTGATGTTCTGGTGGCCGGTGAGCGGCGATCGTGCGCCGCTGCCAGGGTCGCTCCACGCGGATATGAGCGGCGATCGGTTTGCCGCGCTGGAAGATTTCCACCATCCGCGGCCCCACCCGCACATCCATTTTCTGGCCGATCAGGGTATAGGGCACCGAGTAGTATCCCTTGAGCACCTGAACATGGTAATCAGGGTACACGCGCACGCCGTCGTGCCATTCGGCGTATTGATAGCGGCGCTTCGGCAATGCTTGCGCCGCCGGCCGCTCGTATTGCTCGAACAAACTATTGCGCGAGCCTTCGCGTTTCTGGAAAGGTTCCGCGTTGATGTCCGCGACGATCGACTTGATTGCGACATTCAAGTCGGCAAGGGAGAAGAACACTTGGTCGCGCAGCGCGCCCAAGATGCGCCTCTGTGCGATCAGCACTCCGCCCTCGACCCCAGCCTTACCGTCGGTCGACAACTGCAGGTTATTCTGACGCTCGAGCACCGATTACTTTCGAGATCACCCACCCCTTTCATCCACAGCGCGGGACGAAGTTTGTTCTGACAACGCGCAAGAGCAACTGGGGCGAGGACCGGGTGATGTATTTCGATGCGCAGGGCAAATTACGCTCGATGCTGGCCTCGTGGACGAGCGTGGGGAACAGGGATCTGTTCGCACAGGCATCCGCCGGGCGCTCGTGGTTTCGGGTCGATGATTTGCTTAAGTTATGCGCGCAAATCGCGGAGCTTAAGCAACGGAAGCGGTCCTAGACGCGTCAAGTAAATTACGCCGCATGTGTAATATAAAATATGCCGCTTTCCAGAAGCAAAGTTCAAGGTCATTGGCGCTATATACGCTGCGATAGTAGGTCTATTGCGACATTAGCATTACCATTTTGCGCTTGATCTTTGTTATAGAGCGGCGTATATACTATTACGTGTTCAGCGACGGATCGGTCTCCATGGCCAAGCGCATTGCCAACAAAGCCGAGCGCCTCAAGGCGCTCGGCAGCTTGAACCGCCACCCCGAGCGGGTGCGTGCTGCCTGGTTCCAGACCGGTGCCTTCTTCGACGCTCAAGATCTGGTGCAGGTTAAGTACGAGATGCTTCGCCAAGTCCTGCACGAGGGTGCGTCCAAGGCCGAGACCGCCGAGCTTTTCGGCGTGTCCCGCCCCACGTTCTATCAAGCCCAAGCAGCACTCGCCCGGGATGGGCTAGCCGGGTTGCTGCCGCATCAGCGCGGACCCAAGGGCGGCCACAAGCTCACTGCCGAGATCATGAGCTTCATCGAACGGCGTCAGTCGGAGGATCCGCAGATCCATGCTCGAGGGCTCGCACGGCAGATCAAAGCGGAGTTAAAACTCGCGGTGCATCCGCGCAGCATCGAACGCGCCTTGGCGCGGAAAAAAAAACCGCGGATCCCGCCGCCGCGATGAACCTCCCGCCCGCCGCGCTCTCCACGTACGAGACGCTGCGCGCGGAGGTCCTGGGCGGTCAAGCCCGTCCCGCCGGGCTCGCCGCGGTCATCTATCACGGCATGCTGCGCGGTCTCGCCGTCATATGTGAACGGGGATTGAAAACCGCGTGATTCCGGGGATAGACGCGGATTGGCCGCCGGTGGCCGGGTGGGGGATTTTGGATTTTCTTTGGTTTCTCTGACGTCGTTTCAGATGTAGACGAAGCGCA
>JBKQSA010000064.1:0-12632 GCA_052143815.1 Steroidobacteraceae bacterium | reverse complement strand
CCGTAAATCCACAGATTGCGGCGCGAGCGACGCGTGGCGGATTCCGCGCGTGGCTTGACTCCCCGGACTGCCAGCAGGAGGAGCGGCACCATGATCAAAGTATTGAAGAGGACCGCCGATAGGATCGCGCTCCGCGGGCTAGTGAGCCGCATGACGTTGAGCGCGTTCAACGCAGGATATGTCGCGGCAAACGCCACAGGAATGATTGCGAGGTACTTTGCCAGGTCGGCGGCCACGCCGATGGTCGTGAGCGAACGGCGCATCATCAGCAGCTGTTTGCCGGTCTCGACGATCGCGATGAATTTCGTCGGATTCGAATCGAGGGCGACCAGGGTGCCGGCGTCCTTGGCCGCTTGGGTACCGGAGTTCATCGCCACGGCGACGTCGGCCTGCGCGAGCGCCGGCGCATCGTTGGTCCCGTCCCCGCACATGGCGACGCGGTGCCCTTCCTTCTGGCAGCGTCGAATGAGCTCACGCTTCCTTTCCGGCGTCGCTTCGGCCAGATAATCGTCCACTTCAACCTCGGCAGCGATCGCCGTCGCGGTCAGGCGGTTGTCGCCGGTCACCATGATGGTGCTGATGCCCATCCGCCGCAGCTCCGCACAGTGCTCGCGGATGCCCGCCTTGACGATGTCGTGTAGCTCGATGACGCCCAGGACACGAGGACCGTCGGCGACCACGAGCGGCGTGGCGCCCGAGCGAGCCACTGCGTCAACCAGTTCGCTGACCGCTGCAGGCCAGCTGCCGCCTGCCTCCTCCGCGAAGCGGCGAACTGCATCTGCAGCGCCCTTGCGGAGCCTGCGACCTTCCAGGTCGACGCCGCTGATGCGCGTCTGCGCGGAGAACTCATGGAACGTGTGCGCCGTCTCGGACAGATCCCGGGGGTGTTGATCGGGCATCTGCGTCACGAGCGCGACGATCGAGCGGCCCTCCGGTGTTTCATCGGCCAGCGAGGCGAGCTGCGCCACGTCCATCAGGTCGCGGGCGGCAATCCCCGGAGCTGCCTGAAACGCGACGGCATGCCGGTCACCGCGCGTGATCGTTCCCGTCTTGTCGAGCACCAGCACGGCAATGTCGGCTGCCGCTTCCAGCGCGCCGCCGGAGGTTGCGATGACGTTGGCGCGCATCAACCGAGCCATGCTGATGATGCCAATCGCAACGATGCATGCGCGGGTAGTGATCGGAATGCAGCACACGAGCAGCGCGATGAGCGCCGAGAGCGCCAGAACGCCGCCTGAACCCGCACTCGTAGGCGCGAGCGGCGCGATGGCCAGCAGGAACGCGATCGTTGCCGCGGCGAGCAACATCGAGCCGGCGATATCCTGCGGGGTGCGGGAGCGCCGGCTGACCTCCGAGATCGTGACCATGGGGTCGAAAAAGCCCTCTCGGCTTCTGACGCGCACGACCAGCCAGTCGGAGAGCACATGCGTGCCGCGGCGCACGAACGAAAGATCCCGGCGCGGCGCGCGCAGTACGGGTGCCGACTCGCCGGTCACCTCGCCTTCACTCACGGAGGCCGCCCCTTCGATCACCGTGCCGTCAGCGGGAATGATGTCGTTGGCTTCGACCAGCACGAGATCGCCACGCCGCAGCGTACCCGCTTCGACAAGACGGTACTCGCGGCGACTGGAGCCGAGCAGCCGCTTCGCGCGCATATTCCGACCCATCGATCGCAGCGTCGCCGCTCGTGCCTTGCCCCACTGTTCGGCGAGGGCTTCTGCGAAGTTCGCCAACAGGATGCTCGACCACAGCCACGCCGCAATCGCAAGAACGAACGCCGCGCGCCGCGCGCCATCCGTCGCACCGAAGGCCGTGGCGAATCCGATGATGGTCGCGAAGATGCTCGCGACGTAGACCTCGAGCATCACGGGGTTTCGGAACTGCACACGAGGGGCGAGCATCGCGAACGAATCCCGAATCGCCGCGAAGACTATAGCGCGGCTCAGACTCACGTCATTGTTTCTCACGCGGCCCTGCAGCGCTCGGAACGGGTTGGGCGAGAATCTGGTCAATCCGGCGGCCGTCCATCGAGACGACCCTGAAGCGCCAGGTACCCCAATCAACATGCTCGCCGATCTTCGGTATGTGCTCGAGCCGGGACAGCACGAAACCGGCGAGTGTCAAGAAATCGCCGGGCGGAAGCTCCTTCAACTCGAGAAGATCCTGGGCGTCAGCTATCGACAGCGTTGCGTCGATCAGGAGGGAGCCATCGTCGCGGCGGGTCACGCTGGGTTCCGCGGGGCGGTTGATCCTCGGCAAATCGCCGGCCACCGCTTCGAGAAGATCGGTTCTGGTGAGGATTCCCTGGATGCTGCCATATTCGTCGACGACGACGGCCGTGTGGGCCGGTGTGCTACGGAAAAGGTCGAGCGTGCGTAGAATCGAAACGCTCTCGGGAATGATGAACGGCGGATGCAGCGCTTTCTCAACGTCGATTTCCCGTTGCACCAGGAATTGGTCCAGTAGATCTTGCTTGCGAATGATGCCGGCCAGCTCGTCGACCGACCCCCGGCTAACCAGCAACTGGGCGTGCGGACAGGCCCGAATCTGGTCCAGGATCTTCTCCTTCGGCACGTCGAGATCAATCCAGGCCACATCGGGCCGAGGCGTCATGATTGTGCGCACGGCGTTGTCCGCGAGAGCGAGAACGCCCTCGATCATTTGGCGCTCGGACGCTTGAATCGCGCCGGATCTTTCGCCCTCGGCAATTAGTGTGTGGATCTCTTCCTCGGTGACGGCTCGGTCGAAGCCGGGCTTCAGCCCGGCAATCCGGAGAATAAACGCCGTCGACAGGTTGAGAAACCACACCAGCGGGGTGGCGGCTCTGCTCACGACGGCGAGTGATGGTGCAAGCCGGGAAGCGATTATTTCAGGATCTTTGAGTGCGATCTGCTTGGGCACGAGTTCCCCGGCAATCAGGGTCAGGTACGCGACTACGACGACCACGATGCCGATTGCAAAGGTCTTGGCGTAAGGCGACACCGCTGGGTAACTCTTCAGCCAGGTCTCGATCGGGTCGCCGAAGGCCGCAGCGGTGAACGCGCCGTTGAGAATGGCGACCAATGTCATACCGATTTGGATGGTGGCGAGAAAACGGGTTGGATCGGCTGTAAGCGCCAACGCCTCTTGCGCACCCGGCCGGCCATCCGCTGCAAGTTGCCGCAGACCGCTCGGCCGCGAGGACACGATTGCCAGCTCGGCCATGGCAAAAAATCCGTTCAGCAGAACGAGGAAGACTACGACCAAGAGGTCGACGGTGCGCATTGGTTCCTACGTCACGGGGCGCTCGAGTAATGCAATTTGTCTCGATTGCGCGTACGTTGCGTGTCAAGAATAGCGCTTTAAGATCGCCATTGTAGTGATTTCCATAGGGATCTTAGCCGGCGTAAAGCGACGAGTTCCATTGCTCGGCACCCCAGGTGTTGATCACGCGAGGGGCGCTCACGACCTTCTCGATCGCCAACGACGTGGCGAAATATTTTGCCATTATCCCGGCGATGTTCATCATCGCCCTTCCGGGTCTGGCGGCGTTGAACGTGATGGGATTGGCGACACCGCAGAGCGCGGTTTTATCGGCGCTGATCTTCAATGCACTGATCATTCCGCTGCTCATCCCGTTGGCGCTGCGCGGCGTGCGTTTCCGCGTCGAAACCGCAGCAAGCCGGTTCTCCCGCAACCTGTGGATCTTCGGCGCCGGTGGCCTGATCGCACCCTTCATCGGCATCAAGCTGATCGATCTGATGATTGCACCGCTGCTTCCAAGAGGAACGTAACATGCTCAGCTTCGTCAGCGGCGCAGTGCGCGCTTCCCTCGTGACATTCGTGCTCTGCGGCTTTGCCTACCCCCTCATCGTTACGGGCGTTGCGAAGAAATAGGGCGAGAGGGGAATCCCTACCCCCCAACGCGTGCGGCCATGCTATTTCCCTTAAGCGGGTTAGCGGACTATGCTTCGAGCCGGCATATGCGTTGAACGGCGCGGACCGCATGGCTTGGCACATCGTGCGGCGTATAATCATAGTCCTGTAAACCGTAAGGCGTACGTGCGCCTCACGCGATCACTGGGGTAGCTCGATGGGAGTGACCGAAGTGCTGGAGCGGACGCGCGACTTGACCGCGCGGGCAATGCCGCACGCCGTCGTGACCGTGGTCAGGGCGATCGCACCGACCTCCGCGTATGTCGGTGCGCAGGCGATCGTGCTCGCCGACGGCACGATCCAGGGCTGGATCGGCGGCGGCTGCACGCAGGGCGTGGTCGTCGATGTGGCTAAGGCTGCCATCGATACCGGCGAACCCAAGCTGATCCGAATCACGAACGACCGCTTGCAGGACGCCGACGAAGTCGAACAACACGTCATGTCGTGCGCAAGCAATGGCACGATCGAACTGTTCATTCAACCTTACAGTGCCGGCCACGCACTGTACGTGGCCGGCCGCACGCCGGCGGCCGATGAAGCGCGCTTCCTGGCGGAACGGCTTCGCATCCGGCTCGTTGCCAGTGTCGCTGAGGCCCGGGTCGTGCTCATCGCCACCCAAGGCGAGGGTGACGAAGCCGCTCTCGAAAGCGCATTGCGCAGTCCGGCGAGTCATATCCTCATGATCGCAAGCCACCGCAAGGCCGAAAAGTTACGCGACCTCATGCGCACGCGCGGCATCGACGCCGCCCAGCTCGCGCGCCTGGAGGCACCGGCGGGTCCCGACGCGGGCGCGAAGACTCCCAGCGAGATCGCGCTCGTCGCACTGACCGCCGTGCTCGCGCGACTGCGGGGCCGGATGCTCACCAGCGTCGAGCGCGGGCCGCAGCGCGACGCGGCGCCGGATTCCGGGATGGCTGCAACCGCCCGGGCGGAGGGTTTCGTCAATCCCGTCTGCGGCCGCACCATCGACACCGCGAACCCCAAGCACGTCGAGCAGTATGACGGCGCGTCTTTCTATTTCTGCTGCGACGGGTGCTGGAACACCTTTCTCGGCAACCCGGCGAAGTACGCATCCATCCACCACGAGCACCGGAGGCATCCGTGATTCCCCCACCTTTCGAATACCACGCGCCGCATTCCGTCGGCGATGCCCTGGCGCTGCTGTCGACGCTCGGCGACGACGCCAAGCTACTCGCCGGCGGCCATAGTCTGCTACCCATGATGAAACTGCGGTTCGCGCAGCCGAGCGCGCTGATCGACCTGAATCGAATTCCGGAACTGCGCGGCATCGGCGAAGAGCGAGGCCTCATCCGCATCGGTGCGATGACCACCGAGAATGAACTCATCGCGTCGAAAATGTTGCAGGATCGCGTGCCGCTTCTGCCCGAAGCGGCGCACGTGATCGCGGACCCGCAGGTCCGCAATCGCGGCACGATCGGCGGCGACATCGCGCACGGCGATCCGGCCAACGATCATCCGGCGCTCGCGATGGCACTCGACGCGACGTTCGTCCTGCAGGGGCCGAACGGCGAGAGGCGCGTGCAGGCGGCCGATTTTTTCCTGGGCCCTTATATGACCGCGCTCGCCGCCGATGAAATACTGACGGCCATCTTGGTCGCGCCGTTCGCGCCCGGCACCGGCTGGGCCTACCAGAAGCTCAAGAGAAAGACCGGCGACTGGGCGACCGCCGGCGCCGCGATCGTGCTGCGCATGCAATCCGGAGTGGTCGCGGAGATTCGGATCGGGCTCACGAACGTGGCGCCCACGGCGCTGCGCGCGCGGGACGCCGAGCATGCTTTGTCCGGTCAGCCGCTCACCGATGCCGTGCTGGATCGCGCCGCGGAGGCGATCCGGCAGGTGTGCGATCCAGCGGAGGATCTGCGCGGCGATGCCGAGTACAAGACGGCCATGGCCGCCGAGATGACTCGGCGCGCGATTCGCGCCGCCGCTCAGCGCTGCGCATAACCCCAACTGCATCACTGGAGAATGTCGATGACGAAGCAGATCGTGAACATGACGGTCAACGGCCGGAAAATCCAGGAACTGGTGGAGCCGCGAACGCTGCTCGTGCATTTTCTGCGCGAGCAGCTGAACCTGACCGGCACCCATATCGGATGCGAGACGAGCCACTGCGGCGCCTGCACGGTCGATATCGACGGTCAGTCGGTCAAATCGTGCACGCACCTCACCGTGCAATGCGAGGGCAGCGACGTGCGTACCGTCGAAGGTCTCGCGAATGCCGGCGTGCTGCACGCAATTCAGGACGGCTTCTACAAGGAGCACGGTCTGCAGTGCGGCTTCTGCACACCGGGGATGCTGATGCGCGCCTACCGCTTCTTGCAGGAGAATCCGAACCCGACCGAAGCCGAGGTGCGCGCCGGCATGTCGGGCAATCTGTGCCGGTGCACCGGCTACCAAAACATCGTCAAGGCCGTGCTGCACGCGGCCCGGGCACTCAACCAGGCCAAGACCGCGCCCGGCGTTGCGGCCTAAAGGGAGTCATCCATGAGCGCACTGATCGATGATCGCCAGAAAGAACTGATGGGGATGGGTGTGGCGCGGCTCCGCAAGGAGGACGCGCGCTTCATCCAGGGCAAGGGCAATTACGTCGACGACATCAAGCTGCCGGGGATGGTCCACATGGATATCGTCCGGGCGAGCGTTGCGCATGCACGCATCAAGAGGATCAATAAGGAAGCGGCGCTGAAAGTTCCGGGCGTGATCGCGGTCCTCACGGCTGAAGACCTGAAGCCCCTGAAGCTGCACTGGATGCCGACGCTCGCCGGCGACGTGCAGGCCGTCCTCGCGGACGAGAAAGTCCACTTTCAGATGCAGGAAGTCGCCGTCGTGATCGCCGAAGACCGCTATTCTGCGGCCGACGGCGTCGAAGCCGTCGAGGTCGAGTACGACGAACTGCCCGCGGTGGTGAATCCGTTCGACGCCCTCAAGGCGGACGCGCCGGTATTGCGCGAGGATCTCGCCGGCAAGACGGAGGGCGCGCACGGCAAGCGCTATCACCCGAACCACATCTTCACATGGGAAGCGGGCGACAAGGCGGCGGCGGATGCCGCGTTCGCCGCGGCCGCCGTTACCGTCAAGCAGGAGATGTTCTACCCGCGCGTGCACCCGTGCCCGCTCGAAACCTGCGGTTGCGTCGCATCCTTCGACCCGGTCCGGGGCGAACTGACCACCTGGATGACCAGCCAGGCGCCGCACGTCGTGCGCACCGTCGTCTCGATGCTGTCGGGCATCCCGGAGTCGAAGGTCCGGATCATTTCCCCCGATATAGGCGGCGGCTTCGGCAACAAGGTGCCGATCTACCCGGGCTACGTTTGCGCGATCGTCGCCTCGATCGTGCTCGGGCGCCCGGTCAAGTGGGTCGAGGATCGCATCGAGAACCTCTCCTCGACCGGGTTCGCGCGCGACTACCACATGACGGGCGAACTCGCGGCATCCGCGGACGGCAAGATCCTCGCGCTGCGCACGCAGGTCTATGCCGACCACGGCGCCTTCGATGCCTGCGCCGACCCGACCAAATTCCCGGCCGGGATGTTCCATATCTGCAGCGGCAGCTACGACATCGGCGCCGCCCACTGCCGCGTCGACGGCGTCTACACGAACAAGGCGCCGGGCGGCGTGGCCTATCGGTGCTCGTTCCGCGTCACCGAGGCGGTTTACCTGATCGAGCGCATGGTCGATGTGTTGGCGCAGAAGCTCAACATGGACAAGGCCGAGATCCGGGCCAAGAACTTCATCCGTCGCGAGCAGTTCCCCTACAAGTCCGCCTTCGGATTCGAGTACGACTCCGGCGACTATCACACCGCGCTCAAGAAGGTCCTCGATGCGGTGGACTACAAGGCACTGCGCGCCGAGCAGGCGGCCAAACGCGCCGATCCGAAATGTCCGACGCTGATGGGAATCGGGGTCGTGACGTTCACGGAGGTGGTGGGCGCGGGTCCGAGCAAGATATGCGACATCCTGGGCGTCGGCATGTTCGACTCCTGCGAGATCCGTGTGCACCCCACCGGCAGCGCGATCGCTCGCATGGGAACGATCACTCAAGGCCAGGGCCACCAGACGACCTACGCCCAGATCATCGCGACCGAAATCGGCATTCCCTCAGAGGTCATCCAAGTCGAGGAAGGCGATACCAGCACGGCGCCGTACGGTCTCGGCACCTACGGCTCGCGCTCGACTCCGGTCGCCGGTGCGGCGATCGCGATGGCGTCGCGCAAGATTCACGCGAAGGCCAAAAAGATCGCCGCGCACCTGCTCGAGGTCAGCGAAGCCGACCTCGAATGGGAGATCGACCGGTTCAAGCTGCGCGGCCGCGACGACAAGTTCAAGACCATGAAGGACATTGCCTGGGCTGCCTACCATGCGCCTCCGGAGGGGATGGAGCCGGGCTTGGAGGCCGTCTACTACTATGACCCGCCAAACTTCACTTTTCCGTTCGGCGCCTATCTGTGCGTCGTGGATATCGACAAGGGCACCGGCGAGACTCACGTGCGGCGTTTTTACGCGCTTGACGATTGTGGCACCCGCATCAATCCGATGATCATCGAGGGCCAGATCCATGGCGGCCTGACCGAAGGGTATGCCGTCGCGATGGGTCAGCTCTTGTCGTTCGACGCGCAGGGCAACATCCAGGGAAATACGCTGATGGATTACTTTATCCCGACCTCGGCCGAAACACCGAAGTGGGAGACGGACTTCACGGTGACGCCGTCGCCCCATCATCCGATCGGTGCCAAAGGCGTCGCCGAGTCGCCGCACGTGGGCAGCATCCCGACATTCACCAGTGCGGTGGTCGACGCCTTCGCCCATCTGGGCGTTATCCATATGAACATGCCGCACACGGCGTTCCGCGTCTGGAAGCAGCTGAAACAGCTCGGCATCGCCGGCTGAACCATGGAGTTCAAACTCGACAAGCAGTACAAAGTTGCCGCCAGTGTCGACAGCGCATGGCAGCTGCTGACGAACGTTCCCGAAGTCGCGGGCTGCATGCCCGGCGCACAGATCTCGGAGCAGCTCGACGCGACTCATTATAAAGGCAATGTGCGGGTCAAGGTCGGACCCGCCGTGGCGGCCTTCGCGGGTGATATCGAGGTGTTGGCCCTCGATCCGGCGACGCGCACGCTGCGCATGTTGGGGAAAGGTGCGGACAAGGGCGGATCGTCGGCTTCAATGGATCTGACGGCCATTGTGACCGCGGCCGACGACGGTGGCAGCACGCTCAACGGTCAGGCGAACGTGATCATCAACGGCAAGTTCGCGCAGTTCGGCGGGCGGATGATGGTGTCGGTGTCCGACGTGCTGCTGGGACAATTCGCCGCCACGTTTTCAGACAAGGCACGTGCACTCGAGGACGCGCGACCGAGCGCCGGATCGGCTCCCGCGTCGACCGGCCACGCGGAGCCGTCGGGTACGACCGCCGCGCCGTCTGATGCGCCGCCGCTGCCCGCGCCTGCGCCGCGGGCCGCTGCCGCGGCACCCGCGGCCCGCGAGCTGAACCTCCTCTCGTTGGTTTGGGCGATCCTGCGAGGTTGGATCATGGGCCTGTTCGGTCGCAAGGCTTGATTGTCCCGTGCTCGAGAATCTTGCGAGAAACGCCTTCGTTGCGGTGACTACCTCGTCTGAACTGCGCGAGCGTCTGTTCAACGCCGGCTACGTCGCCGACGAGGATCTGGCCGACCTGCTGTGGATGGGTCTCACGCTGGAACGCCCGATTCTGATCGAGGGCGCGGCGGGTGTCGGCAAGACCGCGATTGCGGGAGCCAGTGCCCGAGCGCTCGGCCGCCGTCTGCTGCGGCTGCAATGTTACGAGGGACTCGATCTCAGCCAGTCCGTCTATGAGTGGAACTACTCGCGGCAGTTGCTCGAGATCCGGCTTGCCGAGGCCGGGCAGATCGAAAGCGCTGCGCTGCGCGAGAATCTGTTTTCGGAGCGCTTTCTGCTCGAGCGGCCGCTCCTGCAGGCGATCCGCTGCACGGAACCTTGCGTACTGCTCATCGATGAAATCGACCGTGCCGATGAAGCCTTCGAGGCCTTCCTGCTGGAAATGCTGTCCGAGTACCAGGTCACCGTGCCGGAGCTCGGCACGCTCGTCGCGCTCAGCAAGCCGCTCGTCGTGTTGACGAGCAACGCCACCCGCGATCTGTCCGACGCGCTGCGCCGCCGCTGTCTGTTCCACTATCTCGACTTCCCGTCGCTCGCCCGCGAGATGCAGATCGTACGCACGCTGGTACCCGACGCCGGCGCCCGGCTGGTCGAGGAAGCCGTCGCCTTCGTGCAGCGCTTGCGCCGCGAGGATCTGGACAAGACCCCGGGCGTCGCCGAAACGCTCGACTGGGTGCGCGTGCTGTTCGGCCTCGGTCACGCCGAATTGCCTGCCGATCCCCGCCTGCTGGTGCCGACGCTGGCGGCGCTCGTCAAGACGCGCAACGACCGCTGGCAGTTGACCGCCGAGCGCCTCGGCAAACTGCTCGACGGACCCCGGAACGCACAGAATCCGAGCGTTGCCGTGCCGCCGGCGTGAGCGCTGAGGCGCGTGATCCGCGCGAGCGTTTGGCCGAGTTCGCCGGCTACCTGCGCGAGCACGGCTTCGCTCTGGGCTATGCCGAGGTCGAGCTCATGACGCGCGCGGCCGCCGACCTGCCGTTATCCGCATGGCCCCACGTCGAGGCGCGGTGGCGCGCGATCGCGTCCGGTAATCGGCCGCAGTGGCTCAAGTATTCCGCGCTGCATCGGGCATTTTGGTTCCCGGATCGGGTTCAGGGTACGACGCGTATCTCGGGCGTATCGCGCCGCCGGCGCACGATCCCGGAGCTGATCGAGCAGCGGCGCGCAGAGTCGGGCAATGAGCCGCCACGATTTGCGCCCGGCTCGCAAAGCACCGGTCTCGGGGCGACCGAAGATTTGGTCGATGACGATCGCAGCACGACCGCACAAGGCGGAGCCAGCCGGACCGAAGCGCTGGAGCAGCGGGATTTCACCGACTGGACAGCGGAAGACATCGAACGATTCGAACTTGCCGTGGACCAGTTTCAGCGTCGCTTGCGCATGCAGCTACTGCGGCGTTGGCAAAAAAGCAAGGCCGGCGGCGCGGTTGATCTGCGCCGAACACTGCGCACCGCGATGGGTACTGCGGGCGAACTGATCCAGCTGCAGCAGGTGCGCCGCCGCCGTGAGGCGCCGCGCGTGGTGCTCCTCGTGGACGTCAGCCGATCGATGGAAGTGCACGCGCAGTTCTATCTGAGGCTTGCCCGCGCGTTCGTCGACGTGATGGATGCCCGCGCGTTCGTCTTTCACACGCGGCTCGCCGACGTTACCGCGCTCATGCAGCGCGGCGGCCGCCGCATGCAGGAGAAAATCAATGCCGCGACCTTCGACTTCGGCGGCGGGACCCGCATTGCGAGCTGCCTGCAGGATGCTTTTCACCACCACCTCAGTCGCACGCTGCGTCGCGGCGATGTCATGTTCATTTTCAGCGACGGCTACGATACCGACGAGCCCGGCGCGCTGGCCCAGGCGCTGGCGCAGATCCGGGCGCGCGGGACGCGCATCGTGTGGCTGCATCCCACGATCCAGGTACCGGAATCCGCGGCCATGGCGATGGCCCGCAATTTGGTCACCCGCTTTCTGCCCGCGCATAATCTCGCCAGCCTGTCACGCTTGCCCCAGGTGCTAAACTGAATCCCGGGCAACGATCGAGTCATTACGAGGCGGCGGCAATGGGATGTTTGCTAAAACAGGGCGGTGGTCTGCACGCGCGGTGGCGCGTCGGCGGCGTGGTGTTGGCCGCAGGGGAGGGCCGGCGCATGGGAGGAGTCAGCAAGCCGCTGATCCGTCTCGAGGGGGTGCCGCTGATCCGGCGTCAGCTCATTGCCCTGAGCGGCGCCGGCGTCGATGAGGTCGTGGTCGTGACGGGTCACGCGCGAGATGCGATCGAGGCGCAGGTGCAGAACTTTCCCGTGACGCTCGCGCACAATGAGGCGCATGCTGAGGGTCAGCAAAGTTCGGTGCGGGTTGGACTCGCCGCACTGACGGGCTCCTTCGACGCAGTCCTGATCGTTCTCGCCGACCAACCGTTGATTGCCGCGAACGATTTGATCGAGCTGATCGGCGCATTCAAAAAACGTCCTCAGGGCCACGTTCTGGTGCCGGTCATCGACACCGCGCGCGGCAACCCGATCGTGCTCGACGAGGCGGCGCGCACGCAGGTGCTCGCGAGCGATACGAATCTCGGCTGCCGTCATCTGATCGAACGTCATCCCGAGCTCGTCCATGTTTATGAGACAGCGAACCGGCGCTTCCTCACCGATATCGACACCGTCGAGGACATGCAGGAGTTGGCTGCGCGCACCGGCTGGAGATTCGAGCTGCCGCCTGCGCAAATGGTCCGTTAGGGACAGGCTGCGTGGCCCGCTCCCGGGCGCCTCGCTGGCGCCTCCCGCTCCTCATTGGGTGCATCGCACTCCTGGCCGCCATCGCAGTCTGGGTGGTGTACCTCGACCGCGTCGTCACCCGAGAATTCCAGGGTCGGCACTGGTCCGTGCCGGCGCGCGTCTTCGCTGCCCCGCTCGAACTCTACGTCGGTGCTCCGGTCGCTGCCGACGACCTCGAAGAGGAACTGCGCCGTCTCCATTACCGAAGCGGTGATCCGTCGGCGGGCCCTGGTGTGTATCGACGGCATGGCGGTGCTTTCGATCTGCAGG
>JBKQSA010000063.1:0-3022 GCA_052143815.1 Steroidobacteraceae bacterium | reverse complement strand
TCGAATGGGTTGTTGGGGATCGGCAGAATCGCGAGCAGCCCGGCTTTGATCTCCAGCACGCAGGTGTGCAGCGACAAATACGCGGGCCCGAAACCCGCCGCGCACATCTGCTTGATCGACTCATTGCCCGAGAGTTCCGAACCGATGCGCAAGCGCAGCCCGGCCTCCCGAAAGAGCCGCTCGACGGTCGTGCGCGTACCCGAGCCGGGCTCACGCACCAACAGGTGCGCATCGGCGAGTGCGGCCATGGTCAAGTTCGGCTGCGACATCAACGGGTGTCCCGGCGCCGCCAGGAACCCGACCGGATTCTTGGCGAAGCCGGATGCGCAGACCGCTAAATCCCCCGGCGGCTGCCCCATGACGGCGATGTCGAATTCCGCGGCGGCAAGGCTGCTGACGATCTCATCGCGTTTGCCCACCTGCAGCTTGATCTTGACGCGCGGATTTTCGTTGACGAACGTCACTAGCAGGCGCGGCAGCCAGAACTCGGCGGCCGTGACGGCGCCGATGCGCAGAATCCCTGAAAACTGGCCAACGAAGTTCGCCATCTCATCGCTGGCTTCCGACCATAGATTCAACAATCGATCCGCATAGCCTTGCAGGACTTGGCCCGCTTCGGTGAGGCGCACCCCATGGCCGGTTCGCGTCACGAGCGGTGCGCCGATCGAGGCCTCGAGTTCGCCGATTTGGAGCGACACGGCGGACTGACTCAGATGCAGCTCCGCTGCAGCCTGCGTGACGCTGCCGAGCCGGGCAACCGCATGAAATGCATGCAGTTGCCGCAGCGACGCGATTCGCTTCGTGCTCCCCATGTGGCTCGTAGGCAAAATCCGTGTCAAAAAGTGCTCATAGCTGCAGCGTTTTCCGTGTGAATCAACGCCATGATGACAGGAACTCATGATTTATGTGATGCATATAAACTATGGGAACGATAGGCATTGTCTATCGAATGCGCCAAATGGATGTCGAACGCGGAACGATGTTGGAGGTGAGACACCTCGTCATGCCAAGGCGGGTGTCATCGGCGGGGTCGCGCGGAAGCGTGGGAATCATTCTCGAAACAATGTCTCAAGGCGATGGTCAAATACTGCACATCGGACTTGTAGGAGCAAATGCGCACCTGCGGCTGACCGTCGCATCGTTGCCGTTTACCCAAGACTCAACATTCGATTCGAATAGCCTTACAGGACTCGGCCCGCTTAGGTGAGGCGCACCCCATGGCCGGTTCGCGTCACGAGCGGTGCGCCAATCGAAGCCTCGAGTTCGCCGATTCGGATCGACACGGCGGACTGACTCAGACGCAGCTCCGCTGCAGCTTGCGTGACGCTGCCGAGCCTGGCGACCGTTATGAAATGCATGCAGTTGCCGCAATGACGCGATTCGCCTAGTGCTCCCCATGCGATCGATATGTGGAAAGCGCTGGATTGATCTCACAAAATCCAATTTCAGTCCAACGAGACAATGACATAGATTGCTACGACACGCAGCGCGCGGCCAAGGGGCGTGACGCTTAGATTAAGAAAGCAATCATTGGGGAGACACTAATGACGAGATTAAGAGCGAGCTGTGCCCTTCTTGCGATTTCTTTGACCGGGTCTGCGACGGCGCTCGCCGACATGAATGTCTCGGTGGACGACGTTCCCGTCACCCTCGGGTGGTCTGGATTCATACGCGCCGACTACGGCAATGGCGATCGCTATCCGGTCGCGGACGGCGAAGATCGCCTGGGCTTTACGAAATCCTTCCTGGTGCTTTCCGCGAACACCGAAGACATCCAGGCCATCTTGGACTTCGGCGGCACCGGGCTCTCGCAATTGGAAGGCGGCACTGACATCGGCATCAAAGACGCGTTCATCGTGATCGGCACCGGCAGCACGGGATTCTCGTTGTCCGCGGGAGCGCAGCCGCTGCTGTTCGGCCTCAGGCCCAACGGCTATCCGGGTGACAGCAGCTTGCAGCCCAACATCGATTACGGCGGCGCGGGCGCGGCGGGCGCGTTTGCGGTGTCCCAACAAGCCGGACCCGCCGTGATCGGCACTTACAAATTCACCCCGGACTTGAGCATTCGCTTCGGCGCGTTCGATCTCGCGGAAAGCAATACCGGCAACACCACGACGGCGACCAACGGCTCTAAGATCAAAGACAATCTCTTCATATTGTTGCGCGGCAATAACTTGGGCGACACGGGCCTGTATGGGACCGTGGGCGCCGAGCGAATTTACGTCGGATTACCGGGTGGGCCTCTGGGTACGCAGGGCGGGGGGCCGGTCGGCGGCGCCATGGTGGACAACAGCAAGACCATTTATTCGGCCGGTGTCGGCTTCAAACAGGATATTTTCGACATCTCGGTCGAATATATCCACCTGGATGCGGCCATCGTGAACACGCGGGACGCCGAGCGCTACATCAGGGCGCACGCCTCCGTTCAACCCGTGACCGACTGGACTCTGTACGCGGATTATTCAAATGGACACGAAATCGCTGTGAGTGACTACCGGGTCGGCGCCATCTGGCAATTTCGCCGGCATTTGTCTCTCATGGCAGAATATTCGCGGGATGACTATAAATCGACCAACGAACTCTATAACGTCGGCTACAGCATCGTGACGGGAACCGGTGCCGTCTACGGAACCACCCCGCCGCCGAACGTCGAGAGCGTGGATTTGCGTTTGACGTTTACGTTCTAACCAGGAGGAAAACAATGGAAGACTTCAAGAATCTCAGTCGGAGGGATTTCGTCACGATTTCGGGACGTGCCGGACTTACGACGCTCGTTGCCGGCGCCGTGGGCATCAACTTAGGGCTGGTACGGGTGGTCACTGCGGCCACATCGGGGAAGGTCACCCCCTTCCGCTTTGCCATCCTCACGGATGCGCACCTGTTCAGCATCGAGGGGCACAAATTCGACGTCTTTCTCGCTTCGGCGGTCGATCAGGTCAACAAAATGAAACCGCTGCCGGATTTCGTGGTGTATTGCGGCGACATCGCCCAAAACGGCCGCGACGACCAGCTGCAGAAGGGC
>JBKQSA010000062.1:0-228210 GCA_052143815.1 Steroidobacteraceae bacterium | reverse complement strand
TTTGGATACAGATCGGTGATCAGCGAGATGGACGCCGGCGGCGCGCCGGATTCGGCCGCACCGACCGCCACCCGCGCCATGAACAGCTGCCAGAAACTGCCCGCCAGGCCGCAGGACGCCGTCATCGCGCTCCAGACGCCCACCGCCAAGGCGATGACCCGGCGCCGCTGCACCCGGTCGGCGAGCATGCCGAGCGGAATGCCGGCCAGGGCGTAGAACACGCCGAACGCGAACCCGGACAATGCGCCAAGCTCGGTGTCCGTGAGGACGAGTTCCCGCTTGATCGGCTCGAGCACCACCCACATCACGCTCCGGTCGACTCCGTTGATCACGTAGATCAACGTGAGGACGGTGAGCATGTAGGTGCGCAGGCCCTTAGGAATGGGCTGCGCCGCCATGGTCTCAGCGGCCGACGAAGCGCGCGTCGCGCTTTTCGATGAACGACTGAACGCCCTCGCGGGCATCCTCGGTGTTGTAAAGCCGCTGCTGTGTCGAGGCGGTGCGCGCATGCGCCGCCCTCCAGCCCTCGTCGAGCGCGATGCGTCCGCTCTCCATCGTCGCCTGCACCGCGAGCGGAGCCTGACGGGCGATCTTCTCCGCCAGTTCCAGTGCACGGTCGTATTCCCGTCCCGCCGGCACCACCTCCTGCACGAAATTGCAGCGCAACGCCTCCGGCGCCGTGAACTCGTCGCCCGTGAGCAGGATTTTCATGGCGTTGCCCCAGCCGGCGCGCTCGGCCATGCGGAAGGTCGCGCCGCAGCCGGCCATGATGCCGCGCTTGACCTCGAGCTGGGAGAACCGGCAGTTGTCGGCCGCCACCGCGATATCGGCGGCCAGCATCAGCTCGATGGCGACCGTGAAGCAAATCCCCTTCAGCGCGATCACCATCGGTTTGGTGCGGATCGGCGCACGCAGATTGAACGGATCGACCTCCCCATCCGGGATCAGCGGGCGACCCTCCCTGCGCAGCGGGGCGATCTTCGGCATGTCGAGCCCGGCCGTGAAGTGGTCTCCTTCCGCGTACAGGACGCCGCAGCGCAGGTCCGCAGTTGTCTCCAGCCGGGTGTACGCCGCCGCCAATTCGGCGAAGATCTTGGGTGTGAATCCGTTGCGCTTCTCGGGGCGGTCAATTCCGATCAGGAGCAGGTGTCCGAGAACATCGCTCTTGACCCGCCCATCAGGGTCGCGTTCCATCTGTCATCCCTCCTGCGTTGAATGACCTGGATCCGCCGCCGGCCCGACGGCGGACAGGCAGGCCAGAATCCGTGAACGGCAGTCGCCGACCATGCGCTCGATCAACTGGGCGCAGGTGGGGATGTCGTCGATGAGACCCACCGCCAGCCCCGCCCAGATCAAGCCGGAATTCACCTCGCCGCTCTCGAGCGCACCGCGTCCTCGCGCGCCCACGACGAGAGGGCGCACGTCCTCGAACCGGCACCCCCCGGGACGGCGTTCGGTGGCGACCACCTCGTCCGACACGGCGTTCTTGAGCACCCGCCCCGTGTTGCGCAGCGTGCGAAAAATTAGATTGGTATCCCGCTCGCTGGCCTTCACCAGCGCGCGTTTGATGTTGTCGTGGATCGGAGCCTCGACCGTGGCGCAGAAGCGCGTACCCATGTTGACGCCCTCGGCGCCGAGCGCGAGTGCAGCAGCAAATCCCCGCCCGTCTGCGATCCCCCCCGAGGCGATCACGGGGATCTTCAGTGCGCGGGCCGCCAGCGGGATCAGCACGAGGCCCGGCACGTCGTCCTCGCCGGCGTGTCCCGCGCACTCGAACCCATCGATGCTGACCATGTCGACACCGTGGCGCTCGGCGGACAGGGCGTGGCGCAGCGCCGTGCACTTATGGATGACGAGGCCGTCCACCGCCTTGATCTTGGCGATGAACCTCTCCGGGTTGTTACCGGCGGTTTCGATGATGTTGACGCCGGCGCCCAGGGCCGCATCCAGATAGGCCTCGTACGGCGGCGGCGTCACGCTCGGCAGGATGGTGAGATTGACGCCGAACGGCCGGTCGGTGAGTCCACGACAGCGCTCGATTTCCGCGCGCAATGCCTCCGGCGTCGGCTGCGTCAAGGCCGTGAGAATTCCGAGGCCGCCGGCGTTCGACACGGCGGACGCCAGCTCCGCACGTCCAACCCACTGCATGCCGCCCTGGATGATCGGATAGCGGATTCCGAGCTTTTCCGTAATCCGTGTTTTCATCATGCGCCGTCTCCCGGATAGGCGGCACGCAGCGCCACCTTGCTGACTTTGCCGCTCGGCAGGCGCGGCAGTTCCGTCAGGAAGTCGATGCTCTTGGGACACTTGAACCCCGCGATCAACGTGCGGCAGTGACTGACCAATTCCTGCGGACTCGCCGCCCGCCCGGGCTTCAAAACCACGATACCCTTGACGGCTTCGCCCCATTTGGGATCGGGGACTCCGATCACGGCTGCGTCAGCCACATCGCCGTGGGCCATCAACGCCTCCTCGACCTCGCGGCTGTAAACGTTCTCGCCGCCGGAGATGATCATGTCCTTCTTGCGGTCGACCAGGAATACGAAGCCTTCGTCATCCATGCGGCCCAGATCCCCCGTGTGCAGCCATCCGTCGCGCAGGGTCTCGATCGACGCCACCGAGTTGTTCCAATAGCCGATCATGTTCTGCGGCGACCGCAGGCAGATCTCCCCGACCGATCCGGGCGGGAGTTCCGAGCCGTCGGGCGCTTCGATGCGCACCTGGGCATCCAGCACGGCCTGCCCCACCGAGCCGAGGCGCGCGAGGTCGGTGGTCCCGCCGTCGGGCCGGTGCTGATGTTTTCGCAGCACGGTACCGGCCCCTTCGGTCTGGCCGTAACCATTGATGAGGATGGGACCGAAACGTTTCATCGCGCTTTTCAGCGTGGTGAGCGGCATGGGCGCGGCCGCATAGTTCAAGGTCCTGAGCGACGACAGGTCATAGTGCTCCTGGTCGGGCAGGTCCAGCACCGACTGCACCAGCGTGGGCGCGAGATGCAACTGCGTGATGCGCTCGCGCTGAATGGTCTCGAGGACCTCGCGGGCGTCGAAGGCACGCAGCACCACGAGCGTGCCGCCGCGCACCGTGGCGGCCGCCCCCTGCGATCGCGCCCCGATGTGGAAGAACGGCATGGAGAGCAGGATCTTGTGGCCGAGATCGGTGCCGAGTTCTTGCGCCCAGCCTTCGCACAACGCGAGCATCGCAGCATGCGTGATCATCGCCCCCTTGGGACGGCCGGTCGTGCCGCTCGTGTACATGATGGCGTGGACGTCATCCGCCTCGGGACGCAGCGGCGGTCCCGCGGCATCGCCGGCGGCCACCAGATCGGCGAACGGGGTCGCCCACGAGGGGACGTCGAAGCCAATCACCACGTAATGCTCGACACTCGGCAGTTCGCCGCGCAGGCGGTCGATCACACCCACATACTGTTGTTCCAATATCAGCACGCGCGGCGCGGCATCGCGCACGATCCACGCCGTTTCCGGCGGAGCTAGGCGGAAATTGACCGGATTGATGATGTAGGGGGACACTTCCGCCGCCCCGTAGGCATCGAGATATTCGGGGCAATTCATGGCCAGGATCGAAAATCGATCCTGGCGGCGCATTCCCAGGGCGTGCAGCGAGCTTGCGAGCCGGCGCGCGCGTTCGGCAAACCGTCCGAACGTCGCGCGATGATCGCCGAACACGAGATAACACTCGCCGGCATGCAGCCGCGCGTTGCGATCAACCAGATCCGCCATCGACTGCAACGCCGAACGGGTGCTGCGCATGGTGAACTTCCCTTGCAGCGTCAGACCGGCGTGTCGGGGGAGAAGCTCGGCGGCCGCTTCTCCAGGAAGGCATCGATGCCCTCGCGTCCCTCGGGACCCGCCATGCCGATGAATTCCAGCGCGAGCGAGGCGTCGAATATCGGAGCCGCCTGCCGCAACCAATGATTCAGCGTCTGCTTGGTCCAGCGCACCGCCGCCGGCGCGAGCTCCGCGAGCCGGACGGCGATCTCCACGGCCTTGGCGTCGAGTTCCGCATCCTCCACGGCCAAGGACACGAGTCCCATGTCGGCCGCCTGGGCGCCCGTGAACGGCTCCGCGAGCAGCAGATAGTACTTGGCGCGGGCCATCCCACAGAGCAGCGGCCACAAGATCGTCGCATGGTCCCCGGAAGCGATGCCGATCTTCGCGTGACCGTCGGAGAACTTCGCATCCTTGGCCGCAATCGAAATGTCGGCGAGCAGCGCACAGGCGATGCCGGCGCCCACCGCCCAGCCGCGTACCGCGCTCACGATGGGCTTCGAACAGTCGATCATGTTGAGCACCAGGCTGCGCGCCTCCTTCATCGCCTGCATGCGAAGGTCGTAGTCTTCACATACTTTGCGCTCGTGCACGAGGTCGCCGCCGGCGGAGAACGCCTTGTCCGATCCGGTGATGATGACGCTCGACACGCTCCGGTCGGCATCGACGACCTTCCAGATTTCCGAACACTCCCGATGCAGGGTGGCGGTCATGGCATTGAGCTTGAGCGGCGAGGCGATCCGGATGCGCAGCACCCGGGGATGCGGCCGGTCAAAATTGAGCTGCTCGAAGTGAGCGTAGGGGTCTGACATGGGCGTTACCTCTGAAATGGCGTGGGCATTAACCGGCGGATGACCGGCGTACGATCAAGGCGTCGACGGCTACCACCGACTGGCCGGAACAAATGAGGGGATTCACGTCGAGTTCGGCGATCCGGTCCCGATGGTCGGACGCAAACTGCGACAACCGTACGATCACCTCGGA
This sequence comes from Steroidobacteraceae bacterium, assembly GCA_052143815.1. Lineage (GTDB taxonomy): Bacteria > Pseudomonadota > Gammaproteobacteria > Steroidobacterales > Steroidobacteraceae > Bog-1198. Next base: position 223,438 of record JBKQSA010000062.1, on the reverse strand, counting down.
AAGCGAGTTCATGTCGACCGGCGCGGATCCGCGAAATCCCTCGAAAATGGCGCGTCCCTTGAGTCTCATGAGCATGCCGTGCGCTTCGGCCCGATTGACCGGTGCGAGCTCGACGGCGGCATCCTTCAACAGCTCGACAAAAATTCCGCCGAGGCTCACGAGCACCAGGGGTCCGAGCTGCGGATCGATGCGTGCGCCGACCATCACCTCGACTCCCGCGGGAATCATCGGCTGGACCAACACGCCCTGCACGCGGATCTGCGGTCCGGCCCTGCGGGCGTTTGCCGACACCTCGTCGAAGGCGGCGCGCAGCTCCTCCGGCGACCGGAGCCCTAAGCGGATGACACCCGCCTCGGTCTTGTGGGGCAGGTCGGGTGACTCGACCTTGATGACGACGGGATAGCCGGCCTCCGAAGCGGCCGCCAAAGCCGCGCTCGCATCCTGCACCAGCGACTCCTTGACGACGGGCACCCCATATTCCGCGAGCGCGCGTTTGGCCTCGCGCTCCGTGAGCGTGACGTGGGCCGAGGAATCGATCGCCTGAGCTGCCCGCGTTTGCGCCCCGGCATCGACGGCCGCCGGCACCGTCCGCGGACCGGCCTGACGCCGGTCCTCCCGCCGGTGCCAGGCTGCGAGCGTGCGGAAGCACCGGTCCATGGAACGGAACATGGCGACGTGCGGGTCCGATTCCGCCTCCCATGCCGCCGGTCCTTGGAGCCAGTCGGAGATCAGCACGTTGCAGGTGATCTTGCCGTGCCGATGCGACAACTCGCTGAAGGCGGTGATCCGGGGCTTGTGAAAATCGAAGGCCACCGGCTGCGGCATGACGAGGGCGCCAAAGGCCTCGTCCGACAGCAGCGCCTCGCCGCAGGCCCAGAGCGATTGCGGGTTATTCACGACCTGCGCCGTCACATCGCAGGGATTGCGCGCGGAGCCGAAATCGGGGATGTGGGCTTCGAGCACCTCGCGCACCCGGTCACTCGGTTGAGGCAGCGCCACGCCATGAATCTCGGCCTTGTCCGCCGCCATGATCACGGCGCCCCCCGACGTAGCGGCGACCGCCACGCCTCGCGCAAGCGGCGGAGGAGCCTTCGCAAAGAAAGCCGCAGCTTCCATCAAGCCCTCGAAATCCTCGATCACGATCGCGCCGACGCGGTCGAAAGCGGCCCGATAGGCCGCGTCCGAGCCCGCGAGCGATCCGGTGTGCGAGATGGCCGCCTGGGCGCCGAGTATGCCCGTCGCGATCTTGTGGATCAGGAGCGGCTTCCCGGCCGTCCAGGCCAGCTGCGCCGCCTCCAACAGGCGCTCGGGATGCGCCATGCCCTCGAAGACGCAGGCGATGGCCCGGCACGCCGGGTCGTCGGCGAGATAAGCCACGAGGTCGGCGACGTCCACGTCGCTCTGATTGCCGGCGGAAAAGGCATGGCTGACGGACGTGCCCCGCTCCATGGCCTGGGCCAGAGATTGCGACAGAGCGCCCGACTGGCTCGCAATGCCCACGGCGAAGCGGGTCGCCGGACGCGGTGCGGGATAGTCCGAGAAGGTAATGCGGGCCGAGCGGGCATAGTTCGCGATGCCCAGGCAATTCGGTCCGAGGATGCGCAGGCCGTGGCTCGCCGCGAGCGCCGTCAACCGCGCCTGCTCCGCAATCCGCTCGGGTTTGCCCGTTTCGGCATAACCGGAGGCATACAGGATGACGCCGCCGGCGCCTACCTCGCCCGCTTCACTGACAACCGCTTCGGCGGCTTCGCGGGGCACCGCGACGGCCACGCAATCGGGCTTGTCCGGCAGCGCCGCCAGCGACGGATAGCATCGCTGACCGCCCAGTTCGGTGTAGCGGGCATTGACCAAATGGACCGTGCCCTGGAAGCAGGCCAGATTGGCCTGTATGCGTTCACCGAACGAACCCGGGCGTGCCGAGGCACCGACGATCGCGATGCTCTTCGGATTGAGCACCCGGTCGAGATCGGCATGCCGGTACAGCTGGCGCTTCGCGGGGATCATCGGACGCTATTCGCCGGTGAACCGAGGCTCGCGCTTGTCGCGGAACGCATTCACCGCCTCCTGATGATCCTTGCTGAGATTCGACAGCGCCTCCAAAGCGAGCGACACATCGAGTACCTGGCTCGCCACCTGGCGCAGCGAAATGTTGACCGATTGCTTGGTCCACTGGATGGCGCGCGCCGCGCCGGCCGCCAGGCGCTGCGCCATCGCATCCACCACCGCGTCCAGCTCCGCCGCCGGCACGGCCCGGTTGATGAGCCCGATCCGGGCCGCCTCGGCTCCGGTGAGCGGATCGCCGGTGAGGAGATACTCCTTGGCCCGGGCATAGCCGATCAACTGAGGCCAGATCGCGGCGCCCCCGTCACCCGCGACGAATCCGACTTTGACGTGAGGATCACCGATTTTTGCGGTCTCCGTCGCATAGATCAGGTCGCAGAACAGCGCAATGGTGGCACCCAGACCGATGGCGGCCCCGTTGACCTTGGCGATCACCGGCTTGGGGCACTCGAGCAGGGACATCACGATGTTGCGCGCCTGCGCCATGCCCTTCAGGAACAACTCCGGGTGATCGATGACCTGCTGCATGTGCTCGACGTCGCCGCCGGCACTGAACGCCCGGCCTGCGCCTGTCAGCACCATGACCCTGGTTTCCTCGTCGTTCGCGGCATCGGTGAACAGCCGGCCCAGATCGTGGTCCATGTCGGCGTCGACCGCGTTCATGGACTCCGGACGGTTGAGCGTGGCATGCAGGACGCGTCCCTCGCGCCGGAATACAATTGCCTTGTATTTTGAAAAGTCCATGCGCGGATCCTGCTGTTCGTCGCGGCGCCGTTCAGACGGCGGCCGCGATGGATTGATGAATCGCCACTAATTGAAATCGGCGTATCATACCGAGCCACTTATCATTCATTTATGTGAATGGTGTTCATTTTTACAGAGGCCGGAGCCGCGGTCAATGACCTCTACGGAGTTACAGGCGCCAGACAGCCGCGAGGCTTCCGGCGGCCATGACGCCGACCAGAAGGAACCCCTCCGCGTAGGGCGTAATCAGCAGGGCTTCCGCGCCGGCCAGTTGGGAGCTCCTCCATTGAACAAAGACCGCCAAAGCGGCGATACCGAACACGCCCCCCAGCTGCCGGACGTAACCCAGCAGCGCAGCGGCCTGCCCGAGCACGTCTCCGGTCAGCTCCGAGAGCGCCGCCTGCGTCATCGGTGTGTTGACGAAGGCGAAGCCCACGCGGCTCAGCAGAAGGCAGAGGATGAAGCCGGCATAGGACAGCCGCGTGGCAAACCCGCCGAGGAACAGCCAGCTCCCGGCAAGGACGGCCATGCCGGCCGCCATGAGCTGCCTCGGTGACAGAAGATCGTGCAGGAACCCCACGATCGGCGAGGTCAATGCCAGCGCCACCGTACCGGGCATCAGCGCAGCGCCGGCACGCGTGGCGCTCATTCCCTGGGCGACTTGAAGGTAGATCGGCACCAGATAGACGGCGCCGTAGCTGTGAAAGCCGAGGACGAATGCCACCAGCGCACCCATGACGACCCGGCGGTGGCGCCAGACGCCGGGCCCGATGAGGGGCTTCTCGACGCGGCGCGCATGCCGGGCGAAAGCCGCGATCGACAGCCCCAGCAGAAGCGCAAACGATCCCATGATCCACGCCTGCGCCACACCCGGCTGCGCCGCATAGCTCACGAGTCCCAGCCAGCTTAAGGTCAGCACCGACAGCAGAAACATACCCCTAAAATCGAATCGGTGCCCAACGTCCTCGTCCCGCGCCGGCAGCCAGCGCCATGCGGCGACCCACGCGATCAATGCGAGTGGCAGCGGCAGCAGGGACACGCTGCGCCAACCCCAGGCGTCGACCATCAAGCCGCCGAGCGTGGGACCGATCGCCGGCGCCAGCGTCATGGCGAGACCCATGATGCCCGCGGCACGACCGCGGTCACGCGACTCGAAGCGCTCGACGATCAGAATGCCGCTCAAGGGCATGAGGGTCCCCGTACCGATGCCCTGGAGCGCCCGGACCACGATCAGGAACCCGAAATCCGGACTCACGGCGCCAAGGACGCTGGTGAGCACCAGCAGCGTCATGGTTCCAAGGAAACAGCGCCGGATGCCGAACCGCTGGATCAGCCAGGGCGTCGGAAGCATCGCGATCGTGTTGCTGACCATGAAGATGGTCATGACCAAGGGGCCGCTGCCGGGAGCCGCGTGAAACTCCGCGAGCAGCGCGGGAATCGCCACCACGAAACTTCCGCTCGGCAGGATGCCGGCCATGAAGCCGACGGCGACCACGCCGAGCACCTGCCAGCGATGCCCGGCGTCGCCCCTCGGTTCAGAACCCAAGATCTTTGATCGGCACGTCGATCGTTCCCGAGACCTGGTGCGCGGCACGCAGGAGCTCGTCATACGGCCGTCCGGCGAGATACCCATCGATCAACCGCTGATAATTGCTGATGAGTCCCTCGACCTGGTTGGACAGACGCATGTGGTCGAACCCCTTCGTATGCAGGCCTCGCTGCTGGAGCGGCAGGTTGGCGAAGTCCTGGGTCGGAATCGGCGGCCACCGCGGATCGTTCCATTCCATCGGCGTGGGGGTCTTGATGGGCGGCGGCTCCTCCCCCTCCGGAAACCGCGTCAGGGACCAGAGCTCGAACAGACATTCCTCGGGCCCCAGCGGCCGGATGCGGTAGGAAGAGGCGCTGCCATAGGTCGGGAGCAGAAAATAGTGGGGAAAACAGAAATTCACCGAGGTGGCATAGCCCTTGGCGTCGACGTCGTTGAGCTCGCCGATGTCCATCTGCTTCGCCTTGTGCGCGGCGATCACCGCGTCGTTGAGCTTGCGCCGCCACGCCACCATCGCCTCGGGCAGCGGCCGTGGCAGAGGCTCGTCGCGCAAAGCTTCCGCCACGGCGATGTCCTTGCGATGCGTCATGCCCGCCATGCCCTCGTTGAGCACTTTCATGAAATGAATGTTGAGGTCGATGAAATCGCGGGCCGGGATTTCGTCGGGCATCTTCTGCACCGGCGTCGTCATGTATCGGGTCATCGGTGAAATCGAACGCGGCATCTCGGCGTACGTGAACGCGAGGGGATCGGAGGGGCCGGTGAGCAGCTGCGGATGGGTGGCGAGCACATGGTAGCCCTCCATGAAGGCCTCCATCGCCAGTTTCCAGTTCACGGGCAGCCGTGCCGCGAGCCACCATTCGGTGCGCAGCGATTCGACGTGCCACGCATCGTGCATGGTCGCGAACGGTTCGATCGATTGCCGCAGCGGCGGCGCGTTGTCGTCGAAGTTGATGAACGCGCATCCCCCCCACAGCTCCACGCGGCATTCACGCAGGCGCAGATCGTCGCCGCGAACCACGTCCCGCTGGAACAGCTGCGCGGCATAGACGGTCTTGCATTTGCCGTCGAGTCCGTACTGCCAAGCATGAAAGGGACACGTGAAGAGTCCGTCACAGTGGCCGCGGTCCTTGACCAGCTGGACGCCGCGGTGACGGCATGCATTGTGGTACGCCTTGACCGTCTTCTCATCCACCCGCGTGAGGATCACCGACTGGTCGAGCACGTCGTAGACCACGTAGTCGCCCGGCTTCGGAATTTCCTCGAGCCGGCACGCCATCTGCCAGACGCGCGGCCACAGGCGCTCGCACTCGCGCGCATAGAATTCCGGATCGTAATACCGCTTCGCCGGAATCATGTCCGGGCGCTCGATGGCGTGGGGAAATTCCAACTTGTTCTGCACTATCATGGTCACCTCGGTCGAAAAGAGTTCGAAGCGCGGACCTCCGCGGTTCAATTGAAACGCCAGCCCCCGTTGACCGGCAGCGAAATTCCCGTCACATACGACGAGTTCGCAGACGCCAGCCACGCCACCGCATCCGCGACGTCGGCCACGGCACCGAAACGGCCCAGCGGAATCTGCGCGAGGATCGGCGCCGTGCGCGCCGCATCCCAGTTTGCGGTCTGCCCCGTCTCCGCCGTCATGCCGGGCGCGACCGTGGTCACGTTGATGCCGCGCGGCGCCAGCTCGCGGGCCAGCGCGAGCGTCAATCCATGCAGGCCCGCTTTGGACGGCGCATAGGCCGTATACCCCGGTACCGAGGCGCCGCTTTGGGCCACGATGGAACCCAGATTGATGATTCTACCGCCAGGCGAGGCGATGAACGGGGCCAGCGCGTGGGACATCAGGAAAGCGCCCTTCAGGTTGACGCCGATGACGCGGTCGAATACCGCCTCCGCCTGCTCGAGTGGAGCGCCCACGGAGACGGTTTCCAAGATTCCGGCGTTGTTCACCAGGACATCCACCCGCCCGAACTCCTTGGCGACCTCGGCCGCCATCCGCTCGACGTCGGCGCGGATCGATACGTCGCCGGCCGCAACCCGCACAGTGCCGGTGAGCCGGGAAGCGGCGTCCGACAATGCGCGTGCATCGCGCCCGATGATGAGCACCGAATAGCCATCCTCGACGAACCGGCGCGCAATGGCGAATCCGATGCCGCGGGTGCCGCCCGTGACCACGGCGCACTTCGGGCTGGACAGGGTCACGGGTCGTTCACCGCGGCGGTGAAGGCGACGGGTCCGCCGGCGGCGCGTGCCCAGAGCGTGGCGCCGCCCGCGGTCGGCTCCAAGCCCAGTTCGACATCCATCGTATCGAACAGCGGCTGTCGGGCGCGAAAATGGAACGAACGCACCGGGGTGTGCGGCTGGTTCGCAAGGAAATGGTCCATCAGCAGCGTCGCCGTCAAGGGCCCGTGGACGACGAGTCCCGGATAGCCCTCCACCTGCCGCGCATAATCGCGGTCGTAGTGGATGCGGTGCGCGTTGAAGGTGAGCGCCGAGAAACGAAAGAGCATCACCGGGTCGAGCGCAACGCGCCGCGTGGTCACACCGGCACCGGCCGCCTCGACGGTCGGACTTGCGGATTGGTCCCCCGACGTCGTCGCCGCGGTCTTGTCGTTCGACGCGTGACGGTAGACGATATCCTGCTCCTCCCTGAGAAGGGTATCGCCGCCCACGCAGATCTCGTGGCGGGCGGTGACGAACACCATCGGGCCGGTCCGACCGGACTTCGCGGTGACACTCACGATCGTCGACCGTCGCTCCATCGCAGCATCGACCGCAATGGGCCCCAGGAATTCGATCCGACCGCCCACCCACATGCGCCGGGGCAACGGCACGGGCGGCAGAAACCCACCGCGCTTCGGGTGCCCGTCGAGATCCAGGTTCGACTGGCGCTCCCGTTCGAGGAAATACATCCAATGTGCCAGCGGCGGCACGCCGCGCTCCGGTCGGGGTGGATCGCGATGGTCGAGCAGCGCCGCCAGGCCGGCGAGGGGGGACGGCGCCGCGCGGTCGTGAACCGATTGCGTACGGCCCACCCAGCGTCGAAGCCCCTCGATGTCGATCGAATCCATGCTCTCCCCGTGATACCCGCGTGCGCCGTCCGCCATGGACCGATTCTACGGCCGGACCGAATCAAAATCCATTTTATGCACAGTGTTCCATTATATGAATGGCGTATCCGCACTGTCCGCACTATCATTGCCGCCATGCGTGTCGACGCCAGCCTTTCGGACGGCATCCTGCTGCTCGGAATGCACAACCCGCCGGTCAATTGCCTCTCGCTCGGCGTCAGGAGCGAGCTCGGCCATGCCTTGGATGCCGCTTGCCGGGATGCATCGGTCGCGGGCATCGTCCTCTATGGCACCGGCCGCCATTTTTGCGCCGGCGGCGATTTGCGAGAGCTGGGCACCGCGGCAGGGGCGGCGGAGCCCCGTTTGTCCGCGCATCTGTTGCCGGCAATCGAGCGCAGCACCAAACCCGTGGTCGCCGCCATTCACGGGGCAGCCATCGGCGGCGGCTTCGAACTTGCCCTAGCCTGCCACCACCGCATCGCGCTAGAAGATGCGGTCCTTGCGCTGCCGGAACTCACGCACGGCCTCATCCCATTGTCGGGCTCGTTGCGCCTGCCACGCCTGTGGGGAATCGCACGCGCCCTGCCGATGATGCTCGACTCGTCCCGGCTGAGCGCGGCGGAATTTCGCGGCTCGGCGGTTTTCGACGCCGTGATCGAGGCGGATCCACGCGGGCCGCTGGAATCCCACGCCGCGCTGCTGGCGCACGCCGCACAGCTTGCCCGTGCCTCCGCGGCGGCCGGGCGTGTCGAGCGCGCCCTGGTCCGCAACCGGCCGTTTCCCGAGGCTGATCCGCGGGCCGCCGTCGCCGACGTGCTGGCCCGGCGGCCGGGCGAGCCGGAAAGTGCCGCGCGGACGGCGCTGCTGGCCGCCGTGCAGGCCGGGATCGATGTTCAGGATTTCGATGCCGCGCTCGCCCTCGCCCAGCAGATCTACGACGGACTGGTGCGCGACCGGGCGGTCTGACGCCTATTGCAAATCAGGCGCCGCCCCCGCTGCTGCCTGCGCTCTCGAATACGGCAGCAAGGCCCTGCCCCCCGCCGATGCACATCGTCTCCAGTCCGTAACGTCCACCGCGCCGCTTCAATTCGTGAAGCAGGGTGGCGAGAATGCGCACGCCCGTCGCGGCGATCGGATGGCCCAGCGAGATGCCCGATCCGTTGACGTTGAGCCGCTCCGGGTCGTCCCAATTCCAGCCTTTGAGCACCGCCAGGACCTGGCACGCAAACGCCTCATTCAACTCCACGAGATCCATCCGCTCGAAGCTCAGGCCCGTGCGGCGGAACAGCCGTGCCACGGCCGGCACCGGGCCGATCCCCATGATCCCAGGCTCGCAACCCGCCGCGGCCCACCCCGTGAGAAACCCCAGCGGCTCGAGCTTCAATTTCGCCAATTGGTCCTCCGCGACCACCAGGCAGCACGCAGCGGCATCGTTCTGTTGGCTCGAGTTCCCCGCGGTCACGGTCCCGTCGCGCAATAGAGGCCGTAGCGCCGCAAGGGACTGCGGCGTGGTGTCGGGCCGGACTCCTTCGTCGCGGTCGACGCGCAGCGCATCGCCCTTGCGCTGCGCGACCTGCAGAGGGACGATCTCCTCCGCGAAGCGCCCCTCGGACCAGCTTCGGGCGGCTCGTTGCTGGCTGCGGGCGGCATACGCATCCGCATCCGCACGCGAGATGCCAAACTGTCTGGCGAGGGTTTCGGCTGTTTCGATCATGCCGGAAATGCGCCCGAAACGCGCCTCGGGCTGCGAGCGCTCGCGTCCGCGCTCGAGACGGTCATGCAGCTTCACGCTCCCGGCCCGCGTGCCCCAGCGCATGTCAGTGGTGTAGTACTCGACGTTGCTCATGCTCTCCACGCCGCCGGCGAGCACCACATCCGCCGCACCGCTCTGCACCATCATGGCGGCGTTGATGACAGCCTGGAGACCGCCGCCGCAGCGCCGGTCCAGCTGCATGCCGGGCACCGCCACCGGCAGGCCCGCCTCGAGCGCAATCCACCGTCCGACGCAGGGCGTCTCCCCGCTCGCGTAGGATTGCGCAAATATCACGTCCTCGATCAACGCCGGATCGAGCGCGGTCTTCTCCAGCACGGCCTTGACCACGGCTGCGCCCAGCGCCTCGACACTCAAGGACCGCAGACTGCCCCCAAAGGTGCCAACCGGCGTACGCAAGGGAGCAACGATGGCGGCGCGACGCATGGAACCTCCTAGTATCCCTTGAACCGGGGTTCGCGCTTGTCCTGGAGCGCCGCAATGGCCTCGATGGAATCCTGCGTCATGCGGCAACGGACCATGTTGCGAATCTCGATTTCGAAGGCCTGCTCCAACGGTTCGTCGAGCGCCGCATGCACGTTGTCCTTGACGAAGCGCAATGCCACCGCGGGTCCCTTCGCCAATCGTCGCGCGAATTCGTACGTCTGCGCCTCTAGCTCCTCCTCCGCGGCGAGCCGCGTGAGCAGTCCCAAACGCAACGCCTCCTCGGCACCGATGCGCTCGCTCAACATGTACAGCTCCATCGTCTTGGCCGGACCGATCAGCTTGGTCATGAAATAGCTGCCGCCGAAATCCCCCGACAATCCGATCCGGGCGAACGAAGTCACAAAGAACGCGCTCGCGTCGGCGAAACGGAAATCGCACGCGAGCGCGAACGATAATCCGGCGCCCGCCGCCGGCCCTCGCACCATCGCAATTGTCGGCTTGCCCATCCGGTGCAGCAGCCGCGATGCTTCGGTGAACCTGCGCAGGCGATCCACCCGGGCTTCCTCCGCCTGCCACACCGGATCCCCAGAATACTGGCCCGCCACGGGATCTCCGGGATCGGGTGCGCCCAGGGATTTGACGTCACCGCCCGTGCAAAAGGCATTGCCGGCGCCGGTGAGCACGAGCACCCTGACGGCCGGGGTCCTCGACGCGTCATATAGAATCTCGCACAGCCGCCGCTGCGTGGCCGTGTCGAACGCGTTCTTGACCGCCGGCCGGTTCAACGTCAGGGTCATGATCCCGTCGGCGTCGAGCCGCACCAACACACTGTCTTCGCTCATCTTGACTCCCCGGGACTAGCTCAACGCCTTCAAGGATTCCTCGCTGAACGGCTGCAGGGCCTCGCCCAGCCGCACCTTGCGTGTCCACGCCGCGTCATGGAGCAGGGACCGGCCGACTTCGACCAGATCGAACTCGCCAGCGGCGAAGCGTTGCATCAAGGGCTCGAAGTTGTAGGAAGACTGCGCCGTGCCGTCCCGCTGCGAATCATAATAGCCCTTGTCCAACCCGACGCCACCGACCGCCATGCTGAGACGGCCGGTGACCTTTTTCGCCCACCCCGCCAGATTCATCGGCGAACCCTCGAATTCCGGTCGATTGAAATAGCGGACGCTGGCATCGAACACGTCGACACCGGCGGCGGCGATCGGACCCAGCACCTCCTCGAGTTCGCGGGGGTTCGAGGCGAGCTTCGCGCGGAAGTCCTGCTGTTTCCACTGGGAGAAGCGAAAGATGATCGGCCGTTCCTCCCCGATGGCCGCACGAACGGTCTTGACCACCTGCACCGAGAACTCGGAACGGCGTCGGCGGTCTCCGCCCCAGCGATCCGCGCGGTGGTTTGTCTCCTCCCACAGAAAGCTGTCCGGCAGATAACCGTGGGCGCCATGGATGGCGATCCCGTCGAAGCCGACCGCGACGGCATGCGCCGCGCTGCGCCCGTAGGCCGCTATCACATCCGCGATATCGTTGTCGGTCATCGGACTCGTGGGTTTGGCGAATTCCACGATGTCCTCCGCGGCGAGGGCGGTGGTTCCGCCGACGGGACCCCACAGGCCCGAGGGCCGGCAGCTCGGCGCCTCCGGATGCGGCCCGGTGCCGGCCTTGCGCATCACGCCCTGATGCCACAATTGCGGGATGATCCGACCGCCCGCCGCGTGCACCCCGGCGACGACGCAGCGCCACCCGTCGAGCGCTGCCTCACCGGCCATCTGCGGCAGGTTCGCCTCCTGCAGGCCGGCATCGCCGAGCGCAGCGGGGTGGTCGACGCCGACGCCTTCGGTGATGATGAGTCCTGTCTCCCCCTCGGCCCGGCGCCGATAGTAGTCCGCGACGTCACGCCCCGGCACGCCGTTCGGCGAGAAGCCCCGGGTCATCGGCGCCATGACGATCCGGTTCTTGAGCATCAGCGCCCGCACTGCGAGAGGCTGAAACAGCGGCGAAACCAGCGGGTTCATGCGGTTCAGGTCTGCGATTCGGGAATCCGCACCACCATTTCATCCAATTCGGCGGTGATCGGCACCTGGCAGCTCAGCCGGCTCTCCTCATTCACGTGCAAGGCGCAATCGATCATGTCGTTCTCCTCCTTGGTGGGCGGAGCGATGCGCGAACTCCAGGGCTTGCCGATGTAGACGTGACACGTGGCGCAGGAACAATTGCCGCCGCAATCGGCGATGATGCCGGGGACCGCGTGCGCGGTCGCGGCCTGCATGACGGTCTGGCCGACCGTCGCATCGACGACGTGCTCGGTGCCGTTGAATTCGAAGAACTTGATCTTGGGCATGATGTCCTGGGATTGGCCGACAAATCATTCAATATATGAATGATATTCGAAAATATAAACGACCCCCGCACCCCCGTCAACCGCCCGCCTCCGGCGCCGGCATGACCGGCAAAACCGTCTCAATGACGCGGGGTTCGCGCGCAAAGTCAAACAGCGCTTGCACCGTGTCGAACCGCGAAATCTGGCCCAGGAGACCTCGCGTCGCGCTCATGAGCTTGAGCCGCCCGGAGGCCTGCAAGGCGAGCGCCTCCCCCGCCGGTATCCACAACAGATCCGTCATTTCTTCCCCGGTCAGCGAGGCGGTTTGGGCGTCCGGACAGCGGGTCAGGAAAAAGCGCGTGTCGAACCGCCGGGGCATGGCCGCCGGGGTGATCCAATGGGCGAAATAGATCAGTTCGTCGGTCGCGAGAAGACGGCCCGTCGCCGCGCACCACTGCAGCAGGTCCGCGGAGGACCGCCCGGCCGGCGCGGACTCAGCAGTCCGCGCGGACCCGCCGCCATCGCGCACGAACAACAGGCCACACTCCTCGTGGCATTCCCGGATGCCTGCAACGAAATAGCGGAGTCCCCCGGCGGGCAGACCGAGCACGGCGCTCGCCTGCGCATCCGACATCCCCGCACACAGCCCGAGCGCATCCGCCGAGCCATCGCGTGCATCGACGGCGCCGCCCGGAAACACATACGCATCAGGCATGAAGCGTGCCGAGGCGGGGCGTTTCAGCAACAGCACCTCGGGAGCCGCACCCGGCCGCACGATGATGACGCTGGCCGCCGGCGCCGGTTCGACTGCGCCGCTCGTTCGCCGGCCGTTCATGCTGGCATCCATCGTCCACCCCCTAGTTGCGCAATGGTCACGCTTCGACCTTTGACGGTGCGAAGGGCCAGCATATAGTGTCGACCTCATGACCCCCGAGACAGGCTTGCTCAGACGCATCGATCGTATCGAGTCTCAGCTCGCGATCCAGCAGCTGCCGATGCGTTATGCGCTGGCCGTCGACTCGCGCGATCTCGACGCCTGGGTGGCGCTTTTCGTCGAGGACGTGAACTGCGGTTCCCACGGTATCGGCCGCGCCGCCCTGAAGCGTTTCGTCGATCCACACGTTCGGACGTTCTATCGTTCGATTCATCAAGTCTGCGGACACGCGATCGACTTTCAGGATCCGGATCACGCGACCGGGAAGGTCTACTGCCGGGCGGAGCACGAGGCGAGCGGCCAGTGGATCGTCATGGCGATCTGTTATTTCGACACCTACGAGCGACGCGGCGGCGAATGGTTCTTCGTCAAACGCTCGGAAAAGCATTGGTATTCGGCGGACGTGCTGGAGCGCCCCACCGGACCGAACTTTCAGCGCTGGGATGCCTGGCGCGATCGAAAGCCGACCCTGCCCCACCACTTTCCGAGCTGGACGACATTCTGGGAGGCGAGCGACCCGGAATTGCTCAAGCGCTTGTCGAGCGAGCCGTGAGGGTCAGCGGCCGATGAAACGGGGTTTGCGCTTTTCGTTGAACGCCGACGCCGCCTCGGCGAAATCGGCGCTGTTCTGCAATACCGACGAGAAGTTGATTTCCGTCGCGACCGCCTGATCGACCGTGTCGTTGCCGGTGTTGAGCGCGGAGCGCATCAGCGCCATCGCGAGCGCCGGCATCCGCGCGAATCTCGCCGCCGCCTCCAGCGCTGCGTTCAGCGCAGCGCCGGGCTCGCACACCGCATTGACGAGTTGGATGCGCTGCGCCTCGGCGGCGTCGATGGTGTCGCCGAAGGCGCATAGTTCCATCGCCTTGCGGTGTCCGACCTTGCGCGGCAGCGACCAGATGCCCCCGACATCGGGCATGAGACCGACCTTGATGAAGGCGCAGGTGAAGCGGGCGTCGCGGGCCGCGACCGCATAGTCGCTCGCGGCCACGAAAGATACGCCCGCGCCGGCGGCATTGCCCTCGACCGCGCAGACGAAGGGCTTCGGTCCGCTCACGAGCAGCTTGAATATGCGGGTCGGCAGGTCCATCCGCAGCCGCGCTTCGACGATCTCCCGGTGCTTCATCTCGGAGATGTCGCCGCCGGCGCAGAGATTGCCGCCCGCCCCCTCGAGCACGATCGCCCGGCAGGTGTCGTTGGCCTCGATTTCGAGCAAGCGATCGTACATGGCCGTTCGCATGGCCCAGTTGAACGCGTTCAACCGTTTCGGGTTGTTCATGGTCATGACCGCGATGTCGTCCTCGTACCGGACGAGGAGCACATCGGATTGCGTATCGCTCATAATAGGTCACCATATCGTTCGACGTGATGTTCGACGTTGCCCCAGGTGAGATCGATGCACGTCAGACGCTTGAAGTAATAGCCGACCGGCAGCTCATCGGTCATTCCCATGCCGCCGTGCAATTGCACCGCCTGCTGTCCCACGAACCGGCCCGATCGCCCGACCATCGCCTTTGCCGCCGAGATCGCCCGCCGGCGCTCGATTGGGTCGGAATCGGCGGCCCGGGCCGCGGCCAACAGCGCCATCGAACGCGCCTGCTCCGCGGCGACCGCCATGTCCGCGATCCGGTGCTGCAGCGCCTGGAATTGGCCGATCGGCCGTCCGAACTGCTTGCGTGTGCGCAGATGTTCCGCCGTCAACTCGACGAGCTTTTCCATCGCGCCCACCGCTTCGGCGCACAGGGCCGCGATCGCGCGATCGACGGCACATTCCAGCAATTCGTACCCCGCGCCCACGGGGCCGAGCAGCGCGGTCGGCGCCACCGACACGCGGTCGAACGATATCTCCGCCGCCCGCTTGCCGTCGATGGTCGGAAAACCCCGGACGGAAACCCCGGGCGCCGTGCCGTCGATCACGAACAGCGATATGCCCGTGGTCGACCCGATCGGTCCGGCCGTGCGCGCGCTCACGATCAAGCGGCCGGCGCCGTCACCGTCGAGCACGACCGCTTTGCGTCCGCTCAGCAGGAACCCGCCGTCCACCGCCGCTGCCTCGGTGCAAATCCGGGCGAGGTCGTAGCGGCTTTCCGGCTCGAGCGCGGCCAGCGCGACCCGGCATGACCCACCGGCAATCTCGCCGAGCAGACCGCGATGCTGCCCACCCGCCGAATCGTGATCGAGCAGCGACACGCCCGCGACCGCCGTTGAGACGAACGGCTCGACGGCGAGCGCCCGGCCGAACGCCTGCATGACGATGAGGGTCTCGACGGGGCCCGCACCCAGCCCGCCGTCGGCTTCCGGGACGTTCAGACCGAGCAGACCCAGTTCGCCGAGCCGACCCCAATCGGCTTCGAGCAGCCGGACGTCGGCGATGCGGCGGCGGAAATGTTCGAAGGAATAGTCGCTCTCGAGCCATCGCGCCACCGTGTCCGCGAGCATGCGCTGTTCGTCGTTGTACTCGAAATCCATGGGTCAGATCCCCAGCAGCGACTTGGCGATGATGTTGCGCTGGACTTCGTTCGTACCGCCGTAGATCGACACCTTGCGCAGGTCGAAATACAGCGCGGCCAGACCATTCTGCACCCGCTCCCCGGCAGTCTCGCCCGGGAAGGCCGGATCCAATGCCTCGGCCACGAACGGCAGCGCATAGGGGCCCGCCGACTCCATCAACAATTCGGCCAGTTCCTGTTGGATCTCGGAGCCGCGGATCTTGAGCATCGACGCTTCGATGCCGATGGGCCGTCCCGACTGCTCGGCCGAGATCAGCCGCATCAGCGACCACTCGTGGGAGAGAAGATCGATCTCCAGCTTCACCACGCGATCGCGGAAGCGGCCATCCTCGAGCAGGGGGCGCCCCCCCTTGGTTTGCCGCCTCGCCTGCTCCTTGAGTCCGGCGAGCAGCCGTTTGCACATGCCGATGCCGGCGATGTTCGTGCGCTCGTGGCCGAGCAAATACTTGGCGATGCCCCAGCCTCGATGCTCCTCGCCCACCCGGTTCTCGACGGGAATGCGCACCTCGTCGAGGAACACCTCGTTGACATCGGCCCCGAGGTCGAGCGTGCGGATCGGCCGCACACGCACCCCCGGCGAGCGCATGTCGATGAGCACGAAGGAGATGCCCTCCTGGGGTTTGCCCTCCGCGCGCGTGCGCACCAGGCAGAACATCCAATCGGCATATTGGGCCAGTGTGGTCCAGGTCTTCTGGCCCGTGATCACGTAGTGATCCCCGTCCCGGCGGGCGCTCGTCTTCAGCGACGCGAGATCGGAACCCGCACCCGGTTCCGAATAACCCTGGCACCACCAGTCGTCCATGGTGATGATCCGCGGCAGGAACCGGGACCGCTGCGCCGGAGTCCCGAATTTCATCAATACTGGTCCGACCATCGACAGACCGAAGGGGATCTGGCGCGGAGCGCCGGCCTTGTAGCATTCGTCATCGAAAATCGAGCGCTGCTCCGCATTCCATCCGGCGCCGCCCTGGTCGATGGGCCAGCCCGGCGCACCCCAACCCCGGGCGGCCAGGATCTTCTGCCAGCGGACGTAATGATCGCGGCCGAGATGCTGGTAGGAGAGCACGGCGTCGCGGATGTCCGGCGGCAGATGCTCCGCAAGGAACGCCTTCACCGTGAGTCTGAACTCCCGCATCTCCGTGGATTCGGTCAGGTCCATGGCGTCTATCGTCCCGTGAAATTCGGCGCGCGTTTCTCCATGAAGGCGCGCTTCCCTTCGTTGAAATCCTCGCTGACGTTCGCGCGCAGCATCTCCTCGCTGTCGGTCACCAGCGCCTCGTGCAGTGATTGGTACGGCAACTCCCACAGCTGACGCTTGATGACGCGGGCCGAGCGCGGAGACACGAGATCGGCCATCTCGCGAGCGTACGCATAAGTCGCCTCCGCGAGCTTGTCCTTCGGATGCACCTGGTTCACGAGCCCCAGCCGCAGCGCCTCCGCTCCCCGCAGCTTGCGCGCGGAGAGGAGCAGATCGAGCGCATTCGCGTGACCCACGACCCGGTTCAATATCCAGCCCATGCCGTACTCGGACGCCAGACCGATGCGTGAAAACGCGGTCGTGAGCGTGGCCTCCTCGGCGGCGAACCGCACGTCGCAGAACAGGGCGTGGACCAGTCCCAATCCCGCGGTCGCGCCGTTCAGCATGGCGATGATCGGCTTCTGGATGGCCGGGAAATAGGCGGCCCGGCTCTGATAATCCGGCCTGCGGCTGAAATCGTAGGGCCGCGGCAGCTTGTCCAGGAGCTGACGGGGGTTGTCGCTCTTGAATCCCGTGATGTCGCCGCCGGCGCAGAAAGCCCGCCCGGCCCCGGTGAGCACGATGACCCGCACCGATTCGTCCGCCGCAGCCGCCCACATCGCCTCGTGGACCTCCTGCGCCATCACGTCCGTCCAGGCGTTCAAATGATCGGGACGGTTCAAGGTGATCGTCGCGATCCGTGACTCGTGGGTGACTAAAATCTGCTGGTATGACATGCGGCCCTCGGTATCCGTCGTTCAGATGGCCTGATCCTGGCGCAGCCGGTCGATCCCCTGCTGCGTCATCCCGAGCTCGCGCAGGATGCGCTCGGTGTGCTCGCCGAGCGCAGGCACGGGATCCATGCGCGGTTCGACGCCGTCCAAACCGGCGGGCGGTTTCATGGCGCGCACGGGCCCTGCCGGGGTTCCCACATCGGTCCACCGCTGCCGCGCAGCCAGCTGCGGATGGGCCCAGACGTCGGCCACGGAGTTGATCTTCGCATTGGCGATACCCGCCGCATCCAGCCTCGCAATGACCTCGGCCGTCGCAAGGCCCTCAAACGCCGACACGATGATCGACTCCAGCGCCGCCCGGGCCGCCGCGCGACGGGCATTGCCGGCGAAGCGTTCATCCGTGGCGAGCTGCGGAGCGCACAGCACCTGGTTGCAGAACGCGACCCATTCACGCTCGTTCTGCAGTCCGAGCATGACGAGGCCGCCGTCCCCGACCTTGAACGGTCCATAGGGATAGATCGTCGCGTGCGACGCGCCGGTGCGCGGCGGCGGGGGTGCCCCGCCGTAACCGTAGTACATCGGATAGGACATCCACTCGACCGAGGTCTCGAGCAGGGAGACGTCGATGTGAGAGCCGCGGCCCGTGCGCTCGCGCATCAGCAACGCCGCCAGGATGCTGCTGTAGGCGTACATCCCGGCGGAGATGTCCGCCATGGACGTACCTGCCTTGCAGGGCGTCTCGGGCGTGCCGGTGACCGACAGGAACCCGGATTCACTCTGGATCAGGAGATCGTAAGCCTTCTTGTCGACGTAGGGACCGGAACTGCCGTATCCCGAAATGTCGCAAACGATGAGCCGCGGATGCGCGGCGCACAGATCCTCGTATCCCAGACCCAGGCGCCGTGCCGCGCCCGGCGCGAGATTTTGCACGAGCACGTCCGCGCCCGCGACCAGCTGCGCCAGGATCGGCTTGGCGCCCGGGTGTTTCACGTCGAGGGTCAGGCTCTCCTTCGAGCGGTTCGTCCAGACGAAATGAGACGCGAGACCGAGGACGCGGTTGTCGTACTGGCGCGCGAAGTCACCGCTCCCCGGCCGTTCGATTTTGATGACCCGGGCGCCCAGATCTGCCAGCTGGCGGGTGCAGAACGGCGCGGCCACCGCATGCTCCAGCGCGACGACGGTGATACCGTCGAGGGGGCGCCCGGCGGCCGGGTGACTAGAAGGAGCGCGGAAGTCCGAGGACATGCTCGGCGATGTAGGAAAAGATGAGATTGGTGGAGATGGGTGCAACCTGGTACAGGCGGGTCTCGCGGAACTTCCGCTCGACATCGTACTCGCACGCGAATCCGAATCCACCATGGGTCTGCAGACAGACGTTCGCGGCCTCCCAGGAGGCCTTGGCCGCGAGATGTTTCGCCATGTTGGCCTCGGCGCCGCACGGTTCGTGCGCATCGTACAGTTCGCATGCCCGGAACCGCATCAGGCTCGCGGCCTCGACTTCGATGTACGATTCGGCGATCGGAAACTGCACGCCCTGATTGCGGCCGATGGGCCGGTCGAAAACCACCCGGTCGTTCGCGTACTTCGTCGCCCGCTCCACGAACCAATAGCCATCCCCGATGCATTCGGCGGCGATCAGCGCGCGCTCGGCATTCAGGCCATCCAGTATGTATTTGAAACCCCGGCCCTCCTCCCCGATCAGGCTCTGCGCCGGAAGTTCGAGATTGTCGAAGAAGATCTCGTTGGTCTCATGGTTGACCATGTTGGGAATGGACCGCAGCGTCATGCCGTGACCGATTGCCTTGCGAAGGTCGACGATGAAAACAGACATCCCGTCCGACTTGCGCTTCACCTCGGCGAGCGGCGTCGTACGTGCAAGCAGCAGCATGAGATCGCTGTGGCGCACCCGGGAGATCCACACCTTCTGGCCGTTTACGACCCACCGGTCGCCCTCGCGCACCGCCTGCGTCTTCAGTTTCGTCGTGTCGGTGCCGGTCGTGGGTTCCGTGACCGCCATGGACTGCAGCCGCAGGGCGCCCGAGGCGATCTTCGGCAGATACTCGGATTTTTGCGCCGGCGAGCCGTGGCGCACCAGGACGTTCATCACATACATCTGACCGTGACAGGCGCCCGAGTTGCCGCCGGCGCGGTTGATTTCCTCCATGATGACCGACGCTTCGGCAAGGCTCAGGCCCGAGCCCCCGAATTCCTGCGGTATCAGGGCGGCGAGCCAGCCTGCCTTGGTGAGCGCGTCGACGAACTCCGCCGGATAGCCGCGTTCCGCATCGACCTTGCGGAAATACTCGTCCGGGAATTCCGCGCACAGTGCGCGCACGCCGTCCCGGATCTCCTCATATCCCCGCACCCGCATGCCGGCGCTCAAACGGCCGCGGCGCGCTTGCGGGGCTGGCGCACCGGGGGAACGGGCTCGGTGTCCTCGACGTCCGACTCGACCTGGCCCGACGCACGGGCCGCGATGCCTGCGATGATGGGGCGCAGCTCGGCGATCCGCGGCTGCAACCGTTCGGTGGGACCGCCCACGGCGATCGCGGCGGCAATGCTGCCGTCCGCCCCGAAAACCGGCGCGGAAATGCCGGCCGACTCGGGGAACATCTCGCCGATGCTGATCGAAATCCGCGTGCGGCGCACCTGGTAGAGTTCTTCACGCAGGGCCTTCGCGGTGGAGATGGTGCGCGGCGTGCGCGCCTGCAGCTTGGTGGTCGCGATGTACTCGTCCTGCCATTTCTTGTCGGCGAACGCGAGCAGCACGCGGCCCGCGGCGGTGCAATATAACGGACGCACGGCGCCGACCGGAACGGAATACCGCACCGAGTGCGGGCTGTCGATCGCATCCACGTAGGTGATCACCTTGCCGGCACGATCCAGCACGCCCAGGTAGGCCGATTCGTGCGTCCGCGCGGCCAGCTCCTCGAGGAACGGCCTCACGGCGTTGGAGAAATTCCACACCGACATGATCGTGCCGGCGAGGCGGAATATGGCGGGCCCCAGGCGATAGCGACCGGACTCCAGATTGAGATACCCGGTGGCCACGAGCGGCCGCAGCAGATTGAGCAGGCTGCTTTTGGGAGAGTTCAACACCGTGTTGAGTTCGGCGAGACCAAGGCCATCCTTGGGGGACTTTGCGAGCGCGTCGAACAGGCCGAGCAGCCGCGTCAGGGACCGCGGGCCGGTGACTTCCCGGGGAAGATCGACGGGGCTTGAGCGCGGTTTGGACATGGGTTCGAGTGCCTTTGCCGGAAGGAGGGTGTTCCTATATTAGTACGGCGTTCGCATATGTGTCTACAGAGACCCTGCAACGCGCCGGCAGTCAGGCAAGTTCGACCAAGCCGTTATTGAGCACCACGACATTACGGGAGTCGATCCGGGCGCGCAAATGAAACGTGTTCGCTTCCTTCGGCCACAATTGGAATTTCACGCTTTCCCCCGGATACACCGGCGCCGTGAAGCGCACCGCCAGCGCCCGGATCCGGGTCGCGTCATAGTACGTGACGGCGCGCAGCACCGCATGTGCGGCCATGCCGTAGGTGCACAGCCCGTGGAGGATCGGCCGCGCAAATCCGGCGGCCGCGGCCACGTCCGGATCCGAATGCAGCACGTTATAGTCGCCGCTCAGACGGTAGAGAAGCGCCTGCCGCTCCAGGGTGCCCAATTCGACTTCGAAGGCCGGCGCCGTGTCCGGCGGTGCCGGCAACGCCGGCGGCCCCGGGTCGCTCTGGTGCGGACCCTGGCTGTAGCCGCCGTCGCCCCGGAGGAAGGTGCCGTGCACCACCTCGGCCAGCAAACCACCCGTCGCCTGATCGGTGAGCTCCCGGCGGATGACCGCAATCACCCCCTTGCCGGCGCCCTTGTCCGTGAGGGACACCACGCGGTTGCGCGCCACCACCGTGCCCGAGGGCGGCAGCGGCTTGAACACCCGGATGGTCTGCTCTCCATGCACGAGCTTGACCCAGTCGGCGCCGGTGCGCGGATCCCGCCACCAGAATCCCGGGCTTCCCAGCACCGTCGCCATCGTGGGCAGCGTCTGCAGGTCCTTCTCATAGACGTAGCGCAGCTGCCCCCGGTCGAGAGGATCGGCGCCCAAGCCCACGCCGAGCGCATACAGCATCGAATCCCTCTGCGAGTAGGTGTGGGTGATCTCCCCAAAATCCCAATTTTTGACGACGTCATAGTTCAACATGTTCATCCCGCTCCCGACTTGCGGCGCCGTGTCGCGGCATCGGCGTTGCCCAGCACCAGCACCCCTTCGCTCGATAGTTCCCCGCCGTTGCCATGCGAGATCGCAAGTTCCGCGCCGGCAACCTGGCGCGCCTCGCAGACGCCCATGATCTGCTGCGAGGCCTCGACCAAGGTGAACAGGCCGTACATGCCGGGATGCACGCACGAAAGCCCGCCGCCGTTCGTGTTGACGGGCAATATACCGCCGGGAGCGATGGCACCGTCGGACACGAACCGGCCGCCGGCGCCGCGGTCGCAAAAGCCCATCTCCTCGAGAAACAGAATCGTATTGATCGTGAAGGCGTCGTACAGCTCGACCACGTCG
Organism: Steroidobacteraceae bacterium; assembly: GCA_052143815.1. Taxonomy (GTDB): domain Bacteria; phylum Pseudomonadota; class Gammaproteobacteria; order Steroidobacterales; family Steroidobacteraceae; genus Bog-1198. The sequence continues at coordinate 201,520 of JBKQSA010000062.1, read as the reverse complement.
ATGTCGGCAGGGGTCACGCCCGCGAGCGCAAATGCGCGCCGAGCTGCCGCTGCCGTCCCGCTGACGGTCAGACTCGCCATCTGCGCAATTTCCCGGTGGGTGGTTTCATGAGCCGCGCCGAGCACGTAGGCGGCACCCGGGTTGAGCTCCCGCGCCCGCTCAGCCCGCACCATCACGACCGCGGCGGCACCGTCGGTGACGAGACAGCAGTCGCGCGCCCCGAACGGGTCGGCCACCATCCGCACCGCCAGGTAGTCTTCCATGGTGAGTTCGCCGCGCATCGTCGCTTCCGGATTGAGCTGCGCCCAGCGCCGGGCTGCGATCGCCACCTCCCCGAGCTGACGCTTGGTGGTGCCGAACTCGTGCATGTGCCGCGCCGCCGCCAACGCATAGGAGGATATCGGCCGCAGAGGCCGGTACGGCGACTCCCAGGGCGAGGGCCGGGAACTGCTCACGAGCTTGCCGGCCGCGCTGCGTTGGTCGCTGCCGTACGCGATCAGGACGACGTCGCAACGTCCCGCGGCCAGCGCATAGGCTGCGTTGGCCGCGTGCAGCTGAAAGGACGAGCCGCCCGTTCTCGTGTTGTCCACGTAGCGCGGATGGATCCCGAGATATTCGGCGAAATTCAAGACACCCATCGTATCGTCCATGACGACGATGGCCAGTCCGTCGACATCGCGCGGCGTGAGGCCGGCCTGTGCCAGGGCTCTGATGCTGGCGTGGGCGGCCAGATCAAAGCTGTTGAAACCCGGCGAAGTGCCGATACCGAAGGTGGCCGCGCCGACCACCGCGGCGGCGCCGCTCGGAAACGCTTCCGCACTCATGAGGCGGGCTCGAAGACCACGAGCGCACGGTCTTCCTCGCGAACGATCACCGCACGTACGCGCATGCCGATCTTTACGTCGACCGGCGGGACGCTCTGCACCCGGCTCATCAGCCGCGGCCCTTCCTGGAGATCGATGAGTGCGAGGTTGTAGTCCGTTTTCGGCGGCTTCTGCCGGATCACCGTCGTCGAATAAACCGTGCCGCGGCCCGATGCCTCCACCCATTCCAGGTCGATGGCGCCGGTCACAGGCTCGGCGATACGAGGATAAAACACATAGGCGCCGCTGGAGCGGCTGCGCTGCAGCATGAACTTCCCCTGCTCCAAGAAAGCTTGGAATTCTTGCTCGGGATGCATGGATCAACCGTGCATCGTCAAACCACCGCTGACGCTGACGGTTTGACCGGTCATGAATCCCGCGGCGGGCGAGGAGAAAAAGAGGATGGCATTGGCGACTTCCGTGGTTTTCGCCAAACGGCGCATGGGAATCGCCTTGATGAGAGCCTCCCGTAGTTTGGGATTCTGGATGCCTTCATGAAACAAAGGGGTGTCGGTCGGTCCCGGGGCAATGCAATTGCAGGTGATGCCGTAGCGCGCCACCTCCCGGGCCAGCCCCTTGGTGAAGGCGATGAGAGCGCCCTTGCTGCCGGAATAAAACGTCTCGCCCATGCTGCCGACGCGACCCGCGTCGCTCGACACGGTCACGATGCGGCCCCCGGCGTTCCTTTGGATGAGGGAAGGCAGGAACCGGTGGATCATACGCACCGGACCCACGTAGTTGATTGCAATCACCTTGTCCCAGAATTCCGGCGTGTTCTCGAGGAACGGTCCCACGCGCTCCCAGCCGGCGACGCTCGCGATGATGTCGACCGCATCGCCGCTCCGTGATTTGACCTCGTCGACGAACCGGTCGATCGAGGCCGGCTGCGCCAGATCGAGGGGGACGAATTCTCCCTGCCCGCCCGCGGCCTTGATCTCTTCGATCGCCGCGGCGCCGCCCTCGACGTTCACGTCGCCGCCATACACGATGGCCCCCGCTCCCGCGAATTGCCGCGCGGTGGCGCGTCCGATTCCCGACGCGCAACCCGTGACGACGACATGCCGTCCGGCAATGTCCGTCGCTTGACGCCAGGTGGGTTCCAAAGCCTCGGCCATGTTGATGCTCCTGATGATAGATGCGTTGATTATGGGCGCCGCAACTCAGTGGTTCATGCACGCGCCGAATTGCGTTCCAGGAACGCGGTGATCAATTCCTGGGTCTTGGCCGAATTCAGGAGTGCGCCCCCGAGTTCCCGTTCGCGCGCGAAGCCGTCCGCCGATGGGGTCAACGCCGCGCGGATGCAGCGCTTCGCCGCACTCTGTGCATGCGCCGGCAGCTTCGCGATGCGTCGCACGATCGCCCGGGCCTCCTCCTCCAGACGGTCACGCGGAAACGCCCAGTCGATCATGCCGAGCGACAGCGCCGCTCTGCCGTCGACGGTCTCGCAGCCAAGAATGACCCGCGTCGCCGTGCCGGGACCGCACAGACGCGTCAGGCGCTGGGTTCCGCCCGCGCCCGGCAGCAACCCGATGCCCACTTCCGGCAGACCGATTTTCGCCTCCTCAGCGGCAATCCGCAGGTCGCAGGACAGGGCGAGTTCGTAGCCGCCGCCCATGGCGGCTCCGCCGATCTCGCAGACGCTGACCTGGGGCAGTTGCTCGATGCGCCGGTACAGCCCCTGAAGGCGGTCGATGTACTGTCCCAACGCGTCCGCCGGCGACTCAGCCGAGCTCCAGGACCGGATCAGGGCAAGGTCGGCGCCGGCCGCGAACACCTTCTGCGAGCTGCGCAGGTGCAGGATCTGCCAATCGCCGCGTCCCTCGAGGAAGTCCAGCACCGCATTGAACGACCCGATCATGGCGTCATCAATCGCGTTTACAGGAGGTCTCGCCAGAGTCACTGCCGCAACACCGTCGCACACGTTCAACTGGATGGTCGGGTCGGTCATGGAGTGGCCTGAAAAGTGGAAAAAACGCATTTTTGAACGGAGTTCAATAATATAAACAGAACGGCCCTCGATGGTCAACGCATTGACGCTTGCCCGGTAGTGCGCGCCAGCGCCCTTTTTCAAATAATCAACTGAGGTCGGCGGTGCGGCGGCGCCCGGAAGCCGTCAACGTCCCGTGAAGCGCGGCTTTCGCTTCTCCGCGAAGGCCCGTTTTCCTTCTTCATGATCGGCGGACAACCATGCGTACGGTTGCAGGTCGATCTCGGCTTGGATCATGGCTTCCAGATCGCGGGAGAATGCCGACTTCATCAACTCGAACGCCAGCGGTGGGGTCTCGCAGTAGCGAAGTGCGACCTGACGCGCCCGCCCCAATGCGTCCCCCGGCGCAGTCGTCTCATCGACCAGTCCCAGGTGCTCTGCCCGGCTCCCATCGATGGTGTCGGCGAGCGCAATGAGCTGTTTTGCTTTGGCACTACCGACACGCCGCGGCAGGCTGTACATCAGAGCCAAGTCGGGAATGAATCCCACCTTCGTGAAGGCGCAACAGAATTTCGCCGTCGAGGACGCGATGACATGATCCGCGGCCGCCGCCAGCGCCAATCCGGCGCCATACGCATAGCCCTCGACCGCCACGATCACCGGCTTCGCGCCGGCGATGAGTTCCCGCATGAGAGCGGCCCCGCCACGCTTCAGGCGCGAGCGGCATTGCTGTACCGTCGTCTCTCCCCATCCTTGCATGTCGGCACCGGCCGAAAAATTACCGTCGGCCCCCGTGAGGATGATCGCCCGGCACCCGGGGTCCTGGTTGAGCCGGCGCAACGCATCGGTCAGCGCATCACGCATGCTCTGAGTGAACGCGTTGAGCTTCCCGGGATTGCTCAGCGTCAAAACCACCAGTCCCTCTTCGCAATCCTCGATCAATCCGGTCGTCGTTGACATGAATTACCCCTGACCTCGTCCAGAAAAACACGCCGTCGGCCCATTGGCGGTATCAACGGCGCCTAGGTCGACGACCGGCTCCGTTTCGCCTCCGCCAGAGCCTGCGCGAACTGCGGATTGGCCGCCGCGATCGACGCGGACAAATGCGCCCCGGAGCGATCCGAGTTGGCGGGTATGGCGTAGCCGGTCGCATCCATGATCTGGTCCATACCCTTCATCACCGCTTCCGGCGTCATGGTGCCCAGCGCAAAAGCGGTGCCCACCGTTTCGCCGACGAACACACGCGCGACGAATCCGCCGCCGCAGTGGAACATCTCTCCCGTCACCGGACAATCCTCATGCGCGAGAACGGCCACCAGATCGGTGACACACGACGGCGGCGCAAACTTTTCCATGATCAAAGGTATGCCCTGGTGCTTGGACGCGTCCGTCCAGGCCACCGGACCCACCAGGTTGACCTTGATGCCGAGTTTCGAACCCTCCGTCGCCAGCGCCTTGGTGAATCCCATCAGGGCCGACTTGGCGATGTTGTAGGCATGATCCCGGCGGCGGCCGAAAAAGCCGGCGCCCGACCCTGTGATGACGATGCGCCCATAGCCCTGCGTCACCATCCGACGCCATGCCGCCTGGATGACGTGCCAGCCCCCGAGCACGTTGACGCGCAGGATGCGCTCCAGATCCTCAGCTCTGGCGTCGGCGAAGGCGCTCAGCGGCGAATAAACGCTGGCATTGTGGACCAGCACGTCGAGGCGTCCGTACCGGGAAACCGCCTCATCGACCATGGCACGCACGGCGTCGGGATCGCCGATGTCGGTGCAGGCTGCCCAGGCCTCGCCGCCGCCGGCTTGGATTTCTGCGGCGACCGACTCGGCCGGACCGGGGTTGTTGCCGTGGCCGCCCCGCAGCCCCACTCCGAAGTCGTTGACCACAACTTTGGCTCCGCGGCCGGCAAAAAACAGGGAATGGGAGCGGCCGATGCCACGGCCGCCTCCGGTGACCAGCGCCACCCGTCCACCAAATTCAAGCATCCGGATCTCTCCGTTCCAGTTCGTGATCCGTCCGGGTCCGCGCGCCAGGAATCGTGACGGCTGGCGGGATGTTAGGCTTTTTCTGAACAGCGTTCAAATAGCCACTCGCAAGGGTCGCTCCGGGCCGCCGGTTGCCAACCCGCGGTCGCGCGTATATATTTGAACATCGTTCATATTTTCGATTTTTCTTCGGGGGAAGAATGAGTGCCGACAACGCAGCGGACGGCGGCCTATCACGTGCACCTGCACACGTTCCGGAAAGGCTGATTTTTGATTTCGACGTCTACAACGCCGCCGGACCCGATCAAGACTTCCATCTGGCCATCAAGCGCCTGCACGACCCCGGCGTTCCCGAGGTCTTCTGGACGCCGCGTCACGGGGGCCATTGGGTGCTCACCCGGGGCGAAGACATCCACAAAGCCTTCGCCGACTACGACCATTTTTCCAGCCACGCGCTCACGGTACCCCGCAGTACGGCCCCGGCGGTACCGCTGTATCCCATCTTTCTCGATCCGCCCGAGCACACGAAATACCGCGCACTGCTGAACCCGTGGTTCTCACCCAAAGCCATCGCTGCGGTGGAGCCCAAGGCCAGGGCTCTCGCGGTGCGGCTCATCGAGCAGCTCAGGCCGAGCGGCGGTTGCGATTTCGTCACGGATTTTGCGCAACATCTGCCCATTCAGGTCTTCATGTCCATCGTCAACGTACCGGCGGAGGACCGGGACCGCTTGCTCGAATGGGCGGACGGCATGGTGCGTCCCGAGAAGCGAGAGGACGTTCACGAAACGATCAAGCATATCTTCGCCTATGCCTCGCAAAAGATCGCCGAGCGGCGTGCCCATCCCGGGGAGGACCTCATTTCGAAGCTGACGCAGGCCGAGGTGGACGGCCAGCCGATGAGCCATGAAGTCGTCATGGGCATGGTCTCCCTCGTGCTGATCGGCGGCATGGACACGGTGGTTTCGGCCATGTCATTCGCCGCCAACTTCCTGGCCGGCAGCTCCCGACATCGCCGCCAACTCATCGAACGGCCCGAGTTGATCTCCAAAGCCGTCGACGAATTGCTGCGGCGCTTCGCGGTCGTCAACCAGGGCCGCCTGGTGGTGCGCGAAGTCACGCTCAAAGGCGCTCCGATGAAGCCGGGCGACATGGTGGTCATGCCCACCGCGCTGCATGGTTTGGACGACCGGTTGTTCGCCGATCCCTTGGAGGTCGATTTCGAGCGCCCGACGCCTATCCACAGCACCTTCGGTAACGGCCCGCACCGTTGTCCCGGCTCGAATCTCGGGCGCACCGAGCTGAAGATATTCCTGCAGGAATGGCTGCCGCGCATTCCCGAGTTTCGCCATGACCCGGAGCGTTCCGTCGGAATGCGCTCCGGTGTCAACGCCACCGTCTATCGCTTGCCACTGGTCTGGGGGGTCTGATGTCCGCATTGCAGGGGAAAGTTGCGCTCATTACCGGAGCGGGCCAAGGCCTGGGATTTGGAATTGCCAAGGCCTTTGCCGCCGCCGGCGCGAAACTGGCCATCACGGGCCGCGATGCCGCCAAACTCGAGCGAGCCGCGGCCGCTCTTCACAATCTCGGCGCAGATCCGTTGATCCTACCAGGCGATGTCCGTCAGCGGTCCACTGCCAATGACAATGTCGCGGCCACCGTCGCGCGCTTCGGTCAACTCGACGTGCTGGTGAACAATGCCCAGAGCACGGTGTCCGGGTTGCCGCTCGAGTCCATCGACGATGCCACGGTCGCCCTGACTCTCGAATCCGGTCTGCTCGGCTCGCTGTATCACATGCAGGCGGCCTTCCCTCACATGAAGGGGCGGGGCGGCTCCATCATCAACTTCGCGTCGCGGACGGGCATAGCCGGGGAGGCCGGCTTCGGCATCTACGCGGCGACCAAGGAGGGAATCCGCGGGCTGTCGCGCGTTGCCTCGAGGGAATGGGGACCGCACAACATCCGCGTCAACGTGATTTCACCGGCCGCGCTGACGGAAGCGGCGGCCCAGTATCTCAAGGATAATCCGGAACAAGAGAAGTATTACCTCGGCATGATTCCGCTACGGCGGCTCGGCGATCCCGTGACGGACATCGGGCCCGTCGTCGTGTTTCTCGCATCGGATGAGGCGCGGTACGTGACCGGCCAGACCATCAACGCGGAAGGCGGCATGACGATGTTCTGAAGCTCGCGGTTCCAACGTCCCCCGGCGCAGTATCGTGGGTGACTCATGCCGCGGGCTGCTCGATGTGCCGCGGCAGCGCCGGGCGATGTGTTCCCGCCGGTATCACGGTGGGGGCGGGTGGGAGCTACGAAGGCGTCGGCGGCGCCGACAGTCGCTCGGTGAGCGGCGTGAGGAGCGCAATGGTGACGTTCGCCACGTCCAGCGCCGGACTGATCGGCATGTCGGACGTGCCGGCCCGTGCATTCAATGACGCGAGCACCGCGCCAGGATCCGCACACTCCAATTCGTAAATAGCGACATAGTTTCCCGGCAACCGCGACTCGCCGCTCACCTTGAAGCGCCGGGCGCCCACGAAACCCGGGACCCGCAGCACGTCGTGCAGGTGCTGACGGTCATACCACTCATTGAATTCGTCCTCGCGGCCGGCCACGGGGTTGCTCACGACAAGGAATTGATAGTGGGCCATATCCGACTTCGCCTCGCTGGTGATGAATGCCCAACGCCCGAAGAACCGCCTGCAACGCGACTCCGTTTCAGGAATCCATTGTGCTGGGAGGGCGATGCCGGGGTCAACGCATATTTGACTATCATTCATATTTATGAACAATTAGAGAATCATGTCAAGCACTGCTCCACGGCCGCGCACGACGGTCATCACGGGCGCCCGGTCCGGCATCGGACAGGCGACACACACACTGCTGGGCTCTCGCGGCGAACGCGTCATCGGCATCGACATCCGGGACAGCACGATCGAGGCTGACCTGTCCACCGCGGAGGGTCGCGCAACCGCCATAGGCGCCGTGCATCGTCATTGCAAGGACGGACTGGAGGCGTTCATCGCCTGCGCGGGCGTATCCGCCTCAGACGGCCCGACCATGGTGTCGGTCAACTTCTTCGGCGCCGTCGCACTGGCGACCGGCCTGCGGGATCTGCTGGCGCTCGGCAATGCGCCACGGTGCGTCATGGTCTCCTCTTCAGCGACCTTGCTGCCTTCCGATCCGGCAATCGTTGCGGCCTGTCTGGAGGACGATGAGTCGAGAGCGCGGTCCCTGGCTGCGACGCAGACGACGGCGGAGCCGGCGAGACGGCAGGGGGAAATATACGCCGCCTCCAAGCTGGCACTATCGCGATGGGTTCGTCGCCAGGCGGCCCGCTCACCGTGGGCAGGCGACGGAATATTGCTCAATGGCGTGGCGCCAGGCCTGGTCCGCACGCCCATGACCCAGCCATTGCTGGCAACGGAGGACGGCCGCAAGATGCTCGCCGCGGCGGTCCCGCGGGCGCTCGAAAACCCCGCCGAGGCCGCAGACATCGCCCTATTGCTGGCCTTTCTCGCCAGCCCCGACAACCGTTACCTGGTTGGCCAGACGCTTTTCTGCGATGGCGGCACGAATGTGTTGATAAGGGGCGACGCGGCTGTATGAAACTGCGCACACACCATCCTCGAGGAGTTCCGACGGCCACTTGATAATGGCTTACCTGCAGCCGGTGATCGCCGCGCGGCGGGACAGCCCGGAGGACGATCTCTTGAGCGCAGTCATCCACGCCCGCATCGGTGACGGACCCATCAGCGATACCGACATGATGAGCATGCTGCTGGTCATCCTGTTCGGTGGATTGGACACGGTGGCGTCCACCCTCGGGTTCATTGCCGCATTTCTCGCAGGGAGGAGCCCCGCGCACTGCCGTCAATTGCTCGACTCCCCGCAACTCGTGGACAATGCCACGGAGGAACTGATGCGGCGGTTTCCCCCGTCCAACACGGCGCGCACCCTGACGCGCGACTACGAATATAAAGGTTTGAAATTTTGCGCCGGAGAGAAGGTGTACATTTCGACCCTGCCATCCGGGGCTCAAAGGGATCGAGCGCACCCTTGAGCGAATAGTTGAGCGCGCATTCGTCCATCATCGGCTCGAAACGCGACATCTGCTCGCCGGCCGGGTACTCTGCGACCGCTTTCCACAAGCAGGCGGCACGCTCGCGCGCCCGCTGCATCTCCGGGTGCCGCACGATCTGCAGCGCGAGTTCCTCGACGGCACGCTGATCGACGGTGGCGAGCAGATTGGCTGCCGAGAGAAAGTAGTCGGTGGTTTCATCCATGCCTCGTTACTTCATGCTTTCCATACCAGCGGAAGGTGCAGCACTCCGGCGACCGCGCCGGTGGCGGTCACCGCGTGGTCGCCCGGCTTGATTTGAAAATCCGGTATTCGTTTCAACCACTCCTCCAGGAACACCCGCAGCTCGGAACGCGCCAGGTTGGCACCCGGGCACTTGTGCGCGCCACGCCCGAACGCCATGTGATCCACGAGACCCGGGCGGCCGAAATCCACCTCGAGCGGCTTAGGCCATTTGAGCTCGTCGAGTCCGTGCAGGCAGGCGGTCAGCTGAACATAATCGCCCGCCTTCATCGTGACGCCGTCCAACGTCACATCCTGGGTCAGGACCCGGCCCACGGTGGGGATGGAGTGCCGGCGCAGCAGCTCTTCGATCGCCCCCGGAATGCGGTCCGGGTGTTCGGCGAGTTCGCGGCGGTGTTCCGGATGGGTTGCCAGATAGCGCGCAAAAAAGGCCATCGTGCCGGCGACCGTGTCGAGCCCGCCGAACAGCGCCAGCGCGCATTCGCTCATCGCCTCCTCGAAGCTGATCGGCCGCTCCCCCACCTTGATCTGCAGGATGCGGCTGAACAAATCTTCACCCGGATGCTCGCTGCGTTGTTTCAACCACGAACCCAGGTAGCCGAAAACCTCCTGAAGGGCCTGCTGCTTGGCCTCGAGCGAGCGTCCGCGGGTCATGACTTCGGCGCGCTGTATGAGCCACTCGCGGTCGCTCGAGGGTAGATTGACGATGGACAAGAATACTTCCATCGGCACATGGGCCGCATAGTCGGCCACGAATTCACATTCCCCCCGTGGCTTGAGGCGGTCGATGATCTCGATGCTGAGCGCGCGGGCGCGTTCGGACAGTGTCTGCACGGCTTTCGGCGAGAGTGCCACGCTGAGCGGATGGCGGAAGAATTGATGCTCGGGAGGATCGGCTTCGATCGGCAGCTGCCTCGGCATGCCGAGCTGGCGCGGAATTCCGATGGCCCGGTCCGATGAAAAGCGCTCGTGATCCGGCCAGACTTGATTGAGCAGTTCCGCGCGCGCAATGACCCAGTACCCGCCATAGCGGGGCGTATAAAAGACGGCAGGAGACTCATCCTGCACGCGCTTCCAGGCCAGGTGTACGTCCTCGCTCGCCCCGGGCAGGTCGTACAAATCGACGTCACGGACACGGTCCGGGGGCACATGACTGGGAATTTGAAACTCAGGGGTGGACATGGCTATTTCTCCAAATTGAGCCGACGTGCAGAAAGTTGTGAGCCGGGACCGTCGTCGGGCGCAGCCCCGGGCAAACACTCCCATTGAATGCGGCGGGCATAGCGGGCGAGATGGTGGGAGGGACTACCGAATACGCTGTCGGCAAGCAACAGCCGCCGCCAATGGTGACCGACGCGGTACTCCTCGGTGATGCCGTATCCCCCGTGCAACTGGATGCCCTGCTGCGTCACGAAACGCGCCGCGCGGTTGACCTGGGCCTTGATGCCTGAAACATCGATGCTGCGGCGCCCGGCATCCGCGACGGTCAGCGCCTGCAGTCCGCGATGCAATCCCGCCCGCGCCTGAGAAGTCTCGATCGCCATGTCGGCCATCCGGTGTTGCAGCGCCTGAAAGCTGCCGATGGGCACGCCAAACTGCTTGCGGCTTTTCAGATATTCCGAGCACAGGGCAAGTACGTCTTCGAGACTGCCGAGCGTCTCGGCGCACTGCAAAATAATGGCCTCATCGACTGCGTCTTGGATTCCGGCCGTTGCGCCGCCATCGCGGCCGAGCAGCGCATCGGCCTCCACCACGACGCTCGCCAGCCAGACGTCGGCCGCAGGCGTACCGTCGACCAACGAATAGCTTTCGACGCGCATGCCTGGAGCCTGCAACGAAACGTCAAACAGTGAAAGTCCCGGCGATCCGTCACTTCCGCCAACACTGCGCACCACGATCAGGAGCCGGTCGGCAATCGGCGCGCCCACCACGAGTGACTTGTGTCCGGACAGCCGCCAGCGTCCGTCTTGCGTGCGCTCGGCCGTCGCCTCGATGGCATCGACGTCGCCCCGGGCACCGGGTTCGCTCAGCGCGACCGCGTAAATCTGCTCTGCGGCGGCGAGACCGGGCAGTCGCGCGGCCTGCTGCACCGGATCCGCGATTGACGCCAGCAGCCGCGCCGGCAGCACACCGCAGGCGGTGAACGGCTCGAGCACGAGATGCCGGCCGCATTCTTCGGCAATGATGGCCAGTTCGATCGCACCGAAATCGAGTCCGCCGTGGGTTTCGGGTACGGCGGCAGCCAGCCATCCCAACTCGGCGAACTCCTTCCAGGTGGCTCGCGAAAAGCCGCCCCCGGATCGCGCCAGTTCGAGCCTTCGGCGGAAGTCATATGATTTTTCGAAAAAGCGTGTCGCTCCATCCCGCAACATGCGCTGGTCGTCGGTCAATTCGAGGTTCACGCTGGATGCCCTCTTATCACAGGCCGAACAGTGCCTTGGCGATGATGTTTCGCTGAATCTCTGCGGTTCCGCCGTAGATCGTGCCCGCGCGCCGGTACACGAGTTCGGCCACCAGCCCTGGCGCGTAAGCCGGCCCCGGCAGAGCGCGGGAACGCAGCGACGCGTCCTCATTTGAATCGGCGTAGTCGACCGGCCCGTAATCGCCGATCAGTTCGACCAGCATCTCGGTCAACCGCTGATGCATCTCCGAGCCGCGGACCTTGAGGATCGAACCCATGGCCATGGCCTGCGGACCCTCCGACAGCTTGGAATGAAGTACCCGCTGCACGGTCATGTCGATCGCCTGCACGTCGAGCTCATATTCAGCCAGGCGTCGAGCAAACACCGGATCCTCGATGAGCGCCCGACCGCCCGACTGCTCACGTGCCGCCAGACTGCGGATGCGGGCCAGAGACCGCTTCAAGGCCGGCGCCTCGGCCCCCAAAAAGGCCCTTTCATCGAAGAGCAGCGCTTTCGTATAGCTCCAGCCCTTGTTCTCCTCACCGACCAGATTCGCGACGGGTACGCGCACGTTGTCGTAAAAGACCTCGGCCAGGTGGTGCGCACCTTCGAGACTGGTCAGCGGCCGGATCGTGACGCCCGGACTCTTCGCATCCAGCAGAAGGAAGGAAATCCCCTTCTGCGGCTTGGCGGCCGGGTCCGTGCGCACCAACACGAAATTCCAGTCGCCATACATGCCGAAACTCGTCCAGATCTTCTGGCCGTTCACGACGAAATGTTCGCCGTCGCGCACGGCCGTGGTCCGCAGCGAGGCCAGATCCGACCCGGATCCCGGCTCCGAAAAACCCTGTATCCAAAAGACTTCGCCGCGCGCGATCGGCGGCAGGAAGCGGCGTTTCTGCTCCTCGTTGCCGAACTTGCAGATGACGGGGCCGACGAGATTGACGCCGGCCTGGTTCTGGATGGGTGCGCCGGCCAGATAACATTCCTCGGCGAAAATCTCGGCCTGTTCGATGCTCCAACCCGTTCCGCCCCATTCCACCGGCCAGGTCGGCACGGACCAGCCGCGCGTCTCGTGCAGCAGGCGCGTCCAGTTGAGCATGTCCGCGCGGTCGGGAAGATAGCCTTGCTGCCCGCGCCATGCCATATCCTTCGGCAGATGGAGGGCGAGAAACGCCCGCACGTCGCGGCGGAAGTCGTCGGTATGGGTGTCGTGCGTGAAATCCATGATTTTTCTCCCCGGTCATCCGCCGTGCAGGTCGACGCCCAGCATCCGGCCGCCGCTCCAGTGCAGCACCCGCCCGCCGATGGTCGGATCCGGTTCCGCGGGATAACACCAATCGGTACGGGGATCTCCCATCAAACGAACCGTTAGGCCCGGAATGTCGGACAGAAATCCCGGTTCAACCTCTCCCGCCTCGAGCAGCACGATCTGCTGCGCCGGCAGCGCGTCCGCCAGTCGTCGAGCGACGACGCAGCCGGACGAACCACCCCCGCAGACCACGACGTCCGCGTGATCGATCTCACTGTCTTTCGTGGCTGCTGGCATATTCGCGACCGATGGGCAGAAATCAGGATCCGGCCATTATATTCATATTTCCGTCCATCGTTCTACTTTAGGAACGTCCCCGTCCCTCCCTCGGCAGTTGGATTTGGCGTCAGCGGAACGAGATCGTATGACCCCCGTCGACCGCAATCGTTTGCCCATTGATGTAGCCGCCCGACGGCGATGCGAGCAGGACGGCCAGTCCCGCCAGTTCGTCGACCTCGCCGAAACGCTGCGATGGATTTCTCCCCTGGTACCATTTCACGAGCGCCTCATCTTCCCACTGCGACCTCGCCATTTCGGTCTTGAACGTGCCGGGCGCGATGCAGTTGGCGGTGACGCCCCGGCTCGCGAACTCCGTGGCCATGTTGCGCACGAACTGCATGTCGGCCGCTTTGGTCAGGCCGTAGGTGCCGGCCATGGGGTCGCCGAGCAGGCCGACGATGGATGCCACCAGGATGAAACGTCCGTAGCCGCGCTCGAGCATGCCGGGCACGGTCATCTGCGCCAGCCACAGAGTGCTCTGAACGTTCACCTGCATGAACTTGTTGAACGTCTCGTCTTTCAGGTCCAGCACCGAACCGACCCATGGATGGATCGCGGCATTGGCCATGACGATGTCGACCCGTCCCCAGGCGGCCAGCGCGGCGTCCACGACGCGCTGCAGATCCTCCTTGCGGCCGATGTTGCAGGGGACCGCGATTGCCTCGCCTCCATCCGCGCGGATCCCGGCCGCCGCCGCCTCGCAGGGTTCTGGTTTGCGGCCGCAGATGACCACCCGTGCGCCGTGCTCGGCCATGCCGCGCGCGCTGGCGAGTCCGAGGCCGCGGCTGGACCCGGTGACGATGGAAACCTTGCCGCTGAGGTCGAAAAGATGCGATTTCATGTGCGCCACCTTGAAATGGTTAATTCATCTAGCGAATAATAGGTCCAAATTATGAATAACATTCAAATGAACGTGCAACCCTCCGGGCGAAGGTCGAGCGTGGGCCAGCCGGGCAGAACCGCCGCGGCGGCGACCGCTCATCCCGCGCGGGGCGCAAAAGGCCCGAAGGTGACCGCACTGGCGCGAGGCTTGAACATTTTGCGTTGCTTCACCCAGCAGCGGCCGGAACTCACCACCCAGGAGATCGTGCGCCTCACCGGCCTGCCCCAGCCGACCGTGTGGCGCCTGTGCCGCACGCTCGCCAACGAGGGGTTTCTGTCGTGTGACGGCGAGTCCGGCCGCATGACCTTGGGCCTGCACGCACTGGCGATGGGCTACTGCGCGCTGGGTCGGCAATCCCTGCCGCAGCTGGCCTTGCCGTATCTGGAGCGATTGACCGAGCAGTACCGCCTCGGCATGTCGATCGCCGTCCGAGACGGCCTCGCGATGCTGTATCTGCAGCGCACCCATGGCGATTTCATTTATTTCAACGATCCGGTGGGAGCGCGCCGGCCGTTCGCCGTTGCCCCGACCGGCTGGGCCTGCTACGCCGCCTACGATCAAGATGAGCGGACGGCGATTCATCGCGCGCTCAAAGCGCACGACCGGGCCGCCTGGCCGGAGACCGAGGCGCGGCTCCGCTCGGCCGATGCCGGCTATCGGCGCCATGGCTTCGTATTGAGCCTCGGCATCCTGCACGAGCACTTCAACGCTGTGGCCACCCCGATTCGCTCGCTGCGCAGCGGCACCGTCTATGGATTGTCGGCGGGCGGGCTCGCCGCAGACTGGCCGAGAAAGAAACTGCTCGCCATCGGCGCGGAGATCGCCGCCCTGGCTCAAGACCTCGCCCGCATTGCGGAATGACCAACCACGGAACGCCCATACCATGCCCACCCGCGATCAACGAGTGCTCGTCACCGGTGCGACCGGTACGCAAGGAGGCGCCACGGCACGTGAACTGCTGGCCGCCGGCTTCCGTGTTCGCGTACTGACTCGCAACCCGGATTCGCCGGCGGCTCAGGCGCTGGCCGGGCTGGGCGCCGAGATCGGCCGCGGCGACATGGAGGATGCGCAATCGCTGGATGCGGCGACGAAGGACGCCCATGGCGTGTTTTCGGTGCAGCGGCCTGAGGCCGACGGCAGCGATTCTGAGCGCCGTCACGGGCTCGCGCTGATTGCCGCCGCCAGGCGCTCCGGTGTCCGACACTTCGTGCACACATCCGTGTGCGAGGCGGGGCGGCACACCGCTTTTCCGCGCTGGGAATCCGGCTACTGGTGGCAGAAGTACTGGACGGACAAGTGGGACCTCGAGGAGGCGGTCCGTGCGGCCGGCTTCGCGAACTGGACCGTGCTCAAACCCGCGTTCATGATGGACAACTTCGCGCAGCCCAAGGGGCGGTTCATGTTCCCGCATCTGACTGACGGCCGGATCCTCACCGCGTTCGCCCCCACGACGCGCCTCCAGCTCATCGCCGGCGACGACGTGGGTGCGTTCGCGCGGGCGGCTCTCGTTGATCCCGGGAGATTCCATCACCGTGATATCGAGCTCGCGGCCGAAGCGCTGACCATGACCGAAGTGGCGGCCACCCTGAGCCGTGTGCTGGGCAAGCCGGTGGAGGCACGGTCGGTGACTCCCGCCCAGGCGAAAGCGGGCGGCCTGTTTCCCGGATGGGTCCGTTCACAGGAATGGACCAACGAAGTGGGTTATCGGGCGGATATCGCCGCGCTGGCGCAGTACGGAGTCCCGATGACCCGCTTCGTTGACTGGATCGACCGCCATGCCGGCGAGATCACCATCCGCCCCGGTGGCGGCGCCCTTACTTGAATTCACGCTGGCAAGGAACGTCCAATGCCGAACCTGTACGATCTTCCCGAAGAAATCCTGGTCACGGCCGAAGGCGGCGTGCGCTTCATCACGCTGAACCGGCCCAACGACCTGAACGCCTCGACCACGGAAATGCTGTTTGCCTTCCCGAAACTGTTCCGTGCCCTCGCCGAGGATCCCGAGGCCCGGGTGGCGATCCTGACGGGCGCGGGCCGAGCCTTCAGTGCCGGCGGCGACATGACCCACTTCGTCAAGACGCTCGAGGACTCCGACTTCGCTCGCGCCGTTCAGGAAAATTCCCGTCGAACCATTCACGGCTTCATCGACCTGCCCATACCGTTAATTGCAGCGGTCAACGGACCGGCCGTGGGCTGGGGGGCCACGCTCGCGACGCTCTGCGACATCGTGCTGATGTCCGAGAAATCGTTCATGGCCGAACCGCACATCAATATCGGTCTGGTGGTCGGAGACGGCATCTCGGTGGCGTGGCCGCTGTACACCAGCCTGCTGCGCGCCAAGGAACTGATCTTCACCGGCGAACGCATCAGCCCACAACAGGCGGTTGAATTCGGCCTGGCCAACCGGGTGGTTGCTCCGGAGAAGCTGTTGGATGAGGCGCGCGCCCTGGCCGAAAAATTGCTGAAGCAACCGCGACTGGCGCTGCGCGAGACGAAGAAGCTGATGAACCTGTATCTGCACCGTGCGGCGGCTCAGATGCTCGATGTCACCATCGCGCGGCAGCTGGCCGCCACACTCAGCGAGGAGCACCACCGGATCGCGTCGGACTTCATCGCCAAGCAACAGCGGAATCAGAAGAGCTGAACGGGGAACGACCATGACCATTCAATTCGATGAGCAGGTGGCGATCGTCACCGGCGGCGGGGGCGGCCTGGGTTTCAGCATCGCACAAGAGCTCGCTGCGCGCGGCTGCGCCGTGCTGGTCAACGACTACGGCGGCGATCGTCTGGGCGATGGCGCCGGTCCGCAGCGGGCTGAGGAAGCCGCCTCGAAACTCCGCGCAACCGGCGCCCGTGCGGTGGCAGATGCCACCGCGGTCGGCACCCCCGCGGCAGCCCGCTCCATCGTGGCTCATGCGCTCGGGTCCTTCGGACGCATCGACATCCTGGTCAACAACGCGGGAATCGCGCGGCCCGCCACGCTGACGGAAGCAACCGATGAGCACGTCGAACAGGAACTGCGCACCAATCTCCTGGGTCCCTATGCACTGGTGCGTGCGGTATGGGACCACATGAAATCCCGGAAGTACGGACGCATCCTGAACGTCTCCTCGAACGCCTCACTCGGCATCGGCGCCAATTCGTCGTATGCGGTCGCCAAGGCCGGATTGATCGGCCTGACCATGGACTCCGCCTGCGAAGGCCAGCCGTACGGCATTCTCGTGAACGCCCTCATGCCCGTGGCGCACACCCGCATGATCGAGGGCATACCCGATCCACAGTTCGTGGCCTGGTTCCGCCGCCATATGGCGCCGCAAAAAATTGCCGGCCCCTTGGCCTATTTTTTGAGCAGCAGCTCGACGGTCACGGGCTCCGTCCTCAGCATGGGCGGCGGCCGCGTCGCCCGGGTGATGTTTGCCGAGAACGCAGGCGTCGTCGGCCTGACCGACGCCGAAGCGGCTCAATCGGCAGTGGGCGAGATACTCGGCAGCTCGCACATCCAGGTGATCGACTCCTGTTACAGCGAGCTGCGCCTGTACACCAGCGCTTTTCCTTTCGAGGGAAAGGGCAGCGGCCCGGCGCTCGATGAGCAGGCCGTCGTCGGCGCTTCGCAAAAGCGCGATATGTAATTTGCCCGTCCCCAGCCACGCGCCAGGGAGGCGCGCATGCCCGCCCGGCGCCGGAAATCTCAGGCGTCGAAGCGCACGTACAAGTGCTTGGGTACGCGCATCATGATGCCCCGTATTTCCGGAGGCGGTTTGTCCGGATCGAGCCGCAGGCCCTTGAGATTGTCGAGAATCGCGTTCAGCGCGCGCGTCATTTCGACCCGCGCCAGATGCTGACCGATGCACACGTGCGGACCGTAGGCAAACGCAAAATGACGATGCTGCGGTTTGCGGAAAATATCGAAACGGTCGGGGTCGGGAAAGCGCGCCGGGTCGCGGTTGGCAGCGCCGCTCGCCACCGCGAGCATCGCCCCTTTGGGAATCTTCACCCCGCCGAGCTCCAGGTCGTGGGTGGCCGTTCGGGTGGCGATGAGCACCGGACCGTCCCAGCGCAACGCCTCCTCGATCGCCCCCGCCACCAACCCGCGGTCCTTGCGCACCGCTTCGAGCTGATCCGGGTTGTTCAAAAGTCCCGTCAGCAGCACGCTGGTGCCGCGATACGTGGTGTCGCCGCCCGCGTTCACGAGCTGGCGCAGGAATGAGATCATGATCTCCTCGGGCAGCCGCTCGCCGTCGACTTCCGCCTGGGCCAGCACCGAGACGAGATCGTTGCCGGGATTTCGCAGCTTGTCCGCCACCAGCACTTTGAAATAGGTCCCCAATTTCCGCGAGGCCTCCGTGCCGTGGGGCACATCGATGCCCACGAGCGTCTGCGCAATCGCCAGCTTGTGAAAAACCGGCGCTTCCTCCAACGGCAACCCAAGCTGCCGGTAGACGATCTGGAACGGATAGTGCAGCGTGAACTCCTGCACCAGATCGGCCGATCCCCGGCCGCGGAACTTGTCCATCAGTTCGCGGATCACCGGGTCCACCACGGACTCCCCCCACTTGGCCACCGTTTGCGGCAGGAAAGCCTTCTGAAATATCCGGCGATAACGCGAATGCTCCGGCGGATCCATGGTGCTGACGCTGCGCCCGAAGCTGATCCCCAGATTGAGCTGGTAGGCTTCGTTCGAAAAATTATCAGGCTCGGAAAGGCAACGCATCACCTCGTCGTAGCCGACCACGAGGTACTGCTCCAGGTGCCCCTGGGTGTGGTCCGCAGGCTCTCCCATGTAGACCCGATAGTCGAGCTTGTGCACCGGCCCCTTTGCCCTCAGCTCCGCAAGCCTGGAATACGGATCCAGGCAGCTGCCGAACATTAGCTCGTCGGCGATGAACGGATTGAAATTCGGATCGTCGAAGTCGGACAATCGGGTGACCGCGTTCATAATCAAATCCTTCCCGGTTTTGGTACGGCATCGTACCGGCATAGGCCATGGGTTATTGCAACCATCTGACAACCGTCATTTCGAGTCGGCGGCCATCAACAACGCGTCACCATAGATCGGTGTATGGGAATCGAGCCCGCCATCGACGGAAAAGCACTGCCCGGTGATGAAGCCCCCCGCATCCGACGCGAGATAGACGGCCATCTCGGCAATATCTTCGGGTGCCCCGAAACGCGGCACCAGTTGATGACGCAACATCATGTCCCCGACCCTCGAAGCGGCATAGGTGTCGCGCGTCGCGGGGGTGACGATCAGTCCCGGAGAAATTGCATTGCAGCGGATGTTCTCCTTGCCGTGTTGGGTGGCCACGTAGCGAGTCATCGTCACGATGCCGGCTTTGAGCATTCCGTAACAGGTGTTCGACAGCATGCCGAGAAATGCGGATCCCGACGCGGTGTTGATGATGGACCCGCCGCCGCGGGCCCGCAGGCGCGGAATGGCATATTTGGTGGCGATCATCGCACCACGCAGGTTGACGCGCCATAGAGCATCCCAGACGTCCACGTCGGTCTTCTCCAGCGACAAGTCACGGGTGCTGGAAAGCCGGGTGTCGGCGGCGTTGTTGTGCAACACGTCGAGGCCGCCGAAACGAGCCTCGGTCTTGTCGAACATCTGACGGATGGATTTCTCGTCTCCGATATCGACGCCGATGGCGTAGGCTTCGCCGGCGTCCTTGTTGATGGAAGCCGCGTGCCGCTCCGCCGCCGCGAGATCCACATCGGCGACCACCACCCGCGCACCGGCTTGCGCAAAGGCCACGGCGGTTGCCGCGCCGATGCCCGATGCGGATCCGGTGATGATGACCACCTTGCCGTCCAGCTTTTTGCTCATGCCCGTCACCGGCCTGTGTTGAGATGCTTTTCAATCGCGGTATCGCGCCCGCAATGCGGGCTTGTCGAGCTTGCCCGTTGCGAGGCGGGGCAGTTCATCGACAAACGCCACGCTGCGGGGGCATTTATAACGGGCGATGAGCGTCCGGCAGTGTTCCACCAAGGCCACTTCGGTGAGCGCCGCGCCCGGCTTTTTGACGACCACGGCCTTGACCACCTCGACCCACTTGGGATCCGGCATGCCGATGACCGCACAATCACTCACCTCGGGATGGGCGGCAATGGCCTCCTCCACTTCACGGCTGAAGATATTCTCCCCGCCCGAAATGATCATGTCCTTCTTTCGGTCGATCAGAAAAACGCAGCCGGTGTCATCCTGCACGCCGATGTCGCCCGTGTGATACCAACCATCGCGCAGCGCCTCGAGGGTGGCGGCCGAGTTGTTCCAATACCCGTCGAGCACGGTGGCCGATCGCACGATCACCTCGCCCGGCTTGCCGGTGGGACAATCCACGCCCTGGTCATCGACGAGCCGGAAGTCGATCTCGGCAACGGGATGGCCCACCGAAGAAAGCCGGCGTATTTCCTCGGCACTGCCCGAGGGATTCACGCCCGCGCGCGGCAGGGAACAAATGCTGCCCACTTCGGTGCAGCCGTACTGCAACGCGAAGACCGGACCCATGATCTCGATGGCCTGCCTCAAGACCGGGACCGGAATGGGGGCGGCCGCGGAAAATACGTTCTCGAGGCTCGACAGGTCGTAACTCCCGACCTCCGGAACCGCCAGAACGGCCTGCACCATCGCGGCGACCATGAAGCTGTGTGTGATGCGCTCCTCTTGGATGGTCTGCAGCATCGCGACCGGATCGAACGCTTTGTGCAGGACGATGCACCCGCCGTCGTAGGCGGTGCCCAGAACGAAGCCGCGGCCGCCGATATGGAATGCCGGAGTGGTCTGCAAAAAACGCGAGGAGCGCGACAACTCGGACACCCGCGCATTCATCCGGGCCGTTTCGAGCAACGCACGATGCCGCCAGGGGACGCCCTTGGGCTTTCCCGTCGTGCCGCTCGTATACCAGATCAGGGCATAATCGTCCGCGGCGGGCCACACCGGCGGCCCGCCCTCCTCCCCGTTCGAAAGCAGTTCTTCATAGGCCAGCATCCCGTCTGCGGCGGGCCCGAGACGGATGTAATGCGAAATCTCGGGCAGTTGGGCGCGCAACGCCGCCACGACATCGTCATACCGTGGCTCGAAAATCAACGCCCGGGCGCCGGAATCGCGCAACAACTGCAGGATTTCGGCCGCCGCAAGCCGGAAATTCAAAGGAACCAGTATGGTCGCGCCGTAATCGGCCGCCGCATACGCCTCGTAGTATTCGAGGCAGTTGGTCGCAAGGATTGCGACGCGCTCCTGTCGCCGCAGCCCGAGCGTATGCCATGCGGAAGCGAGCCGGCGGGCTCGCACGGCGTATTGCGCATGCGTCAGTCGCCGGCCGTCACAGACGAACGCCTCACGCTCCGGGAAGCATCGCGCATTGCGTTCGAAAAGATCTCTGAGCGTGTGCATCGTCCGCGGTTACCCTGCCCGAACCTACGGTCGGCCCGGGCGGTGGATGGCAGATAATTGAATACTATTCTAAAATATAAACGCCCGGTCCGAAAGCGTCAATCCGCCCGGTTGAACGGCCCAGGACGACTGCGACGGTCCGGTTGGCTCAGCTCAGCTCAGATGCAGCGCTTCACGCACGGCCTGAGTCACCTGGAACAGCGCGTCCTCATCCACCGTCGTCGGATTGAACAGGCGGTTGTGGCAGATGGCCACGGCCAGATTGAGGTCCGGGTCCGCCCAACCGATCGATCCGCCCTGACCGGGATGGCAGATGGCGCGTGGATTGCGCGGCGAGCAGACCGGAGGTTGTGGCCCCCCCAGCCAAAAACCCCCGATGCTGATCGGAATGGGAAAGCCGAACATCACCGGATCGGGTTCCTCGGCATTGGCGCGCGGGGTGCTGAAGCTCGCGACACGCTCGCGGCTCAACAGCCGCACTCCATCCAGGGCGCCGCCGTTGGCCAGCATTGCCCAGAAACGCGCCTCGCTGCGCGCATTGAAAATCCCTCCCACACCCGCCACTTCGGCCCGCCGCACGTCCGGTCGCTCAAACACGGTGGGATGCAGAGCTACTGCCGGCGGCATCGAGGCAAGAAACAACGGAGGCAGATATTCTGGCGGCACCAGCGCCATGGCATCGATCTGCCGCGCCACACGGGATTCAACTGTATCCGGAATGCCGATCCACAGGTCGGCGATTCCCAGTGGCGCCGCGATTTCCTCACGCACGAAGCGACCAAGGGAGCGATGACGCGGATCGGTGCGGCGCACCAATTCACCGATGATCCAGCCGAAAGTCATCGACAAGTACAGGGTCTTCGTGCCCGGTTCAGCGAGAGGCTCCAAGTCCGCAATGGCTCGCACCATGGGCTCCCAGTCGCACATCATCTCCGGCGTCACACCGTCCGGCATCTGCGGTACGCAGGCCCGATGCGTGAGCGCGTCGCGTACGGTGGTACGCTGCTTGCCGTGCGCACCATATTCGGGCCAGTACCGTACGATGGGTGCGTCGTAGTCGATGTGGCCACGCTCCGCCTGAAGATGCAGCGCCGTCGCGGCCACCGCCTTGGTGACGGAATATACGTTGAACAACGTGTCACCATCGACCTTCCGCCCGGTCGCCGGATCGGCAAGGCCACCCCAGGTGTCGACGGCCAGTTTGCCGTCCTTGTATGCGCACACCTGGATGCCGATTTCGCGACCGGCATCGATGACCGAGTCGATCGCCCGCCGCACCACGGCATTCGCCGAAGTCAGTTCCATCATGATTACTTACTCCGCATTTTGGTCAATCACGCAGCGACAAGATGCCCAAGCCCTCGAGAGCCAATCCCACATCGAGGTCTTCGTTGAGCGAGCAACGACCCCGATATTCATCGTAACGGCTCATGAGCTGCTCCCCGCATCCTGCAAGATCAGGTCGGCCGCGCGCGCGGCGATGGCCATCGTCGGCGCGTTCGTGTTGCCGGACACGGGCGACGGAAGCACGGACAGGTCGACCACCCGCAGCGCCGCCGCGCCACGGACCCGCAGGCGTGGGTCGAGCACCGCGGCAGAATCGGCTCCCATCCGGCAGGTACCCATCGCGTGGTAGCCGCTCTGCCCGCGCTTGCGGAATACATCGATGATTTCATCGTCATTCTGAACCGACGCGCCCGGAGACTTCTCCTCGGCCACGAACGGAGCAAGCGCCGGCTGTGCGCCCAATCGCCGCACGAAGCGGAAGGCATCGACGACCGTCGCGCGATCATGTTCCGTCGCCAGATAATTGGGGCGAATGACCGGCGGATCCGCGGGATCACTCGAGCGCGCCATCACCGAACCACGGCTTTCGGGACGCAACGCATAAAAGAAGAACTGCATGCCCGGGCGTCGGTCGAACGCCATGCCGGCCGACGAAAAATCCAAGGAGTACGGATCCACCATGATCTGCGCGTCGGGCCGGTCGAGGCCGGGCCGTGTGCGAAAAAAGCCCCCGAGATCGCTGGACCCGTTCGCCAGCACGCCCTTGCGGAACAACGCATAGCGGAGCGTATTCATCGCGAGCGGCATTCCCGAATAGGCCCGATTGGTCGAGTCGCTTTGGCGCTTGAGCCAGTATTGCAGCCACGTGAGCAGATGCTCGTACATGTTCCGGCCCACCTCGGGACTGTCGATGCGCACATCGATGCCCAGTGATCGCAGACGGTCGGCCGGACCGACGCCGGAGAGCTGTAACAGCTTGGGGGTGTTGAGGGCTCCGGCGCTCAATATCACCTCGCGCCCGGCCTTGAACGCCTGAACCGCGCCCGCCCTCGACACCATCACGCCCGTCGCCCGGGTCCCCTGAAAAGTGACCTTCTGCACCATGGCGTCGGTGAGTATCGTGAGGTTACTTCGCTTGCGAACGGCCGGCGTCAAATACGCCACAGCCGCACTCTGCCGGCGGCCGCGGCCGATGTTGAACGTGAGGTAGGCGATGCCTTCCTGCTCCGGGTGGTTGATGTCCTCACGCACCGGCAGACCCATCTGGCGGCCGGCCTCGAGCACGGCGTCGCCCAACGGATAACGATGGGTATTGGGCGTCACCCTCACCGGCCCGCCGCTGCCCCGGTGGGGTCCGGCACCGAGAGCGTGGTCCTCCATGGCTCGAAAATAGGGCTCGATGGAAGCCCAACTCCAACCGTCCAGTCCGGCGTGCGCCCACCCATCATAGTCGGCCGGGTGGCCGCGCATGTACACCATGCCGTTCACGGCACTGGAGCCTCCGAGCACCTTGCCGCGCAGCCAGATCTGGGCCTGACCGTTGGTGGCCGGCTCCGCCTCCGTGGGGAAATACCATACATGCTGCGGGTCGGACAGAAGCTTGCCGAAGCCCTTGGGAACGTGAATGAGCGGACTGCGATCGTCGGGTCCCGCCTCCAGTAGCAGCACCGAGTGGCGGCCGTTCTCGCTCAGTTTTGCGGCAAGCACACAGCCCGCGGATCCGGCACCCGCAATGATGTAATCGAAAGCGCTCAAGCGCTACTCCCCCTGATGCATGCGCCCGATCAAGTGAACGAATTCGTCGGCCAGCGATTCGGGGATGAAATAGCGATCCGTACGACAGATCTGCGCGAAATGCGCAGCCACGTCGTCGGCGCTCGCCGGCGTGGTGCGCGGACCCATCCATCCATCGGACATGCCGATGAAGACACGCGCGAATCGCCCCATCGTCGCGGAATAGATCGAATGCGTCGACGTGCAGGCTTCACCGACAAGATAGATCACGAGCGGCGTAACGAATTCGGCCGTACCGCTGTTTCCGATCTTCTCACCGGCCTTCTGAAACAGAGCTCCGAATTTCTCCAACTGCCAGTCGGGCATGGCCGCACCCATGCGGCTCGCCGCGGTGGGCATCAACGCGTTGCAAAGCACGTTGTGCGCCCGCCCCTCCTGCGACAGCACGTTCATCAAGCCCACCACGCCGGCCTTGGCGGCACCGTAAGCCGCCTGCTCGTCGTTGCCCAGCATGCCTGCCGCCGACGAAGCAAACAGGATCCGGCCGTATTTCTGCTGCTTCATCAGCTTGAAAGCCGGCCGCGTCACGTTGAAGGCGCCCTTCAAGTGAACTTCGATCATCGCATCGAGCGTCGAGTCCGGAAGCGCATCCACCGGAGCATTACGCAGCGTACCCGCATTGTTCACCAGGATGTCGATCCGCCCGAACGCATCGACCGCCTTGCGCACGATCGCCTCGCCACCCGCGGACGTCGTGACCGAGTCGTAACAGGGAACGGCCCTGCCCCCGGCCTGTTTTATTTCCTCGACGACCTTGTCCGCCATGCTGGTGGACTTCCCCTGACCGTCGAAGCTCCCGCCCAGATCGTTCACCACCACCGCCGCGCCGCGTTTTGCCAGCTCGATGGCATAGGTGCGCCCCAAACCGCCGCCCGCGCCCGTGACGATCGCCACCCGTCCGTCGAATCTCACCTGGCTCATTGCCGTGTCTCCTTGTGCGAATCCAAAAACGGATCGACGAGCACCTTGCACTGGTGCGTGCGATGACGCATCGCCTCCAGCGTTCCGGGCAGTTCCTCGAGTGAGATCGTGTCGGTCACCATGGCACGCGGTTCGACGCTGCCCCGATCGAGTGTCCGGGCGACGTGCTCGAATTCACCGAGGCTGTAGGTCATACCGAACAGCAATTTCACTTCCTTCCACACGGCAATGGCGGGGACGAAAGAATCGGGGCGTGCGCAAAATCCGAGCACCAACACAGTTCCCGCGGGACGAACACAGTTGACGGCCCGGGCGATCAGGTCCGGCTTGCCAACGGCTTCGATCACGATGTCCGGCATCCCGCCCAGGGCCGCAATGACGGCTTGGGGCAGTTCCTCCGGGGTGTCGGGAAGCACGAACGAGTCGGCACCCATTTCCATGGCGAGCGCCTCGCGCTGCCGCGAGGCCGCCGTCACCGCGATGCGCCCGGCGCCCAGTTTTCGAGCCCAATAGACCGCACCGAGCCCGATCGGACCCGCGCCGAGGACGAGCACTCGGTCGCCCGGTTTGACGGCGGCGAGCGCGACACCATGCAACGACACGGCCAGCGGTTCGATCAGTGCGCCATCGGCCAGGCTGACCGAGTTAGGCAGCTTCACCGCCACCCGCTCCGCCGTCGTGGTGAATTCCGCGAAGGCGCCGGGCATACCTCGGAAGTGTGTACAGAAGTTTGGCCGGCCCGCGAGGCAGGTCGCACAGGTCCCGCAACCCGTGAAGGGCATCGCCGCGATGCGGTCGCCCACCTTCAGACGGCTGACATCGGTACCGACGGCCACGACTTCACCGGCGAACTCGTGGCCAATGATGGAATTCGCCTCGAACGTCTGTCCGCTGCCATCCGACATGGACAGATCGGTACCGCAGATGCCGCACCTGGCCACTTTCAGCACGACCTCGCCGGCGCCCGGCGTCGGATCCGGCCAATGCTCGATGGCGAGCGGCTGTCCCACTGCTTTGAATACGGCTGCGCGCATAATCCTACCCCCCCAAGATTGAAAAACGAACTCAACCGGCCGTCAACGGTACGTCCGGGCCATCCGATCGAGATGAAAATCCACATCGCCCCAGGCTTTCTCGAGCACCAACAGGTGCTTGAAGTAGTGCCCGATCTTGTACTCGTCCGTCATGCCGACGCCCCCGTGCAGCTGAATTCCCTGTCCACCCACGATCCGGCCCGCTTCGGCGGCCACAACCACGGCGGAGGACACGGCGGCATTGCGCTCCACCGGGGCCGCCTCGATGTGGGCCAGCGCATGGTAGAGCGCCGAACGCACTTCCTGGACTTCGACGAACATCTCGGACATTCGATGCTGAAGAGCCTGGAAGGCTGCCAAAGGCTGTCCAAATTGCTTGCGGTTGCGGATCTGTTCGGCCGTGAGCTCCATGGCGGCCTCCATCGCACCCAGTGCGTCGGCAACCTGGGTGACCCGGAACCGGTCGAGCGCCTCATCCAAGATACGGTAGGCTGCGGGGCCTTCGCACAGCAACGCGTCGCCCGCCAATCGCAACGCGCGAAACTCGAGATCCGCGGCATGGGAGCCGTCGATGAGCGGATAGCCGCGCAGCGCGAGGTCCGGTGACTGAGAATTCACCACGAACAGGCCGGTGTGATCCGGGCCTTCGAGCGTCGCGCTGACGATGAATTGATGCGCCGCGGGCGCACCCGCGACGAGTATCTTGAAGCCCTCGAGAACGTAGCCGCCGCCGATCCGACGGGCGCGGGTCGCAGGCGGCTCCTCGACATGACGCGCCCGCGGCTCCAGGCACGCCAACGACATCCGGGTCGTGCCTGTCGCGATTTCCGACAACAATTGACCACGGGCCGCCGCGTTCGAAGAACGTTCGATGATCGCCGCGCAGAGCACCCCGGTGATTGCCACCGGTTCGAGCACCAGCCTGCGCCCCAGCGCTTCGGCCAGCAACGACGCCTCCAACAGCCCGGCGCCGAGGCCGCCCGCTTCCTCCGGAACAGTCAGCGCGAGCCAGCCGAGATCTGCAAAATCCCTCCAGAGCGCTTCGTCACATGCGATGGCGGTTTGCAATACCGCCCGCCTGCGCTCGAACCCGTAGTTCTCCAGCAGATAGCGCTCTGCACCGTCACGGAGCATCTGCTGTTCGTCGGATAAATCGAAGTGCATGTTCTAAACGTCAGAATCCAAAGGCGGTCTTGGCGATGATGTTCTTTTGGACCTCGCGTGCGCCCCCGTAGATCGTCGACGCGCGCTCGAACAAAAACAGGCTCATCGGTCCCACGGAATATTCCGGCCAGAGCGGCCGCCATCGATCATCGGTGCTGTCTGCCGCGTCGCGCTCGAAGTGTCGCAGGGCCAGATGCCCCAGCGCGTCGATCTGCAGTCCCGTCACGCTTTGCTGCATCTCGGACCCGCGGATCTTGAGCGCGGACACGACCCCGTTGAGGTCGAACTTGTTCGGTTCCTCCGCCAGAATTCGCAACACCGACCAGTACAGCGCGTTGAGGTCCGCCTCGACTCGCGCAAGCTTGCGCGCGAAACCGGCATCCTCGATGAGCGGGCGGCCGCCCACGAGCATTTCGCGCGCCATGGCTTTCGCACGCTCGAACTGCCGTCGATTGAAGTACAGGAACGCGCTGGCGGTCCGCTCCTTTTCGAGCAGATATTTTGCGTAGATCCAACCCTTGCCCGCCTCGCCGATGAGCTGATCGCGCGGGACGCGGACCTCGTCCAGGAACACCTCGTTGAGCTCATGGCGCCCGTCGATAGTCCTGATGGGGCGTACCGTGATGCCCGGCGTATCCATCTTGGCGACCAGGAAAGACAACCCGCGTTGCGGTTTGACGGCCGGATCCGTCCGCACCAGGAAAAACCCCCAGTCGGCACCGGCCGCATCGCTGGTCCAGATCTTCTGACCACTGATCACCCATTCATCGCCGACCAACCGCGCAGCGGTCTTGAGGTTCGCCAGATCGGAACCCGCTCCCGGTTCAGAGAACCCCTGGCACCAGACGTGTTTGCCGCTCAGCATCGGAGGCGCAAAGCGCGCGCACTGCTCCTCCGTGCCGAAGGCAAACAACACCGGGGCCATCATGTGCGTGCCCTGCCATCCAAAGTCCGGACCGTCCGCCCGGTACATTTCCTCGTAGAAGATGTGCTTACGAAGCGGCGACCAGTCCGTGCCGCCCCAGCGAACCGGCCAGTGGGGGGCACCCCAGCCCTTCGAACATAGAATCCCTTGCCAACGCCGGAAATACTCAGGACGAGGGTTGCACCAGCGCCTCGTGTCAGTCGCGATTTCCGGCGGCAGGTGGTCACGCATGAATGCGCGCACTTCCTGACGAAAGACTTCATCTTCTGGAGTGAAACGAAGGTCCATTCAAACGCCACCCGGGTGAATCGGTTGCCAGCGAGACCGCACGAAATTCTGATATGTGAACGATATTCAATTTTTTGCCAACGGTCAATGATACCAGGCCGCGCTTCCTTCGAGCCACCAGGCTGTGGCCCGCAGCCCGGCGGGGTCGATTCCGCGCGGATCTTGCGAGGATCAGGTTTCCATCATCGCGAAATCGGATTTGGCGGCACCGCACCCGGGGCAGACCCAATCCCCGGGAATGTCCTCCCATCGGGTCCCCGGGGCGATTCCCTCCGCCGGCACGCCCTCCGCCTCGTCATAAATGTAGCCACAGAAGAAGCACTGGTACTTTTTCACGCACTCGTCTCCAGAATCGATTGAAAGGCGGTCGATCAGCGGAACAGAAATTCCTCCCTGAGAGCCCGGTGCATGTTCGAAATGGAGGTTTCCTGCATCGGACTGGTGCGATTGCCGGGAAAGCCGTACGACTTCATACCCATTTGCACCTGTTCCATGTTGAGAAAATCCTGTTCGAGAATGATGCTCACCGAACCCACCCCGCGCCAGTCATCCTTCCCGTGGAAAAACAGCCGCTTCAACGAAGGCTCAGCCCCCGGCGCATAACGCTCCAGGCCCCAGACATCGTAGATGCAGGAGTTCGGATCGTCGCCATCGGGGCGCGAGCGATACACGATGACGCCGTCCGGGTACGGCAGCGTGATCATGTTGGGGAAGATGTGCCAGTCGGTACCGGCGCGCATCATTTGCTCCGGGGTCAGGGCAGGCCAGCCCGCGCCTTCGGCGACCGCCGCCTCGCGCTGAAACTGCAGCACCTTCCCGATGAGCGCCCCCGGGGCGTCATCCGCTTTGGCCTCGGTCAGCAGACGCCGTGCCGCGGAGCCATCCCGCAGCGAATAGAGGACGGGAAGCTGCCGGTTCAGCATGTCGAAGTGCGCCACGATGCCCTCGCGCAAATCGGCGATCGGCGGTCGCGCGAGCCGCGGCGAGCGCTGGCCGAACGGCGCCCGTTCATAGGGATACATGAACATGCCGTGTCGGCCCTGCGGATAGCTGCGCGTGTAGTCATCCCCGATGTTTTCCAGGAGCTGCGGATGCGTGGCCGCCACATGGTAGCCCTCGTCGAACGCTTCCAACCCCACCTTCCAGTTGCAGGGAACCTTGAACGAGGCATAGAGTCGGAACCGCATCTTGTCGTATTCGTAGGGACCCAGCACCGAGGGCACCGGATCCAAAAACTTCGCGAGCGGTTCGGCGTTCTGATCCATGTTGGCGAAGACGAAGCCCGCCCATTTGTCGATTTTCACCTCGCGGAGCCGCAGATCCCCGTCCGCCATGCTGCCACAGTCCTTCCAGTCATCGCGATCGAGCACCTTGATGACACTTCCGTCCAAACCCCATTGCCAGCCGTGATAGTTGCAGTGGAAACGCGCGACGTTGCCGGTTTTCTCAGTCAGCCTCCGGCCGCGGTGCAGGCAGACGTTGTGATACCCGCTGATGCGGTCGGCCGCAGAGCGGACGATGATCAGGGACTGATCGCAGATATCATAGGTCACGAAATCCCCGATCTTCGGTATCTCCTCTTCGCGGCACACCAGCTGCCAAACCTTGGGCCACAGGCGCTCCTTCTCGAGCTGCGCGAATTCGGACGAAATGTAGTCGGACGCCGGCACGAAGTCGGGCCGCACCTTTTCCCCACGTAGGGCATTTTCTATTTCACTTGCAATGGCCATGTCAGTAGACCTCCATATGTAATCGTCCTTCGGACAGAAGCTGCGGAACGAGCTGATTCCAGTCGGCATCCGCAGGTCGCAGGATGTCCGCGAGCGCTTCGTGCACGCCCCGCTCCATCGCCGTCAGCCCGCAGATATAGATATAACAGCGGTCGCGCAGAATCAGGTTCGTCACCAGCGACGACCGCTCGCGCAACACATCCTGCACGTATTGACGTGGGCTGCCGGCAACGCGCGAATAGGCGAGATGCAGGTCGACCAGTCCGTGCGGCAGCGCCTGCAACTCGTGCAGATACGGCAGCTCCCCCGGGGTCCGCCCGCCATAGAACAAGGTCACGGGTCCCCCTTGCGAGGGCGCAAGGCGATGCCGCCGTTGGATCATGCCGCGCATCGGCGCGATGCCGGTGCCGGTGCAGATCATCAGCAGGGTCGTCCCCGGATCGTCCGGCATCAGAAACGACTCGCCCACCGGGCCGGTGACGGAGACGCGGCTGCCCGGCGGAAGATCGCACAGATAATTCGAGCAAATCCCACGCGCGGAGCGGCCCGCGTGGTCCTGAAGGACCCGCTTGACGGTGAGCGCCACCCGGCGGGTGCCCGGAAGCTCCCCCTCCCTCGCGCTGGCAACCGAGTAGAGGCGGACATGGGGCCGGTGCCCGTGCGCATCGTAGCCCGGCGGGATGACGCCGACGGATTGCCCCTCCAACAGGGGGAAATTCAATCCGTCGAAATCGAGAACCACGTGCCGCACTTCTGAGTCGTCGGTCGGGTCCGTGAGGGCACGATTCTCGGCGACCACCGCGGTTCCGGGGTTCTTGGGCGTATGCAGATTGATTTCCGGACGGGGCGCACTTTTGGGAGGATGGGGCCGCCGGCCGGCCTGGCCCAGTGCGTCCTGCACCGCCTGCGATTCGGCCTCGGCAGCGAGCGGAATGGGGGGAGGCAGTTCCACCCATTCCAATTGCTTCTCCACCGGGTACGCACCGGCCGCCGGAACGATGCGCCAGTTGTCGATCGCGCCGGTGGAACAGGCGCGTATGCAGTCCATCCGCTGATCGCAGCGTTCGACATCGACCGCATAGTTTCGGTAATCGTGGGTGATCGCCTTGCGTGTGCAGGCCTCCTCGCAGCCGTTGCACCGTCCGCACAATTCAGGGTCGATCAGGTGCTGGCGCAGATAGCCGGCCGGCAGCGTCACGAAAACACCGGGGGCAACGGAGGGCTCATCCGGCCACGTCCCAGACGAGCGGCAGATACCGCACGCTGTTGACCTGCCCTGGACTGAAGGTCACCTGCGCACCGGCCTTGATCCGGAAGCGAGGGATCCGCCGCAGCCATTCCTCGAGAAAAGCCCGCAATTCGGTGCGCGCGAGGAATGAGCCGGGGCACCGGTGCGCCCCCGAACCGAAGCCGGCGTGGATCGTGCTGGCACGCTGGAAGTCCACCTCCAGGGGCCGTTCGAATTTCCGGTCATCGAGGCCATACAGGGCGCCGAAGACATACACCCGGTCGCCCTTTTTGAAATGCACCCCCTTGTACTCGAAGTCCCGAGTCAAGACGCGGGCGGTCGCGCTCACGCCGAATCGCCTCAGCATCTCGTCCACCGCCTGCGGGATTATCTCCGGCTTGTCCACGAGTTGTTTGGTATGTTCAGGATGAGTGGCAAGAAAATGCGCCATGAAACCCATGGTGCTCGCAACGGTGTCCAGTCCGCCGAACAGCACGACGCGGCACATGGCGATGATCTCGTCGTCCGTGATGGGCCGCCCGGAGACGCTCGCCGTGACGATGGAACTGATGAGATCGGAGCCGGGCTTGGCCTTGCGGGCCTCCACCAGTTTGCGAATGTATTCATCCATGCCCAAGAACCCCTGCATGTGCTGCTCCGGCGTTCCGCGCGTGGTGTATTCCGTCCATTCGAGCAGCTTCAGGCGATCGCCGGCCGGCAGATCGGTCAGCCGGAGAAAGATCGCGACCGGAAGCTGCAGCGCAAAGTCGCCGATGAATTCACACTCGCCCTTCGGCTGGAACGACTCGATCATCTGCACGGCGAGCGCGCGGACATCCTTCTCCAGCGAGCCGATGAACTTGGGCGTGAACCAGGGAGTCACGATCGCCCGGTATGCCGTGTGCTCGGGGGGATCGGCTTCAAGAGGGAGCAGCCGATGCACCGATGCCCCCTCAGGAAGCAGCGCCTTTTGGAACGATGCCTCGGTCATCGAAAACGGATCGTAATTCTTCTGTACGAAATCGATGTCCTCGCCACGCGTGACAATCCAGTGTCCGCGGTGTCTCGGCGACCAGACGATGTCCGGCCCCTGCTGCAGCTTCTTCCAGGCCAGATGGACGTCTTCACGTCCTCCCGGCGGATTGAGCACGTCGAAATCGACGACCAGATTAGGCGGGACGTTGTCAGGCCTGACGGCAACGGTCTCATTGATCATGTCACTGACTCCATTTGACGTGAACGGCATCGGCGCCGCGCAGGGTGTAACCGACGATCTTCGGGGGCGGGTAACTGCTGTCCAGGCGCAGGTCGGGGAATCGGTCGAGCAACGTATTGAGCGCCATCTGCAGCTCCATCCTCGCCAGATGCTGGCCGATGCACACATGCGGGCCATAACCAAAAGCCATGTGTCGCTGTGCAGGCCGGAAGATGTCGAAGCGGTCGGGATCCTGCCACCGGCTATAGTCCCGGTTGGCGGCGCCTGCGATGCACACCGTCACCAGCACACCGCGCGCAATCGTGACACCGGCGACGGCCGTGTCCTGTGCACAGCCCCGGTAGATCGAGCTGATGGGACCGGCCCAGCGCAGTCCTTCTTCGATCGCCTGAGGGATCAAGGTTCGATCCTTGCGAATTGCCTGCAGCTGCTCCGGATGATTGAACAGTGCGGCGAGAATGTTGGCGAAGCCGTGATAGCTCGTGTCCCCACCGGCATTCATGAGCTGACGGAAGAACGACACGATCACGTTTTCGGGCAGCCGCTGACCGTCGATTTCGGCATTGGCGATTGCGCTGACGAGATTGGACTCCGGATCGAGCTTCCGCCGCTCCTCGATCAGCTTCGTCAGATAATCCCAGAGAAATTTGGAGGACTTCACTCCATGGTCGTGGTCGAACGTGACGCACATCTGCGCCATGGCGATCTTGTGGAACAGCGGGCGCTGCTCCAAGTCCATATCCATCAGATCCATGATGAACTGGAAGGGGAAATGCAGCGCCAGCTCGTGCACCAGCTCGGCCCGTCCGCGGGTCTCGAAACGAGCGACCAGCCGATCGATCACCGCCTGAAAGCGAGGTTTGAGGGCCGTGAGCATCTTCGGCGTGAACGCCGACTGGAACAGTCGCCGATATCGGGCATGCTCGGCGCCGTCCATCACCGTGACCGAGTCGCCGAACGTGATGCCCAGGTTGCGCTTGTAGATCTCATTCGGAAATGCGGCCGGATTCATCAATACCTCGGAGACCGCATCGAACCCGAGAACGGCATATTGTTCCAGGCCGTCCATGGTATTGTCCGGAGGAACTCCGATCGCCTCCCGCAGATTCAATTTCTGCACCGCACCCCGCCGCAGCAACCGGTCAAAGTCGGCGTAGGGATTCAGAACATGCCCCTCGTTGCCGGCTTTCAGCAGCGCCGTGAATGGATCGAAGTCATCGTCGAAGTCCTGTATCCTGAGTACGCTCGTTGCCATGTGTCCCCCGCGTCTTGGTAATCGTCACGTTTCGCCGGTTGAGAAGCCCCGTGCGGCCAGCGGCTGATATCCCCAGCCGCGCAACAGCACCGACAAGCGCCGGCTGATGAATTCGTCCAGCGCTTTGCCGCGCAGCGGCGGCTCATACATGAAACGGGTTCCCCCCAGTGCATTGCTGCTCAGCATTTCGGCGGCATCCTCCGGATCGTCGAGCGATAGGACGCCCTCGTCGCGCAGCTTGCGCAGATAGTCGGCCAGCGGCCGCAGGTATTCCTGCGTGTCGGCCCGGGCCGCAGCCGCCAGTTCCGGAAAAAGTGCGGCCTGGGCGGTGGTCATCGACACCACCGCCAATGCCCGAGGCGTCGTCATCGTCTTGTGCATGCGCCGCAGGACGGCGTGCAGGGTCTGCGCAACATCGCCGTCCGGCTGGAACACATCCCATGAGCGGCGCTGCACCGTCTGAAACGCCCCCACGACGGACGCCCGGTACAGTCCCTGCTTGGTGGCGAACTGGCGGTAGATCGTGTCCTTGTTGACACCCGCCGCGCGAGCGATGCCTTCGATGCTTGCGGCACCGTAACCGCTGACCAAGAACTCCTCGAGGGCGGCACTCAATATGCGCGAACGCAGCGCGGCCGCTTCGCTTTCGGTGGGCCGTCCGGCCGGACGCCGCTTCGGCTTAATTGCGCTCGTCACCTGCAGCATCGCGCGAAGCTCCCCTTCTCGCCCGCCTAATCCAACGGTACCGTCTGATTATTGCCGCACACCGACGGCCGGACACTACGGGATAACCCTTAATGCACAGCGGGACGCCCCACTAGCCATTCGCCAATTCTTGAACTTTGTTCTAATATGTAAACGGCGGACGAGAATCACAAACCGGAGCTCCAGGGGGGACGCCATGAATGGACCAGCCGGCAACGGCCTCTACGCGGAAAGGCACTTCCAGAACGCTTACGTCACGCGCGACGTCGACGCCGCAGCGGACATGTTCGCAAAGCGGCACGGCATCTGCTCGTTTCAAACCATGCGCGACATACCTTTCGGCCCGGACGCGACGATTCACATCGCACTTGCCTGGGCGGGCGACGTGATGATCGAACTCATTCAACCCGCAGGCACAGCCCAAACGATTTACTCAACCTGGCCGCCGCACGAGGGTCAGATGCTCCGGTTTCACCACCTTGGCCATCTTCTGCACGATCCGGCTTCGTGGCAACGCGTCACCTCACTGGCATCGCGCAGCGGATTGCCCATTGCTTTGCAGGGCAACAGTCACGGCGTCCACTATCTCTATCTCGACGCGCGCAGTGAACTCGGGCATTACCTAGAGTACGTTCATCTTTCCGGCGACGCCGTGCATCTGTTCGACGGAGTGCCACGGAATTAAACGATTTCAGTCCGCTGCTCGATTGCGAAAGGAGGTCATCAGTTCAATTGATCCATCAACGAGCCACGATAGGTTGAATGATCGATGTGGCCGAGCTCATCTTCGTAGACCTCCCGCATTGCTGTCGGATTCGAAGTCGACTGGGTGAACGCCTCCATCGAAGTCCAGGTCAGATTATCGTAGGAATCGTACGGTACGTATGGCAGGCCCGCCGCCTCCGAGGCGCGTCGCGAAAGTTCGTGATCCACGTGCACTTGGTCGTAGGCAAGCAATCCCGGCAAGCGAGGTACGGCAACCTTCGCATGTTGAGTCAGCCACCAGTGTCGAAACTGCTCTACGGTGGTGTCCGGATGCCGCCTGAATGACAAAGAAAGAAATACGCCGCCCGGCCTCGGCTCCACAATTCGGTGAGTTGGTCCGACGGTGAGCGCCGCCTGTGATACGTCGATCAGCGGGCGGATCATTGCCCCCAACTGCTCCGCATGCGCCGCAAGGTCCGGCGACGACCCTTCACCACCGGTGATCTCGACCGCCCCTTCAACGCTGGTAGGCGTACGCGACTCGCCCATGCTTTGCCGTAGGGGGTCATTTTCGCAACGGATCCCGATTCAGACCTGCATCGTCGGGCCGAAGAGCACGTGCAGCTGATCCCGTAGCAGTATCAGAGAACGGCCAAGGCCGACCCGAGTCTCTCCTTCGCGAGGGGTCAGCATCACGGCCAGCCGGGCAACACGATCGTAGCTCATGGCCGCCTCTCTCGGGACACGTTCCCGTGGATTCCGCTGATGATGTTCATGCTTCGATCCGCCCTGCGCCACATTCAGCTGACCAAGAAACCGCCATCGAGCACGATGCCATGTCCCGTGATGTAGCCGCCGGAAGGTCCCACGAGATAAAGCACGGCCGCCGCGATGTCCTCGGGTTTACCCCACCCGAGCGGTCGGCGGCGTTCGATATCCACTCCGGGACCGCTCAATTCCCCACGCTCCAGACGTGCGATCGTCTCGGGGTGCAATCGCACCTTGCCCTGAACTGCCCCTGGCATGACGTTGTTGATGAGTATGTTGTCATTTGCATGATCGAGGGCTGCCGACCGGACCAGGCCGTTGACACCTGCACGGGCTGCACCGTAGGCGCCATTCCCGTTGAGCACCGGATGGAGGGCGCCCATGGTCGTAATGTTCACGATTCGGCCCCCTCGTCCCGCGGCTTTCATGTGACGGATCGCTTCCCGCATGCAGAGAAATACCGACTTCAGGTTCATGGAAAGCACTTCATCCCACGCGCTCTCGGTGAATTCAACGAGGGGCCGACAGTTGTTCATCGCCGCACAATTCACCACGATGTCGGGAGCCCCCCAAGACTGCTCGACCCGATCGAACAAGGCGATGACCGACCCCTCATTCTCCACGTCGGTGGTCACCGCCATCGCCCAACCGCCAGCGGCGTTGATCTGTTCGACAATCGGTTGCATCAGGGCGGCTTCCTTGTCCGCAACGATCACCCTTGCGCCCGCTGCCGACAACACTCGCGCCACATCAGAACTGGCATTGCCCCCGCTATCCGTGACGACGGCGAGCTTGCCTTCGATTCCGAACAACCGTTGCAGAGCGTCAGGATTCATCGGTTTCCGCCATTTTTCCGCCTTTTTTCGAAAGCCCCGCTGTCACCACACCAGGGGAACCGACAACACGCAGTTGACCATTCCGGCCGAATAGCGCGGCCGATGACCCGGCTTCAGTGAGAAATCGGGAATGCGTTTGAGCCACTCTTCCAGGAAAATGCGGATTTCCGTGCGGGCGAGCAGTGCGCCCGGGCATTTGTGAGGCCCTGCTCCGAAACCATCCTGCTGGCTCGCCCGGCGGGTGAAGTCGACTTCGAGCGGATTCTCCCAGCGTCGTTCGTCCATTCCATGCAGCAGCGCGCGCACGTAGACCCGATCACCCGCCTTGAACAGAACACCCTTGTATTCGTAGTCACGTGTAACCACACGACCGGTGCTCGACGGTGCAAACGCGCGCACGATTTCGTCCGGGGCATTCGCGATCAATTCCGGCAGGTCGATCAGTTGGCGACGCTTCTTCGGGTGCTTCGCAAGATATTCCACTGCAAAGCTTAAGGTCGAGGCCACCGTATCAAGGCCGCCGAATATGACGTTGACCAGCATGCCGTGCATTTCAGCGTTCGTGATCTCGCGATCGCCGATTCGTGCATTGACGATTGCCGAGATCATATCCTTGCCGGGATATGCCTGTCGCGCGTTGATGAATTCAGTCAGGTAGGCCCCCAATTGCTCGAAAGCCCAGCGGCTGTCATCCGGACTTCGGGGTCTCACGGAGGCCTCCGTCCAGGTGAGCAGCCGGCTCAGATCGGCCAGCGGCAGATCCACCAGCCCCATGAAAATGATGATTGGCAGGCGCATCGCGAAATCGGGAACGAAATCACATTCGCCGCGCGGCTCGATCGACTCGATCAGGTCGATCGTGGTGTTCCGGATCTTCTCGTGCAACGACGAGATGGCCTTCGGTGTCAGGAAAGGCGTCAAGACCTGGCGGTACGCGGCGTGTTGCGGTGGATCGCTTTCGAGCGGCAAAATCGGATAGGGTGTCTTCTGACCCAGCGTTATTGAGCGCATCGAGAAGGGGTTGTGGTGCTGCTGCACGAATTCAATATCCTCGGCGCGTGTCACGATCCAGTGACCGCCATTGCGCGGCGTCCAAACAATGTCCGGTCCTTTATGCAGGGATTTCCAAGCAGTGTTCAGCGCCTCTTCGCCACCAGGGAGGTGATGGAAGTCCCAGTCGATGACCAGATGCGAAGGCACGTGGTTTGGTACGGGAACGGGTTCAAGCGTGCTCATATCGTCTGCTCCATCATTTGCGTGTCGATGTCAATCGTTGGGGTCCGCGTTCGCTTTCATGCGGACAGATACGTGCAATGCGCCGTACCATAAAATAGATCATCGCGTTCTCCCGGAGAAAGGTGAGCAACCATCCGCTTGTAAGCATTCCAAAGGCTGACGTAACGGACAACCAGGCGATCAATGGGGAAGTTGCTTTCGAACATGCAACGGCTCGCGCCGAACTTCTCGACACACCAGAGGACATGGTCGCGCCAGAACGCGGCTATTTCCTCCGAGTTCGGCCACGTACCCCTTGCCCAGGGGGCGCCCTGCATCTCCAGCGCCAAGCCGCCGATCTTCAGTCTGACGTTGGAACACGCCGCCAGCTCGCTCATGCGTAGACGCCATTCGACGAACACGTGCTCGCGCCGGTCCGCGTACGGTCCGGCCACCAAGGGCGTTCCCATGTGGTCGAGAACAAAGACCTGGTCAGGGAGTGCGCGAGCCGCAGCGATCAGATCATCGAGCTGGTGCGCATACATCCAGCAGTCGAGCGGCAGCCCCCGTCGGCCGACCTGTTTGATGGCCTGTAGAACCGTCGGGTCGCGCAGCAGGCCCGCAGTCGGCTTGTAGGACAGAAAATTAAGCTCCGGAT
Source organism: Steroidobacteraceae bacterium (assembly GCA_052143815.1). Taxonomy (GTDB): domain Bacteria; phylum Pseudomonadota; class Gammaproteobacteria; order Steroidobacterales; family Steroidobacteraceae; genus Bog-1198. The sequence continues at coordinate 162,423 of JBKQSA010000062.1, read as the reverse complement.
GCGGATCCCATGCGGTCATGAACCGGATTCCGCGCAGGCGACCCTTCCCCGCCGCCTCTTGGGCGTCCAACACAGCTTCGACATTGCTGCCCAGCCTGAGGTCGGCGAAGGCAACGATGCCCGCCATGACGCCCTCCGGGGCGTCGAGTCCGCGGACGTATTCGACCTCGCCCACCGGGCGCAGAGATTCAGGGCCTTCGCTGCGATACGGGGCGCCCGCTTCCACATACACAGTCGACACGACCCGGTGGCCGCTACGCAGATCCGTGAGGAGGTCCTCGAGTTGATAGCGCGCCCACGCATTGTCCATGAGATGGTGATGGGGATCGCATATTCTTTGTGCGGCGTGCAGCACCGCCTCCGCTTCCCTGGCGCTCGAATCGCGAGGATGGCTATCCATTCCCATTCATGCCGGGATCAGATTGCCCGTCAAGGGCGACATGTCCATGTATCTTATGCGGAAACGCCGCTCTTTGAAACGCCATTCACCGTCATCGCAAAGCACGATGTCGTCGTGATACGCGCCCAGGATCATGATGCCGCCGCCGCCCTTGGGGCGGACGATCTCCTGTATCGTGGATCGGGCGGTGGCGCACGTTCCTTCCACGACGATCACCGGTGCATGATTGGTCTGGACACACAACTCTGCAGTGTCGATCGCCGCGGCAATGCCCTCGCACACGCGCTGCGCCCCCTCGAATCGCATCGCCATGGAACCCACGGATGGGCCACCCATGTCCCACACACAATCCTCCGCGAATACCGACTTCAATTCAATCCAATTACGTTGATTGATCGCGTCGGTATACCGGTTCAGCAGCTCGACTATCGCCGCATGCGCGGCCAAATTGTTCACAACGTTCGATGTACTCATGAAAGAACTCTCATATTAAAATACAGTTTCGCACGGCTGTTCGATTTGCACGGGTGGTCATACAAAGCGCGCCATGCCGCCATCGATGCGCAGAAACGCCCCATTGGTATACGCTGACAGCGGGCTCGCCAAAAATGCCACGGCCACCGACGCACTCCTGACGGACCCGGCCGTCGTAGCCACCGCCATCCCGCACACCTATCGCGTCACGGCGAACATGACGAACATCCTGTCGCGATTCGTCGGGGAGGAGCGCGAGCGGGCGCATGGAAAGCTCGTCATTTTGCTGTCAGTTGCATCGCAGATGCTCTCGCTTGCGCGCGCGCAGCGCGAAGATGCACGCAGTTCCAAACTCCTCGATGGCTTTACGGATCTCTTCTGGCAGGGCTTTTTCGAAAAGCTGCCGAAACCATCGAGTACATCATGCAAGCGTACATAGCGTGTTCACCCCGTCAGACGAGCCCGAATCGCCGGCTGTATTCCGCAAACGCCCCGCCAACCTCCGCCGGACTCAGTCCAAAAGGCTCGAGACTATAAGGATAGCGTCCGTAGCGGTCGGATCGGTTCGCGGGGTTTGCCAGCCAGGCGCGCATCCTTTGCTCGAATGTCACGGTGTACGGGAAGCCTGCCCGACCATAAATGTCCTTGATCGTCGCGACCGGATCGTTTGACAGGTCCTTGAAGCGCAGGTGAACGATGCGCGGATCGTCGAGAAGCGGATCGGCAAGAACCGCGTTGATTGCTTCACGCATGGACTTGAGGTAGCCGGTGCCGAACTGTTTCCAGTCCATTTTCCCGTTGGTGATGGCACCGTACAACACCGCGGTAATGGCGAGCGTCGACGTGTGGACCGCGATCGGTTCGCGGTGCGGCCAGATGCATAGCGCATCGGGGAACGCATCGAACAATTGTTTGAGATAAAACTGATGATAGCAGCCCTTCACCGCCCACCGGCGCTTCGGCAAGTTCCACTGCAGGTGTTGCAAGAATTGTCGTTGGAACCGGTAGGCAGCCGAAGGATCTGGCGAGCCCCCCATAATCGGAAAGCTCGAAATCTGGTACAGCAGGGTCGGATACGTATTTTGAAAGTCGAGAGTGTGAATCTCCTCGTCCTCGATCAGTGCATCATTGCCCTTGTCCCAGTACGGGTGCATCGTCAACAGTCCGGGCGCCATATCGAGCAGGCGCTCAAGTTCGCGTCGCGCCAGGTCCAATCGGAATTGTGCCACCGGCAGTTCGCCTGGCGGCGGGCTCGGTTGATGGGTATGCCACCACAGGGGCACTTGGTTGCCATCGTCTTCCGCAAGCAATGAGTGCAGGAGCGTGGTTCCGGTTCGTGCATAGCCGATGACGAAGACCGGCCGCTCGATCCTCTCCGCCGAAATGGCCGGAATACGCTCGCGCTCGGCTGCGAGACCCACCCGGGTGATCACGATCTGCAGCAGCTGCTTGCGGGCCGCGCTGACCTCGGATGCTGTGAGATTGCCGTGGGTGTTGAGCCAATCGGTCAATTTTCCAACGCGCTTCGCGAACGCATCATCGAGCAGGTTGAAGTGGCCGGTGACGTAGCCGGCGGATTGCAGGATCTCCTGATGATCGAGGACGTGTATCATGTTCATGCCGATTTTGCGCGTGGTTTGAAGGTCGCCGTGTTGAGGTGCTGTCCCCCGTCGGAGAAGATCGGCTGTCCGGCAATGAAGCAGCCCTCGTCAGACGCCTTCGACAGGGCTCGTCCGATGGCTTCTGTAACCACCAATCCAGGCGATATGCTGTTCACCTGGACCCCGCGGTCGGCATATGAATGCGATGCATATCGAGTCAAGTGTATGACTCCTGCTTTGGCTGCCGAATAGGCGGGAGAGGCAAGCGAAACGTAGCGGAAGCCCGCGATGGATGCAGTAGGCAGAGCAAATGGAGATTGCGGGCCGGGATCAGTACATCTCCCGCGGAACAACTCCCGCGGAGGTTGCTGATACAGTCGTATATCTGCTTTCAGATCGGTCCTCCATGATCACGGGAGTCGATATACCAATTTGTGGCGGGAGTCGTTGAGGCAGGATACCTTTTCCGCCAGTCCCGCCGCTCCTCATAGCAAGTCCAGAATAGCGAGATCTTCCAGATATTTTCGAATGAATTCCGCCGACAAGTGGGGGATGTCCGGGTCCGTCCCGACACCGTGGGCGCGCACGTCCGCCCGGAAGCGCGCCGACGGCACTCCGGCGCCGGGTGAGGCGCGCAGCGGCTGACGCAGCTGGTGGAGCAGCGGCAGTGAGGATTGTTGACGCTGCTGCTCCGGCAACGCGCGCAACGCCGTCTCGAAGCGGCTGAACCAGTCGGCGTAATCGTCGATGCGACGGATCGGATGACCCGCCTCGATCGCCCAGTCGACGAAACTGTCCATGGAAATGCCGTCTTCGTGAGGATTGACGACATGATAAGTCCGATAGCCGGGCTGGCCATTTGCACCCAGGGTCGCAATGGCGGCGGCCGTGAAGTCGACCGGCAGGCCATCGTAATGGGGACGGTCCGGGCCGCTCGCATAGAAGGAGCGCGGCGCCAATCCTGTGAGGACGATGCTGTAGAGCCAGCGCGTGAACATGTCCGGCACATTGATCTGCCCCCGATACCTTCGGTGCGCGAGAATCATGTCGGAACGAAAAACCGACACCGGAACGCCGAAAGTGTCGTGCGCATCGCGCAACAGGACTTCCGCCGCCCATTTGCTGTGGCCGTAACCGTCGGCATAGCGGCTGGCGTCGAGCCGCCGCACGGGCGTCGACGCGCGGACGTCGGCCGATTCGTCGATCACGCCGCCGCCCGGGATCATGGCCGCCGCCACCGTGGAGACATTGATGAAGGTCTTCAGCCGCTCGGTGATCGCGAGCCGAATGAGTTCAGCCGTGCCCACCACGTTCGGCCCGAAGAGCTGCGGGTACGGAAGCACATGGTTCACGAATGCCGCCGGATGGACGATCAAATCGACGGTCTCGGTCAGCCGCCGCCAGTCCGCAGCGCTCAAACCGAGGTCCGGCTCGCTGAGATCGCCCGCCAGCACCTCGAGATGGTCGCGGGCAAGTTCGTCGAAATGGCTCTTGAGCTGAGGATCGCCGCTGTCGAAGGCCTGCGTGATGCGCTGCCGGGCCGACGCTGCGTCGCGGCCGCGTGCGATGCACACGACCCAGCCGCCGACACGGGCCATGCGTTCCAACCATTCGAGGCACAAGAAGCGTCCCAGGTAGCCGTTGGCGCCGGTGACGAGCACGGTCCGCACTTCGCCTGCGGGCGGCCTGGCCGTTCGCGCATTCTTGAGGGTGACGGTGTCGATGAATTTTTCCAGCGTGAGGTCGCTCGCGTGGATTTCGGTGGCACCACGGCCATGCACCGCGGCGAAGGTCGGCCGCTGGAGACCGCCCTCGCGCGCCCGCTCGATGAAACCCGCCAGCTGGCGAAGACTGCCGGCCGGATTGTTGATGACGCCGGCCGGCACTTCGATCTCGTAGATTTCCTCGAGCAGCAGCGAACAGGAGAGTGCCGATAGGGAGTCGCCGCCCAGTTCCGCGAAGCTGCAGTGCGCCGACAGGTCGATGTCTTCGACACCGAGAGTCGCCCGCACGGCCTGCGTGACCGTCTCCAGCACGGGCATCGTCCGGCCGTCGCGGCGCAGGAGATTGAGTGTGCCGGTTTGACTGGCGGCGATCTCCTCGTAGAGATTCTCGAGGCGCGCCGCATAGCGCTCCTTGAATTTCGGGCGCTGATACTTGCCGATGCCCGCGAGCAGCCCGTTCTCCGTGCTGAAAGGCTCGTATTCGACGATGAAGTCGCGCGGAACTTCGTAGGCATGCAGCCCCTCGAGGCGGGCAACCTCTTTGATCGCATCGCGGAGTGCCGCCTTGACCGACCTCTCGTCGCCGGCAACATGCATCTCATCCAGCGCTTCCGCGTTCGGCACGATCACGCCCAGAAGATATGAGCGCTCGCTCGTCCCGTAGAGATAGACCTGGCGTATCGCCGCGTGACCGTTGGTGTAGAGGGCCTCCAGTCGGGAAATGGCGACGAACTCGCCCTGCGCGAGCTTGAGGACGTTGTTGCGCCTGTCGACGTACACGACCTGATCGGGTCCGACCTCGGCCATGATGTCGCCGGTCTTGTAGTAGCCCTGTGCGTCGAACAGTTCGGCGGTGACGTCGGGCCGCTTGTAGTAGCCCAGCATCATGTTCTGGGTTTTGATCAACAGTTCGCCGCGAGGGTTGGGTTTGTCCGTCTTGAAATAGCCCAGTTCCGGGACATCCTCGAGCCGGTAGTCGATGACGGGTGGCCGCAGGATCCGGGTGTTTCGGACCACTCCCGATACCTCGGTGGCACCGTAATGATCGTCCATGGCATATCCGAGAGCCGCCTCCATGAACTCGCGCAGCTCGGGAGCCAGCGGAGCCGAGCCGAAATTGCAGTTGACCAGGCGTCCACCCAACGCGGTATTACGGATTTCGAGCAGTAGTTCAGCTTTCAGCGAGTGGACGTCCGCAGTTCCGGGTCCACGGCGCTCGAGCGCCCTCAAATACTGCTGATAGATCATCTCGCAAAGGCGCGGCACGATACCCATGAAGGTGGGACGCACCCGTTTGATGTCGTCGAACAAGGCCGACAGATCGCTCTTGCCCGTGAAATAGCACGTTCCGCCGGATCCTAGCGTTGAAAATACGCCGCTGCGTCCGAACGAGTGATTCATCGGCATGTAGTGCATGTAGAAGACCGGAACGGGCGAGACGGTGCGCCAGGTTGGTTTGACCATCCTCTCGGGATACATTGCCCCCTTCGGCAGGCCCGTGCTTCCGGACGTGTAGTAAATCGTGCACAGCCGATCTTGGGTGGCGGACTCCGCATACAGCGGCGCCGGCGGCATCGCTTCACCGAGCGCGCACGCGGCCGGAAGTGTGACGATCAGATCCGGCAGTCCCCGGGCTGCAAGCCTCTCCCGGGCCGTGTCGAACGCCTCGCGCTCGTGATCGACCTCGGGATGGTAGTCGAACAGCAGCAGGCCGAGAGGCCGGTGTCCCCGCAGCACGAGTTCGACGGCCGTTTCGAGGCATTCGACGCTGGCCGCCAGCCAGTTCGGTGCAATTTCATCGAAAACCGCCGCCAACTGTGGAATCGGCGCATTCGTCTGCAAGGGAGCGACCACCGCGCCGTTGTGGATCGCGGCCAGATCGACCGTCGCGAAGTCGATGCCGGCGAAGGCGAGGATGGCAATGAGGTCGTCGGCGCGCAATCGCCGCGCGGTGTCATGGTGCCAGAAGGCGGCCAGGGCCCGGGCGCGGGACCACAATTCACGATAGGTTATGGGATCGAAGTGATCGAGCATGCGGCGCGTCCGCCGCCCTGTGTCCGGATCGGACACCAGTTCCGTTGCGCGCTCGGCGAGGGCCGGCCGGTCCGCATATCCTTCCATGACGACGGCGGCAACCTGCGCCAAGCCGAGTTCCGCCGCAAGCTTCGCTTGATTGATGGCCGCCAGCGGCCGTGACGAGCGGAACTGAACGTCGGTTGCGATCAACTCATCGATACGGGAAGGGATGGTCGGGGGTGCCGACTCATAAGATCGCAGACCGGCCCCAGTCGATGATGGTTGCACCCTGTTTCTCCCCGAAAAATCGAGCTTGAATGTTCATTGGCCGGACGACGCGCCGCAGCATTACTGAAACGTATTTTTGAATGCAGTTCAATAATATAAACAGTTCGACCTTCGACGGTCAACCGTTGCCGACCCTGAGCAGGTATATTCTGCCGCCGACCATGGCCACCATCCCCGAAGGTTTTGAGCTGATACCCCCGTTCGGTCCGTCCCATGAAATGGTCGGGCCGATCTACGCCAAGCAGTCGAACGGCGAGTGGACCATCGGCATGTGGGTGGAACCGCGTCATCACAACAGGGGTCCGATGATGCACGGGGGCATGATGGCGTTCTCAACGTCCCGTGAAGCGCGCTTGCGCTTCTCGGCGAATGCCCTCTTCCCCTCCTCATGATCGGCGGACAACCACGCATACGGTTGCAGGTCGATTTCAGCCTGGATCAAGGCATCAAGATCTCGGGCAAATGCTGACTTCATCAACTCGAACGCCAACGGCGGGGTCTCGCAATAGCGTAGCGCGACCTCGCGCGCCCGCCCCAATGCGCTCCCCGGCGCAGTGGTCTCATCGACCAGTCCGAGAGACTCCGCCCGGCTCCCGTCAATGACGTCGGCGAGCGCAATCAACTGTTTTGCCCTGGCACTGCCGACTCGCCGCGGCAGGCTGTACATCAAGGCCAGGTCGGGGATGAATCCGACTTTCGTGAAGGCACAGCAGAATTTTGCCGCCGAGGAAGCGACGACGTGATCGGCAGCCGCCGCCAGCGCCAGGCCGGCACCATAGGCATAACCCTCGACGGCCGCGATCACAGGCTTCGCGCCGGCAATCAGCTCGCGCATCAGGGCGGCCCCTCCCCTCTTCAGCCGTGAGCGGCACTCCTGCACGGTGGTCTCGCCCCATCCCTGCATGTCCGCCCCGGCAGAGAAATTGCCGTCGGCTCCCGTCAGGATCACGGCCCGGCAGTCGGCGTCCTCATTCAGCCTGCGCAAGTTGGAGGCTAAGGTCGGAATCGAACCGGCGTACACGGCTTTGCAGGCCGCTGCATGACCACTCTGCCACTTAGCCCATACTTGGAATAGCAAACCCCGGGCTAGCCGGGGTTCTAGAAACTGCAGCGGGAAACGAGACTCGAACTCGCAACCTCAACCTCAACCTCAACCTCAACCTTGGCAAGATTGTGGCCCAGATCACGCAACTCTTTGGTCTCCCGGCCAATCTTTTATTTTAGCAGGTAGCTCAACAGCGCACAACGCGCACAAGAGGGAGCACACGGAACACCGTCGCTCAGTAGAGTCGATATTCCGGATTGATCGACTCACGCGCGCTCGATGCGAGCGGCGTAACAGCCCGGTTTTGCATAGTGAGCGTGCAGATAGCCGACCTCCGACTTTGCGAGAAGCCTTTGAATGGCGGTGTCCAATTCCCGCCCGTCGCACACGTCGCCCTCGACCATCCAGTGATTGAGGTCGAACGCTCGGATCGAAATAAGACGCCGCCGAAGAACCTCCGGGATCTCGTTGACGGTGTCATATGTCTTTTCCGCCCCCTCGAGCACGAAGACCGCGTGGCTCGCGCGATAGGGAGTCGCGGCGGGCTGGTGAACGTAGTTGACGAGGATCAGGAGCTCCCCGGGTTCTGCGTCACGCATTTCGATGCGATCCGGAAAACCGGATTTGGCGTTCGCGATGTAGCGTTTCGCGCTCCGGGTCGCGAGTTCCTCGTCGGACAATCCGTACAGCGACAGAAAGGGTTCGGGCGACAGGCCCTGAATTCGAAAGTCCATCACGCCTCCTGGTTTGAACGTTATGCAAAGGTAGCGGATCGATGCGAAAACCGCGCTCCGGTTCTTGCGCTTTCATTACGGATATCGCCGAGCGTCGTTCCATGATCCCGCAAGAATCGGAGTGCAGCGGGCTGGCACCCTACATACGATCAGCTCCACTATCCAGATCGGGAGCACCCATATGAACCATACCCGTATACCTAACGCCACAATGCCCGCCGAAGCGACCATGCGACACGCGATCGCCACGCGCGACGAAAGCTTTGACGGCTCGTTTGTCTATGGAGTCGTCACGACGGGCGTCTATTGCCGGCCTTCATGCCGGTCTCGCCCTGCCAAACCAAAGAATGTCCGGTTCTTTGCGAATCCGGCCGCGGCGCAGAGCGCCGGTTTGAGACCATGCAAGCGTTGCGAGCCGCGCGCCATCCACGACCGCACCATTCAACTGATGCAGCGGCTGGCCCAATACATAGACAAGGCTGCCGGTGAGACATGGTCTCTGGCGCGTCTGGCGAAGCAGGCACATCTCTCGCCGACGCACTTGCAGCGCAAATTCAAAGCCGTCCTCGGCGTGTCTCCGAAGGCGTATCAGGATGCAGCACGTCTCAAGCAGTTGAAGAGTGGGCTGAAGTCGGGGCAGAGTGTGCTTGACTCCATCACGGATGCAGGCTTCCAGTCGACGAGTCGTGTATACGGTGCGACTACCCGCAACCTCGGCATGACCCCCTCGGCCTACCGCGCCGGCGGCGCGGGCGAGACGATTGCTTACGCCTGCCGTGCCACGGCTTTGGGACCGCTCCTCATAGCGGCTACGGATCGCGGTGTGTGCTTCGCGCAATTCGGCAAGAACGAGACAGCCTTGACGACCCAACTGAGGAATGAGTTCCCGCGCGCGACGGTGATGACCTCGCATAGGGCTGACTCGCCCGAACTCGATGCCTGGATTCAAGCGTTCGAGGCGCACATCGCCGGCACTGCTCCGCGCCCGGACTTGCCGCTCGACCTGCGCGGCACCGCTTTTCAGATCCGCGTATGGCGGTTCCTGCTTCAAGTGCCGAAGGGCGACGTCATAAGCTATACCGAGCTTGCGGCCGGCATCGGTGCACCGAAGGCTGCGCGCGCTGCGGCTTCCGCCTGCGCAGCCAACCGCATCGCGGTATTGGTGCCCTGCCACCGCGTGCTTCGCGGGGACGGCGGCCTCGGCGGCTACCGATGGGGACTGGAGCGCAAGCGCGCCTTGATCGACCGCGAGCGCGCCGAGCGAGCGCAATGAGCGCCTTAGCTCCAGTGCGCCGCCTACACGCCATCGCGGGCAATCAAGGATTCCATCGCGGCACTCGATCCGGCGGCACTCAGTCACTCATTGGACCGGGAAGACCCCGCCACTCAGTCAGCGACCGTCTTTGGAAATGGGCGTCACGGAGAGGTGATAGATCGCCATGACTTACAGGAGCGACAGCCGACCGGTCACCCGGTCGATCGACTCGGCCGGCGTCGGCCCAATGGCGCAGCACATCGTCGTGGGGACGTGGACTGACTCACAGTTTCGAAGATTCGACCGCGCGCGATGCCGTCTGTCGGTGATCTACGACGGCGGCTCTCTTGAGTCGGATACTGGCACCGGGCAACATTGTGGCCTCAACTCACACACACTCTGTCGGCGCTGGTCTACGGCGCCGTTGGATCGAGGAATCGCACTATGAGACATTGGTTCGCAACGTCAATGGCAGTAGTCGCCCTCGGCGGCGCTAGCGTCGGTCGTGCGGGGGATTTGGGTATCCATATCATGCTCTCGGGAGAAATCGCGACCGGCATCTATGGCCAAGTTCAATTGGGCAATGCCGCGCCGCCGCCGCTCGTCTATGCGCAGCCGATGCTGATCGAGCCGCAGGCTGCGCCGCCGCCGCCGGTGTATCTGCACGTACCGCCGGATCATGCGAAGAATTGGCGCAAGCATTGCCGCGAGTACAACGCATGCAATCGGCCGGTTTACTTCGTGCGATCCGAGGAATACTCGCCGGGTTACCGGCCCCGCGATCATCGTCATGATCACGATCACGACGATCATGATCGTGGTCACGATCATGGACACGACCACGAGGGACACGACGATCGTTAGCGCGAGAAACGTTTAGGGTCGCAAGCGTCGCGAGGGTATCGAGCAGTCGCTGCGCCGTGCGAACAGACTCGACCATGGTGACGCATCCGGCGTCCGCACCGATCCCTGGTCACTGCTCGGATCGCAGCTCACGTCCCAACCGTCGCGCCAGAACATCCGACGACAGGGAAGGCTCAGGGAGTCAAATGCGACGGCAGGCGATCCTGGACCCAACAAACCCATGACGGCCGCGAGCACAAACGCGAACGTGTGTGAGGCGGGTGAGGCAGGGGCTCGCGATCGAGCCCCGCCTTGCTCCTGCCGCGATCAGTGCGGAGGGGTTCCTAGGTCTGTAACGTCATGGGCCTACCTGGCTGCAGCCACCATAGTGATTGTCGTACATCCTTTGAAGTTCGTAGTGATGGCCGTTCCACATTTGGTTCGCGAGGTAGCTCAACGTCGTCTTGCTATAGTCCCAGGTGTTCGTTCCGAAGTTGAAAGCGCAAAGATCTCCGATCTCGTTTCCTTGAGCCGAAAACCAAGCGGTGCCCTCGGGATCCGTGATCGCCTCGGTGATTTCATGCGCCAAGATGCTCCCTTCAGTATCAGCGTAGACGTTCCCGCTGGGCGACGGCGTCGTGGGACTGTGACAACCCGTCAGGTTTGCATAGGGCATGTTCGCATAGACGACGGTTGCGCCGGCACTATTCGTGAAATGCCCATGGTAGCCGCAAAAAGCCGTATTGCTGCAGGAGTTGGCTGCCAAGCACGTTTCCTCACCCTGCGCCAGATAGATCACGAAGATCTTGGTTAGCCCCCCAGTCCAGCCCTTGACCGACATGACGCGCGCCACCTCGGTCTGTATTTCCGCATCGCTCAGGCAATTGACCGCTGTCGGCGTGCATTTCGAGGCGGGGTAGGAGTTGGCATCGACGTAGGTCGCCGCGTCGCTGCCCGAACTGCCGGTCCCGCCAGTAAGGCCGGAGACGTATTCGGTGACTCCGCTGATCGTCTGGTAGTACTGCGCCGCGATGCTGGACAGAGAATGTCCCGAGTAATCCGCGGCCAGCTGCGTGAGAAACGACTGGTAGGCCGTCGGCATGGACGCGGCAGCACCGCTCTGGAGATGGGTGGGCGTCCAGTAGATCGAATAGACCTCCAATGAGGTTATGATCGGACCCCCGTGATACAGCAACGGTCCGGTGTCCGTACTGCTCACTGCCGACGGCAGCAGTTGAATCGTGGGCATGATGTGATGGTAATTGCCTGACGAGTCCCAAGAGGTCAGCGCCGGGTTGACCGTCGGCCCAGCAATCGCGTCGGTTACCTGTGCGTTTGCCGCCATCGCGACCGCGCCGTCGTTTTCCCCCGCTTGCGCGGCCGCCGCCAACTGCAACATGAGGCCGGCGGCCGCGGCGATGCCAGCGGCAGTCCTTAATACATTTCGCATTCTATATGCTCCGATGACCAAGATTAATCTCATATCGAGCAACGCGATTTGCAGCCGGGCAATCCAATTGGAGATGCGCAAATTCACGCCATACCCCAGTAAAGGCGCAAGCCGTGCGAGTTTCGTATCAGGAATGTGGGCCGCCGAGACCGCAAGTAGTCTGGTAAGCGCTGTGCCACCGGGAAAACATTGTCAGTCGTATAGCCATAGGCGTAGGCGTGTTCAATCAGTCGCTGCAAATGGGTGCCTACGGCCGCTAGAATCCGAAAACCCCTGCAAGTCCTTGACGGCCGGGGAAATCTTGGAGCGGGAAACGAGACTCGAACTCGCGACCTCAACCTTGGCAAGGTTGCGCTCTACCAACTGAGCTATTCCCGCCCGAAACAGAGGCGCAATTGTAGGGCCGTGCCCGCTGGAGTCAAGGACAACGAGGCTGCAGCGGGCGGATTCCGGGCCCACTAAAGTCTGGAGCTGCCCCGCAGTTCGGGCCATGCCAGACGCAAATAAGCGATCATGGACCAGAGCGTCAGCACGACCGCCACCGCGGTCAATATGATCCCGAACTTGTATATGGGAATGCCGAACAGACTCTGGCGAAACAGCAGAAACGACAACCCCACGATCTGCATGACGGTCTTGTATTTCCCCAACAGGGATACCTTGATCTTGCCGCGAGCACCTATCTCCGCCATCCACTCGCGCAGGGCCGATACGGCGATCTCGCGGCCGATGATGACGATGGAGGCGATGACCAGGAACCAGCGAGGATCGCGGCTCACGATCAGTATCAATGCCGCGGCGACGATCAATTTGTCAGCCACGGGATCCAAGAAAGCCCCCAGCCGCGATGTCTGGCCGAGCTTGCGCGCGTAGTAGCCATCGAGGCTATCGGTGATGCCGGCGAGCGCAAACGCGGCACAGGCAGCCGGGTCTGCCCAAGGATACGGCAGCACATAGAAAAGGATGATGATCGCCGGAATCATCAGAATGCGCAGCCACGTCAGCGTATTCGGCAAGTTCCAATGCGTTGCGACCGGCTGGCTGCCGTCTTTATTGCCCGGGGTGGAGGTGCTCATAAATTACTTGGGCGAGTTCCCGCCCGAGGCCTCGAACTTGCACGAAATCGTCGATGCCGGCACGCAATATACCTTGCAAACCGCCGAATTGCTTCAGCAGCTCGCGTCGCTTGACGGGCCCCAAGCCCGGGATGGTTTCGAGTATCGACTGGTTGTGCCGCTTCGCCCGTTTGCGCCGATGGCCCGCAATCGCGAAACGGTGCGCCTCGTCGCGCACACGCTGAATCAGGTGTAAGGCACCGGAATCCGGCGGCAGTATAGTGGGCGTCTCTTGGCCCAACAAGAACAGTTGTTCCTGTCCCGGGCGGCGATCGGCGCCCTTCGCGACGCCGATCAGCGTGATCCCTTCGACGCCGAGCTCATCGATCACTTTGGCCGCTTCGGCCAGCTGGCCCTTGCCGCCGTCGATCAAGAGAACGTCCGGCTTGGCTGCTTCACCGTCGCGGACGCGTTTGTAGCGCCGCGTGAGCGCCTGATACATCGCCGCATAGTCGTCGCCGGGCTGGATACCCGCGATATTGAAGCGGCGGTAGTCGGCTTTGAGCGGTCCCTCGACGCCGAACACCACGCAGGAAGCCACGGTATCGGTGCCCCCGGTATGACTGATATCGAAACACTCGATGCGATTCGGCGCAGCATCCAAGTTGAACACCTCACGCATCTCATCGAGGCTGGCTTCGATGCTGGAGCGCGCAAGATCGCGCATTTTCAACGCTTGGCTTGCGTTGTTGTGCATCATCTCCAGCCAGCGCGCGCGCAGACCGCGTACCGAGGACGTGATTCGCACTTTGTGGCCCGAACGTTCCGCGAAGGTGGCCTCGAAAACCTGCATATCTTCGAAGTCGCGCTCGACCAGGATCTCCGGAGGCGATTCACGCTCCAAGTAATACTGCCCCACGAACTGCGCCAGGACTTCGGGCAGTTCCGCGAACGGTGCGCGCGGGAAAAACGTCGTGCTTCCCAAGCTTCGGCCACCGCGAACGAACATGAGTGCGACGCAGTACTCTCCGTTTGCGGCTGCGACGGCGATCACGTCGGCATCGTGGTCAGTGCCGGCCGTGACGATCTGCTGGGCCTGGATCACCTTGAGATTCGCGAGCTGATCGCGCAGCCGCGCCGCGTCTTCGAAATCAAGCCTCTCGGCGGCCGCCTCCATGCGCCGTCCCAGCTCCCGCTGGACTTCGTCGTTGCGGCCTTCCAACACCTTGATGGCAGCGCCGGCGTCGCGCGCATAGCTTTCCTTAGAGATGAGCCCGACGCAGGGCGCCGTGCACCGTTGGATCTGGTATTGCAGGCATGGCCGCGACCGATTTGCGAAATAGGTATCCTCGCAATTGCGCAGCCGGAAGAGCTTTTGCAGCTGTTGCAAAGTCTCGCGAACGGCGCCGGCAGAGGGGTATGGGCCGAAGAAACGGCCGGCCTCCTTGCGCGAACCGCGATAGAAGCTCAGGCGCGGAAATTCGTGCTGCGTGTCCAAATGCACAAAGGGAAAACTCTTGTCGTCCCGAAGCACGACGTTGAAGCGCGGGCGGTGCTTCTTGATGAGATTGAACTCGAGCAGCAGGGCTTCCGTATCCGAATTCGTGATCGTGACTTCCATGCGCGCGGTCTTTGCCACCAACGCCTGCACTTTGGGATGTATGTTGCTCGGCTGGAAATACGAGCCCACGCGGCTTTTCAGATTCCGTGCCTTGCCGACATAGAGAATCTCGCCCTGTGCATCCAACATGCGATATACGCCCGGCCGCGCCGGCAGGCTGTCGACGAATGACTTAGGCGCGAATGGCGGGGATACGACGCTCATCGGACGGTCGTGTCAGCGATGGCCTGCGCTCTGGCGATGACTGCCTCGAACATCGGCGTCGTCAGGCGCCGCGTCTGCGTGTTGTAGCGGCTGCAATGATAAGAATCGATCAATACTCGCCCGCTCTCCAAGCAATGTTCCGCTCCATGCGCAAACCGGTACGATTTGGACGGTAAATCACACGCCCGCAGCACCGCCTCATGCGCAATGCGGCCGAGTGCCAAAATGGCGCGGACGGTGTGGCTGGCGGCGAGCTCGGCCCGAAGATACTCATTGCATGTCTTGATTTCCGGCGGCAGCGGCTTGTTGGCCGGCGGTAGACACTTGACCGAGTTCGTGATTCGCGCACTCATGAGCTTGAGCCCGTCGTTCGCCGCCGTCGATGTGGGTGCGGTCGCCAGTCCGAATTTGAAGAGCGTCGCGTACAGAAGGATGCCGGCATGGTCACCGGTAAAGGGGCGGCCCGTGCGATTCGCGCCATGCATGCCGGGAGCAAGACCCACGATGAGCAGCTTTGCCTTCGGATCGCCGAAAGCCGGCACGGGCTTGCAAAAATAGTCTAGATGGATCAGCTGAACCGAGTCGAGAAATGCGGCGAGGCGCGGACACCGCCGGCAGCTGGGATCGAAAGCTTTACTCATGACCGGAAAGTCGCCGAGGGCGTGCGCCCTACCGACGCTGAGATAAAAAACGGGCTACGCGGAGTTCCGCGTAGCCCGCCATCGAGCGCGCCTGGACTTTGGACTAACCCGAGCGCAACCCAAACTTCGCCACTTCCTGGCCATGAATTCTTCCGACCCGCCCCACTGCCCATATCACCTTTGGACCGCGCGGGCGCCAAATATTCTCACGATCAGCCGACCAGCGCGCAGTCCGTACAGTCCCTGCAGAATGAAGCGACCGGGACTGACTCCGCTGAACAGGGCGAGGCAGGAAAGGTTGGCCTGCAGAATATCACCTGCGTGCATCGAGGCAACTCGGTTTTTTCAAAAACGCCGGTTCGATATTTATGTTAATTCTAGATAACTTTTTTAATTGCTTGAAAAATATCAGAAATTTAGATTCCGAGAAGAATCCAGCCCGCGCCGCACTACCTCACTTTGCTATGCGAGTTTGGGCTTCGACGTCCGCCTGTTGGCGCCCGCCCGACGCGCGATCAGCATTGCGAGCTCAAGCGCCTGCTCCGCGTTCAACCGCGGATCGACCTGCGACTTATAGGCACGCGCCAGATCGGCCTCGGCGAGACCGCGTGCGCCGCCGATACACTCGGTGACATCCTCGCCGGTGAGTTCGATGTGCACGCCGCCCAGCATGGAACCGCATTCTTCGTGGATTCTGAAGGCAGCCTCCACTTCTCCGAGAATGTTGTCGAAGCGCCGCGTCTTCACGCCGCCCGCGGTAATTTCGGTGTTTCCGTGCATGGGATCGCACACCCACAGTACTTGTGAACCCGTGGCGCGCACGGCTTGAATCATTTCCGGCAAGCGCTGTTCGATGTCCTTGATTCCGAACCGGTGGATGAACGTCAGCCGTCCAGGCTGATTCTGAGGATTCAACGCCTGGATGAGCTCCTGCAGCCACTCGGCACTCATCGCCGCGCCGACCTTCACACCGATCGGGTTTGCGATGCCGCGAAAATACTCGACGTGTGCACCATCGACTTTGGCGGTTCGCATGCCGATCCAAGGCATGTGCGTCGAGAGGTTGTACCATTTCTTCTGCCGTTCGATGTAGCGCGTCTGTGCCTGTTCCGAGAGCAGATGCAGACCCTCGTGGCTGGTATAGAAATCGCCTCGTGTTGCCGCATGGACCCGTAGCCCACTCATGGACTCAAAAAAATCCAGCGACTCGGCGATCGAATCGACGATCTTCTGATAAGCGTCGCGCAGGGGGGCATGCCGCAAAAAGCTCAAGTCCCAATACTCGGGGTGATGCAGATCGGCAAACCCGCCGTCGATCAGCGCACGCACGAAATTCAGCGTCAACGAAGCGCGTTCGTAACCGCGCAGCAGCAATTCCGGATCCGGCTCGCGCTCCGCAGCCGTGAAGCCTGGCCGGTTCACATTGTCGCCGCGGTAACACGGCAACGTCACCCCATCGCGGGTTTCAGTGTCGGCAGAACGGGGTTTGGCATATTGGCCAGCGAAACGGCCGACGCGAATGACCGGCTTTTTCAAGCCCTGCAGCAACACCAAGCTCATCTGAAGCAGAATCTTCAAGCGTCGGGCGATGTTGTCCGATTCGCAATCCTCGAAGCTTTCGGCACAATCGCCGCCCTGCAGCAGAAACTGCTCACCGCGCTGCGCTTTCGCCAGCTTGTCGCGCAAGGCTTCGATCTCCCACGACACGACCAGCGGTGGGAGACGGCTCAACGCGGCGACCGTGCGTTCCAATGCACGTGGGTCGGCGTATTTCGGCTGTTGCGTGGCCGGCAGGCCGTGCCAGCTCGCCGGGTGCCAATTGGTCAAAGCATGGCTTTTGGACATGGCGGCGATGCTACGGCAAAATGCGGCCCCCACCAACATCCGGCAATGACGCGCTATGGAAAAGACTACCGACACCCTAAAGGCGCTGAACCTCAGAGCCCTCAACCCCGGCGCCTGGTCCGGCGTCCGCGGTTGGAGCGAGCAGCAATCCGGGCCGCTCATCGAGTCGATCAACCCGGCCACCGGCCAGCGACTCGCGCAAGTGCGCGGCGCAACCGAGGACGACTACGAGCATGTCATGACCGCCGCGGTGGATGCGGCCAAACAGTGGCGGCAAGTGCCGGCACCGAAGCGGGGCGAGGCCATACGATGGATGGCGGAAGAGCTGCGGCTGCACAAAGACGCGTTGGGCAGCCTGGTGTCACTGGAGAACGGCAAGATCAAAGCGGAAGGCGACGGCGAAGTCCAAGAGATGATCGACATCGCGGATTTTGCCGTTGGACAATCACGCATGCTGTACGGGTTGACCATGCATTCGGAGCGCGTACAGCACCGCATGTACGAGCAATGGCACCCGCTCGGCATCGTCGGCGTGATCTCCGCCTTTAATTTCCCGGTGGCAGTATGGTCCTGGAACGCGTTTCTGGCGGCCATCGCCGGCAACTCCGTGGTATGGAAGCCATCGGCGAAAACCTCCTTATGTTCCGTTGCTGTGCAGCATATTTGCAATCGAGTGCTCGAACGCCACTCGCTGCCGCCCATTTTTCAAATGTTCATCGATGCGGGCACGCACCTCGCGACGCGGTTCGTCGATGATCGGCGCGTTGCGCTGGTGTCATTCACTGGCTCGACCCACGTCGGCCGCCACATCGCCGTGCGGGTCGCAGAGCGATTGGGCAAGAGCCTGCTCGAACTCGGCGGCAACAACGCCATCATCGTGGATGAAACGGCGAATCTCGACCTTGCGGTTCCGGCCATCGTTTTCGGCGCCGTCGGCACGGCCGGTCAGCGCTGCACGACGACGCGCCGCGTCTTGGTGCACAGGTCGCAGGCGGCCGAACTCGAGCGCCGGTTGGTCGAGGCGTTCGATCAGGTGCGCATCGGCGATCCCTTGGACCCTAATACGCTGATGGGACCCGTAATCGATGCGCATGCGGTATCGCGCTATCAGGCCGCCATTGCGGCCGCCCGCAAACAGGGCGGAGAACTGCTATGCGGCGGCAGCGTACTCGAACGGGCCGGCCACTTCGTCGAACCGGCCATCGTGCGTGCCTCAGCCGATATGCCGATCGTCGCTGCCGAAACCTTCGCGCCGATCTTATACCTCATCAGCTACGACACGCTCGAAGAGGCCCTGGCAGTGCAGAATTCCGTGCCGTACGGCCTTTCGTCGGCCGTATTCACCGACCGTTTGCAGGTCGCGGAGCGGTTTTTATCCGCCGACGGCAGCGACTGCGGAATTGCCAATGTGAACCTGGGCACTTCCGGTGCGGAGATCGGCGGAGCCTTCGGCGGCGAGAAGGATACCGGCGGCGGCCGCGAGGCCGGGTCCGATTCCTGGAAGGCCTACATGCGGCGTCAAACCACGACCATCAACTGGAGTTCACAACTCCCGCTCGCACAAGACATTGAATTCAACGTGTGATCCAAGCCTCGATTTCCGCGGCGCGCGCGCTCAAGCGTGCCGCGGAAACGGGGCCGAGTGTCCGCAGCTCCTGCGCATATAAGGACACGCGATACTCCTCGACCCACGCGTGAAATTCATCGAGCTGCGGTAGCCACCGCATTTCCGCGGACACTTGAGCCTCTAATTTTTGCGCGCGCGCGCACCATTCTTTCAGCTCGCGGCCGATGGCCGGCGGCTCGCTGCCGCGGGCGAACAGCCGTTGCCAGCCACGCTCCTCTGCCTTCAAGTATCGCGGGAACTGTCTAAGCCAATCTACTGATATATCAACAATTCTATTGACGCTGAACAAACGACGGAGATGCACATGGCTGTCTTCGGCCAGCTCTGCATACGAGCGCGCGCGGGGATCCTCGAGTAAGCGCCGCACCGCCCGGGCTTCCGTAAACCAGTTGCGGGCGCTTGCAGCGATGTCGTCGAGGGCGGGATAGAGCTGCTCACGTCCCTTCTCCACGGCAGCGTCGAACGCAGCACGCGTCCGTGGCGGGTCGGCGTCATTGAAGCAGGCGCGGAAAAAAACGAGTTGCAGCAGCATGTCGAGCAACGCATCGCCGTGCAAATAGGGGCTCGCTCCAAGCAATAAATGACTGTCGGAGTTTATTTTCGCGGCGAGGTCCCGCGCCTGGCGCTCGAGCACGCGCCGCGCCAGATGCGTAGCGCCCTGTTTGAAGCGGCGCCCCGCTTCTTCGCGGCTCCACTCGAACCGCACTTCCACTCCATGAGCGCACGGCACGAGTGTGGGGTACACCTGCACGAAGCCCAGGCCCACATCGATGGCGGCAGTCTCGCCCAGCTCATCCAACTCGAAGCGTCCCCAGGGTTTGGGATGGGCATCGCGCGCGCGGCGGTCCAACTCTGCGCGCGCGCTGGCGGCGCAGCGGCGGCGCAACAGGCCGAGATCACCGCCGTGCGCCAATTCTCTGCCGCATTCGGGCTCTTTGCCTGGCGCAGACTCTTTGCCCGGCGCTGACCCCGTGGCCGTCTCGACAACCGCCAGTTGTGCCGTCAGATGCGCCGGCACCGCAGCCAAATCGAAACGAATCAGGGAACTGGGCACACCGCGGGTTTCCTTCAGCCAATCGGCGAGCCGCGATATGTCCGTGGACGGCGCACCCATGAAATCCATGAAGCTAACGACAGTGGCGGCGATAGGGATCAAGCCGCGACGCGCATCCTTGGGCAGCGAGCGCAGCAGCGCCTCGACACGCGGCGCCGCGAGTCCCGGCAGCGCCGCATCCACCGTCGCACGCGTCAACGTCGGCAGAGCCAGCAGCGGTATCTTTAGCGTCGCCCCATCGCGTGCTTCGCCGGGGGCAAACCGGTATTCCACCGGCACACTGATGTGCGGCACGCGCAAGTGAGGCACACTAATGTGCGGCGCGTCCACCGGCGCCGCACCGAGCCCGGGCAGGATCACGTGCTCGGGGAATTGCGCAAGGCGTTGCGGATCCGGCGAGCACGCAAAAATATCGTGCGGCTGCAACGTCAGCGCCGTTCGCTGCGCGTCGGACAAATGCCTCGTGAAGTATTCCAGGGTCGCGGCGCTCGACACCTGCCGCGGCAAGGCCTTATCGTAGAACTCGACGAAGAATTCAGGCGCGCGCACCAAATCACGCGTTCGCAGCCTTTCTTCCATTCGCTGCGCCGCGAGCATGGCTGCGTCGTTGACCCTCAACCAGTCTGGTCGACGCTGCAGCCGCTGATAGACGAGAGCTTCACGGGCAAAAATGAGCCGCGACTCCTCCGGAGCGATGGGGCCGAAGTTCACCACGCGATTCGCGCTCAAGATCAATCCTAAGAAACTGATGCGCTCGCGGGCAACGACTTCTTCGCGCGCTTCGTCCCAGTCGGGCTCCAAAAATTCGCGCTTCAGCAAATGATGCGCAGCCGCTTCGATCCACATCGGTTCGATTTCGGCGACGCGCCGCGCGAACACTCGCGAGGTCTCGACGATATTCGCGGCCATCACCCAGCGGGGTCTGCGCCGTTTCAACGGCGAACCGGGGAAAATGTGGAATTGGACGCCGCGGGTGCCCAGGTACGCGCCCTCCTCGCCGCGAGTACCCACCATGGTGCAAAAGCCCGAAAGCAGAGCGCGGTGCACGCCGGTATAGCTTGCCGGCTTGCGCTGCGCGACGATACCGAGTTCTGCAGCGCGGTCGACCACCTGCGCGTAGACGTCTTCCCACTCGGATAGACGCAACAACGACAGACCGCGTTCCTTGCACCAGCGCCGCAACTCGCGCCGCGGACCTTCGCGCGCCTTGCGATAAGCACGCCACAATTTCACCAAGGCAGAGAACTCGGACTTGCTGTCCTCGAACGGCGCAGTCGCCGCAGGGTCCTCATCGGCGCCGCCCGAATTCGCGATACGCGCGTCCGGCACGCTCAAACCGGCGACGATGGCCAGTAATTCGCCCTCCGCATGGAATCGCTTACTCTCGAGCAGAGCGCGGGCGAGCCGCGGATCGAGGGGCAACCGCGCCATCGCCCGCCCGCGGCGGGTGATGCGGCGCTCCGCGTCCAGCGCCTCCAACTCTTGCAGCAGCCGATAGCCGTCACCGAGCGCTCGAGAATCCGGTGCATCGATGAATGGAAATCTCTCCGCCTCACCGAGACCGTCCGCAGCCAATCGTAACAGGAGAGCCGCGAGATTCGTGCGCAGCACCTCAGGCTCGGTGAATGCAGCGCGAGCCTCGAAATCGGCTTCCGAATAGAGCCGCACGCAGAGGCCGGGGCCGAGACGGCCGCACCGCCCCTTGCGCTGGTCGGCGCTGGCGCGCGACACGGGTTCGATGGGCAGCCGCTGCAGGCGATTGCGCGGACTGTAGCGGCTCACGCGCGCCAGGCCGGAATCGATGACCGCTCGAATCCCCGGCACGGTAATCGATGTTTCCGCCACGTTCGTTGCCAACACGATGCGCCGGCGGGAACCGCGCTGGAATATCTTGCTCTGCTGATCCCACGACAAACGCGAATATAGTGTCAGGACCTCCACATCGGAATTCAGTTCGCGCTGCAGAAAATCGCCGACGTCGCGAATCTCGCGCTCACCGGGCAGGAACACCAATACATCGCCATTGCCGACCGATCCTGGTGTCGTCGCGATGTCCCGAAATGCGTTGAGCACGGCCAACGGCAGGTCTGGGTCCTCCGTATCGTCCGCTTCCGCCGCGTAGCGCACTTCGATGGGGTGATTGCGGCCGCTCACAGCGATGACCGGAGCATGGTCGAAGAACCGCGACACGCGCTCGACATCGAGGGTGGCCGACGTCACGATCAATTTCAAATCCGGCCGACGCGGCAGCAGCCGCTTGAGAACCCCCAGCAGCAAATCGACGTTGAGCGTCCGTTCATGGGCCTCATCGACGATGATGGTGTCGTAGCGACGCAGCAAGGGATCCGACGAGAGTTCCGCGAGGAGCAGGCCGTCGGTCATCAACACCAGCCGCGTGGCTGCGGAGACTTGGTCGGCGAAGCGAACGCGAAACCCCACGGTGGCGCCGATCGTTTGCGAGAGCTCGTCGGCAATACGCGCCGCCAGCGCGCGCGCCGCCAGCCGCCGGGGCTGCGTGTGCGCGATGAGTCCCTCGATCCCGCGGCCCAATTCCAGGCAAAACTGCGGCAGTTGCGTGCTTTTTCCGGATCCCGTATCGCCGGCGACGATGAGCACCTGATGCCGGCGCAGCGCCTCGGTAATCTCCTCGCGCCGCGCCGCAATCGGCAGAGCGGTATCGTGCTTGAAGACTAGCCGAGCGACGCTGCGCGCATCGGCCCGCCGCGCCTCATTCGGCACGCTTGACTTCTTGCCACAGCGCCTCCTGCGCCGCGAGGCCCAAGGTCTCGAAATTCTCGCCGCGTTGCGCCGCCAGACGTTCCATGCCGTGAAAGCGACGCTCGAATTTGCCGTTGGCGGCGCGCAGCGCCGCCTCGGCATCGACATCGAGCTTGCGGGCGAGATTTGCCGCCGCAAACAACAGATCGCCGATCTCCTCGAAGATTTCCGGCGACGGACCCTTCCCGTCGTCGGCGCCCGCGGCCTCGCGCACTTCGGCCAGTTCCTCGGCGACTTTGTCGGCGGTCTCGCGCGCGTGCGCGAAGTCGAAACCCACGCGCGCAGCCCGCTTGCTGAGTTTAAAGGCGCGCATCAGGGCGGGCAGCGCCGCCGGCACGCCGTCCAGTGCGCTCGACGCCGCCGCCGCACGCTCGTGCGCCTTGATATCCTCCCAGGCGGCGCTCTGGGCGGCAGCCGACCGCTCCGGGCTCGCCACGTGCCCGCCAAACACGTGAGGATGGCGCCGCACCAGCTTGTCGCAGATCGCCGCTGCGACTGCATCGAAATCGAATTGACCGGCTTCACGCGCCATTTGCGCGTGAAAGACCACTTGAAACAATAGATCACCCAACTCGTCCTTGAGGTGTGCCATGTCGCCGCGCTCGACGGCATCAGCGACCTCGTACGCTTCTTCGATGGTATACGGGGCGATGCTCGCAAACGTCTGTGCGCGATCCCAGGGACAGCCGTCCGCGCCGCGCAAACGCTCCATGATCGCAAGCAGCTCGTGCAATCGGGTAGTCATCGTGGCTCTACGGGGATCAGCGGACACGCGCCTGCAGAAGACGCCGCAACGTCAGCAGCATGCCGGCGGTGGCTCCCCAAATATTCCGATCACCATAGGGGATGTCGTAGACCTCCATCGTCACGCCGGCGAGGACTCGCTGACGAGGCTTGTGGTTGGCGGCATCCAAAATGAACTCGAGCGGGACCTCGAACACGTCGTGTACTTCAGCCGTTGCGATGCGCAGGTCATACCCCGGGTTCACGAAGCCGACTACCGGTGTGACGCGAAAGCCCGTTCCGACCCAATGATCGGGCATATATCCTGCGAATTCCACGAATGTTTCGGATAATCCTATTTCTTCGTGAGCTTCGCGCAGCGCAGCGCGCCATGGATCGGCATCGTCCGGCTCGATGCGGCCTCCGGGAAAACTGATCTGGCCGGCGTGGTCCTTGAGCGTCGTCGCGCGTTGTGTGAGCAGTACCGTCAGGCCTCCTTCACGTTCGACCAGCGGCACGAGCACGGCGGCCGGGACCAGCGGCGCGGGTAGCGATGTGCGAAGACGTTCCAACACATCAGGCGGAGCCCCGGCCAGCCAGAGCATCTCCTCGCTGGGCCCGGACGGCCGCGGTGCAAGGGATTCGCGGATGTGCGTTTTGCCATAGAGCGGATCCATCACTGACCGGACGACCCCGCGCCCTTGATGCCACCCTCGGTCAACGCGCTGGGATCCAACAACCGCTTGAGCTCGTCGATGGATAGATCGGTCATTTGCGCCGCAACGTCCATTACGGATCGCCCGTCCGCGTAGGCCTTTTTGGCGATCGCCGCGCCTTTTTCGTAGCCGATCACGGGATTGAGCGCCGTCACCAGAATCGGGTTGCGCTCCAGGGCATCGCCGATGTGCTTCCGATTCACCGTGAAACCCACGATCGCGTGATCGGCCAAATTACGGCACCCAATGCCGAGCAACTCCAGGCTCTGCAATAGATTGTAGGCGATCACGGGCAGCATGACATTGAGCTGAAAGTTGCCCGACTGTCCCGCGATGGTGATCGTCGCGTCGTTGCCGATCACCTGCGCGGCCATCATCGTCACGGACTCGGGCACCACAGGGTTGACCTTGCCCGGCATGATGCTGCTGCCGGGTTGGAGCGCCGGCAGGGCTATCTCGCCAAGCCCGGCCAATGGGCCGCTGTTCATCCAACGCAAGTCGTTCGAAATCTTCATCAGGCTTACGGCAAGGACCTTCAACTGACCCGACAGTTCAACCGCGGTATCCTGACATGAAAGCGCCTCGAAATAGTTGTCATTCGGCAGAAAAAGCAGGTTCGTACGCGCCGCCAGGCGCTGCGCTACCTTCAAGCCGAACTCCGGGCGCGCATTGATGCCCGTGCCCACCGCGGTACCCCCTTGCGCAAGCTGAAGGAGGCGCGGCATGACGGACTGCAGCCGGACGTCGTTCTTGTCGATTTGCGCCCGCCAGCCCATCAACTCATGGGCCATCGTGATCGGCATCGCATCCATGAGATGCGTCCGGCCCGTCTTCACCACATCGTGCAGTTCGCCCGCACGCTCCTTAAGCACGTCGCTCAAATGACGCAGCGCCGGCAACAGGTGTTCGACGAGCATGAGGGCGGCGGCGACGTGTATCGCCGTCGGCACCACATCGTTGCTGCTCTGTCCCATGTTCACATGATCGTTCGGGTGTACCGGCCGGCCGAGCGCGCGTTGCGCCAGCGTGGCGATGACCTCGTTGGCGTTCATGTTGCTGCTGGTGCCGGAGCCGGTCTGAAACACGTCCACCGGAAACTGATCATCGTAGCGCCCATCGGCCACGTCGAGCGCCGCGGCCTGCACGGCAAGCGCCAGCGGCTCGCCGAGATCGCCCAGTTCCCAGTTGGCGCCGGCCGCCGCATACTTGATGAGCCCAAGTGCGCGCACGAAGGCACGCGGCATGCGCAGGCCGCTCGGTGGGAAGTTCTGAATGGCGCGCTGGGTCTGCGCACCCCATAAGGCAGTCGTCGGCACGTCGAGAGCGCCCATGCTGTCATGCTCGACGCGCGGTGCGGTGGTCATCGCGCCTTACTCCGCCGGTTTGAGATTGTTTCCGGTAATATTGGATTATTCTAACACCGAGTGCTCACTCCTCCGATGTCCGCCACCGCTATTGACGCGCTTTCTCCACTCGACGGCCGCTACGCCGGCAAGCTGGGCGCGGTCCGCTATCTGTTCAGCGAGGCGGGGCTGATGCGCGAGCGGGTACGCGTGGAATGCGCCTGGATCTTGGCTCTGGCTGCCGGCCCTGCCGGAGCGGCATTGGCTGCGCTGCCGCGCGGGGCACGCAGTTGGCTGGAGGCCCTCGCGAGGGATCCGGCCACGACCGACGTCGCTGCGATCAAGACGATAGAGTCGCGCACCAATCACGACGTCAAGGCAGTTGAATATTGGATCCGGGCGCAATTGCAGGCGCGCGGCGCCCTGCCGCCGCAGCTGGAGTGGGTCCACTTCGGATGCACGTCGGAGGACATCAACAATCTTGCGTATGCACTCATGTTGAAGGCAGCACGGAGCACTGTGCTGCTGCCGGCGCTGGAAGCCATCGGCAGCGTGCTCGATGCGCTCCGCGAGCGCTATGCCGCAGTTGGAATGCTCGCCCGGACCCATGGGCAGACCGCGACACCGACCACGGTAGGCAAGGAGCTGGCCAATATCGCCGCCCGCCTGCACGGCCAGCGCAATGGTCTCGAGCGCGTCGTCATCCTGGGGAAAATGAACGGCGCCGTCGGAAATTTCAATGCGCATGTGGCGGCCTTGCCGCAAGTCGACTGGCCGGCCTTCAGCGCGCATTTCGTCGAGGCTCTGGGACTCGGGTCCAACGCGTACACGACGCAGATCGAGCCGCACGATTGGATTGCCGAATACTGTCATGCGTTGATGCGTGCCAACACGGTACTCCTCGACTTCGCACGTGATATGTGGAGCTACATCTCGCTGGGATACTTCAAACAGCGGCTGATCGAAGGAGAAGTCGGCTCCTCCACCATGCCGCACAAGGTCAACCCCATCGATTTCGAAAATGCCGAAGGTAACCTGGGGTTGGCGAACGCCCTGCTCGGGCATTTCGCGGACAAACTGCCCGTCTCGCGGCTGCAGCGCGACCTTAGCGATTCGACCGTATTGCGCAACCTGGGCGTCGCCGTCGGACACGCCATGCTCGCGTATCAGTCCCTCAAAACGGGTCTCGAGAAAGTTGAACTCGACGCCAACCGCCTTGCGGAGGACTTGGATCGTGCCTGGGAAGTGCTCGGTGAGGCCGTGCAAACGGTCATGCGGGCTCATGGAATCCCCGATGCCTATGACCGCCTGAAGCGATTTACACGGGGCCGGCCAATGGACCAGGCGGCGATGCGCGACTTCATCGGTTCGCTCGAACTTCCGGCGGCGGAAAGGGACCGATTGCTGCAGTTGACGCCGAGCGGCTACCTTGGGCTGGCGCCGGAATTGGCGCGCCGTCCCCGATAGGCATCGGTTTACCATCTGGGCCGCGCGAAACGTGACGCAGTTGGCACGATGGTACGCAACGCAAACGGTAGTATCCAATCAGATATACGTACGGCTGGGGCATCTGCCCGTCCACCTCCATGAGGCAACCAAATATGGCGGGTAATACTGAGCAACCAACCAGACCGGTGATAGAAGGGTCCGCTGACGACCTGTCCATGGGCTCGGGCACGCGCATCATCGTGAGCACCATGCCGGAAGTGCGCGAGGCGAGCCTCAAAGTCGCCAAGTCGGCGCAGCGTCTGCTCTCGATTTTCACGCAGGATCTGGAACCGCTGATCTACGGTGAAGAGCCGTTTCTCGAGGCCATCAAACGGCTGGTGCTGGCGCGCTCGTACGCCAAAGTCCGTGTACTGCTGGCGGATCCGTCGCGCGCCATGGCGGACAACAATCGCTTTCTGGCGCTCGCGCGGCGCCTCACCAGTTGCATCGACATGCGTTCGATGAGCCCGGAATACCCGGCGAGCGCCGGCGCCTTCATCATTGCAGACGACAAAGCGCTGGTGTACCGGCTCCAGGCGGACCGCTGGGATGGCATCTCGGACATGAACGATCCGGCCAACGCGCGCCGCTACCTCAATTTCTTCGATGAGGTGTGGCAGACGAGCATGCAAGAATCCCAGATGCGCCAAATGCTCATGTAGGCTAGGTTGGCGGGCACGAGGCCCGCACTAGGAGCCTGTATAATCCGCGCATGGATACCGTAATCGTCGGCATGTCCGGCGGCGTCGATTCAGCCGTTTCTGCCCTGTTGCTGCGGGAAGCCGGATTCCAGGTGCAGGGCCTCTTCATGTCCAATTGGGACGATGACGAGGACGCTTACTGCACCGCCGCCGCGGACTTTCAAGATGCGCGGCGGGTGTGCGAAGCGCTCCGCATTCCTTTGCATCGGGTGAGCTTCGCGGCCGAGTACCGCGAACGCGTATTTACGCATTTCCTCGATGAGTATGCCGCGGGGCGCACTCCTAACCCCGACGTCCTGTGCAATCGCGAAATCAAGTTCGGCGTCTGCCTCGACTATATGCATCGATTGGGGGCGTCTTGGATCGCCACCGGTCATTATGCCCGTCTGCGGCGGGTCGGCGCCGCCGTACAGTTGCTGAAGGCTGCCGACACGGCCAAAGACCAAAGTTACTTCCTGCACCAGGTGGCACCCGCTGCCCTGGCCAAGACGTTGTTTCCCATCGGCGACCTGCGCAAGGAGGAGGTTCGGCGGCGCGCGCACGCGGCGGGATTGCCGGTGTTCGACAAACCGGACAGCACCGGCATCTGTTTCATCGGCGAGCGGCCGTTCGAGGAGTTCTTGAGCCGATACCTGACCCAGACGCCGGGCCCGATCGAAACCCCCGAGGGCCAGGTGATCGGCGAACACCGGGGACTCGCTCTCTATACGCTGGGCCAACGGTCGGGTCTACGAATCGGCGGACGGGCCGGAGCCGCGGCCGCGCCCTGGTACGTCGCAGCGAAACAACCGCAACGCAATGTGCTGATCGTGGTCCAGGACCGACAGCACCCGTTGCTCTTGTCCGATATGTTCGACGTAGAAGACATGCATTGGCTTGGCGTCGCTTCATCGGCTGAATTCGATTGTGCCGTCAAGACGCGCTATCGGCAGAGCGACTTGCCGTGCCGCATTCGCGTTGCCGGCAATACCGTGCAGGTATTTTTGCGCGAGGCTGCAAGCGCGGTGACTCCGGGACAATACGCGGTCTTCTATGACGGCGACGCATGCTTGGGCGGCGGCGTCATTGCACGACGCCACACGCAATGCGCGGGCGGCGTGCGCCAAGACACGGGAACGCCGGGCGAGCGCGTAATCGCCTATAATTCTTTTTTTTCAGCGGAGGGGTCATGACGGACAGCTTCAAGGCGAGAACGACGCTCAGCGTGGGCACCAGAACGTATGAAATCCTGGGTTTGAGCGCGCTCAAGGGGCACAAGGTCGACCGCTTGCCTTTTTCCTTGAAAATCCTGCTGGAAAATTTGTTGCGCTTCGAAGACGGTGTGAACGTCACCAAGAGCGACATCGAGGCGCTGCTGCACTGGGATCCGCAGGCGCTGCCGAATCACGAGATTGCATTCACTCCCGCGCGCGTCATCATGCAGGACTTCACGGGCGTTCCGTGCATCGTCGACCTGGCCGCCATGCGCGAAGCCATCGTGCGCCTGGGCGGCGATCCGCAGCGGGTGAATCCATTGGCGCCGGCCGAACTGGTCATCGATCATTCGGTGCAGGTCGATGAATATGGTGCTGCTGATTCCTTGCAGCACAACACCGAAATCGAATTCAGCCGCAACGGCGAACGCTACATGTTCCTGCGCTGGGGTCAAACCGCGTTCAGTAATTTCAAGGTGGTTCCGCCCAATACCGGCATCGTGCATCAAGTGAACATAGAACGGCTGGCGCGGGTTATTTTCGAAGGACAAGGGAGCGGTACGCCCGTCGCCTACCCCGACACATTGGTGGGCACCGATTCGCACACCACCATGGTCAATGGCTTGGGTGTACTCGGATGGGGCGTCGGTGGGATCGAAGCGGAGGCCGCTATGCTGGGCCAGCCGGTGACGATGCTTATTCCTCAGGTGATCGGCTTCAAGCTCACCGGCGCCTTGCCCGCCGGCACGACGGCCACGGACCTGGTACTGACCGTGACCGAAATCCTGCGCAAGAAAGGTGTCGTGGACAAGTTCGTCGAGTTCTTCGGCGACGGACTGAAAGGTCTGCCTCTCGCGGATCGCGCCACCATTGCGAACATGTCGCCCGAGTTCGGTTCCACCTGCGCGATCTTTCCCATCGACGAGGAGACCGTCCGCTACCTGGAACTCACCGGCAGAGCTCCCGAACAAATCGCGCTGGTCGAGGCCTACGCCAAGGCGCAGGGCCTGTGGCGGGTCCAAGGCGCGCCGGCCGCCGACTACACCGATGTCGTGGAGCTTGATCTGTCGACGGTCGAACCTTCTCTCGCGGGACCGAAGCGACCGCAGGACCGTGTCCCGTTGCGCTCGGCCAAGAACGTCTATCAAAGCAGCGTCAAGAAAATGGCCGAGGAGCGCACCCAAAAGAATCCCGGTGCCGCGGGCACTGCATCGGCGACGGTAGCCGGCGATCGCTTCGACGTAAAGGACGGCGCGGTGCTGATCGCAGCGATCACCAGCTGCACCAACACCTCGAATCCGGCGGTGTTGATCGCCGCAGGATTGTTGGCGCGCAAGGCGAACGCGCTCGGCCTTAAGTCCAAACCCTGGGTCAAGACCTCGCTCGCACCGGGCTCGCGCGTCGTGACCGATTATTTGCAGAAAGCCGGCCTGCTTCAGGAGTTGGAAGCGCTGGGGTTTTACACCGTGGGCTACGGCTGCACGACGTGTATCGGCAACTCGGGACCGTTGAAACCCGAGATCTCGGAAGCCGTGAAGGCCGGCGACGTCATCGCCGCCTCGGTGCTGTCGGGCAATCGAAATTTCGAGGGCCGAGTGCATCCGGAGATCAAAATGAATTTCCTGGCATCGCCGCCGTTGGTCGTCGCCTACGCGTTGGCAGGCAGCCTCAACGTCGACATTACCACCGAGCCGCTGGGCCATGGTAAGGACGGCAAGGCGGTCTATCTCAAGGATATCTGGCCAAGCGCGGCGGACGTGGCGCGTGCCGCGGCCGCATCGGTCGACTCCGCCATGTTCAAGAAGGGTTATGCCAACGTATTCGTGGGCGACGCGCATTGGAACAGCATCAAGACGCCGGCGGGCAAGATCTACGCTTGGGACGGCAAGTCGACCTACGTCAAGAATCCGCCCTACTTCGACGGGATGACGATGACTCCACCACGCATCGGGGACATCAAGGGCGCACGCGTTCTCGCAGTGCTCGGCGATTCCGTGACCACGGACCATATTTCCCCGGCCGGCAATATCTCCAAGTCCAGTCCCGCAGCGAAGTATCTGGTCGCGCAGGGCGTGCAGCCGGCGGATTTTAATTCCTACGGAGCGCGGCGCGGCAACCACGAAGTCATGATGCGCGGCACTTTTGCCAACATCCGGCTGCGCAATCTATTGCTGCCCGGTACGGAAGGCGGCGTCACGGTGCATATTCCGAGCGGCGACTCCATGTCGATATTCGATGCTTCCGTCAAGTACAAGGCGGACCGAACGCCGCTGGTGATCCTCGCCGGCAAGGAATACGGAACGGGCAGTTCGCGCGACTGGGCCGCCAAGGGCACCATGCTTCTCGGCGTCAAGGCAGTGATCGCAGAAAGCTTCGAGCGCATTCACCGGTCGAATCTCATCGGGATGGGAGTGCTGCCCTTGCAGTACAAGGACGGCCAAAGCACGCAAGGCCTCGGACTGACAGGCAAGGAAAGTTTCGAGATCGTCGGCCTCAATCAAGGCGCGGCAAAGGTGGTGAAGGTGGTCGCGACGGCCGATGACGGCAAGAAGACCGAGTTCGAGGCGCGCCTGCGCATCGATACGCCCAAGGAGCTCGACTACTACCAGCACGGCGGGATCTTGCAATACGTCTTGCGGCAACTCGCCGCCGCGAACAAGGCGGCTTGAGTAGATACTCGGCCGGTTCGAGCTTTAGTTCCGAGATGGTGTGGGCGGTGCAGCACTCCCCGCCTTGACGCTTCCCGCCTCGACCAGAACCATGGTGCTAGGATCGAGGTGGGCCTTGATGGCATTGTTGACCTCGGCTCGCGTCAGCGCCTTGATGGCTTCCGGATAGCCATCGAGCCAAGTCAGGTCGTAGCCGCGCTGAATCGACGTCACGATGGTGCTCGCGAGACCGCCAGTGGTCGACAGCCCGACGAAGTAGCCGCCGATCAGCCCTTGTTTGTGGTCGGCGAGTTCGACCTCCGTGACTCCGTCGGACCACCACTTCTGAAGTTCGCGCCGCGTCGACACAAGGCCTTTGTCGAGAAGCGCGGGCGCGAAACTCGCGGAAATATCCCACGCGCCATCAACGATGGTGTCTTCCGAGACGCCGGCACCGATGTTGTACGTGAGGCCTTCCTTATCGCGTACGGTTCCCATCAGGCGGCCCGTGAAACCATGCCCGAATATGGCGGTACCGACGCGCAGCGCAAGGGCGTCGGGATCCTTGTACCTAAGTCCCGTGGCTTGACCTAAAATCAGGGAAACGCTGGGTTTGTCGCTCAGTGGAACGAGAATGTCGCGCTGCCCCGACGCCGCCGCGGGGCGCGCCGCACGGATGTAATCCCGGCCTCCCGTCCAGCCCGAAAACGCCTTGGTGACTTCGGCCTGCACGCCGTCTG
Organism: Steroidobacteraceae bacterium; assembly: GCA_052143815.1. GTDB lineage: Bacteria > Pseudomonadota > Gammaproteobacteria > Steroidobacterales > Steroidobacteraceae > Bog-1198. Next base: position 130,216 of record JBKQSA010000062.1, on the reverse strand, counting down.
CGGTCACGTCGCCTACCAAGACGAGAGTCATGTGCGCAGGGCCGTAGTACTTGGCATGAAATGCCTTCAGCTCCTCGAGCGTCGCCGACTTCGCAGCGGCCATGTACTCGGCGATGGAATGCGGACGGTTGGGGTGGCCCGCAGGAAAAACCGCACTGCCGAACGCCTCTTGAGCCCGTCCTTCCGTGTTCTGCAGCGATGCGGCCAGAGTACCGATGAACTGCTGCTTCGCTTTCGCGAACTCCGACGCCTGCAGCGCGGGTGTCCGCAGTTCGGCGGCGATCAAGCCCATCACGAGCGCCAAATCCTTTTTCAGGCACTTGGCACGAATTTCCAAACTCTGGGTACCCACGCCGAATGAAATTTCGGCGCCGACATTTTCCAAGCGGTCGGCAATTGCAAACTTATCGAGCCCCTTCGCGCCCCGGTCGAGCATCATTCCAGCGAGCGTGGGAATCGCAATGTTGCTGGGTTCGGCCATTGCATCGCCGGCCGGGAGCACTCCCACGATCACGACGACGTCCTTGACGGCGGTGGGATAGGTGACGACGTCGATGCCGGCGGCCGACGCACGGTGGGCCTGTTCGGCCATGTTCGCACTCGCGCTGATGCTCGCGAAGAGCAATGCCGGCAATACACACCTCTTGAGCAGGTTATTTCCAATCACGAGCCTTTCTCCGCTGCGGGCCGTACCGGCACGAACCAACCCGTCGTGCTCTCGTCATCGTTGAGATACTGTTTGGCAACCCGCTGTACGTCGGCGGGAGTGACTTGTTGGACTTTCTCAGGGAATGTGACGTACAAGGTCCAATCGCCCACGGCAATCCATTCGTTGAGTTCGCTCGCCACCGCCGCGGTGCCGTCGCGTTTATACGCATCAGCGGCCACGTATTGCTGCTTGACCCTCGCGATCTCGGCCGGCGTGACGCCTTCGGTCTTGATCTTCGCGATCTCCGCCAGCAATGCCTCTTCGACCTGCTCTTGGCTGGAGCCGGGCGCGAGCGCCGCGTATACCGTGTGCAGCGATAAATCGCGGTGCAGATCCGTGCCCGCGCCGGCACTCAATGCCAGACCCCGATCCACCAGCGCCCGATACAAACGGGCGTTCTTGCCGGAACTCAAGATGGCATCGAGCATTTCCAAGGCCGGTTGGTCCGCATCCCGGCCATTCGGCACTTTGTGCGCAATGATCACCGTACCCAGTTCGCCGGGCCGCTTGACGACCACGCGGCGCGGCCCGCTCTGTGCAGGCTCTTCGGTGTAGATCGTTGGGATGGGCTGCGGCGATTTTGGATACGCTCCGTAATATTTCTTGACCAAACTCAACGCGGCCGCCGGGTCGATATCGCCGACCAGGGTTACCGTGGCATTGTTGGGCCAATAAAAAGTGTCATAGAACTCACGCAGTTTCGCGATGGGCACGTGCTCGATATCGCTTTTCCAGCCGATGGTCGGATGGTGGTACGGCAAAGCCTCGTACGCCGCCGCGGTGACTTCCTCGACCAGCACGCTGTCCGGATCGTTCTTGCCGCGCTCGAATTCGTTGCGCACGACGGTCATTTCCGATTGCCGATCCGCTTCGTGCAACCAGAGATGGCGCATGCGATCGGCTTCGATCGCAATGTAACCCTCCAAGCTCTCGCGGCCTATGGTGGCGAAGTAAGCGGTGCGATCGACCGAGGTAGTGGCGTTGAACTGACCGCCAACCCTTTCGAGAAACTGTTTGATGCTGTTCCCTTTGGGGTCGTTGAAATTCTCGCTGCCCTTGAACATCAAGTGTTCGAGAATATGCGTCGCGCCGGTGGTGCCGGTCACTTCGTTGCGCGAGCCGACCCGGTACGTCACCTGAAAAGTCACCACGGGCGCCGAATGATCGGGCGAGAGCAGTACCGTGAGCCCGTTGCTGTCGAGTTGGTATTCGTCGATCCCGCTTAAACGTTTGACGAAGCTGAAGCCCGCGACCGCCGCCGGACCGGACGAGGTTGCCGTCGCCGCCGCGCGTACGGTTGGGGTGAGGTAGGCTCCCGCCGACGCCGCGATCATGCATGCCGCGGCGGCAACTCGCCACGTGGGCGATCCAACTCTCTGATTCATGATATTCCTCATGCAACGGCCACACTTCGGCGGCCGATTCTAGCCTAACCAGCGTTAAATAAGCGGCCGTCATGCGGCCGGGGGGCATGATCTGCATTCCGGCGGGCTAATGGACCTCGTCCGCCCACACCTTGAATTTCGAGAGCATATTCGGTCCAAACGTCATGCTGATGGCAACGTCGGCCGCATCCCGCCCGCGCGCAATCAAAACCCTACCGATGCGCCGCTGATTGTTGCGCGGGTCGAACGTGTGCCACGCGCCGCCGAGATAGGCCTCGAACCAACCGGCAAAATCCATCGGAGCGTCCATCGGCGGCACACCGATGTCGCCCAGATAGCCCGTGCAATAGCGCGCCGGAACGTTGAGCGACCTGCACAACGCGATGGCCAGATGCGCATAGTCACGACACACCCCCCGTCGCTCGTTGAAGGCTTCCCACGCCGTTTTCGTCGCGCGAGCGCTTTGATAATCGAATGCAATGAGACCGTGCACGTAGTCGACGACAGCCTGCACTCGATTCCACCCGGGCATCATGCTGCCGAACATTCCCCATGCGAAAGGCGACAGTAATTCGGTCTCGCAATAGCGGCTGGGCAGCAGGTACAGCAACGTTTCGTCCGGTAACGATTCGAGGGTGTGCTCGAACGCGTGCGGGAATGCAGGCTCGGCGAGACCGCTATCGGTGATCAAACCATCGGCCGTGATCCGGAACGGGCCCGGCGGCGCGACCACGCGTGTACACCAATTGCCGAAGCTGTCCCTGTACATGGAAAGGGGCACCGCGGGATCGGTCAGGATGGTGTCGGTGCGTATCAGATCCTGACTACGGCTGTAGTGCACGTTCAAGTTGAGGATCATGGGAGTGGCTTGAGCGAACTCGTAGACCAGCTCATAGCCCAGCTTAATCAGCATGGAGACACCGCCCGCACGCATGGGAAAAGTAATAGTAGCACCCTATGCGCTGAGCAGCCGCGTGAGTCCCAAGATCGACCGACAGAACGGCGCCGGCACGCCGAGCCGCTCCGCAATCTCGACCACGGCCCCCAATTGGGGCGCAATCTCGAGTTGCCGCCCGGACTCGACGTCCGCGAGCATCGACGTTCGAAAGTCTCCCAGCCGTCGGGTAACGCCGATGCGTTCGTCCGGCGTCATGGAAATTTCCAGCTGCAGAATCCGCCCGCATTGCTGCATCTCCTCCATCATCCGTATGCACAATGCGCGCACATCCGGATCCGCCAGCAGCTTCCCGGTGCCGGAGCGCGTCAGCGCGCTCAACGGATTCATGTTCATGTTGCCCCAGAGCTTTGCCCACACGTCATCCCGAATGTGTGGCGACGCTTGCGCGCTGATGCCGCCGGTACGCAGCGCCTGCACGACGTCGCCGACGCGGGCGGAAAGCACGCCGTTCGGCTCGCCAAGAATGAACCGATCGGCCGCCGTTACCTGAACCTGCCCCGGCGCCTTCACGCGCGCCGACGCATGAACCACCGAGCCGAGAACGCGCTCGCGCGGAAAAGACCGAGCCTGCGAACCATCCGGATCGACGGACGCCAAGGCCTGATCCTTGAGCGGTCCGCCGAAATCCTGAAAAAACCACCACGGAATGCCGTTCGTACAGCTGATGACGACGGTGGATGGACCGAGCAGCGGCGTCAGCTGCGGTGCCAATTCGGGCAAACTTTGCGCTTTGACGGTGAGAAAGACGTAATCCTGAAGCCCAAGTTCCGCGGGCGATCCCGCCGACGGATGCGATTGCCGTACCTCGCCGGCGCGCTCGACCCGAAGACCGACCTTGCGCAGAGCCACCAACGTGTCGCCGCGGGCGACCAGCGAGATCCGCCAGCCGGCGCGGTCCAATGCGTCCGCGAGCCACGCTCCGATGGCGCCCGCTCCAACGATGGCCGCGGTGCGGGGCCTCGCGTGACCCATGCTAAGTTTTGGTTTTCAGCGCAACATAAGAGCCGGATTTCAATCCCGACGCCCTGCCCTCGTCTGCATCGACGTGCAGCTCCGATCGAAACGCAGAGGAAACGCGGACGAGGACGTCGCAAAACAGCGTGTGCGAATAGGGGCCGTCATTAGCCACGTCAATTCGGTCTCCATCCTTGAGGCCACGGCGCTCGGCTTCGAGTGGATCCATATGAATGTGGCGTAACGCACGGATTACACCGTGATCGAGCCGCACGGAGGCCCGAGGCCCTTCAATCACGACACCCGGAGTGTCCTTGAGGTCGCCCGACTCTCGCACCGGAGCCGGGATGCCCAGCACCTGTCCATCGGTCTGAGATATTTCCACTTGATTATCCACCCGTGCCGGGCCGATCACGCGGACATTGGGAATGCGGCCCCGCGGGCCGACTAGCGTCACCAATTCCCGCGCGGCGAATTGAGTGGGTTGCGAGACCCGAGACACCTCGTGGAGCCGGTACTTATCGCAAAACAGCTGCTCGATGATGTTTTGCGTGAGATGTACGTGGCGCTCGCAAACCGCCACGGGTAATCGCTCGCTGGGTATGCTCTCGCTTGCACTCATCCGTCGTTCCTATAGCAAAGGCGTTGTGCGATTTCGCGCGCGTCGGCCACTTCAGGCTTGCCGCCGAGAAAGAGGTCGGCAATCTCGCTCACCACCGCATAGCAGCCCAGCACGACGAGGCTGCCGATGATGAGAAGCGGCACGCACAGCAAACAGACAAGACAGCATGCGAGAAAAACGCTGTCGATTTTGCGGGGCATCGCCAAGCACCTCAATACGCAATCATAGCGCGGCTGAAACGCATCACAACCAATACTATTTCAACTATCAGGCGGTAACGCCAACCGCTGTGCCCTGAGACGCCTGTTGGCGCCGCTGCGGCGCACTACGAACCAAGAGGACGGGAACGGTCATCGCCCGCACTACCTGCTCGGCATCGCTTCCCATGGCCAGCCGCGCGAGGCCGCGGCGGCCATGCGTGCCCATCACGATCAGATCCGCGGGCCACTGCTTGGCCTCGGTGACGATGAAATCAGCGGCCGGTCCGCCGATCGATTCCAAAAGCACCGAGTCCACCTCGACTCCGCTTTGCCGCACGAGGGCCTCAGCTTCCGCGATGATGGTCTTGCCGGTGTCGCGCAGGGACTGGAAAAGGTCGGCCGCGTACATTCCCGGACTATACGCACCGTCGATGATGAATTCGTTGACCACGTGAACCAGGCGAATTCGACCACCGAAGTTCTTCGCGACCTTGATCGCTTCGCCGAGCCCGCATGCCGACGTGCCACTACCGTCCACCGGAACCAAGATCTTGCCGTACATAATCGCGCCCCTCCCTTTCCATTCGGTAGCTACTTTCTACCAGTCGGACCCATCAATTGCTGCGCGGAGTTTCCGCGATGAGATGCGGCGATTACCTAAAAGCGCCTCGTGCGGCGAATCATTCGCCTTTCGGCGCGTCGGCGCTAGCGTCCGCACGCTGTGCGTTCCACCAGCCGCCGCCGAGCGCCGCAAATAACGCGACGGTGTCCTGATAGCGTACGGCAACCGCCTGCAAATCGGCGATCTTCGCCTGATGATACTGCGTATCGGCCAGCAAGACGTCCAGATACGTTTCGATACCCGCTTCATAATTGACTTGAACCAAATGCAACGCTTCGGCGGCGCTCGAAAGCGCTTTATCTTCTGCCATCAACACCGCGGCATCGTGATCGAGTCCACGCAAGGTGTCGGCGACCTGTTCGAACGCCGCCAGAACCGTCTGCCGGTAGAGAGCCATTGCCTGGTGGTAGCCGTCGATCGCCGCTTTGCGCTTGAACCACAAGGTTCCCCCCTCGAACAGCGGTGCGGTGGCATCCGCTCCCACGCTCCACGTGTGTCCATTGGCGGGAAATAGGTTGCTCGTGGAATTCGTCGCGGCCGCGACGCCGCCGCTCAAGGTGACACTGGGCAGCAGTGCGGCCGTCGCGACCCCGATGTTGGCACTGGCCGCGTGCGCTGTCGCTTCGGCCGCTAGAATATCGGGACGCTGCCGCACCAGATCGGACGGCAGGCTGACCGGCAACTGGCTCGGCAGCGTCAGATCTTCCAAACTCACCGGCGGCGCCTTCCACTCGGCGGGCGTGTGCCCCGCGAGCGCCGCGAGCAGGTCGTCGCTTTGCACCAATTTTTGCTGGAGCTGCGGAATCGTCGCTTCGGTGGAGGCAAGCTGGCTCTCCAGGCTCAGTACGTTCGAATAGGGCACCGTCCCGGCGTCCGCCTGGACCTTGGCGATTCCGACCTGCTCCTTTTGCAGCTCGATGAGCTGTGCCGTTGCCTCGATCTCGGCGCGATACGCAGCCTCGGCGACCACGGTATTGACGATGTTGGCCGCCAAGGCGAGATACGTTGCCCGCTCGTTGGCATGGGCCACATCGACTTCGGCGTGCAATCCTTCGACCAGACGCCGCTGGCCGCCAAAGACATCGAGTGCGTAGCTGACGGTGGCCGACAGCGTGAATAAATTGAATACGCTCGACGGCAACTTTTCCCCGATATTGACGGCGCTGTATCTTTCGCGCGCGGCGCCGGCAACCGCATCGATAGACGGGTAGAAAATGCCGTAGCCGCTGCGCAAGTTGTTCTGGCTGGCCCGTAGGCTTGCCTGCGCGGCATCGAGGCCGGGGTTGTTGGCGATCGCCTCCCGGATCACCGCGTCGAGCTGCGACGAATGGAACAGCCGCCACCAGTCGGCGGCGACCGCGGCACCTGGGTTGAATTGCTGCGCCGTGCCTTGCACGGAAGCCGTGCTGGCAGGATCCGTATCGTTCGAATAATGCGTCACCGGCGGCGCCTGCGGGCGGTGAAAATTCGGGCCCACCGCGCAGCCGGATACAATGCACAAAAGCGCAATACAGCTGCAGCGCTTCATGGCGCCGCCGTTGGCCGAACGATACGGCACGCGCGGTGGGAGGCGGCTATTTCGCGCTGACGTAGACATCGACCAGTTCCCCCGGATAGACGTTGAGATTCTTGGGGCTTGCGAAACGGAAAATGACCGGCAGCACCCGCACGTCGACCAGCTCTTGCCTTTCATCGGAGAGTTCGATTTTTGGCGACACAAAGGGTTGCATGCGTACGAACGTCAGCGTCACATGCTTATCGGTGCCGCGGATGAACATCTCCGCCGTGAGCTTGGAGGCATCGGCCAGACGATCGATCAATATTTCATCGATGTAGGCGCGCACTTGCATATTATCGTCCGGCGCGCCCATCACGATGAGCGGGTCCATCCCCTGGGTATAGCTGTCGTAGGCGCCTTGCGGCGATACATAGCTGCCGACGGTGGCCTGAATCGATCGCACGACGCCGTCCGCCGGTGCCCGGATGGTGTATTTCGCGAGAAGTGCCGCGGCCGATGCATAGGCTTTCGACAGGGCGATGTATTGCTTCTCCTGGTTTTGAATGTCGTAGATCCAGGCACCAGCCTTGGTCAGCGCGTATTGCTTGTCGATGACCTCGAGGTTGGTTGCGGCGATTTTTTCTGCATTCCGCGCATTATCCAGCGCGTCGCGGCTGACCGATTTGGGATCAATGCCATAGGAGCGTTCCTGCTTGGCGAGCTGATCCTCGGCATTCTTGAGGCTGGCCTTGGCATTGTCGACTTGTGCCGTCGCCACGTCGAGGTTCTCGCGCCGCGGCTCTGCCTTGAGCTCCGCCAGCAGCGTTTTCGCCGCTTCTGCTTGCGCCAATAGCTGCTCGACCGTGGCGCGCTGCACGGATTCGTCGATGCGCAACAGCGGATCGCCCTTGTGAACGGTGGCGCCTTCGCCGACCAGGACCTCGGTGATCGGTCCCGTCACTTCCGGATAGATGTTGATATTCTCGCCGAGTGGCTGGGAACTCTCGATGATGCCCTGTGCATAAATCCCTTTGGCATAGGGATTGGCGGCCGGATTGAATGCGGGGGGCAGGGGTTTGGGCTGCTGCCCGGCAATGTAGGCGCTGACGAGCGCCAGTATCAGGCCAATGCCCGATACGATGAAAATGATTTTACTGCGCATCCAATTTCTCCCGCTCGATACTCATCATTTTGCCGTCCTCCATTTTCACGATGCGGTCCGCATATTCGTAGATGCGGCTGTCATGCGTCACGATGAGAATGCAGCGCTGGTCGGACAGAATGTGTTCACGGACGAATTTGACGATGTTGCGGCCGGTATCGCCGTCGAGCGATGCGGTGGGCTCGTCGAAAATCAGGATGTCGGGACGGCTGACGATGGCCCTCGCGATGGCCACGCGCTGCTGTTCGCCGCCGCTGAGCTTCACGGGCGGCAATTGCGCGCGGTTCTTCAATCCGACGACATCGAGATCCACTTCCGCCTCCTTGAGCGCGTCATTCCAGTTGCGCTTTTGCAGAATGAGCGGGATCGCCACGTTCTCGGCCGTGGTCAGGCGCGGGAAGAGATGGTAGTCCTGAAACACGAACCCGATCTTGTGCAGCCGGAATTCGGCGAGTGCATCGTCACCGAGAGTCCAGATCGCGGTATCCTCGATCTTCACGGTGCCGCTGTTGGGGCGCAGGATTCCCGAGATCATGCTGAGCATGGTGGTCTTGCCGCTTCCCGAGGGTCCGACGACATACAGCATCTCGCCGAAATACGCCTGGAAGCTCACGTCTTTCACCGCGTGGGTCTTGGCATCGCCCTCGCCGAACCATTTGTTCAGGCCCTCAGCCTCGATGGCGGTTTTTTGTGCCATGGGCTAGCCTCGGAAGATGTCGAACGGTTCGATTTTCAGGACTTTGCGCACGCCGAAGTAACTGGAGATTGCGGCAATGACGACCACCATGATGAACGCCAGGCCAAGATTGCCGAAGGTGATGAGCGCCGCATAATCGGGCAGGTTGAGTCGCGCCAACGCGATAGTGAGCGTGCACATTCCGACGCCGATGCCATAACCGGTCAGGGCAACGAATGAGGCCTGAAACAAGATCATGTACACGAGCTCCCGTCCCTTGGCGCCGATCGCCTTGAGAGCGCCGAATTTCTCCAGGTTCTCGAGCACGAAGGTATAGAAGGTCTGTCCCGAGATGGATAATCCGATGATGAAGCTGATCACCGTCATGATCAGCATATTCGTGCCGATCCCGGTGTGGTACATGTAGAAATCGGAGATCTTTTGAATGAACTCCTCTTTGGTGAGCGCCAGATATCCCGATTTCGTGACCGCTGCCTTGATCGAGGCCACATCGGCCGGCGATTTGGGCTCCACCAGCAGGTAGGAGATCGTGAAGCGGGGATTCGGGATGTACTGCCGCGCGCGGTTGTAGGTCGTGTACAGAGTCGGTATTCCGAACAGCCCGCTCGATGCGACATGCGCAATGCCGACAAGCACGCCGCGGTGGTCGTTGAGTTCGAACTCGGTGCCGACCTTCGGATTGCCGAGCTTGTAGAATTCCGAATCATTGACGGCGAAGAAAGCGTTCTCGCCGTAGATGTCCTCGATCGTTCCCTTCTCAAGCGCCGGTCTGCCGAACAGGCTGGTATCGTCGAGGCCAACGACATTCGCGGCTTGGTATGTGCCGTCGTGCAGTTTCAGGAGCGCGGCGCCGGTATACAGGGGCACCGCATACTTGACTCCCGGTATGCTGCGCACTTCATCCAGCACGTAGTCCGGCAGCGGAATGCTATTGGCGACCGTCTGGATCGACGGATCCATCACCCAGATCGAGGCGCCGATGTTGATGACGGTTGCCGACGAGCGCAGCAGGATTCCCGCGAACAGGGAGGTCATTTCGATCATCAAGAACACGGCGAAGGTGATTCCCGCGAGCAGCGCGATGTACTTCGCACGGTCATTGACCAAGAGCTTATAGGCGATCTGCAATATTCCGGGCATCAAAAAACAGTCCTCAACAATGCGGTGCGCTGAACCATACCCCGCGGCCGACTACCGCGACAATGAGGACTAGCCGAAATGCAAGGCGCTGCTGCGCAAACTGGCACGATGCGATGGAGCGGTGCTACTCCGCCGCCTTCGGCGCGGTCGGTGATGCCGCATTTTCATCCCGCACCAGAAGCACCGGGACCGGCGCCAGTCTTACCACCTCTTCTGCGTCGCTTCCCAGCGCCAATCGGCGCAGGCCACGCCGCCCATGGGTCCCCATGACGATCAGGTCCGCGTGGCATTTCGTGGCCTCCGCCACGATCAACTCCGCCGCAGGGCCGCCGATCGACTCCAACATCACCGTCACAGGCTCCAGGCCGTGCCTTCGCACCAGCGCCGCCGAGTCGGCGAGAATCACCCTGCCGCGTTCACGCAACGTATCGATCACGTTCGTGGCATACACAGCGGGGCTGTACGAGTAGTCGAAAACGAATTCGTTGACGATATGCAGGAGGCATAGCGTGCTTCCCTGGCTCTTGGCAATCTTGATTGCTTCGTTCAACCCTTTCATGGAGGTGTCGCTGCCGTCGACAGGCACCAAAATTCTGGCGTACATGTGAATCTCCCGTTGCGGTACCTGAAACGCTATCCGACCCAGATTGGCATTTTAACAGTCTCATCCCGGGCCAACCCCTTCGCAATATCCCTGGAAACTTGCGACATGTGCGTAATGACTGGCGCATGACCCCGATCTGGCTTAACTTCCGGTCTTGTGATCGACGAAATGCTCGCGCCGTCCGTTTATCCCCATCCGGTGACGCATCTCATCAAGCGTGAGACCCTGATCTCGTGGATTATCCTGACCGGACAGTACGCATATAAGATCAAGAAACCCGTGCGTCTCGATTTCATCGACGCCACGGCGCTTTCCAGCCGACGCGAAATGTGCGAGCAAGAGGTCGCCTTGAACAGGAGGCTGGCGCCGGATCTGTATCTTGGAGTTGCCGCCATCACCCGAGACGACAACGGCGTGCGCGTCGGCGGTTCCGGAGAAGTGATCGAGTATGCGGTCAAGATGCGGGAATTCCAGGGTTCGCAAGAACTCGGGTCACTGCTCGATCGAAGAGAGGTTTGCCTACCGGAAATCGTTGATCTCGCGGAGCGCCTCGCGGAGTTCCACCAGCGCGCTCCGCGTACCGCGGACCGGGCGTTCGCGTGTACGGATCATCTTCGCGACGCCGTCCTCGGCAACTTGGCCAGTCTCTTGTCGCACTTGAATGCGCCGGAGGCGCTTGCTGAATTGGGGCAACTCATCGACTGGACTCACGATGAACTGCATGACTTGCTGCCGACCTTGCGGCTGCGCGAACAACGCGGATTCATCCGAGAATGTCACGGCGACCTCCATGCCCGCAATATCGTACGTTGGAAAGGGCACTTGGTGCCGTTCGATTGTTTGGATTTCGAACCTAAATTGCGCTGGATCGACGTGATGAACGATGTCGCCTTCCTGGTGATGGATCTCGTCTCCCATGACCGTACCGACCTGTCGTGCGCATTCTTGAACCGCTATCTCGAAATCACCGGAGACTACGATGGGTTGCGATTGTTGGTCTTTTACGCCATCTACCGCGCGCTCGTCAGAGCGATGGTGGACTCCATCGATTCCGGAAACTCGACCGAGCCACAGGCAGCGCTGCGCGCGAGAATGTACAAGCGGGTGAACACCGCCGTGCGCCTGATGAACCGGCCCGCTCCCACATTGTTCATCATGCACGGACCTTCCGGGTCGGGCAAATCCTGGCTGAGCGAGCGGGTGATGCAATCCCTGGACGCGGTCCGCATACGATCCGACGTTGAACGCAAGCGCCTCGCCGGCATGCAACCGACGGATCGTGCCGACGCCGACAGCCGACAAGGCATGTATGAACCGGCGTTCACGCACCGCACCTACACTCGCCTTTTGGAATGCGCCAAGAGTTCTTTGGAGGGCGGCTTCAACACCATCGTCGATGCCGCATTCCTTGACGCGGCGAATCGGCGGATGTTCGAACGCTTCGCCGACGATCACCGGATTCCCTACGTGATCGTATCCTGCGAGGCCGACCGCGCGACTTTGATGCTGCGTGTCCAAACACGGCAAACAGCGCACACCGACCCCTCCGATGCCGGTGCCGAGGTCCTTCAATGGCAGCTGCAGAACTCGGATCCGCTCGATGCCGAGGAGTTGCCTCGAACCGTGACGGTACGCACGGACGCCAGCAACGCCGTGGCCGATGCGATCGTTGCGCTACGCCGCGCGACCAAATCGAACACGCCAAGCATTTGACGCCTGTACTAATCCACCACGACGCCGTTATCGCGCATCTTCTTTCTATCCTTGCCCGCACCGGTCAACCGCGACAAGTAGTCCGCCGTGGCGCTCATATCGCGATCGTCGAAGCCTCGAAGAAAACGCACCAAGTCCTCGTCCACATTGTGCCGGTAGCCTTCCGCCAGTTTGTGCATTTGCGCATTCAGATAGGCGTAGTGTTGGTGTCGAAGCGACGGAGCGAATCCATCGGTATCGCCGCTCGCGTCCGAACCATGACAGGCAGCGCATTGCTCGTGAAATATCCTTAGGCCCAGAGCGACATCCTGGCCGGGTCCGGTAGTCAACGGCAAACGGCTTGGAATGCCGTTCAGATACGCAGCGATGTCCGTCCACACCTGCGGACTCTGCAGATCCGCTTGCGAGACCACGGCATGCATGGTTGAGCTGTCGCGTTCGGCGTTGGCGAAATTAGCGAGTTGCCGGACGAGGTAGGCATAACGTTGGCCGGCGAGCGCCGGCATTCCTTGTTTTGCATTGCCCAGGGCTCCGGTTCCGTGGCATTTTACGCAGTATCGGCCGAACACTTTGCGGCCGTGCTCGGGATGCGCGTCCATGGCGAGCGCGGCCTTGGTCTGTCGATCCACACGTTCCGCAGGCGAGGCGCCGAGCGCCGCACTTGCGAACACCGTCATGGCGAGCGTGCTCGACCAAATGCAAATGCGCGCGAAACGCGCGGCCCCGCGCTGCATATCAAATGACCCGCGACATCGGCGGACGAGCAGCCGTGGCCCGGGTATAGGCGTCGAACGTCATGGCGACATTTCGCATCAACAGCCGCCCCACCGCGGTGAGCGCTATCCGGCCGCCGGTCAAATCGACGAGCCCGTCCGTTTCCAACAGCCGAAGCTGTTCAAGTTCTCGGACGAAATATTGAGCGAACTCGATGCCATGCTTGGTCTCGATCCCGGGCACATCGACGACTCCATGGCACATTATGTGGTTGATGACGTCCTTCCGAATCAGATCATCCCGTTTCATGGTCGTGCCCTGATAGGACGGCAGCACGCCCCTGCCGATGGCTTGCTCATAGTCTTGCAGGGATTTGTAATTTTGCACGTATAGATCGCCCACCTGTCCGATTGCACTGACTCCGAAGCTGACGAGGTCCCGGTTCGCGTGCGTCGTGTATCCTTGGAAACTACGGTGCAGCGTTCCGTTCTCCCGCGCTTTCGCAAGGCCGTCCTGCGGCAGCGCGAAATGATCCATCCCGATATACATATATCCCGCGGAACAGAGTTTATCGACCGTCAATTGCAATAGCGCAAGCCGCGTAGCCGCATTCGGCAAATCCGCCGAGCGTATTTGGCGCTGCGCTTTGAACAGCTGCGGCATATGAGCGTAGCCATAAACGGCCAAGCGGTCCGGACGCATCTCGATGACGCGGTCGAGGGTGGCGCCGAAGGTCGCCAGGGTTTGCAGCGGTAGGCCATAGATCAAATCGAAATTGATGGAGCGAAAACCAAGATTCCGCGCAGCATCATAGACGGCCGCCACCGTCGAGGCCGGCTGTACCCGGTTGACGGCTCGCTGGACGTTTTCGTCGAAATCTTGCACGCCCAAGCTGATCCGGTTGAACCCCAGTCCGGCGAGCATTTGCAAGACGCCCTGATCCGTGCCGCGCGGATCGATTTCGATGGAATAGTCGCGAGACTCATCGTCGACCAGCTGAAAATCACGGTCTAGACGATCCATCAGCCCGATCATCAGCTTTTTCGGCAGGAAAGTCGGTGTGCCGCCGCCGAAATGCAACTGTTCCACCACTCGCTTGCGATCGAAGAAGGTGCTGCGAAGCGACACCTCCTCGAGTAAATGCGCGACGTACTCATCGATCCGGCCCAATTGGTGAGTGACCACCTTGTTGCAGCCGCAATAGAAGCAAGGGCTGAAGCAAAACGGCAGGTGGACATAGACGGACAGCGGACTGCCCTCGAGCGCGCCGTGGCTGGCCTTGGCGGCAATTTCGTAGGCATTGGGAGCAAGCCGGTCGTGAAACTGACGAGCGGTTGGATAAGAAGTGTAGCGGGGCCCCTCGCGATCGTAGCGCTGCATGATGCTCGGATCAAAGGTCACCGTCGTGCTTCTCATATCTGTAAGTCCTGGTGAAAGATAGCCCGGCCGGTCAACCCTGCGTTTCAACGACCGTCATCGGGACGTTGAACCACCCGTAACACTGACCAGACTGGATCTGCGTCCGTCTCTTTGGAGGTCCCGCAACTGACGGCGGGCACTGTCGTAGGCATCGCGTAGCGCCAGAAAAACGTCCGTGTGCCGGTCGCCGTCCGGATTGACGCTGTCCGCGTGGACTTGCGCGCCGGGCACGCTGATATGGATTTTTACCGCAACCGTCCCGACAGCCTCATTCAGCCCGCCCAACACCGTCACATGACAGTAAGTGATCCGATCATGGCAGCGTCGCAGCCGCTCGCTCATTTCCCGAATCCGGGCCTCTACCGCGCCAGAACGCTCGATATTGCGGAACGTGAGAATCAATGATTGCATGCGCCAGCACCTTATAACAGCCCGTCATAATAGTTCATCGGCGCCATTGTCCACATTCCCGAGGTTCTTCTACATCGGTACTTCCACGTGTGGTCTCGCGGGAATTCAAGCGCCTTAATTGAGGCTGAGCTGCAATTTGACAAGATGCGCGACCGAGCGGGCACCCATCTTTTCCATAACCTTGGCTCGGTGAATTTCGACGGTGCGTTCGCTGAGGTCCAAATCGATCGCAATGACCTTATTGGCGGCGCCGTCGACCACCAATGCCATGACCTGGCGCTCGCGTGGAGTCAATGATTCCAACCGCCGTACGACGTCGGCGCGGCGTGCCAGGCTCGCGCGATTCTCGGCGTCCTGCTGCAAGGAATGATTGATCCGATCGAGCAGGTCTTGATCTCGGAATGGCTTCTGAATGAACTCGAAAGCGCCCTCCTTCATCGCTTGAACGGCCATGGGAACATCGCCGTGGCCGGTGATGAAAATGACCGGAAGCATCGACCCGGTACGATTGAGATGCTGCTGCAACTCCAATCCGCTCATGCCCGGCATCCGAATATCGAGCACGAGGCAGCCGTGGGTATCCGGATCGAAATGCGCGAGGAAATCGCTGGGATTGGCGAACGCCAACGTCCTATAGCCGACCGTGCTCAGAAGCAGGCTCAACGCGCGACGCATACCGTCATCGTCGTCGATGATGTAGACGGTGGGTGCGGCAGCGGGATTTTCGCTTGTTTTTGCCATATGGTTCCTATCAAGAGTCAGTGATCGGCAAACGAAACCAAAAGCGCGTGCCGCCGGCCGTCCCGCTTTCGAACCCTATCGTCCCCTCATGCGCCTCGACAATTGCTCGGCTGGAAGCCAGCCCCAATCCGGTGCCATGCGGCTTGGTGGTGAAAAAGGGTCGAAACAATTGGCTGCGAGTTTCTTCGGAAATACCGGCCCCCGAGTCCGAAAAGCTGGTTTCGACGGCATAGCGGTCGGCTCGAGCCGTGAGCCTGACACGCGGCGGGACCGAATTCTGCACGCTGACGTCCAACGCGTTTTGAAAGAGAGAAAATAGTACGTGCTGAACCCGCAGCCGGTCAATGGATACCTCTGGCAGCGACGGCGATACGTCGATTTCCAACTCGACATTGGCCCACTCTGCGATCATTTCGAACACCGGCCGCAACTCCTCGATTACGTCGCTCATTTGAGATCGCAATCGCGTGATTTCATCCTGATCGAACAGACGCCGGATCCGCCGAATGCCCTCGCCGGCGCCGAGCGCTTCGGTATTGATTTGGCGAAACACGTCGAGAGCCCGTGCCACCAGGGGTTCCGGCCGGTTCAACAGCCGATCGCCGGCCTGTGAAAACGTCGCGATCGCCCCTAGGGGCTGATTCAATTCGTGCGCAATGCCGCTGGCCATTTCCGCGAGCGCAGAGATGCGCGCAATCTCGAGCAGGCGATTCAGAATTGCCGCAGACCCCAGCGATTTTGGATGAGATTCGTTCACATAATACCCTGCATGAGCGGCTTGCGCGGCGATGGTCATGGGCCGACACAAGTTTCCTATGCTTAAGTCTGCCGTAAGCCCAAGCGGGGCACACCTGCGAATTGCCACAATATCTTGCGCTGGTCCCTTACGTTGATCGGGGACGCCCGCCGATGCCGCGCTGAAGGGGCTGCGGGGTCTTGGACATGTTACGCTGCGTTTTGCTGTTTCTCATGCGCCCCCTTGGTCGGAACGTCGCTCCAATGGACAAAATTGCCTCCATCGCACCGGATCTCCTGCAATTCTCACCGGATGCGCTCATCGTCGTCGATGCTCAGGGTCTCATACTGTTCGCTAACGCCACGACGTGCGCCCTATTCGGCTATTCTCGCGATCAATTGACCGGGCAACCCATGGAGGTGCTGGTACCGGAGCGGTTCCGACTGCGCCATGGCGCCCACATGGCCGGTTTCATGAAGGACCCAAAGAATCGCGAAATGGGCGCCCGGATGCTCGATCTATTCGCGCGACGACAGGACGGCACGGAATTTTCCGCCGGCATCCGACTCGCCGTATTCCACGACGACAACCAGACATTCGTGGCGGCGGCAATCCGGGACATGACCGAGGGTCGCGCCATCAACGAAGCGTTGATCGCCGCGCGGCAGGAGGCGGATCGGGCGAATAACGCAAAGACTCGGTTCCTCGCCACGGCAAGCCATGATCTACGCCAGCCGCTGCAAACCATCCGCCTTCTCAATGCCTCGATGCTCACCATGACTCAGCAGCTTCCGGACCTGAACGATCTGCTGCGCAGCCAAGAACAAGCCATCAACGGCGCCAGCCGATTGCTGAACGCCTTGCTCGATATCACGCGGCTTGAATCCGGCGCCATCGAGCCGCAGCTCGCGCCGGTCGCGATGCAAGCCATCTTGACAGAGCTCGCACGCGAGTTCGAGCCCATGGCCGCTGCTAAAAATCTACGGCTCAAACTCCCCCAGACACCCACGATCATCAACACCGATCGCGTCCTTTTTTCGCAGCTGCTGCAAAATCTCGTCGGGAACGCCCTGAAATACACGGAAACCGGCTCCGTGGAAATAATCCTCAACAGCGATGCCGGGGCGCTGGCCCTCGACGTCGAGGATTCGGGAGTCGGAATTCCGGCAGATAAACTGGATCGAATATTTGACGAGTACTATCAGGTCGATATGCAAGGCACCCAACGTTCCGGCGTGGGTCTCGGACTTGCCATCGTACGCGAGGTGTCGCGGCTGCTCGGCTACTCCGTCGCCGTGTCGTCCAAATTGAGCCGCGGGACTCGGGTTCGGGTTCGCATCCCCCTGCAGCGTGTGTCATCTTCGACCAACGCGCCGGCCCGCGAAGTACCCCTCACACCGAAAACCTCGGCTGCCAACCATCGTCGCCTCATTCTTCTCGAGGATAACGACTCGGTCCGGGCCGCGACCGAGTTGTTCTTGACGCTGGAAGGGTACGAAACTCGTAGCGCCGGCACCGTCGAGGAAGCCGAGATGCTGCTCGCCGACTTGCAACCGGATGACGTGTTCATTTCCGATTATCATCTCGACGGCAAGCTCACCGGACTCGATGTCTTACAGGAGTTGCGGACACGCCACAACCGCGATGTACCCGCGATCCTGTTGAGCGGCGACTTGCAACAGATGATGCGTATCGTAAGGTCGGCCATCCCCCGATGTCGCTTCCTCAGCAAGCCGGTCGACACCAACGCATTGCTGGCCGCCATCGCAGAGCTCGCCGGGGTATGAATCTTAAGCTCCTAGGTTTCGAGAAACAGCCGGTGCAGCCGTTGCGATTCGTCGCGCGTCAGACTTTCCAGCAAATCGGACAGCGGTTCGGGCTTACCAATGGCGAAACCTTGCGCATAATCGACGCCCAAGAAGCGGACTTCGCGAGCAATGTCGTCATTCTCAACATATTCGGCCACCGTTTGGATACCGAGGCCCTTTGCCAGCTCCACGATTGCCCGGACCGTCGCCTGAGAGTTCCGGTCGGACAGAATGTCTCGAACGAAGCTGCCGTCGATCTTGACGCAGCCCACCTGCAAGGCCTTCAAATAGGTCAGTGAATTTGCACCCGTACCAAAGTCGTCCAACGCGAGTTCACACCCCAGCGAGCGGACGCGCGCCACCATCTGATTCGCCTTCGCCAGATTGGTGATGGCGGCTTGTTCGGTGAGCTCGACGCTGACGCAGGCTCGAGGCAGATTCGCCTCCTTCAACAACTGAATGAACTGCTGGATGAACGCCTCATCGCCGATGGACTGTCCCGACACGTTGATGGACATTCCCAGACCGCGGCTTCTGAACATGCTCCGATGAGGGCCCAGCATTTGCAAGGCCCGTTGGATCACCCACCTATCGATCGACGGTAGGATTTGGTAACGCTGTGCGGCTTCGATCAGAGGTCCGGGCGCCACCAGGCTGCCGTCAACTTCCCGCAGCCGCAGGAGAATCTCGTATCCGCCCGGCAAGCTCGGATTTTGCAGCGGCGCGATGCGTTGGGCGTACAGCAGCAGCCGGTCCGCCTTCAGCGCCGAGCGCAATTGCCCGACTGCCATCGCATCCCGGTGCCGCCGCATCATGCTGCCATCCTCGAAAGCGTACATCTCGACCCGGTTGCGGCCGCGATTCTTAGCCGTCTTACACGCCAGTTCGGCCGCCGCGATCCCACGCGCGAGCCCTTCCGGCATGGGCAGCAGTGCCGCCACTCCGCAACTGATCGAGATGTCGAAGACCTCCTTGGAAGGCCCGATGACCAGTTGCGAAGCAGCCGCCTGTAGCTTCTGCGCAATGGTCACCGCTTCGGCTGGCGCCGCCTTGGGTAGAATGACCGCGAATCGATCGCCCGATATGCGCGAGGCCAGCGCGTCCTCCGGCAACAAAGGCGCCGACAAGATGTCGGCTACCCGCACGATGAGTTCGTTTCCCACTTCGAAACCATGGAGTTCGTTGGCGACGTGCATGTGGTCAATATCGAGGTAAATGACGCTGCGCTCGGTGTAATCCTCCGTATTGTCGACGCCCTTATACATTTGATCCAAGCCGCTGCGCGTATACAAGCCGGTCATCAAATCGAATTGCGCCTCGACGATGCTTGCTGCCTGACGGCCGATGTGGCGGGCGAGAAAAACGTGCCTTCCCAAAAAATCAGGCGCGTCGGGCGTGTTGAAGAAGGCCAAAGCGCCGATCACCCGTCCCGAATCGCGCACGATGGGTACGCACAGAACCTTGCAGCGCGGGAGATGTTTCGCTCCGCTGCCAACCCCATTGACCATCAGGGGACGATTCTGCCGCTGCACCCAGGTGATCAGGTGTTGCTGCATTTGGGACCATGCTTGCAGAAGGAGCGGCGCCGCCGCCTTGTCAAGCTCGCATTTGACCATCATGCGCTTATCCGGAATGCACAAGATGCCCAGCGCGCTTTCCAAACGTGCCGTTGCCGCTGCCAGCAATTCTTCGATGATGCGTTGGTCGTCGACAGACCCCTTGAGATTACTGGTGACTTGGAACAGCCATTCCAATTCCGCGCTGCGTTCCGTGAGATTCTGTATTTTGAGTCGCGTGGGAACGGCCGCCACCAGGTCGCGATGCACACAGTCGAGCAGCGGCTTGAGTCGCAGCGCCAGTGCATCGGCAAAGCGCGACGGCTGCGTGGGGGCCGTGCTGAGGCGCTGACTGGCGCAAAAGACACCGAGCAGCGCACCGTCGGGTTGCTGGATCGGTATTGCGGCCCACCAGTGCGTCGCAGTGCCGGCGCGTGCCGCCGGCACGCGCTCCTGAAAGTCGGTCCAGTGCAGCGATTGCACCCACTTGGCGAATAGAGCAACGTTCAACTCGCCGGATTCACCCGCAGGCTTCAGTGAGCCGTTCAGCAAGCCAATTCCGGAGAGATCACCGATCAGCCCGTTCGCGAGCGCTACGTAAGAGGTGAATATCGAATCAGCACTCCCTACGGACTGTCTGGCATTACTCACGTTGGTACGCTCTCCCAAAAAGCCGCAGCACAGGCCTGCCTGAGGCACGAAGTATCCCGCAATGTTGCCAACACCGCCCGGGCGCAGTGCGCATTCGTCACGGTGCGCATGCGCGAATTACCGCATTGCGGGTAAAGTGAATGGTATAAGTTTGCTGCGCGCCGCAGCCTCTCTCACAAGGTAGTTGTCATGAAATCGCCGCATTTGTACCTCGCTTCGGGATTGGCACTGCTCGCATTGATGATGCACGCGCCGGCGCATGCCCAAACCAAGGCGATCCTGGATTCCGGCGCCGTGGAAACTGTGAAGCAGTTCAATCTTCTCGACCCGCGCCACCAAGATCTCGAAAATAGAGCGGCCGGAATGCTGATTTTCCCCCAGGTCACGAAAGGCGGTATCGCGCTTGCCAGCGGCTACGGCGAAGGCGTGCTGCAGGTCAACGGGGCAACCGTTGGTTACTACAGCGTCGCATCCGCGTCGGTGGGACTCACCGCCGGGATTGCGACGCATAGCGAGATCATTCTGTTCATGACGCCCGAGGCGCTCGATAAATTCATGAAAAGCAAAGGTTGGTCCATCGGCGCCGATACCGGTATTGCGGTGATGTCGAAAGGCATGGCGGGCGACTACGATACCTCCAGTCTGACTAAGCCCATCCTGGTCTTTATGTTCGCCGAAAAAGGACTGCTGGCCGACCTGTCGCTGCAAGGATCCAAAATAAACAAGATCGCCAAATAGATACTTAACTAACTGAATTAACACCTATATTATTGCAGGTATGCCTGCACCACGCGCGGCCGCTGGGACACCCTGCGTTGCAGTGTTCGATCTTGACGGCACATTGACCTGGCGCGATACGCTGTTGCCGTATTTGATGGGATACGTGGTGCGCCATCCGTCGCATTGGCTGCGGCTGTGGCGGATCATTCCCGCCATCATCGATTACCTCACCTTGCATCGCGACCGCGGTCTGTTGAAATCGCGCGTGATACGCGCCGTGATGGGCGGCGACCGTCGGCAACGGATCGATGCCTGGTCCGACGCGTTCGTGGCCAGCCTGGAGCGCCGGCGCGCATTTCGACCTGCCGCACTGGCGATGCTGGAAGCGCATCGGACCGCCGGCGATCGTCTGGTCCTATTGTCGGCGAGCCCCGATCTTTACGTACCGCGTATTGGGCGGTTGCTGGGCTTCGAACGCACGCTGTGTACGGAGTTGAAATGGCGAAACGACGATTCCGGTGCGGACCGTCTCGATGGCGCGCTTCGCACCCCCAACCGCCGCGGTGAGGAAAAATCCAAGTGTCTGGCTTGGCTGCGGACTCAATACTCAGGATTGCCCCTGCTAGCCTACGGCAATAGCGATTCCGACCTCCCCCATCTGGGCCAAGCGGACCATGGCTTGCTGGTCAACGGCAATGCCCAGGCCCGCCGCCATGCCGCAGCGTCGGGCATTCCGGTCGCAGATTGGACGTAGACAGCCTTAAGAACCGCAACAAATCATAGACTCGACCGGTCTATGGATCGAACGAACCCTTTTTGAGGTGCACAAATGCGAAAGAATTCGGCCCCACTTGGCAAGATCGCTCCCTCGGACATCACTCCGTACCACAAGTACCTCTCCCGGCGCGCCCTGCTGGCCGGCGGGATTGGTCTTGCCGCCGCCCAAACGATCGGGCGTTTCGGCGGCAATGCGTTCGGCGGAGCCGCCATCGGCCAATCGGCTCCCGCTGCGCTGACGTACACGCGCAACGCGGCGATGAGCGTGACCGACACACCCAATTCGTACATGGACATTACGACCTACAATAATTATTACGAATTCGGAACCGACAAATCCGACCCTGCGGAGAACGCGCAAAAATTTCGCACGCAGCCCTGGAACGTCACGGTGGGCGGCGAGGCCGAGGTGACCGGCACCTTCACTCTGGAGGACATCTTCAAGCCGCATCCCTTGGAGGAACGCATCTATCGCATGCGCTGCGTCGAAGCCTGGTCGATGATAGTGCCGTGGGTAGGCTTTCCGTTGGGTGACCTGATAAGGCGATTCAAGCCCACCTCAAAGGCCAAGTTCGTGGAATTCAGGACGCTGAACGACCCGAAGCAGATGCCGGGCGAGCGCACCGGCGTGCTGCCCTGGCCTTACGTCGAGGGGCTGCGCATGGATGAGGCCATGCATCCGCTCACCCTCATGGCTGTGGGCCTGTACGGCAAGGCGATGCCGAATCAGAACGGTGCGCCGCTGCGTTTGATCGTGCCGTGGAAGTATGGCTTCAAGGGCATCAAAGCCATCGTCAGCATCAATTTTACCGAAAAGGCCCCGCAGACGACGTGGGCCGCGTCGGCGCCGGCGGAGTACGGCTTCTTCGCGAACGTGAATCCAGCCGTTGACCATCCGCGATGGAGCCAGGCGACCGAGCGCCACCTCGGCGGCAGCCTGTTTGGTCAGCGCAAGCCCACCCTCCCCTTCAATGGTTACGGCGCGCAGGTGGCGAGCCTCTATGGCGGGATGGATCTGCGGAAATATTTTTGATGACGCCAAGCCAAGGTTGCGATGGTGGGGCGCGCATCGGCGGCACGCGCTTGCGCGCGATTCGGTGGGTGTTGAAGCCCCTGGTGTTCATCGCGTGCCTGGTTCCAGCATGCCGATTGACGGCCGGGGCCTTCGGTTTTGCCGGCATCTCGCTCGGCGCCGACCCCGTGATGGTCATGCTGCACACCTGCGGCAAATGGACCCTCAATTTCTTGATGATCACGCTGTGCATGACGCCGCTGCGCGATTTAACCCACGCAGCAGTATGGTTGCGGTTCCGCCGCATGTTCGGCTTGTTCGCCTTTTTCTATGTGCTGCTGCATTTCGCGGTGTACTTGCTGCTCGATCAAGCCGGCAAACTCGGCGCACTGTGGCAGGACGTCATCAAACGGCCTTACATCACCATCGGCATGTCGGCGTTGCTGATGCTGATTCCGCTGGCCGCCACCTCAACGGCGAAGGCGCAGCGGCGGCTTAGGCTACGGTGGGTGCGCTTGCATCGATTAATTTACGTGATCGCCGGTCTCGGCGTGTGCCATTACTGGTGGCAGGTCAAGAAGGACATCCGCGAGCCGCTGTTGTACGCCGGCGGCCTAACGCTATTGCTCGGTTATCGTCTCTGGAAACAGCGCAGATCGCTGCTGCCGGGCATCAACGTGGCACGCGTTGCAGGGACTGATGCATCTTGAGCAGCAAGGACTCCGTGGTCGGCCAGTCGATGCAAGGGTCGGTGATCGAGACGCCGTACTCGAGTGTGGTGAGATCTTTCGGTATGGGTTGATTGCCTTCCTTCAAGTTGCTCTCGAGCATGAGACCGACAATCGAGCGGTTGCCGTCCAGGATCTGCGCGACGCAATTCTCGGCCACCATCGGCTGCAGCGCCGGCTCTTTGTTCGAGTTGCCGTGACTGCAGTCGACCACGATGGTCGGCGGCAGGTTTGCCGCGCTCAGCTCCCGTTCAGCCACCGCGATGCTGACCGCATCATAATTCACACGGCCACCGCCGCCGCGCAACACGATATGAGCATGCCTATTGCCGCGGGTGCGGAACACGGCCAGCTGTCCCTGCTGCGTGATACCGAGAAAATGATGGGGATGGCGCACCGACTGCAGGGCGTTGATCGAGGCCGATAACGCGCCGTCGGTGCCGTTCTTGAAACCCACAGGAGTCGACAGGCCGCTGGCCATCTCTCGGTGGGTCTGGGATTCCGTGGTCCGCGCACCGATCGCGGTCCACGTGATGAGTTCCGACAAGTATTGCGGCATGATGGGATCAAGTGCTTCGGTGCCCGCCGGCAGCCCCAATTCGGCGATGTGAAGCAGCAGCTCGCGGGCAATCGTAATGCCCTTCTCGATATGGAAGGAGTCGTCCATATCGGGGTCGTTGATCAAACCCTTCCAACCGACCGTGGTACGCGGTTTCTCGAAATACACCCGCATGATGAGCCGCATGGTGGACTCGACCTGCACCGACAATTCCTTGAGGTGCGCAGCGTACTCGCGAGCCGCGACTACGTCGTGAATCGAGCAAGGGCCCACGACTACGAACAAGCGCGGATCGCGACGCTCCAGAATGGCGCGCACGACCTCGCGCGATTTGAGCACCGTATCCGCAGCACGCGTCGTCAGCGGCAACCGGCGCTTGATCTCTTCGGGAGTCGCCAATAAGTCGCTGGAAGCTACGTTTACGTTTTGTAATTGATCCAAAATGTTCGCCACTGCTAGGAGCCTGTCTGAGTAATCTGCGTGAGCCGCGTTGGCTGGGAGAGGGAGCGGATGCAAGGCGCGCGGCGCCGGCCGTGGTGGGCTCCACGGGCAAGCCGCGCAACGCCGCAGACGCCCCTCTCCCAGCCAACCCGAAGGGACCGGGCAGATTTCCCCTCATTCATCGTTGTCGCCTCCTCATTGGGTCTTGACCCAACCGCGTCGGCTCCGCCTCGACTGAGGGGAAATCTGCCACGGTCGCGGCCACGCAGAATACTCAGACAGGCTCCTGGACCTACATGGACGTTCTGATTGTCCACAATTCCGGGAAAAATTTCAGCTCCAACGCCTTGGTCAAATAAGACACGCCGGCCGTCCCGCCGGTGCCCCGCTTGTATCCGATGATGCGTTCGACGGTTTTCATGTGCGCGAACCGCCATAGCTGGAACTTGTAATCGAGGTCGACCAGGCGCTCGGCCAGCCCGTACAGATCCCAATCTTTGACCGAATTGTGATACACGCTCAGCCACGCCGCCGCGACTTGCTTACTGGCCTGGTACGGTTGCGCGAAATCGCGGTCGATGGCCTCCGCGGGTATGTTCAGGCCGCGACGGCTCAATAACCGCAGCACCTCATCATACAGGCTGGGCGCTCGCAGCGCGCGTTCCAGCAGTTCGTAATTCGCCGGATCGCCCCGGAACACCTTGATGGTGTCGGCGTTCTTATTGCCGATCAGAAACTCCAGCATGCGATATTGCGGCGACTGGAATCCGGACGAGCGGCCCAGCGTATTTCGGAAAGCGGAATAATCGGAGGGCGTGATCGTCGCCAATACATCCCAGGATTGTTGCAGCTGATGTTGAATCGTCGAAACCCGAGCGAGCATCTTGAAAGTCGGACCCAAATCGTCCCGCCGCACGCAATCGATCGTCGAATTCAACTCGTGCAAGCACAATTTCATCCACAGCTCCGACACCTGATGAATGATGATGAACAGCATTTCATCGTGGTGATACGACAGAGGATGCTGAGCGCCGAGCAATTTGTCGAGATTGAGGTACTGCGAATAGCTTAGGTGTTCGCTCAAGTCCCAATGGACTTCTTCGTCGCTCAAATCCACGAACGGTTTGAAATGCGGAGTGGACCCTTCCATGCTATCTCCTGAAGACCCATGCAGGAACGGTTCGCCAACCGGCCAACAGCTCGCGGTCCAAGCGCCGGTATTCCGGCTCCAGCTTCGCCACCAAACGCCAGAAACTGGCCGAATGATTCATGTGTTTCGTGTGCGCCAGTTCGTGCAGAAACAGATACCGAACGACCTCGGGCTGAAGAAAAACCAACGAGCAATTCAAGCTCACCGTGCCGCGGGTGGAGCAGCTCCCCCAGCGCGTGCGCTGGCAGCGTATGGCCACTCGGGCCACGGAATAATTCAAATCGTTGGCCAATTGCATCAACGGCGGAGCCAGGCGCTCGCCCGCCGCCCGCTTTAGCCAGCCCTGCAGCACGTGGCGGGCACCGCCGTCGTCGGGTGCGTGCACGACGAGGCGTCCGCCCTCGAGGGTCACGCTGCGCTTCGGCGCGCTGTGCCACTGCACGTCGAATCGTTCATTGGTGAACGCGAACTCCACTCCCTGCGGCACCAGCGCCACCGGTTCCCCATGGCACTGCATCGCCGCCACTTTGCGGTCGATCCACGGAGTGAAGCGCTGCACGAAATCGCGCACCACCTTCGCGCTTACCCCGACAGGCACGACGATCTCAACGCGCCCGCCGACGTGAACTCGAGCAGTCAGGCGGCGCGCGCGCGGACTTACCCGAACGGCGAACGGGTCGTTGGAGCTACGAGTCTCGAACAACGATAGCTGCGTGACTTGTGCATTCATCGCGCGGAATGATACCAGGTTCGAGGTCGGCGGCGGCGGCGCGCTACCCGCCGCGTTCAGCGCTGCGCCAAAGTCGCCAGCTGCCGCTGGGCGGCCTTGAAGTCGGGCGCCATGATCAAAGACTCTTCAATCCAGTTGCGGGCGCCGACAAGATCGCCTCGCAATTCGAGCTGCCTGCCCAACTCCAGATACGCCTCGGCATGGCCCCATCCCGGGACATCGATGCTGGTGGAGGATGAATCTTCAAAGAGTTGCACCGAGAGTTGCAGTTTCGCGTAAGCGCGCTGATTCTCCGCAGAGCCCGGTTTGGCACGCGCCAATGCCTCCATGGCTTGTAGGTACACTACTCGCGGATTACGCGGCGCGAGTTTGGCGGCGGCGCTCAGGCGATCGGCGGCACGCGAGCGGTCCAGCCCGGTCTCCCATTTCGTGAACCTGGCATGATTCGAATAACAGGCCGACTGCAGGATCAAGGCTTCCACCGAGTTGACATCTTGCTGAAGCACCGATCTGAGCTGATCGATGCACTCCGTGAACGCCGACTCGGCGGCGTGCGCATCCGTCTCGCCCACCAGCAACCCCAAGCGGTACTCGGCATGTGCGAGATGGTAGCGGAGCGAACCATCGGCTCCCCCGGCCCGCACTTGCGTCCCAAGCGTCTGGACCAGGTCCGCCAATTGATTGGTGTCTTCGGCATGAAAGGCGTAGAGAATGCGGGCCTGAAGATCCCCGCCCTGTTGCGCATGGGTCAAAACCCCCGCGAGGCCGAGCAGCACCGCCAAAACACTTCTGAATCGCAACAGCCCGCGCAACATATAATCAAGATACACCGTAGGCACCGCTACTTGCACATGGAACTGATCGATATTGGCTCGAACCTGACGCATGCAAGCTTCGACGACGATCGTGCCGAGGTAATCGCACGAGCCGCCCAAGCGGGCGTCACGCGGCAGGTGGTGACCGGCGCCGACCTGGCGAGTTCGAGCGCTGCGGCTGTGCTGGCCGCGGCCCATCCGGCGCAGCTTTGGAGCACGGCCGGCGTGCATCCGCACCACGCCACGACTTTCGATTCCGCGCGGCGCGACGAATTACAGGAATTATTGAGACAACCCCAGGTGGTTGCCGTCGGCGAATGCGGTTTGGATTATTTCCGTAATTTCTCGCCGCCCGTGGTGCAGCGAACCGCCTTCATCGCGCAACTGGAATTGGCCGTGACCGTCGCTAAGCCGGTCTTCTTGCATCAACGCGACTCCCACGAAGATTTCAAAGCCATCCTCGGGGATTTCCGCGGCAGCCTCGTGGGCGGCGTGGCGCATTGTTTCACCGGCGATGCGGCCCAGCTCGAGGACTACTTGGCGCTCGGTCTATTCATTGGCGTTACGGGATGGGTCTGCGACGAGCGGCGCGGAGCGAGCTTGAGGGACTCGGTGCCGCGCATTCCGTCGGACCGATTGATGCTGGAGACTGACGCTCCTTATCTGTTGCCCCGCGATTTGAAGCCTCCTCCGAAATCACGGCGCAACGAGCCCAAATACCTCGTGCACATCGCGCGCACGGTGGCGCACATCAGAAACGAATCGTGGGAAAGCGTGGCAGTCTCCTCCACGCAGTGTGCCGTAAAATTCTTCGGGCTCAAAGATTCGTGAACATGTGCGGGCTGGGCCGCAGCTGCTCGACCAAGCCTTCCCAAGCGTCCGTGTACGCGGCGAACTCCGGAAAATTCGTCTGTCCCCGATCGACGGCCGGAAACTCGACTTCGATGCCGTCCAGCATCACCACGTGTTTCGGTCTGCCTTTGGTGAATTTGCCCAGGTTGGAAAACAGCAAGCGGCCCTCCACGGGCACGTCGCCGACGAGCGCCTTGACGGCCGCAATGCGATCGTAAAGCGCCGGCTGTGGGTTATCGAAGGTGAAGCGCCGACCGCGGCCCATCACCGTCCAATCGCTCATTTGGTCCCCGCCGAAAATCAATCCGGCAACCCGCCTCGTATCGAGCACCAGTACGCCCCGGGGCGTCAGCAGCAAGTGATCGATATGGATGAAACCGCCCATTCCGTCGGGAACCAATACCTGGTGCGCCGCGTGGTAGCCGATGCGCTCCAGACGCGCCAACAATCCTTTACGGCGGGACCGACGTTGATAGGCCCCGTAGGCCATGTAACCGCCCGTGCCCAGCACGAGCAGCGCCGCGGCGGTCAGCAACCACTGCGGCTCGATCCGCATATCGTTCATTCGAGCGCTGCAGCCACAGCCTGCAATGTCGGCGGCAGGTCCAAGAAATGCTGCGGCAGTCGCAGCAAGCGGGCAAGGCTCTCGGGTATGTCGACGGCTTTGCCGATGATGGGCTCGACCACCTCATTGAACTTCGCCGGATGAGCCGTTGCGACCAACACCCACGGATGGTCGCGTCGCTCTTGCGCGCTCAGGCGAGCGTAGACTTCCGCCGCCGTCGCGGTGTGCGGACACCATTCGCGCCCATAATGCATGAAATCTTCTCCGATACGAGCCCGGATTGTAGCGTCATCGACGCTGAACGCGCTGAGTTCTTCGCGTATCGAATCGACCGTTGGGTAGAGCGCGCGAATGCGCTCCATGTTGCTGGGATTGCCCACGTCCATCGCCGAGGCGAGCGTCGGGATGCTTGGCCTGGGTTGCCAAATGCCGCTCTGCAGATAGTCGGGAACGGTGCGATTGGCGTTGTGCGCAAGGATGATACGGCCGATGGGAAAGCCCAGCGCGCGGGCCCACATGGCCGCGAACGCATTTCCAAGGTTGCCGGCCGGGATGATGTAGGAAGGTTTCGCGCCCGTGCGCCTCTGCACATCGAGACTCGAAGCTACGTAATAAACCATCTGCGGCAGTAGCCGCCCGATGTTGATGCTGTTGGCCGAGCTGAAACGATGCTTGGTGCGTAGGGTGACATCGACGAAAGCCTCTTTCACCAAACGCTGGCAATCATCGAAAGTGCCGTCGATACGCAGCGAAATCACATTGTCGCCCCAGCAAGTGAGTTGCTGTTGCTGGCGCGGGCTGACCAAGCCCTTCGGATACAAAATCACGATCCGTACCCACGGCCGCAGATGGAATGCAGCAGCCACTGCGCCGCCCGTGTCGCCCGAGGTCGCCACCAAAATGGTCAACGGCTGCCGCGTGTCGCCCTCCAAGCGTTGCAGGCACTCGGCCAAAAAACGCGCGCCGAAGTCCTTGAAAGCGGCGGTGGGTCCATGGAACAACTCGAGCGCGAACAGCCGATCCTCGCCGGCGGTAACCGGCGTCGTCGGCGCGTCGAAATTCAGCGCCGCGTCCGCGATCTCTCCCAGCACGGGCTGCAGCCGATCGCCTTCGAAGAAGCCCGCCAAGCTCAAGCGAGCAACCTCGGGCAAGCGCGACAGACCCGCGAACGAGGCAACGTCGACGCGGGGCAGCCGTGTCGGTACGTAGAGCCCACCGTCGGGCGCCAATCCCTGCCGGATTGCCTCGCTCAATGTGACGGACGGCGCGCCGCCGCGTGAACTCGAGAATCTCACGTCGGACATCAAGCTTTAACCACTCTGGCGCCGAAGTTCTCCAACGGCGAAATCCAACAATCCGATTGCAGGCCGTGCTCGGTGAATGCGGCGACCATGGCCCCCCGCACGGCCTCGGCTTGCTGAATTTCGGCCCAGGCAAATATCGTCGGTCCGGCGCCGGAAATCGAACAGCCCAGCGCACCGGCGGACATCGCGCCGCGCTGCACGTCCTTGAAGCCGGGGATCAATGAATGGCGCTGTGGCTCGATGATTACATCGTTGAAGGAATCGCGGATCATGTCCAGATCGTTCGAGTAACACCCGCTGATGAAGCCGGCGAGATTGGCGGACTGCCAGATGAAATCCGAACGGCTGACGTCCGTTTTCAATATCGCCCGCGCTTCGCGCGTCCCCAGAAACATGTGCGGGTGCACCAGGACGCAGCGCAGCGAGGCCGGAACGGGAATCTGTTTGACCCGGGGGTGATCGATGCCCACGGTCAGGACCAACCCACCGAATAAACAGGGTGCAATGTTGTCGATGTGCGCGGAACCGCTGGCGACTATCTCGCCTTCCATGGCGAACTTGAGAAGCTGCAAGCGCGGCACGGGTTCTTGCAGCAGCGCATTGGCAGCCACGACCGCTGCCACGGCGGACGCGGCCGAACCACCCAAGCCGGAAGCCAATGGAATGCCCTTCTCGATATCGATTTCAAAGCCGTGATCCAGGTGCAGGGCCGAGTGCATGGCCTGGACCGCGCGCCCAGCCGTGTTGTGCTGCGTCTCAGTGGGCAGGTCTCCCGCAATTCCCGTGATGGCGCGGATTCGCACCACGGGTTCGTCGATTCTGCGCAGCCGTACCCGATCGCCCACGGCCTCCACCGTGTGCCCCAAAATATCGAAGCCGATGCCTACATTGGCAACGGTGGCTGGCGCAAAGGCGGTAACGTCGGTGAGCACGGCGATCCTTGAAGAGTGATTGAGCTTAGAGATGCGCGCCCAAATACGCAGATAAGCGTAGAAGGTCGGAGAATACGCCGCCCGCCGTGACCTCGGGCCCGGCGCCCGGGCCTTGAACGATCAGCGGGTTATCACAGTAGCGACGCGTGGCAAAGCGCACCACATTGTCGGTGAGGGCGATGTTCGCAAACGCATGCTTGGCGTCCAAATGCGTGAGGCCAACGGTGGCCTTGCCGTTTGCCTCGATGCGGCCGACGTATCGGAGTACCTGGTGTTTTTTCGCCGCGCCGGCGAGCATGGCCGACATATCGGCGTCGAACTCCGAAAGGCGCTCCATGAATTCCTCGACACTGACATGCTCCAAGGCTTTCGGCACCAGTCCGGTCACCAGAACGTCCGACATCTCCAACGTCAGGCCCATTTCTCGGCCCAAAATGATGAGTTTGCGCGCCACGTCCATTCCCGACAGGTCGTCGCGCGGATCGGGCTCAGTATAACCTTTGAGCTTGGCCGCTCGAACGATCGACGAAAAAGACTCCCGGCCGTCGAATACATTGAATAGATAGGCGAGCGTTCCGGAAAATATCCCCTCGATGCGAATGATGTCATCACCCGTCTCGCGTAGGTCCCGTAGCGTTTGAATCACCGGCAAGCCGGCGCCGACCGTGGCTTCGTATAGGTAGTGCGTTCCCGCAGCGCGGCGCGCATCCTGCAGCGCTTGGTAATACGGGAATGGGCCGCTGTTCGCCTTCTTGTTGGGGGTGACGATGTGGATTCCGCGGCTCAGCCACGCACGATAGAGCGCAGCCACGTCGGCGCTTGCCGTGCAATCGATGATCACCGTATGCGGTATGTAATCCGCCTGGCAGTGGTTTGCGAACTTTTCAAGATCGAGCGGTTCCCCTGCCGCAGCGAATTGTTCGGCCCAGTGATCGAGGTCTATGGACGCTTCGGCCAGCAACATGCGCTTCGAACCGGCGATGCCGCGCACTCTTAAGTCCAGGTTCAAGGCACGCAAGCGGTCGACTTGCGTGCCGAGTTGCGCCAGCAATACACGCCCAACGGTGCCCGGACCGATCAGGCCTATCGACAGCGTATTGGGCGACAAATAGAAGGCGGCATGCACCGCGCGCAAAGCCTTCGCTGCGACCCTGCCGTCCACGACCACCGAAATGTTGCGCTCCGAGGCCCCCTGCGCAATGGCCCGCACGCTGATTGCGGCATCCCCGAGCGAGTTGAACACCTTGGCGGCAACGCCGTGTGCGCCGGCCATGCCGTCGCCTACGACGGCTAGAATGCTCAATCCCAAGCCGACGTCGACCCGCTGAATCTGTCCGTCACGCAGCTCGGCATCGAACGCTTTGCGCACCGCGGCTTCCGCGCGCACCGCTTGAGCCTCCGGAATCGCGAAGCATATGGAGTGTTCGGAACTGCCTTGGGAAATCAAAATGACCGAGATACCGGCGTCGCGCAGCGCGCCGAACAGACGATGTGCCGTTCCCGGCACACCGATCATTCCGGCGCCCTCCAAGTTGACCAGCGCAACCGGATCGATCGTGGTAATGCCCTTGACCTTGAGTGCCGACACAGGCCGCGCGCAAATCAGAGTGCCGGGTTTTTCCGGGGCGAAGGTATTGCGGATGTAGATCGGGATGTCGCGTGCGACGGCCGGTTCCATGGTCTGCGGATGAATGACCTTGGCGCCGAAGTAAGCCAGTTCCATCGCCTCGTTGTACGAGAGTTGATCGATTACCTGAGCGTTGGGGACTAGGCGCGGATCCGCCGACAGCACTCCGTCAACGTCGGTCCATATGATGATTTCCGCCGCCTGCAGCAACGCGCCGAATATCGAACCGGAAAAGTCGCTACCGTTGCGGCCCAAGGTGGTTTGCATACCGGCCGTCGTGGTGGCGATGAACCCAGTCACGACCAGACGCCCTGCAAATCCGGCCGGCACCAAACCGTTCAGGTTTCGTTCGCTGGTGGTCCACTGCACTGCCGGACCCAACGGCCCCCATTCGACGATGACGACTTCACGGGCGTCCACCCATTGCACGTCGCCGGCTATTCGGCCGCGCTCGCGCAGGAATGGGGTAAACAGCCGCGTCGACCAGATCTCGCCATAGCCTGAAATGACGTCCCGCATGGTCTGCGGCGCGGAACGGATCAGTCGTACCGTCTGCAGCATTCCGGCGATATCCCGGCAGTCCTGATCCAACAAATCGCAGTAAGCGGCGCGTGCCGGCGCCGATACCAATTCTGCGGCGAGTCCCAGGTGTCGGGCTTTAAGCGCTTCAATGGCAGTCATGAAGTCGCCGTCGGGCCGCTCCGCCAGACTCACCAGAGCGAGAAGCGCGTCGGTGACGCCGCGACAAGCGGACAAAACAACGGCCTCGCGCGGATTGACGGACGCCTCGATGATGTCGGCAACTCGCCGAAAGCAACCGGCATCGGCGACGCTCGAACCACCAAACTTATGTACGATCCATTTATCCATACTTCAAAACGCGCGTTACGCCCGGCCGGGCTTCCGCGCCATCCCAAGATTCTTAAGTTGATGAATTGCGGCTTGAAACCGCGAGACAGCCCGCAACTTTAATCGCACCGCCGGGAGCCAGCAAGGGGAAGCTTAGAGCCTGTCTGAGTATTGCGCGTGAGACGCGGGGAATGCTCAGACAGGCTCCTTGGGCCGGCCGCGCCGCTTGGGCAGAATCGCCGCCGCCCGGCTCACCGACTTCGGCCGGGTTCCGGCTTTCGGCAACCCGGTGTGTTGCGTCCTAAAGGGCAAAGCCGCCCAGCTCCGACCACGGGCGAGGTCCCCGGCCGATGCCACGGGTTGGTAGGCAGGGATCAAATGGTGTTTACCATTGCCGATCAAATCGGCCCGGCCCATGCGCTTCAAGGCCTCCCGCAAAATCGGCCAATTGTCCGGATCGTGATATCGCAAAAACGCCTTGTGCAAGCGGCGCACCTTGATGCCCTTTGGAATCACGACGGCCTCGCTGCTGCGTGTGACGCGCTTCAGGGGATTCTTGCCTGAATGATACATCGCGGTCGCGGTAGCCATGGGCGACGGCAGGAATGCCTGCACCTGATCGGCCCGGAACCCGTTCTTCTTCAGCCAGACGGCCAGTTCCAGCATATCCTGGTCACGCGTACCAGGATGGGCCGCAATGAAATAGGGAATGAGATACTGTTCCTTGCCGGCTTCACGCGAGTACTTATCGAAGAGTTCCTTGAACTTGTAATAGGTTCCTACTCCGGGCTTCATCATCTTCGAGAGCGGGCCATCCCCGATGGCCTCGGGCGCAATTTTCAAGTACCCGCCCGTGTGATGCGTCGCCAACTCCTTTACATACTCGGGCGACTCGATCGCCAGGTCGTAACGCACGCCGGAAGCGATCAGGATTTTCTTCACGCCCTGCAACGCACGCGCACGGCGATAGAGCTTGATGAGCGGCGCATGATCGGTATTGAGGTTGGGACATACCCCCGGGAACACGCACGACGGTCGCCGACATGCCGATTCGATGACGGGACTCTTGCAGTGCAGCCGATACATGTTGGCGGTCGGGCCGCCCAAGTCCGAGATCACCCCCGTGAATCCAGGCACTTTATCGCGAATGGTTTCGATTTCACGAATCACCGAGTCTTCGGAACGGCTTTGAATGATTCGCCCTTCGTGCTCGGTGATCGAACAGAAGGTGCACCCGCCGAAGCACCCGCGTTGAATCGCAACCGAAAAGCGAATCATATGGTGGGCAGGAATTTTCGCGTCACCGTAGCGCGGGTGCGGAAGGCGCGAGTAGGGCAATTCGTAGACTGCGTCCATGTCAGGCGTCGCCAGCGGTATCGGCGGCGGATTGAGCCAAACGTCGAACGTCCCGTGGCGCTGCACGAGCGCGCGTGCATTACCGGGATTCGACTCCAGGTGCAAGATTCGCGATGCGTGTGCATACAGCATGGCGTCCCGACTCACCTGTTCAAACGAGGGCAAACGGATGACGCTGTGTTCCCGCTGCGCGTTCGGCACATTGCGATAAAATTTCACGACGTTGGTCGAGACCGGCGGCTGCGGCCCACCCGAGGGAGCGGCCGACTGCGAGCCCGCCGATGCGGCCGCAGGAGCGAATGCCCCGGAAGCGTCCAAGGTCTGCTTGCGCTCGTCTTCGGCGGCATAAGGATTTATCGACGGAGCCAGTGGACCGGGCGCATCCAACTCCGTGGAATCGATTTCCACCCAATCGGCGGGAACACCGCGACGCACAAACGCCGTTCCTCGCAGATCGGTAATGTCGGCAATGCTCGATCCGTCGTGCAGTCGCTGGGCGATTGCGCCGATTTGCCGTTCCGCGTTCCCGTACACGAGCAGATCCGCTTTCGCATCCACCAACACGGAACGCCGCACAAGCTCCGACCAGTAATCGAAATGAGCGATGCGCCGCAGGCTGGCTTCGATGCCGCCGAGCACGATGGGAACCGTCTTGTAGGCTTCGCGAACCCGTTGTGAATAGACGATGACGCATCGATCGGGCCGTTTGCCGCCAGATCCGCCCGGCGTGTACGCGTCATCACTGCGCACGCGGCGATCGGCGGTGTAGCGGTTCACCATCGAATCCATATTGCCGCCGGTGATGCCGAAGAATAGACGCGGCGCACCGAGCGCCTCGAAATCCTGCGTGCTGTGCCAATCAGGCTGGGCGATGATGCCCACCTTGAAGCCCTGCGCCTCCAACACGCGGCCGATGATGGCCATCCCAAAGCTCGGGTGATCCACATAGGCATCGCCGGTAACGATGATGACGTCGCATTGCTCCCAACCCAGCGCCTGCATTTCGGCACGCGAGGTGGGCAGGAACGCCGCCGGCGAGGAGCCGGCGACGCTTGCCTTAGTGCGAGAAAATAATGGGCCGGCGGGTTGCATCGCGGCGATTAGATATGATTGCGGAGGGTAAGTACAACGAAACGCGTCTTACCCCAAACCGCATCACCCCAAATCGATGGGTACGTAGATCTGCGCATCCTCGCGCTGAATCAACAGCGCGACACTGTGACCAGCCCGCTCCACTTCCCGCTTCAGATCCGCCACCGTCGCCACGCCGGAGCCGTTGACTCCGAGCACCACGTCTCCGGCCTGCAGGCCGGCCGCCAGGGCTGGCCCCGTGACATCCTCCACGACCAAGTGGCCGCGGGTGTGCAGTTCCTTCTGCTCGTCGGGCTTCAGGGCGCGCACGGCCAGCCCCAGTTTACCGCCGCCGTCCTCACTAGAGTTCTTCGCCGCTTGCGCCGGTGCGTCCTCCAGCAATACGGTCTTCACCGTCACTTCGGTCGCCTTCCGGTCGTGCCACAGCCCTAAGCGCGCCTCGGTCCCGGGAGGCAACTGCGAGATCACGGCGGGGAGGTCCCACGAGTGATCGATGTTGCGCCCGTTGACGCTGGTGATGATGTCGCCCGGCTTCAGGCCCGCGCGCTCGCCGGGACTTTGCGGTTCGACCGCGCTCACCAACGCGCCGTGAGGCGTCGCCAAACCGAACGACTGGGCCAACGGTTGCCCTAGATCCTGCACGGCAACGCCGATACGGCTGCGATTCACCTTACCGTTTTTGAGCAGCTGGTCCTTGACATTCAGGGCCACATCGATGGGAATCGCAAACGACATGCCCATGTAACCGCCGGTGCGGCTGTAGATTTGCGAGTTGATCCCGATCACTTGGCCGTCGAGGTTGAACAGTGGGCCTCCGGAATTGCCGGGGTTGACGGCGGCATCGGTTTGGATGAACGGCACATAGGAGCTGCCGCTGTCGTCGGGCAGCGTGCGGCCGATCGCACTGACCACACCCGCGGTTACGCTGTTCTCGAAGCCGAAGGGAGAGCCGATGGCGATGGCCCATTGACCCGGCCGTACCTGCGATGGATCACCGAAATGAACGTACGGCAGACCGGTCGCCGCGATCTTGATGAGCGCCACGTCGCTGCGTTTGTCGGCGCCAATGACCTTTGCCGCAAATTCACGACGATCGGTGAGCTTGACGGTGACCTCGGAAGCGTCCGCCACGACGTGCGCATTGGTCAGCACATAGCCGTCGGGGCTCACGATGAATCCGGACCCAATGCCATGGCTGGGCGGCGCATGTTCGGGACTCGGCATCTGGAATCTATGGAAGAACTGAGACAGCGGATCATCGCCGCCCTCGCTCGGTTCGCCGCCGCCCATCATGGGGCGCTGGGCCTTTTCCGTCACGCTGATATTGACCACCGCCGGGCCGGTCTCAGCGACCAGTCCCGAGAAGTCCGGCAGACCGGTGACGCGTGCCGACGCGGGTGCAGGAGAGGTCGGTACGGCGGCTGCAACGACGGGTCCGGAAGCGGCATTTCCGACATCGGCGCTCGAGGGCTGATGGGCCACCACGACGATGAAGATCCCCGCGACCGCGGCCAGCGACCAAGTTCTCATGCTTCCCATTGAATTACGTCCTTTACGAAATCGGTTGACTTGCCCCGTCAGACCCGCAACGTTGGGCATAGGTTTCAATTTTCCAGCTCCGGGGCCAAGTAAATTTCGCTTTTTTCGGGCTTCCGGGCCTCTAAATCGCACGATATGCGCTTGGAGAGCCAGAAAATGTGAAATCACCACGGGCAGGCGGTATGCCGCGGCAGCTAATCTCGATGTTTGTACAATGCTGATCATTCTATGGCAGAAGCGAGCGGTCCGGTCCTGTTGGTGGTGGGCGGTGATACGAAGCGCCTCCAATGGCTGACCCATCACGTGACCAGCCATTGGCCGAACGCACATGTGACCACAGTGCCGGCTGAAGATCCCGCATCGTTGGCGGTATTCGTCCAGGAGCGAGATCCCGACGCCGTCATCCTCCAAGTCGACTTCAGCAACGAGGCATCGGCGAGCGCCGGCCTGAATTACTTGACGCAGATGCTACACGCTCGGCCGAGTTTGCACAGCATCGTGCTCGCCGAGCACGGCAGCGAGCTGTCCGCGGTGCGCGCCATGAAATGCGGCGCCAAGGACTATTTGCCGCTCGCGCGGATAACCAGGGATTCCCTGTTGAAGGCAGTCACCGATGCGCATGAAAGGCAACGCGAGGCCGCGCTTGCGGCCGACGCGCTGTTGGCGCCGCCGGCTGACGTCCCGCGGATTCGGGTGCCCGGCTACAGCATCGTAAAGGAAATATCGACAAGCAATTTTTCATCGGTGTTCCTTGCGCGTAGCGAGCGTTTGCGGCGCAATGTCGTGCTCAAGGTCATGAATCGCGGAACCTCCCAGCGCGAACTGGATGACGCCGAGCGATTCCAGCGGGAGTACGAAATTATCTCCAGCATTGCGCATCGCGCCATTGCCGAGATTTACGACTTCGGAGCGCTGCCGGATCACCAATATCTGGCCATGGAATACATCCCCTGCGGCGACCTTCGAGATCGCCTGCGAAATCCTCTCTCCATCGACGAAAGCTTGTACTACCTGCGCGGCATAGCCGAGGCGCTGCGAGTCATTCATGTGTTCGGCATTTGGCATCGCGACCTGAAACCCGCGAACGTGATGCTGCGTGAGGACAACTCTCCCGTGCTCATTGATTTCGGATTGGCACGCCGCTCGGTGGAGGATGCGAGCACTACCGGCGCCGGGCAGGTTCTAGGATCCCCCTATTACATCAGCCCCGAACAATCACAAGGGCACCGGGTCGATGCGCGCACCGATCTCTACAGTCTCGGAGTGATGTTCTACGAGATGCTTACCGGCCAGCGTCCGTACAGCGGACGCAGCGCAATGGCCATCATGGCGCAACATGCAAGCGCGCCGGTGCCGACGCTGCCGCCGAATGTTGCTCCGCAGCAGGCCTTGATCGATCGACTCATGGCGAAGCGCTTGGAAGATCGTTATGCCTCGGCCGACGAGCTGCTTGCCGACTTGGGTCCGGTGACCGCGGTCGCCTGACGAGACACAGAATGATCTCAACCACCGGCGGCGGCGGCGCTGTGACTCACGTCGCAATCAACGCGCGACGGCCACTGGAACACTTGGGGCTGTGACAGCCATCAATCATGCGGTCTTCGGTATTTGGCACCCTCGCACTATGTTCATTACCGTCAAGCGCCATCAACGCGAGAAACAGGAACTTCTCGGTGTCAGCAGTCGGCTGACCGACGCCATTCTGAAGAGTGCTACGCAGGGTCTATTCCTCCTCGACGGCAAAGACAAGATATTGCCCCCGGTGTCGCAGTCGCTCGCCGGGCTCTTCAGGCGCCAGGACTTCACGAATTTGACCTTTGAGAAGTTGCTCGCACCCATTGTCACGGCCAAGACCTTGACGGTGGCGAGAAACCATATCGCTAGCCTGCTCGGCGGAGCGACGCACGACACCGCGCAGGCGAATCCCCTCAGCGATATCGATGTGCGCCTGACCAATGCCGACGGCTCGTTCGATACCGCGCATTACTCTTTCGAGTTCGATCCGATCTTCATTCCGAATGAACCTCGTGCTTGGCTGGTCCGCGTCACCGATATCACTGCGCGGGTACAGACCACCCGCGAATTGGAAGATCTGCGCGGCCAGTTTCACACTCAAGGGGAAATTCTGCGAGGCGTATTGCAGATGGGCGGGGCACGCTTCGGTGGCTTCATGCAGAAGACCGACGCATCGATGAAAACAATCGCCACGGTGCTCAAAAAGCCGGC
Organism: Steroidobacteraceae bacterium; assembly: GCA_052143815.1. Lineage (GTDB taxonomy): Bacteria > Pseudomonadota > Gammaproteobacteria > Steroidobacterales > Steroidobacteraceae > Bog-1198. Next base: position 90,642 of record JBKQSA010000062.1, on the reverse strand, counting down.
GCGCGAAGAGGATGCGTTTCGGCACAAGCTCGATGAAATTCTCGACGAGGTCGACCGCATCCGGCGCGAAGCGGCGGCATTCAAGCTCACGGCCTTGGAGAGCGCAGCGCGTATTTTCGAGGATGCGCTGCACGACCTGCGCAACCGCAGTGCATTGAGCGGCAGCGATTTCTTGCCGCTGGCGGTCAAATTGGACCAACTCTACAATCAATTCGCATTGATCAAGTCTTTGACCATTGCCGCGGGGCCCATCCGCGATTCCGACTCCGCCGCGCAGGCCCCTCGAGTGACTACCAGCGGTACGCAGATCATCGAGGCGCCAAAGTTCCCGGCCGAGATTGTCGAAGCCCGGGCCGTACCCGGCGCCCACGAAACCGCGCCCGCCGGCAGCCTCGACAGCACGCTGCGGGCGTTGACGGATCACGTGGCGCAGGAACAAGACAAACAGGTGGTGCTCGAAAGCTCCGGTCTGCAGTTGGTTCCGCCGCGATATCAGTCCGCCATCAAGAATGTCGCCATCCAACTCATTCGCAATGCCGTCATGCACGGGATCGAGCCGCCGGCGGTCCGCAAAGCATCGGGCAAACCAAACCGTGGGACTCTGCGTCTCGAATTCAGATCACGAGATAAATGCTTCGAACTGCTCTTCGAGGATGACGGCTGCGGCCTTGTTCCCGAACAAGTCCGCGCCACCGCGATCGCGCGCGGCGTGGTGACCGAAGAAGCGGCAGGGCGGATGCGTGACCGCGAAGCGATTAAACTCATTTTCAAATCCCGCTACACGACGCTTGCGAGCTCTGCTGTCGACGTCACGCACGGCGCGGGAATGTCGCTGGTGCGGCGCTATGTCCACGAAGCCGGCGGCAAGATTGCACTGGCCAGCCTCCCCGGATACGAGACTCGATTCAAGATTACGCTGCCCTCGTTGGCGTCCGGCGATGCAAAGTCTGATAAGGCATCTGCTGCAGACGACGCGCAGGCTGCCGCCGAAGCGCAAGCTGCTGCGGATGCACACGCTGCGGCCGTCGCACACGCTGCCGCTGAAGCGCACGCTGCGGCCGTCGCACACGCTGATGCTATCCTGCAGGCGGGCGCGGCGGCTCCACAGTTTGCCGCCGAGACACCAGCCATCGACGCGAAGGTGGCCTGACCGAGACAGGCCGTTCCCGCGAAGCACATACAATCATTTGAGGATGACCTCGCGGTGCGTGTCGGCGTCGGTCGGGTCATGGAGCTTGGTGCTGAACGACACCAGAATCATTACCGTATCGCCGGTATTGCGATAGGCGTGCGCCACGCCGGGCGGTATGGTGAAGCGCCATATCTCCCCCGCCGGTACTTCGACATCCCGAATGACCTCAGTTTCCTTGAGGCGCACCAAGCAGGGGCCCACGACGCTCGTGGTCTCCACCGCCGTGAGGTGGACGTGGTTGCCGCGCACTTCGTTGGGCTGAGTCAGCACCACATGCACGTTCTTCTGTCCGGCGAGTTCAGCGTCGGAAAGCGGCTCGAATAGGGCACCGCGCGGGTCGCGGTGTGTCTTCACGGACTCGATCAGCGTAACCGCCAACTTCGGCGCATCCATCGGAAAGATCCTCTCTAGTTCTGCGGCGGCCGAGTTTCACTGGCGCGGCAGCTTACGCTTCGCATGCCGCCTGCAGGCGAGCAACGCGCCGGCGATGAACATCATGTCCCACCAATCGAACGCTCCGCCTCCGCCGCTGCTGGGCGCGACCACGGTCAATGTCGCCGTCGCGGACGCGGCGTTCGCGCCTGCCGGACCGGTCATGAGCGCCTTCGCAGCCACGGTATTCATGTAACTACCCGGCATTGCCGTTTGCACCGGCAGCGTGATCGCGCAACTGCCATTGGCCGGTATGTTGGCGCCGTTCAGGGTGACGGTGTTCGTCGTGTTCGTCAATGAGACCGCGGCGCCGCCACAGGTGGTCGATGGAGCCTCCGCCATCGATCCGGACGACATCGCTGCGATGTTGAGATTGGCGGGCAGCGCCTCGAGCAGACTGGATTGCGTCAGCGCAAAGCCGTTGGAGTTGTGAAGCGTGATCGTCAGCATCGAAACCACGTTCTCACCGACACTCGCCGGCGCGAACGCTTCCGTGACCGTGGGAGCCGATGGCGACACGGCCAATGCGGTCGGACACGCGCCGGCGGCGGAACCGGCGGTCGCCGGTGTGGCCGCCGTTTTGCTGATGGAACCGGTGGAACTGACGGACAGCGTGGCCGTGTCGATCGCATTGACATCGTCGGTGACCGTGAGAGTCAGTGTGCCCGCTCCGGTTGGCGTAACGGCGACTTGGGCCGCATTGGCGCCGGATTGAATGGTCACGCCGCCGCTGGCAGCCCACGCATACGAGGCGATCGCGCGGCCGCAGGAGGCCGCGCTGCCGGACGCGTCGAGCACCACGGTGCTGCCCACGGCGGTGGACGCCGGCACCACGACCGCGGCGATCGGGCGCAGCGCCGCGTTCACGGCCTGCAGCGCGTCGACCATGCCGGCACCGCATTCGCTGCCGTCATTGGGGCAGGCGCACTCGCCTGTCGTGGCATCCGCATTCGGGCAAACGGGCAGGCCGGCAGGCTGCGGAAACGCACTGGCGCTTGCCTGTATCCTCGCGATGAGCTGCGCCGGCGTGAGATTGGCGTTGACGGCACGCATCAGCGCCGCGATGCCGGTCACGATCGGTGCGGAGAAACTCGTACCCAGGTTCGGATTCAGCTCGTCCGTATACGTACTGTCTGCGGGCGCAGTCAAACCGGTGTTGCTTGTCGTGTCGATGGACCTCAGGCAAGGGCCCGAAGAATTGACGCAGTTGCCTGCCGGTGCGGCCACGCCTACTTGCGGACCGAAGCTGCTGTAGCCTACTTTGGTGCCGACATTGCGCAGGCCCGCCACGCTGAGCACTCCCGAGCAGTTACCCGGCGCGTCGACGGGTCCGCTGGCGTTGCCGGCGGAAGCGACGATCAGCACTCCCATACCGGTCAACGTGGAGACTGCATCTGCATAAGCCGACGGGCAGGTACCGCTGCCCCCCACGCTCAGATTGATGATGCCGGCCGGATATGGATTGTTCGGGACGCCCGTGACGGACAGGCCTGCGGCCCACTGCATGCCGACGATGATGTCCGAGTCGTAGCCGCCGCACTTACCGAGCGCGCGTACCGGCAAGAGATATGGATTCCAGGTCATACCCGCGATACCGATGCCGTTATTCGTCAATGCGCCGAGAATGCCCATGACGCGGGTGCCGTGCCAGGTACTATCGGCGACCGGGCACGAGGACGCAGGGAACAGGACGTTGGTTTGATCCGAGGCGCTGATCCAATCGCCCGGATCGGACGGATCCGGATCCCAACCATCGCCGTCGTTGGCAATCAGATAGGTCCCCAGCGCCGCGCCGGTGGTCGGGTTTTGGTCCTCGGAAACAAAATCATAGCCCGGCAGCAAGCGGCCGCCGAAGCCGGCTCGCAACAAATCCGGATGTTCGAAACGCACACCGGTATCGACGTCGGCGATCACCGTGCCGGTGCTGCCGGTCGTGAGCCCCCAAGCGGACACCGCGTCTGTCGCCGCTGCGTCGCTGGTCGGAGTCAGCGAGCTCGGCGTCAGCATGAACCATTGTCCCGCCGCGTTCGTCGACGGATAGAATAACGGATCGTCCGGCAGCGCCAGCGGATAGCGGCGCTGATCGATGTCGGCAAACTTGACCGCAGGATCAGCCCGCAGCGTTTTGAGCGCCGCATCGACGTCAGCGCCGTAGAGCGTTTTCTGCAAGTACATCAAATGCATACTGGGCGTAAGTTGACGTGATTTGGTCACGCTCAAATGCACGCGCCGCGCGAGGTCCATGGGGTCACTGGCGCTGGTGAGAGCCTGGCTCACCTCGATGGTCTTATTTTGAGCTGCCTCGGCATGGATGGTCTGCACCACTGTGTTACCAGGCGTGGCGCGAAAGCCGACGATCAGGCGGCTGGCCTCGGGGCCGATCGACACCGGATGTCTGAGAATTGGGTTGTACTCAGGATGCGCGGCCGCGGCCGAGATCAAGAAAAATGCCGCGCAAGCGCCGACCCGCAGCGTCGGCAAAAGCTTTCCGGTCATCATGCACACCTTGTTTGGATTATTCCGCAGCCGCAAGCCTAGCAATGCCGGCGCTCCGTTACTGCGAACTGTCGCCGCAAAAATGTGTTCATGGACCGTAAACCCTCGGGGCCAACCGTCAATCGTCCGATAAATCCCACTATTAGCGGCGCCCGCACCCGGATGCGGCGTCTCCACCCGGTGGGCGCTTCAAAGTCTGCGCGCGTCATGTTGGGTCCCCACGACCCTCCGCCAGCGGGTAGAATCCCAAACATAGCATTTCGAATTTTTTCCAGGGGAAATTGATGACCTACGATAATCGGCAGTTCTACATCGACGGCGCCTGGGTCGACCCGGTTGCGCCAAAGGAATTCAAGGTCATCAATCCGGCGACCGAAGCGGTCGCGGGCGTGATCTCGATGGGCGGCGCCAAAGACGTCGACCTCGCCGTGGCGGCGGCGCGGCGTGCTTTCGACGGTTATTCACGGACCACCCCAGTCGAACGACTCGCCCTCTTGGAGCGGGTGCTCGCCGCGTACAAGGCCCACTATGACGAAATCGCACTCGCCATATCCACCGAAATGGGCGCGCCCATCACGCTAGCGAAAGGCGCGCAGACGCGCATCGGCGTAGGGCATATCAGCGCCATGATCGAGGTCCTCAAGACCTTCAAATTCGAGGAACTGCGCGGGAACACTCGGCTGGTCCAAGAGCCGGTGGGTGTTTGCGCTCTCATAACGCCGTGGAATTGGCCGATGAATCAAGTGGCGGCCAAGGTCGTCCCGGCCCTCGCCGCGGGATGCACCATGGTCTTGAAGCCTTCCGAATACTCGCCATTCAGCGCGATTCTGTGGGCAAAGGTCATGCACGAGGCGGGCGTACCCGCCGGGGTATTCAATTTGGTCAACGGCGACGGGGTCAACGTCGGATCACCGCTCTCTTCTCACCGTGAAGTCGACATGGTGTCGTTTACCGGATCGACTCGCGCGGGCACCGAGGTCGCCAGGAATGCCGCGGCTTCCGTCAAGCGCGTGCACCAGGAACTCGGCGGCAAGTCGCCGAACGTGTTGCTGGATGACGCCGATTTCGAACGCGCGGTGAAGCAAAGTGTGCTGCACGTGTTTCAAAATTCGGGGCAGTCCTGCAATGCGCCGACGCGCATGTTGGTGCCCGCGAGCAGATTGGCCGAAGTCGAAGCAATCGCGAAACGCGTGGCGGACACGGTACTCGTGGGCGACCCGACTTTGGAGAAGACGGTCGTCGGTCCGGTGGTCTCGAAGCTGCAATTCGATCGCGTCGAAGGCTACATTGAAAAAGGCATTGCGGAGGGGGCGCATCTGGTCGCCGGCGGCCCGGGGCGGCCGGACGGTTTGACCACGGGCTACTACGTCAAGCCGACCATTTTTTCGAACGTCCAGAACGATATGACCATCGCACGCGAGGAAATCTTCGGACCGGTGCTGTGCATTCTGCCTTACCAGACCGAGGATGACGCCGTGAAGATCGCCAACGACACGCCTTACGGCCTCGCCGCATACGTCTGGTCGCGGGACAACATCCGCGCGCGACGGGTGGGCAATCGGATCAGAGCGGGTCAAGTGGCGTTGAATGGCGCCTCCGGCGATATGCAGACACCGTTCGGAGGCTTCAAGATGTCCGGCAACGGTAGGGAATACGGCGAATTCGGCCTACGCGACTTCTTGGAGGTCAAAGCCGTCATCGGAGTCGATGCCGCTTGACGACTGCGGGCCATGGGGGCTGACCCTGCCGTTCTGCGGCTCGAGAATCTTACCAAGCGGTATCGACGCGATCGTCCGCCGGTTTTCGAGGACCTGAATCTCGACCTGCGACAAGGTGAGTATCTCGCCATCATGGGCGAGTCCGGCGTCGGTAAGACGACGTTGCTCAACTTGCTTGCGGGCCTCGATAAACCGGACTCCGGCCGAGTGCTGCTCGAAGGTCTGGATCTGTCGGCGATGGACGACGACGCCACCACCCTGCTGCGGCGCCGCTCCGTGGGTTTCGTGTTTCAAGCATTCCACGTACTGCCGTATCTGACCGTCGAACAAAACGTCGCGCTGCCGCTCGACTTGCTGGGCGTTGCGGCATCCGAGCGCTCCCGCCGGACCGCCGAGATGATGGATGCGGTTGGCATCACCTCGCTGGCGCGACGCTACGCCAGAGAACTGTCCGGCGGCGAGGTGCAGCGGATCGCGATTGCACGGGCGCTGGTCCACAAGCCGCGACTGCTGCTGGCGGACGAGCCGACCGGCAATCTTGACCCCCGCAGCGCGGCGCACATCCTCGCTCTCCTGCGAGTGCAGATCAAAGCAAATTCGGCGGCCGGAATTTTGATCACGCACTCGCGGACGGCGGCGGAAACCGCGGATCGCATCCTGACGCTCGATGGGCGCGGCTTGCAAAGCCTGGAGCGAGGCGGGTGAATTTCAGAGTGTGGCGCGTACTTTTGCTGGCACAGGTACGCGAGCAGCCGGCTCGCCTGCTGGTGACGATAGTTGCCATTGCGCTGGGCGTCGCACTGGGCACGTCGGTGTACCTCGTCAACGCGACGGCGCTCAACGAGTTCGGGTTGGCGACGAAGCGCCTCGTCGGTGAAGCGGACCTCATTGTTCGCGGTCCACGTGACGGTTTTTCCGAGGCGCTGTACACCCAATTCGCCCGCGACCCCGCGGTCGCCGCCGCCAGTCCGGTGCTGGAAATCGAGGCGGCTCTGCCGGGGCGACGTGACACGCTCAAAGTGCTCGGCTTGGATCCATTCCGGGCCGCGGCACTGCAACCCGCCTTATTCGGCGACATTGCGGGCAGCGTCGTCGATCTATTTCAAGCAAACGGCATTTTCTTGAGCAGCAGCGCCGCCCGCCAATTGAACTTGCGGCGCGGCGATGCGCTTCCCGTCATCATCGGAAGCTCGGCAAAGCCGCTGCACGTGCTCGGAATCCTGTCCGACACGACGTACCCGCAGGCTTTGGGCATCATGGACATCGCCTCTGCCCAATGGACCTTCGATAAAATCGGCCGCTTGAACCGCATCGATCTGCGTGTGGCGGCGGGTACCTCCGTCGACGCCTACCGCAGCAAGCTCGGGCGGCAATTACCACCCGGGGTCTTGGTCATCGCACCGACAATCGAGCGCGACCGTGCGGTTACCGTCACGCGGGCCTATCGGGTCAATTTGAACATGCTCGCATTGGTCGCGCTGTGGACCGGCGCCTTCTTGGTATTCTCCACGCAGTCGCTGTCGGTACTGCGACGACGCCGATCGCTGGCGTTGCTGCGCGCATTGGGCGTGACTCGCGGGGAACTTCAACTGGCGCTCGTCGGCGAGGGCGCCGCTCTGGGCGCTTTGGGATCGTTGCTCGGCTTGGCTCTGGGAGTGCTCTTCGCCGCTACCATGTTGCAAGTTCTGACCGGCGATCTTGGCAATCAGCAGTTGCGGGCCGTGGGAGCGTCCGTGCATGCTCCGGCTTTACCGCTGTTGTGCTTTTTCTTCGTAGGAACCGTGGTGGCAAGCGCCGGCGCCTGGATGCCGGCCCGAAGCGCGGCACGGCAGCCCCCGGCACGTACACTCAAAGGCGGCGACGGCGATTACGGCGTCATCGCCAAAACGAGTTGGCAACTGGGCATCGCTCTGCTCGCTGTCGGGGCAGTGTTCGCTCGCATGCCCGCCGTGGACGGACTGCCTCTCTTTGGATACGCCGCTGTTGCCGCCCTGCTCTTCGGCGCCGTGCTGTTGGTACCGGTGTTGACCGTCAGAATACTCAAGGTCGCGCCGTATACCAACCGCGTCGTGTGGGATGCTGCCATCGCCCAACTTCGCGAGAACGTCGGTCTTTCTACGCTAAGTCTCGCGTCGATCATCGTCAGCTTCAGCCTGATGGTGGCCATGGCCATCATGGTTTTCTCGTTCCGAGTGTCTTTCGAGCACTGGCTGGGCAAGTTGCTGCCGGCCGACTTACAGATACGCGAGCCGTTGGGCAACGACACCGCCTTCTGGTCCCCCGCAGAACAGGCTGAACTCGCGGCGGTGCCGGGCATCGAACGGTTCGAATTTCGTCGCACACGGCAAATCCTGCTCGATGCCGCTCGTCCGGCCATCACGCTGATTGCGCGCGGGTCGAGCGCGCATCAAGCCGCGGACGAGCTGCCTCTCGTCCAGAGCGCATTGCCGGTTCCCGGCGATAGCCTCGAACCGGCCTGGATTTCTGAATCGCTGCAAGATCTTTATGGTCTCAAACTCGGTGGAACGCTTAAGCTACCGTTGGCCGGCCGCAGGGCGCAATTCCGCGTTGCCGGCGTTTGGCGTGACTATGCTCGGACGTTCGGGTCCGTCGTCATTTCGGTGCCGGCTTATATCGCCGCGACGGGCGACCGGAGCGCCACTGAAGGATCCGCATGGCTCGACGGCCGGCTCGCACCTGCCGCCGTCGAGGCGGCGCTGCGTGCGTGCTTCGTGCGCGGAGACTCCCCGGAGATCATGACGAGCACCGCCGTTCGAGAACGCTCGCTGCAGATTTTCGATCGGGCTTTTGCCATCACTTACGCTCTTGAAGCCATCGCGGTCATGATCGGTCTCACCGGCGTGAGCTTTGCCGCCAGCTCGACCGCCCTCGCGCGGCGCTCGGAGTTCGGCATGCTGCGGCACATCGGCATGCTTCGAAGCCAAGTGATCGGCATCTTGGCAAGCGAAGGCTTTTTGATGAGCGTGTTTGGGGTCTTGTACGGACTTACCCTGGGCGGCGTATTGAGCCTGGTGCTGGTTTACGTGGTCAACCGGCAATCCTTCAATTGGAGCATCGATTTAGCAGTTCCGGTCTGGCAGCTGGCCGTACTCAGCGCCACGCTGATCGCCGCGGCCGCACTCACGGCCGTTTGGAGCGGCCGTGCCGCGACGAGCCAGGACGCGGTGCAGGCGGTGCGGGAGGACTGGTGAGGGCGCTGGTGCTGGCATTCGTGTTCGCCGCGATACCGGGCGTGATGACCGCGGCCGCGGTCCAAGGTCCCGTACCGGGTGCCGTTGGGAGAACCGCTTATGCCGTCGTTACCCCCGACCGGAGAGTGACGTTTCCCCGCGATTACGGTAGTCATTCCGCCTTTCGCACCGAATGGTGGTACGTCACCGGGTGGCTCACCACCGAAGACGGCGAATCGTTGGGATTTCAAATCACTTTCTTTCGCACCAAGCCCGACATCGATGCGGCGAATCCGAGTGCATTCGCTCCGCGCCAACTGCTCATCGCACACTGCGCGATCAGCGATCCGAAGCGCGGTCGGCTGTGGCAGGACCAACGCATTCGCCGCGCCGGGCTCGGGCTTGCCGAGGCCGCTGAGGGCGATGCCAACGTCTGGATCGATGATTGGTCGCTGCAGCGCGAGGCCGGGGTTTACCAGACCCGCATCACGGCCGAGGACTTTGCCTTGAAGCTTGCCCTTGCGGATACTCAACCCCCCATGCTCAATGGCGACTCGGGAGTGAGCCGCAAAGGACCCTCGCCGGAGGCGGCGAGTTATTACTACAGCTTGCCGCACATGAGGGTGACGGGAACCATAGCACGGGCCGGTACGCCCGCCCGGGTGACTGGTGAAGCGTGGTTCGATCATGAATGGTCCAGCGAATACTTGGACAGCCAGGCGAGCGGTTGGGATTGGATCGGCATCAATCTCGACGACGGCGCGGCGCTGATGGCCTTCCGCATTCGAGCAGCGGATGGGACCGCGCGCTGGGCGGGCGGCACATATCGCGCAAGCGATGGGCGAGTCGAGCTATTGAATCCGCAGGACGTGCACTTCGCCGCCGATCGTACCTGGGTGTCGCCGAGGACGGGCATCCGATATCCCGTGGTATGGCATGTCGACGCCGGGCCGCATCGAGTGGTTCTGGAACCGCTGATGGATGACCAAGAAAACGATACGCGCCTATCCACCGGCGCGATTTACTGGGAAGGCGCCGTGCGCGCGTTTGAAGGCAACACTACGGTCGGCAGAGGCTATCTCGAGCTGACGGGGTATGGCGATCGCCTCAAGCTGCGGTGAGAATCGGACTTCAATTCAGACCCCGACTACCAGAATTTGTAGGTCACGCTGATGTTGGCCAATCTATCCTCATAAGAAAACTGTGGCTCGTTCGAATCACGATGTTCGTGGCGAAAAAAAAGGTTGATGGACCAGCGATCCCTGGGAAGGTAATTGACGTTGATTTGCTCGCCCGTAACCTTGTCGTAACGAGGCGCCAGCAACGAGGCAAGAATGGTGTTGAGGTTGCTGTAGCTCTGATCCTCCAGGGACAACACCAAACCGACAGTGACCTTCCCGGTCGGCTTCCATATGGGTGAAATGCTCCCGCCCTTCGATATGAAATAGTTGGATGCATTGACCAGATAGGCATGAAGTTCATGCCAGCTGGCAACCAGCAGCTGCGTTTTCTCCGTCGGTTGCCAGTTCAACGTCACGCGCCAAATATTCCCCTTGAAATCTCCGAACACCGCGCTTGACAGGATATTGCTGCTTGGCAATGTGTGTGACATGTAGCCAGCGTACGCATCAACGGCGAACTTTTCGGTAATCGCGTAGTTCACCGTGGCGCGGTAGGTATCCTCTGTGAAGTTCCGATTGAACGGCACGTTGTCAAACGTATAGTTCGGAGGATAGATGCCGTCGGAGTACCGATATTCCAAACCGAAAGTGTCGGATATACCGGTCGCGTATTGCACCCCCACGTTACCCGACTTCGTCCTAAAATCATTGAAGGCGGCTGCCTCGGCTCCATGGGTGATGTCATCACCGCGGACACCGCCAAAGATCGACCAGCGCGGGCCCACCTGGTATTTTGCCGAGCCGAAATACTCCTTCTGATCGACCATATCCCGGCCCAGGTACCGAGTTTCGGCAAAGCTCGCCAAGGCTCGGTTGAACTCTCCGCCCACCTGGCCCGAAAAGTAGGGCCCTACGACCCAAGTCCAATTCAGCAGCGCATCGCCGCCGGTGTTGTCGAGTCCGGTGTTGTGCGCAAAGCGATTATTATCGGCGCGCAAAGTCAGATCGATATCTTGCTGACCGAAGATCCATTGGCCAAAGCCGCCGCCAACCAGAGTGTTGATGCGGTCGGCCCGAGTGGCATTCGGCGCGATCAAGGAAACCGTCCCGAAATTCGCAGGGATTCGATAAAGATTATCGTCGTACGTGTACTGGTCGCCGACGAAAAGAGCGAAAGTCGTGCCTTCTTCCGGCGTCGGAGGCGCCGGCGCAATGGCCGCACCTGCAGGGCCCCACAAGGAAAGGAAGAAGACGACGCCCGTTATCGCGAACCGCCCGACTTTGCCCGAATACGTGTTTGTCGTTTGAAGTCGAGGCAATGTTATTCCCGTTCAAAACCGTATTTTAGACCGCCGGGCCTTGCGAGTCAGTACTTGCCGTGCATTTCGGGAGTCATTGGGTGCCTTGAGACATATTACTGCGCAACCTCCACAGGCACGCCGGCAGTCAACACGTCGCCCACCGTCTGACAGCTGATCGTAAAGCGGTAGCTTCCCGTGTGCGTCAGAGCGACACTTTGCGTGCCGTTCGGGCTGAGGCGCCCCTGCCAATCCCCCGCGGCCGCGCAAGCATCCGCCCCGTTGGAGGTCCAACTCAATTGGGTCCGCGGGGGCGAGTTGACCGATGCCGGCATCGCCAGCAACGTAAGCGCCTCGTTGCCGCGTTGCAGGCTCGTGAGCCGCGATGAATCGGACAAGAACGCGTAATCGAGGACCACGTTATTGCCGGATCCGGCAATATTCGGCACGGGCAACCCTTTACCGGCCCAGCGATTCAGTGTGATCTGAACATTCTCGAACACGATGCTTTCATTCGACGCCTGAGTCGCATCGCCGATCGGCGCCCGGTTCGATACCGCAGCGGTATCCTTGAACCTGATATTCTTGAACGTTATCCGCTTATACGAAGAGGCGGGGAATCGCCAGCCCGGAAATACGTCGTTCAAGAAAGACGAATCATACGTTGCATCGACATTCGAGACGGTGAGTCCATCCGACGGCAACACGTCCATGAACCCATCCGGACGAGTCGTCTTGTAATTATCCACAGCACAGTCCACGCATCCCAGCTTGAGCGACAGCGCGTAACCGCTCAGCGTGTCGCCACCGCCCTTGTCGCGGGCCGTGCCGATGCGCGGGCCGTCGTCAACGACGTTTCTGATTTGTATGTTTTTGTTGAATAACGCGGGGTCGCCGCCGGCCGCATAGCTGAAGTAAAACAAGTGCGGCGGGGCAAACCATTTCTTGACGCCGCCGACGTTTCCGCCGTTTGCATCCTGCAGATCCGCGTACCGGTGCGATTGAATGTTCTCGAACGTGGCGTTCTGAACGCCCCCAACCCAACCCATATACGTGCCATCCAAAACAATATTGGAGAACCTCAGATCATGAGGAACCGCCGTGGATTGCGAAGACCTGGGCAGCTTGGCGTTAACCGCTTGGTTGCTCTTGAAGTTCTCCTGGAATGAAAATACCACCGGCACGAAGCGCTCGGCGCCGGCATCGGGAGGAACGTAAACCCGCATTCCGTCCACTTGCACGTTCGATGTGTCGCCAATCACATAGAAGATCGCGCACAGATTGGTCGGGCCCGGCCAGAACGAGTTCAAGTTTCCTTGACCGCGATCGAAAGTGATTCTCTTCTTCGCGCTCAGCCACGGCGTAAGCACCTTGTCGTTGAAAGCTCCGGCGGGTTGTGCGACGCCCCCTGCCGAGACCACATGCCCGTTTTGCTCATACCCTCCGACATTGTGATCCACGGGCAGGCTCCCATGGTATTCCACATTCCAATTCTTGAGCGATATGTTCTTTGCATTTGCGATGGCAAATGCAGGGTGCAGGATATTGTCGACGATGATCTTGCCGGCACCCACGAATTCGACCGATGTGTCATCATCGATGAACACGGTTTTCGCGATGTCGCTGCCGACGTTAAACCTGACGGGACAATCGACCAGGAGAGTAAATGCGCCGTGGCTCGCGGCCGCAATTGCGGCGGCCAGGCCGGCTGAATCTTCCGACCGCCCGTCGCATGACACCCATTTGCTGATCGACTGCCCGCTCTGCGCCGCGCCTGAGGAGACATCAACCGCAGCGGTGCACCACCACAGGAGCAGCGACGCCAGCGCTGCTGCTCTGCCGACTCCCCGAGACGTCGATTTGCGCAGGCCCTGCAAGATCATGCTGAATTTCGAATCCGTTCATGCGCGGGGCGACGCCGCAACAGCTCATTATGTCACGCGCCGCCTGACAAAGTTCCCGAATCCGCACTGGCTCAACTCGCTCAGCCATTAATTCGCCATCACGTTCGCCAGAAGCGTCGTACTGGAAGCAGTACCGCCGTTCTGACAGTTGATCGTGAAGTCCGCATTTGCGGCGCTCGCGGCCACGACGGTCTGCGATCCATTGCGGGTGAGCGACCCAGACCAGGCGCCGCCGGCGAAGCAGGTGCCGGCGTTCTTTGACGACCATGTGAGGAGGGTCTTGCCGCCCGCCGACAATACGGCAGGAGTTGCTTGCAACGTCACCGAGACCGTGCCGTGTTCGGCCGTGGTCAGGCGCGTTGCATTCGCGCTCATGAGGAAATCCAAATCGATGCTGTTCTGTGTGCCGCCGATGACCGGCAGCGGTGAGCCGTTGCCCGACCATTTGACCATAGTGACATTGATGTTCTTGAACGTAAGATTCTCATTGCTCGTTTCGGACGCGTTGCCGATCGGCGCGCGCACCGTGGCCGCCGCGGTATCGGTGAGCGATATGTTCTCGAACGTCAAATGCTGGTACTCCGACTTCGGAAAGCGCCAGCCGGGATATACATTGTTGATGAACGCGGAATCATAGGTCGCCGTTACGTTTGAAATGATCAGGCCGTTCGAATCCAGCACGTCCAGAAACCCATCGGGGCGCAGGCTCGTGTAGGTATCGACACTGCAGTTGATGCACCCGATCTTGAGCGACAGCGCATTGCCGCTGATCGTATCGGAGCCGCCCTTGTCGCGTGCCGTGCCCACGCGTGGGCCGTCATCCTGGACATCTTTGATTTGGATGCCCGTGTTGAACAAGCCGGGATCCCCCGCACTGTCGTAGTTGAAATAAAAGAGGTGGGGCGGGGCGAACCATTTGCCGATGCCGCCCACGTTTCCGCCATTCGCATCCTGCAGATCACCGTACCGGAGGGATTGCGTATTCTCGATGACGATATCTTGAACCGTGCCAACCCAGCCCATGTAAGTGCCGTCCAGAACCGTGTTGGTAAAGGTCAGATTGTGGGGAACGGCGACGTACGGCGACGTCACCGGCGTCTTGACCGTGACCGTTTGATTGCTCTTGTAGCCCAGATTGACTGAAAACACGACTGGGATGAAGCGATCCCCGCCGGCGGTGGATGGCGCGTACACGTGCATGCCGCTTACATTGATGTTGGACGAGTCTCCAACCATGAAAAACATTGCGCATGTGTTCGTCGTCCCGGCCCAGTACGAGTTGACGGGACCCTGGCTGGTGTCGAACACGATTTTCTTGTTCGCCTTCAGCCAAGGAGTCAAGCGCTCGTCGTTGAACGCGTTGCTGGGTTGACCGGCGCCGCCCTTGACCACCCATGCGCCGTTCTGCATGTAGCCAAGGACATTCTCATTCACCGGAAGACTGCCGTCGAATTCGACGTTCCAATTCGTCAACGTAATATTGTTCGAGTTGGCGATGACGAACGCCGGATGGAAGACATCGTCGACGATGAATTTCCCGGCCCCCGTGAACTCAACCGTCGTGCCGTCCTCGATGAAGATCGCTCGGTCGATGTCCAAGCCCGAATGAATGAACACGGGGCAATCCACGACCAGGGTGAATGCATTGTTCTTGGCGGCGGAAAAGGCCGTTGCGGCTCCCACTGCATCATCCGACGTGCCGGAGCACGAAACCCAAGCCCTGATCGATTTCTTCGGGCCCGAGGGTGGAGCGATCGTCGCAGCGGCGCTGTTCGTGGTCGTCGTCGTGCTGCTGGCCGTTGCCGCCGACGAGATTCCCGGCTTCGTGCCAGCCGTGGACGAAGCAGTGCTGGCGGGAGTCGTCGAAGTGCCGGCTCTCGCCGTGCCGACAGGCGCAGCTATCGTCGAGGTCCCGACGCTGGCCATGCCGACAGGTGCGGCTACGCTCGCGGCTACGCTCGGATCGGGTGCGCTCGCAAGCCCCGTGACCGGATCGGCCACCCCTCTTCTCGCGACCGTGCCCTTCACGGCGCCGACGGCGCCTGCCGCGCCGGTCTGCAGTGAGTCAGCCGAACTGCCCTGCGTCGAACTGCATCCGCTGACCGCGAAACCCAAAAGGAGCGCCGCGGTCAGCAGCCGATGGCTGCGAGCGATGCCGGCATTCGTCACCCGTTGCAAAATGTTGCCGACCGCAGTTGGGTTGAACAATGGACACCATCCGTAAATGAATCGCCCTGCAATGGCGCGGAACAGTACGGGATGAATTTGAGCCTCACAACCGTTCGCGAATTGCGACATCAATAGATTGGAAGCTCACGACTTGGTCACGTTTTTCGCATGCTTTTCCGTGAACTCGCGCGGCACGGAAACCGAGACCGTCCCTGATGCGAAGTCTGCGGACGCCAATCATGTGAAGTGCTTCACAGTTCGACGACACGCCCCACTATCATTCCATTTAAATTCTGTCCAGCCCGATCTTAAGAGCCGGAAAGATTTTTTTAAGCGCTTCGCGCCCATGCACCGTCGCGGACGCGAACCGGGGCGCCACCACGCACCAATTGCGCGCATTTTTTCCATGGCGCGCGCCACCAATGGGCCCACGCAAATGAGGCACCTGTCGCAAATTGGGACAGTTGTTGTCGTCGACTCCGTCGCGTAAATTCCGGCGCGATCCGGATTAAGTCAAAGATCGTTGGAATGACTCGGTAGCGCCTACCAAGGTTCCTCCCACAGTCAGTCACAGTCATTATCGATGGCCATAACAACAAGGTATGTTGCCCAATGCGTAAGTTGATCTCATCATCCGCATTTTCCGTCGCGCTCGCGGTTCTTCTCCCCGCCGGAACGGCCCAACACGGTAATTTCGCCGGTGCTTACGCCGCCACGGCGGCCAGTAGCTCCCCGCAAACCCAGATCAGCAGTTGGGTATCGTGCAACGGAACATCGGACGATTCGGAAGGCACCGCCCGCGCCTTCGCCGCCGCCCGGCACGGGGCCTTCACACTGATCGTCGACTGTCCGGTGCGCCTGAAAATCGGAAACGATATCGAGCGACCCATCTTCATCGATAATGGTACGAGCGTGGAATTTACCGGGTCCGGCAAATTCATCGTTGACAACATTTTCCAGCCCGCCTTCGTCATCGCCAACTCGAGCGACATTACGCTCACGAATTGGAACGTCGAATGGGTGGCCAGTCTGCCGGTCAACGACGTCGTGCACGCCTACATGCAAAATGGCCAGGTCATCAGATCGGGGAGCGTCCTCAACGCAGGGAACGTCTTCAACGACGAGCGGTTGACGCCGTGGCTCAGCGCCAATCGGGCCGTCGTTTTCGACAGAGCCCGTGGGAACGTGAATTCGATTTGGGCCGGCTCTACGAATACCTGCGCCGTCTTCTTCATCATTGGAAGCAGCAGCAAATTCAACGTGAAGGGCATGCACGTGTATGCACCCGCCTCCGCCGGCGGCGATCAGTTCATTCCCACCGTGTTTTCCTTCAATACGGGCTACAAGAGCAACCAGACCGTGAATGCGCAGACGGCGTTGACCGGCGCACACGTCGCAGTTCCCCACGAAATGTACTTCTCGGACGTGGTCGTGGACGGGAGCTACATGGGGTGGGTCGGAGACGTGCAGGACGCAACCTTCGAGAATATCACCTCGCATCGCTACGGCGATCTGCAGGATGCGAACGGCGGTAATGTGGGCGGCATCGGCAAATGGTTCGCTCCACCGCAT
Source organism: Steroidobacteraceae bacterium (assembly GCA_052143815.1). Taxonomy (GTDB): domain Bacteria; phylum Pseudomonadota; class Gammaproteobacteria; order Steroidobacterales; family Steroidobacteraceae; genus Bog-1198. The sequence goes on along the minus strand of JBKQSA010000062.1, from coordinate 73,549 downwards.
CTGTTCTATCTGAACTACGTCACGGACGGTGACCCCGCTCTCTTCAACACGAACATTCAGATTAGAAATGTGGTTGACGACGGACCCCGGGTGGGAGTCGCGCGGGATAAGGGAGGAAGCGATTCGATCAGCGGATATGCTCTGTCTCTCAAAATCGGCTGCATCGACTGCGTCGTAGATACGTACAGCAGCTCCCGGCCGGACGGCTTTCTCGACGTGTTGCCGTCGAACAACCTCACGATCTCCAACGCCGCTGCGACGTACAGCTCGGCTTTCTTGCACAATCTCTATCCGGGATGGCGTTTCCCGAAGAGTGGCTACAAGAATCTCACGTTCGAGAACATTTCGCTCAAGGACCTCAGCTCTTACACGATACGGGCCCCGATAGGCAGCGCCACGCAGGAGAGCAACGAAAATATCAAGTTGACCAACGTCACCGTCGGCATGAATCACTTCAACGGGCAAATGAAGGCTGCAATAGCGGACTTTTACGGGCAAGGGAACAGCATCGCACTGGAGTACTCCTACGCGGCCGACTCCTCGCGATTGTCGAGCATGCAAAAGGAGCCCGTGACCGTGACGTTGAGCGCCACCCCGGACACGATCAAGGTTGGGGAGTCCACGACGCTGACGTGGACCACCCGGGATGCCACCAGCTGCACGGGAGGCAGCAACTGGAACGGCAGTCTGGCCCCCGATGGCAGCCGCACCGTGACACTGACGAAGGCCGGGACTTATGACTACACCGTCACCTGCCGTAACTCCGGCAATTCCTCGAGCACCACGCTGACAGTCGTCGCCACGAATTGAGAAACCGGACGCCGCATCCTCGACGCCGAGCGGCAGCTATCGTCCGAATCTTCGCGCGAGGATCCCGCGCATCTTCTGGACCGCCAATGGCGGCAGCCGTCGCGCGAATTCGATGCACAGCAACAGATTGACGGCCATCGAGGCGAGGAACACCACCCAGGTGGCGCGCGGCAAGAGCACCATCAGTGCAATCGTTACGGTGGCCACGGCTATGGAGGTCACGGCTACGGTGAACAACGACCATGGAAAGCCTATGCCGCTGCTTTCGAGCCATTTTCGGGCGTACCACACGGCTATGACGGTCCCCAGGAGCTCCGCCAACAATAGCGACGACGCCGCTCCGATGACGCCGAAGGCGGCGGTGAATAGCAGAATCCCGCCGACGGCCACGACGCTGACCGCAATGGACATCAGCAGCTGAATCTTCAGGAGGTTATTTCCCTGCAAAACGGCGACCGGCGGCCGTGCGAGCGAAAAAAGCAATAGTGCGACGGAAAATAGGCCGAACAACCAGGGATTGAACGCGATCTTTCCGCGCGTCCAGGCATGGAATACATACGGCATGATCCATTGAAATGCGATCATGAGCGGCGACATCAGGATGACGGCAAAGAACCAAACGAACCCAATGGCGGCGTTTGTCCTTTCCGCGTCTCTTTCCCGCAGGAATTTCATGATTTCCGGCATGATCGGGTTGGTGATGGTACCGATGCCCTGCAGTGAAAGATTGCTCATCGTCCGCGTGGTCGAAAACTCGGTCATCTGAGTCACGCCAATGATGGCCCCCAGGAATATGCGGACGCCCTGCTGCCTCGAAATATCCAGCACCGCGCTCAGCGCTATCGCCAAGGAACGCCAGACATTCTTTGCCCCGAGACTCCAATCCGGCCTCATTAGGTAGAGCTCGTAGCGTCGAAACATTCGCCACATGTCGAGATGAATCGGAATGTTGACGACGAAGTTTGCGATGTTGATCCATATCACCGTCTCCAGAAGATCGGCGCCCAGGGCTACCGCGATGCCGGATACCAGCGCGCCCACCACCGCCAATGTCGTTCCCCACCACGTCATTCGCGGGAAATGACCATACGGGGCGACCGCCCTGCCCGCCAAGCCACCCACGCTGCTGCTGATCAGCCATGCCACCGAGTAGATAATCAGGGACCAAAAGGCCTGCCGCAGAAGATCGGCGTTCATCGTGTGTTTAGGGTCGAATATCGTTTCCACGAAGCCGAAGTAAATGAGCGCCGACACTGCCAACAGCTCCAGCAATGCGATCAACATCACGTAGGGAAAGGCCGAATAGAACAACAGTCGCATCTTCTCCGGTTGTTTATCGCCCACCTTGAGGAACTCGAACCCGACGAAATTCTGGTGGCTTGAGCTCAACATCGATGACACGCCGACAATGGTCTGAATGATCAACCAACAGCCGTACTGTTCAACCGACCAATGGGTGAGAAATACGGGAACCAGCAACACCTGCGTCATGACGGTGAGAAGGATTCTTACCCACGCGGCGGCGCTGGCGGACAGGAAGCGATTTAGCGAGCTCATCGAACTCTTCCAAACATGGAGTTAAGCAACGTCAAGGCGGCGCTTGCGGAGTGATGAACGGCATCAGAAACAACGGGCGGTCGTCAAAAACCGGCCCGTTTCCTGTATTGCAGCAACTCTTCCGCTGTTCCATGCTGAAAATAGAAGGTGTCGTCATTGAAATTGATGGGCCGTTCTCGACCGTATCCAAACGGCAGCAACGTGTAGTTTGGGGAAAGGCCGCAGATCATGTTGAACAGCCGCAAGCCGGCGCCCCGCAGATGCGGTATCTCCGTATATTCGGCCAGCTGGACGACCGCGCGGGGAATCCCGCGAGACGCTGCATACATGAACTTATGTTCCGGAGCAACTTGCTTATCGGAGAAGTTGATCGCATGAAGCGCGCTCAGGAAGCGTCGAATACCCTTTTTGCTGGCGGCAAAAAAGCTCTGCTGGATATCGAGCGCACCGCTGGCGCCAAAAACCAGATCTTTCCGTCGCAGCGCATTTTTGGTTTTATCAATGATGGAATCGCCGAATACCAGCGCGTCCTGCTCGACGTACAGGAACATCTCCACGTCGTTATGCAGAGCGAACTCCAATCCCATGATGATGGCGGCCATCGCTCCACAGTAGTGCGTCTTGCCATTTTGCGAATGACCTGGGTTGATGAGCAATTCAATATGTTGGACCGGCGTGGAGGTATAGAGGCTGTCATCCGGCTTGATCGGCGATGCAGAATCCACGACGAACACATGTTGCGGCTTGAGGAACGTGTCCAATGAGCGCCACCAAAGCGGCCGGAATTCGACGCCGCGAATGAGGTCGTCTCCTGCGGTAACGTAGCTTCTTGCTTCGTTGGTTGCATACCAGCCGCTGGCGATCAATTCACATGACATGACGATCCATCAAGCCGCCCGTCGACGACAGAGTCTCACGCGTCATGCCCGCTCAGCTTTCGAATCGCCCGCGTCAAGAACGGCGGCGTCACTTCCCGGGCGAGTTGTCGCAACGTCATGCGATTTGTCCCATGCGTGCGCGGTGCGAATCGCGAAGTGTGCGGCTTGATGTCAGGCTGATCCTTGGTTCCGACGGTGTGATAATAGACGATAAATGACTGCCGCATCCGATCCCCCGGGCAGGCCAAGGGGACTGGGACACCATGGTAGTTTGGGTCGGCAACCTCAAAGATTACCGTCTTGTTGAACAGAGGATCGATCGTAGCATCGCAACGCGTTGCCTCATGGTTCCAGAGTTCCAATTGCCCATGGTATTCCGGACTCCACGCCTTGTTGAGAAACACGATCATCGCCAAGCGGCGCAGCATGCCGGTGTCGTAAGCAACATTGCGGTCGGAATGCACGTTGAAATAGTCGCCCCGCCGCATCTGCGCATAGCCCGATCCGAGCAGGTAGGGATCCGGAAGCAACTGCGATATCCCGGTGATCTCCGTCAGGAAATGCAGAAAGGCCGCGGAATGAACGATGCTCAATAGTTTTTCGCCGGCGGCCCCCATATCCGCCGCGGATTTCATTCTGAGCGTACGTTCCCGCGAATCCTGATCAACCTGTTTCCATTTTTCACCTGCCATCGTGGTCATTTCGACGAGCAGCGCGTCGAGCACGGCGGGCGCAAACATGTCATCGATCACGACATACGGGAACGGCTTGGCATCCCGATACGACAATCGCAGGTCTTCGATCGTACGGGACATCCGGATCTTATCCGTGAGTAAGGCGGCAAATTCCGAGGTTAAATCGCTGTACACGTGCATCCCTCTATCTTAACTTGCCGCTCCGCTCCAATTCTCGCACTTTGAGCACGATCATATATTCATAGATCGACTGCAGAAGCGCGTATTGCAGGCCGGCGCGACCGTCAAGGAATCCGCGCTTGATGGCGTAAAGCAGCCCGAATTTGAACACCGGGCGGCACGGAATTCGATAGAAAAGCTCCTTCTGGTGATAGCGGCGCTCGTTGAAATCTCGGGCGGTAAAAGCTTTGCGCACTGAAAATTCCACGTTGTTACGCCGATTTTCCATAATTTGCCTGGCTTCGAGCGTGCTGTACGAATTGTGCCGGTCCAACCAGTGACTCATGCCTTTGCTGAACGGATAGTGATTCAGGAATCCACGGACCGAACCCACCGGTCCATCGGCGATCGACAATGGATTGATCACACGCTCGTAGCGGATTTTCTCGGGGCGAACGAGCCGCATGTAGAAAGGCGATGCTTGCACGTGCTTGAGCCATATCGTGTCCAGGAAATCCCGTCTCTGAATGCGAAAGGCGACATTCGCGCCCGGCGAAGCGGCGGCACCCCGGATCGCGGTTGCCAGTTCTTCGGTGACTTGCTCGTCCGCATCCAGCAAGAGAATCCAGGGGTGTTTGAATGCGATATTGCGCAGGCCCCAATTGCGATGCGCCGCCTCGTCGCCGCCGAATATCTTGGTGTTGTCGGGGTACGTGCGAGTCACGACGTTGGCGCCGCAGCGGCGCGCGATCTCGCAGGTGTCATCGGTACTGCCCGAATCCAAAATATGGATATCATCGCTCCACGCCACGGAGCTGAGGCAACCCGGCAGGTCTTTTGCCTCATTTTTCGTGAGAATCAGAATCGAGACCAAAGGCGCTCCAGTCTATGCCGCGACGGTCGATCGGTTTGCGCTTTCATCGAGCAACACCTCTCGGTAGTGCTGCACGAATCGAGGCGCAACGGAATCCCAGTCGTGCACGCGCGCCGCCTCTCGTGAGGCGGCCGACATCGCAGTGGCTCTCGACTGAGATACGCCCAGGAACTCACCGAGCGCCTTGAAGTCCCGATCACTTCCATCGAACTGGAGCAGACAACCCGCTTCGCCATTGACAAAAAACGTGTTGAGCGGCGCTATGTCGCGACAGATGACGATCAACCCGGCCGCCATCGCCTCCACGATGCTCAGTCCAAAGCCTTCATAGTCGCTGGCCGTGATGTAGACCCCACGCTGCGCGAGTTCCGCCCGCAGTGAAGCATCATCGAGGTGAGGGGCGAATTTTATGGCGTCATCCAAGCCCATCCGGTGCACCAGTGCGTGCAAGTCGGGCGACAATCCATCGAAATCCCCGCCGCAGATCAGCAGTTCGACGGGGTAACCCAGCCGCCGCGCCTGCCCCACGTAGGCGATGGTCCGATCAAGGCGCTTGTTGCGCGACAGGCGGCCCCAATAAATCCATCTGAGGATTGACCGTCCTTCGCCGGCGACGACGGTATTGAAACGCTTCACGGACACACCATTGCTGCACAATGCGATGCGGCTGACGAACTCGCGGAAATAATCAAAGTCGCCGACGCCGCTGGCCAGCACACGACGGTAATGTTGGGCATGGCCGCGCAGCAAGGTTGCCTCGTAGACCTTCTTGAATAAGTAGTGGCTTTTGGTATGCCAGAATCCGCCGTGAGTGCTCAGGACCGACGGGATCGAACCGCAGAACCAGCGCACGTTGCCGCTTAAAGCCAACAGCTGCGGATCATGCACGTGCAACAAATCATAGCCGCGCGCCAACCGCCCAAGGGAAGGTGCCCAACCGATGAACCGATTACCCAGCAGCGGTACGCGATAGACATCGATGCCCTGCACGGTATCAGTCGATCGATTCAGCCCTCTCGCGACGTAAGCCACATCCATGTGGACGCCGTGATCCCGAACCCGTTTCGCGAGTTCGAGCACCACTTGCTCCAACCCGCCCTGTTCCGGCAGGAAGGTGGGTGTGATCGAGAGGACTTTCATCGGTTGCGGCCGGTCCGGCAGAAGATTGCCGACGCGCTCCTGTGTCGAGAGAGTCAAAGATTGCTCATGCGGAAGTTGGAAATCATGGAGTTGCCGGTCTTAGCCGTCTGCGCTTGATCACGCGTGCCGGATTTCCGGCAACCACCGTCCAAGGGGGCACATCCTTCACCACGACAGACCGCGCCCCAACGACCGCGCCCTCGCCGACGGATACTCCCGGACCCACGAAACAATCGGCCGCAACCCAGGATTGCGCGCCAATGCTGATGGCTTCGTAGACGAGCGGCATCGTGGGGTCTTCAAAATCATGCGACGCACTGCACAAATAAGTACCTTGAGACACAGTCGCCTGCTCGCCAATGGTCACCTGAGCATAATTATAAACTTCGACTCCCCGACCAAGAGCGGAGAAGCGCTTGAGAGTCAGGCTCCAGGGATGCCAAACAAGCACGCCGTCCATCACCAGCGTGGGCGTTTCGATTTGCGCTCCGAACAGACGCAACGCAGCGACGCGGACCGGTGAGAGCCAGCGTCCGGTACCCCGAAGGAACAGCAATTTGAACGGGCCCCACAGAATGCGTCGCAATTTGACGCTCAGCGGCCAGCCTGACCGCGTGTACTGCTGCATCACTTTGATATCCGGCGCCGCGGCCGCAGGATCGTGCGGTTGAGCAACAGGGTCAACAGGCCCGCCCATCACGCCGTCTTCCGTTGTGGAGCGAATTCATGCGCCGACACCACATCCAAGAGGCTTTTCGCCATCGCCTCGACGGTGTACTGTCGTTCAAACAACTCGCGCGCCGCAAGCGCCATCGCTTGGCGCCGTTCCTCGGTCAATGACAGCCATTCGTTCAGCAACCGGATGGTCCCGTCCAAAGTATCCGGCGCAATCAGCCCCGCCCCGGACGACTGGACTTCTCGCCAGATATTGACCTTGTCGGAAATCAAAACCGGCAGCCCGCATCCCAGCGCCTCGGCGACCGCTATCCCAAAGTTCTCCTGATGAGACGGCAATACGAAGGCTTCAGCATCGTAGAACGCGCCCCACTTCATATCGCCTTGAAGCATGCCAGGCCAGCACATTCTGTCGGCGATATTGAGCTCTCTCGCAAGCTCCTTGAGCCTGCCCACCCAACCGCTTTGATCGGGACCGGCCATGACCAACTCCAATTTGGGATCCAGCGCCGCGATCCGTGCAAATGCACGGATGAGAAGATCGCAGCCTTTTTTTTCGTGAATGCGGCTGAGAAACAGGAGAACCCGCTTCCCGCGAAGGTTGGGGTGGGCCGCGAGAAAGTCCTCTTTCAGCTTGCCGGCGTTATCGGGCGGCGCGGTGGTTCCGTAGGCGACCACTCGCTCTTCAGCCCTGTATAGCCAAAACGAGCGGCGCGCCTGCAACCGCTCCTCCTCGCTCGTGAAGAGGACTGCCCGAGCATCGCGCAACACGCGATAGTCTGCCCATGGCCAGTACGCCCATTTCTTCAAATGTTTACGCGGATACGCGTGTTTGAACCAGGGATCGAGCATGCCGTGCGTGAACACAAAGTAAGGCAAGCCCATGGCTTTGAGCGCACGCCACGCGCCGAAGCTGTGATACTGCCATAATCCGTTCACGACTATCGCATCGTATCTCCTTGCGTTGGCTTTGAGCCATGGCACCAAAGCCGCAGTGTAACGATAGCTACCGTGCGAAGGACCTAGCCCATGCATCACAAGCGGAAAATCCTTGACGAACGGAAGAGTCGGATCATCGAGCGTTACCAGTTCAACGGAATGCCCCAACTGCCGCAGGCGAAGGCCTCGCTGTCTAACTCCCTCGATCGGTCCTCCCGCACTCGGATCGGCGCTGGCTAGCACATGCAGCAACTTCATGCGTTCGCACCTCGATCGAGCACTGATCGATAGACGGCCAAATAGGCATCAATGGCCTTACCCACGGAAAAACCTGCCGACCAGGCGACGCCCCGCGCCGCACGCTGTGCTCTGTCATCAGGGCTTCTCGCCAGGATCGTCATGAGTTGCCGTGCGCCGTTGGCGGCCCACGTATGCATATCGTCGTTCCCTTGCAACAGCGGCAGATAATCGGCCGCATCTCCTCCCACTTCATTCATGGGCGGCGCGTCGGTCGTGAGCACGGGGCATCCGCACGCCAGCGCTTCGATGATAGGCCAGCCAAATCCTTCTGCGAGGCTTGGAAAAAGAAACGCGCGCGCAGTTGAGTAAACCGCCTGCAACGTATGACTATCCAAATTACTGAAGAACACGACCTTGCCCGCTTCCGGAACACGCAGAATGGCCGACCTGACGGACTCGTTCGGCGGCGGGGAGATGCACCATAGCTGCAACGGCGCAGGCACTTGGGCCGCATATTGGGCGTACAGCTCAATGACGCCTTCCAGATTCTTGTACCATTGCCCGCCGCCGACGTGCAGCAACATTCCCGACTCGGGCACCGGCATGCCGACCGCCTCCAGGATCGGCCGAGACTCAGTTTCTTTCAAGGGGGCATACGGAAAATTCAGCCCGTTATACACGACCTCGGAAGTGGCCGGGGAGATTCCGCCAAAGCGATGAAGATCGGTTCGTGTGTTGCGGGATATCGAAATAAAATGACGCGCCCTGCGATAGCCTCTGCGGATATACCGCTGAAAAATACGCCCCGTGATCGATGTCGGATTTTCCGTCACATCTCCCAATGCCGAACGCAACGCAAGCAGATCGTGTACGTGGACGACATGCGGCCGATTCTTGACCAACGGCACCCAGGGACCCAGAGCTTGGTCACAGAACACGAACAAGGTATCGGACGAAACGTTCTTCAACGCTTTGCGAACCCACCGCGGAAACAGTAGGTATTCATCGACATAACCGCCCCATTTGGCAAGTCGGCCGCCGCGAACCCAATTGAACACTTTGGGCTGGGGTGTCCAGATCTGCACATCGTGACCGCGATCTTGATAGGACGCCTGGAGCATGCGGGCAAAGCGCGGCATGCTCTGTGAAGCGCGAAATCCCGGATGGCAGAACAGCACGATCCTCATCGGGCGGACTTCATGTGCGGCGGTGCTTTCCGGAATCGGCACCGCGGCCAAATTCATGTCGACTGCTGCCATTGCGGCATTTTCCGCACGCTCAATAGCGCGTTCGTGTTTCGTTGTACTACGCGAGCCATCGCAAACACGATGACGTAGATCAAGATCATCTGTTCAAGGTTTCGCGTGAAGAAAGCAAATACGCTGTGCAACGCCTCGTAATGAATGCCTTGGTTGAAATACCACCAGATCTCGAGCATGCCCAATGTGCAAATCGTTGCCGGTCCATCCCGGTGCCGGATGATGAGAAGATCCATGACACCGAACAACAGCAGACATAGGGCTGCATACAGAATAGGAAAGAAAGGACCGAGCAGCGCCTGCCCTTGTGCAAACATCGACCCCGTTTTGTGGCCTCCAAGCGGAATGCCGCGGCTCAGATACGCCAGGTAATCCCCCATTGAATAAGTGAGGCCCTCTTTATCGAGCTTGATATGCAGCCGATTAAGAACCGGTTCCGGTAGTACGGCCCAGGCGAATTGACCCGACACCTCCAGGAGCCGGGCTTTGGCGTCATCGCTCTTGAGCGTACCCGCGAAATGCAGCGAGTTATCGATGAATTTCGTCGAGACCAAGCGCGCAAGCCCCGGGTTAGCAACGTATCGTTCGTCGTACGGCAGATAGCGTGAATGTGCCGCAGTTTCCGCCCGATAGGCAGCGAGGAGCGCAGGGCGTCGCCAGATATGGTACGTGGTCTGGATCATCGCGACGGGCGAAATCTTGCCTCGCCAGCCGCGCGCGATCGCCATCGCAGTGGCGAGATTCGACAGAGGTACGGCAACAATCGCCAATAGAATGGCTACCATGCCGACCTTTTGCAGCATCTTGCGAGTCACCAATTCCTTGCTTCGCATTCCCGCAAAAAGATACAGCACGCCAATCGTGAGGACGCCGATGAACATGATCTGTCGCGCGTTCAACGCAAGACCCAGAACACCGATCGCACCCGTAAAGGCAACCAACATGAATTTGCTGCGCCGGGCGTTGCAATAAGAATCGCCGATCTCACGCAAAAAGACCGGAATCAGAAACGGCGCCCAAGTCAGAAAATTGAACGCCTGGCCAATCTTGCCGACGACGCCTTCGGACCTGGACAGAAAGAAACTTGCAAGCCCGACGCTCCCCATGAACCAGAGCGCACTCGCGGAGGGGATCCGGTACAAACCTATCCAACCGGCCAAACTTCGAAAGAAACCCGTGTCGCTGCGCTTCGGCGATGAGAAGTAGCGATAAGCGGTGTGCGCCAAGATCGCTATCCATTGGTAAAAGACGATGACGGCGAACGTATATAGGGGCGAGTACAGGTAGCTGATTAGAGGCGTCCACGAAGCCGTCTGCACGATCAGGGCGCCCAGATGCGTGGTGACGCAATAGCCCAGGATGGCCATTGTCGACAGCGGTTGCGTGTTCAGGCCGTCGCTGACCCCCACGTACAGCAGAACACCGATCGCCGACGTCATGACAAGACACACGGCAGCGATGTTTTCCGCCGATCCTTCGATCAGACACTGTACGGGAAATGCCACCAACGTCAGCGCTATGAGCGAGATGAAGATGGCGCGCTTTATCGTCATGATATGAGCCGTGACATTTACGGCGCCGCCAGGACCCGGTCGATCAACGACCTCATGACGTTCTGGTTGTAGTACCCCGCCGCCAGAGCACGGGCGTGGCCGGCGACGGCGATGCGCCGCCGGCGCGGCTCGTCGCTAAGAACACTGATACAGGCAGCAGCACACTCCTCGACGCTACTCCAAAATAAAGCCTCCTCGCCCTCGACGAACATCTCGAGGTGCTCGCTTGTCCGCTCGGCGCAGAGCAAGCTGCCGATCGCAGGGATCTCGAGCGAGCGCGTCGTGTGCAGATCGCGGTTGCCCTTGGACAACAAACCTATATTGACGCGCGCATATTGAATCGCTTTCGCGTAGTCATCACCTTGCAACTGACCGCCTTTCCAGAATCGTTGCAGCTCCGGCCATTCCGCTGCCTTGTTCCAATTCGCGCCGCGAATCGTCAGCGGCACGCCAAGTCTCGCCAAGTTCAATAAGAACGGCCCGCGCTCGGGAAACCAGGTTCCCAGGAACATGACCTCTGAATGCCATTTTCCCCGATCTGCGTCGTTCAGAGGCCGCGGCGCGTGCGATACTTCGTCCGCGGATCGGTAAACACGCACTACGTCTCTTGCCCCCAATGCTTTGGCCTCGGCGACGTTTGCGGCACGTACGACGGCGCATAGATCATAATACGGCAGGCTCCGACGGTACGCTATGAAGCGTTTGACGTCGCGCATCCCCAGCGGATCGTCAATATTGTAATTGACGATTTTCCTCGCGTGTTGGCGCAGCAAACTGATCACCTTGGGGGTCACCCACTCTCCGCTATCCACGAAACACACGTCGAAGCGCTCGCCGTTCAGGACCTTCGGCAACTTGCGCAGGATCCAGGGGCTGAATATGTGGCCGCCCAGTTTCCAGGTTATCCGCCAGACCCATTTGCTCTGCGGCATCAGATCGAGCAAATTCACATGCGTCACCCGATAACCATCGCGCCGCAATGCATTCGCCCTGTCAAGACTCGTGCCGTTCTTGACTCCAAGATATAAAATAGAAATGTCAGCGCTCTTCACAGCCGTTGCACTTGTCATCGATTGCGATGGGCTCGGGAGAGTAACGCCACGGGCCCGCAGGAGCAAAAGTCACGACTTACGATTCGACAGTCTCTGCTACCGCTCAGTACTCATTGATGACGCTGCCAATCACGTTCACCCCGGTTTGAATTAGGGTCTGCGTCGACGCGACCAATTGCGACTGTCGCGTCACGTTCCGCCGCGCCAGCATCACGGCCGCACCTACGCGCTTCGCGACGATCTGCGCATCGGCAGTCTCCGAAGCCGCCGGTGTATCGATGATGATGACGTCGAATTGATCGGTGAAGCGGTCAAGGACCAAATCGAACACCGGACGCCCGAGCAACTCTTGCGGGTTCGGTGGCAGGATGCCGGCCGGCAACACGAACAGCCGCAACTGCGGATGCACGCGGCACGCCGCTTCCTTACCGGCTCTGCCGGTGAGCAAAGCCGACAGTCCCATCGAATTATTCAGGTTGAAAAGCGCGTGCTGATGCGGATGTCGCATGTCGGCATCGATCAACAACGTGCGCTCGCCGATTTGCGCGAATACGGTTGCGAGGTTGGCTGCCAACCAGCTCCGACCCTCCCCCCGTCCGGGGCTGGTAATCGCGATGCCCTTGTGGCCCGAGTCCGTAAACCATCGATGCGTGAGTTGACTGCGCAACGCCCGCAGCGGCTCCACCAAGTCGCTCTGCGGCATATAGGCGGCCACAACATCATCCGACACGCCGTTTGCCCCCCCGCGCGGCAGAATCGGATAGTTATATTGTTGAGCTAAGGCGAAATCAATGTCCTCTTGAGTCAGCAGCTTGAGGCGAATGGCGGCATCGCCGAACCTGAGCCCGTTGGCGCCAGCGAAGCGCTGGATCTCCTCAGCGTCGGCCGGGTTCAGCCGACCTTGCTCGACGAGGATTGCGCCGAAGGCCCGGCTCCGATCACGGGACGGCATCGGGATTTCACCCGCGGCGGACGCTACTCGTTTCATATCGCGGACGGCTCCACTCTCGCCAATATGGGCGACGGGCTTCGACCGGTGCGGTTCTCGGCCTTGATCTTCGGAATTTTCACCAGCAGCGGAATGCCCCCCAACGCCGACAGATCGATGTCTTCGCGAACACGCTTGTCGCCCAATTCCTTCAGCATCGCCCCCGTCGCGCCGAATAGGCAACCCAAGAACAGACTAATCGCAAGATTGAGCAGCAAACGCGGACTCGAGCGTTTTTCCGGCTCGACCGCCGGTGTCAGCAGCGCGATATTCGTTTGCTGGGTCTGACTCTCGAGGCTACTTTGAGCCAAGCGCTGGGAGACCGCATCAAGATTGCGCTGTGCGGTGGTCACGTCATTCTGGAAGACCGCCGCCTGATCGCGCTCATGCTGAAGTTCCAATATTCGCTTCTTTTGAGCGTCGAGCGCATTTCGAATGTCGTTCTCGCGACGCAGGTTGACTTGCGTCGTACTGCCCAAGGACTCGGCAATCTTCGCGCTCTCCGACGCGATGCGCTGCCGCAGGCTCGCAATCTCCGCGGCGGCAGTTTGATAATCGGGGTGATTTTTGCCGAGCGTCGTCGCAACATCCTGCAGCTTTGCTTCCTCGCGGGAAAGATCACCCTTCAGACTCGCAACCAGCGGGCTTTGCAACACCTCGGGAAGTGATTCGTTGTCGCCACCGGACTGGTGCTGTCTGGATTGGCTGTCCTGACGCAGAGCCTGGATCGCGACCAACTGAGAGGACAGCTCGGCTAACCGCGCGTTTTCAACATCCAGTCGGCCGTCGGTTGCGATGATTCCCGTCGCCGATTGAAAATCCGACAGCCGCTTTTGCGCCGCCTGAAGATCGGCACGCAGTTGCTGCGATTGCTCGTTGAAGTAGGCCGCATAGTGCTTGGCAGTATCGACCTTCAACTGAATGGTCACATCGACGTAAGCTTGGGCAAAAGCGTTGGCCAGTACCGCCGCCGTCTTCGGATCCGTCCACTCCACCGCTATTTCGATCACGCTGCTATCGCGGGAGGGCGTAACGGAAAGCGTCTTCTGCAGCTTGCGGCCCAGCCAGATGACCAGGTCGGTCTTTCCGTCGGTGGCGTCGCGCCACTTCTCGATGAACTCGGGCGATTGATCGAGCTTCAACAACTTGACCACGCGTTCCGCCACACGCTCGCTGCTGATGATATCCACCTGGGTGGCGATATAGCCGCTCTGCAACTGGGTCTGATAAACGACTCCGGCGATGGGATCGGCCTTTTCGTCGACCACCACCGTGGCGGATGCCGTCCATAATCTGGTCGCAAAAATCGTGAACAGAATTCCGAGGGCGACCACTGCCATGAAGATGCCGGCCGCAATTTTCCAACGGGCCAGGAGTACCAGAATGAATTGCTTAAGAGTCATAAAACCGGGTTCGCTCGCATGAAAAGGATTGGTCGCTATATGGACAATTCAAAGCCTAAGGGTCAAAACATGCTTTCCTTCACGTCCAGCACGTCCTGATCCTTCAACTCGGCGTCGAGACTCACCCTCGAGTCCTTTACCTTCCCATTCGGATCGCGCCGATGCAGAACGATGCCACGAGTCGTGCCCTTGCCGGTGATACCGCCACCCGTCGCAAGAGCTTGCATGACCGTCATGCCTTTCTCCAAACGATAACTACCCGGCCTTTGGACTTGGCCGTATATGTAAAACTGAGGGGCGCGATTGACGAACAGCGTATCGCCGCCCGCCAATTCCGGGTCATCCGCCGCATTTCCGCTTTGCGACATCTTGGCAACATCGAGCTCACGACGGAAGGGTTGGCCTCCGCGTGTGCCGGTAAGCACCACGCTGTCAGCCCCGGTCGCGGAAATGCCGCCCGCAGTAGCCAGCATACCGGAGACGTGCCCACCGGCTCCCTCGATGGGATATCGACCGGGCTTATTGACCTCGCCAAGGACGGCGACCTGATTAGCGACCGACAAGGTCAGCAAGACATTGACTTGTGGGTTAAGAACAAACCCTCCATCTTTCAACATTTGCGAAATCTTGTGTTCGACGCCGGTGAGAGTGAGACCGCTGACGGGAACCGCGCCGATGAGCGGAAACCCGATCGTGCCAGTTTCGGAAACCCGCGCGTCGATGCTCAGATCGGGATTCTTGAAGACCGTAATCTTGACGATGTCGCCGGGATTCAGGCGATATTCTTCGACTGCCCGGGCGCGATTCATGCCGCTCACCGCAAACAGCAAGGTAAACACCAATATATATTTGCAACAGCGATTCAGACTGAACGCCGACGGATTCGTGACTATCCGCATTCCATGCTCATAATTCTCATCGCTTCTTCTTTCCAAGTCTTTGTTTCCAAATGGGTTATGCTGAACAGCCTGCGGCATCTGAAGGATGCCGATATCTTGACCGATTTTCTTGGTTGATCGTTAACTATTTCACCTAACGCGATAAATTTGTTGAAATTCTATGTTTTGTCAAAGGATACTGGCCGTTAGGCGATCGCATCGTTGGTAACGCGTGATTCCTCGTTACCCGCCGGCCCAAACAATCGACCCAAAATCGCATCACGCTCGAAATTGGCCTCCGCGTAGTTTCGAGCCCTTCGCCCGAGTTCACTCCGGACTGCTGAGTTGTCCGCCAGGCTGCAGACCGCAGCGGCAAAGGCGGCATCATCGTTAGGGGGCACCACCATGCCGCACTTTGACACGACGGCCTCAAGTTCGGTTCCCGGGCGGCACGTGGAGATCACCGGTCGGCCGCTTGCCAACATGCCCGACAACTTCGAGGGCAGGACCAGATCGGCCACTCCGGGACTTTGGGGAAGCAGGTGAATGTCAGCCGTACACAGCAGTTCTCCGAGTCGCTCGAAGGGCTGAAGCGATAAAAACCGGATATTCGACAGGCCTTCGGCGGCGGATTCCAGTCGCGGCCTCATGACACCATCGCCGCAAATCACGAAGACAATGTCCCTACGGGAAGCCAACAGCCTCGCAACCGCGGGAATGACCATCAATCCCTGCTTTCCGCCCAGCGATCCCGAGAACAACACAACGACATCGCTCTTGGCGATGCCCAACTCTTCGCGATACCGCGAGTTGGCGGCCGTGGGTTTGATATGTGCGATATCCACCCAATTTGGAAAATACCGGGTGCGCTCCAACTGGACACCCTTCTTGAGAAGCTGTTCGACCATTCGACTGGAAATGGACGAGACGTTATCGAAGCGCCGCAACAGGCCGCGTTCCATGCGAAGAATGAACCTCTGCAAATAATTGCCCTTCAACAGACCCATACGGAACGCGAGGTCTACTTCGAAATCCTGGAGATGCAGCCAGCTTTGGGCCCCAGCGAGCCGAGCGATGAGAAGCCCGGCAGGCGCACAGAGAAATGCGGGCGCCACGGTAATGACCAAGTCAGGCCTCCAAAATACCTGGCGCAGCATGACGGGGAAGGAAGAAATGGCAAACGACAGTAGATGGATGACCCGCGCGATACCGCCCGGCGTGGCAGGCACCCAAAGAGGCGCACGCCAAATCTCCACGCCATTCCACAATTCCCGCCGATACGGCGGCCAAACGTACGCAGAGTCCACTTTCCAATTGGGGTAGTAGGGAGGAGCAGCCACGGCCCTCACCGAGTGCCCGTGCTCGACCAACCACTTGGCCATCTCACCAGAATACTTACCGATCCCCGTTGGCTCGGGTGCGAAGTTTGCCGTGTATAGGAGAATCCTCATGTGCTTGGCCTTCAAGTGCTTTCAACTTATTCGAAGCGCAGCGCAAGGCACATTGCCAACCCAGCAAGAAGCGTGCCTATCAACCGAAGCCAATTCTTCGTTTTCCATATCCGAACTCAATAGATAGCAATTGAGTGAACGAATGCCGCTAGAGCTTAACCGCATTAGCCAAACGGCGCCGCAATAGCAGCGAAAACTGACTTGACTTTAATGTAAACCACCCCATCTGACCATGTCGGCTGGCGGCGACAGCTTCCGACACTTTGACAACATCTCCTCCCTTAGTGGATCAATGCACCATGCCTTCGCTTCGCAGAGCGGCAAGCAGACGCCCGAATACCCGATACTGCCAGAATGGCCCCGCATGCTTATCCGTTGGCATGACTTCGTGAGCATCCGGTTCGTCGTCAGCAAGGCGTAAGTCGGCGATCGTCACCCGTTCCGCCCGTAAGTGCCGGATGACCGGATCATCGTCCGCACCGGATACGACGGCGACAATCACGTGACCCGGATGCAGCGCCAGTATGTCGTCAAACGCCCGTTCCGTAACCCGCACGGATTCGTCGAGGTCAACGGACGGGCGAGCGCACGTCGGGGACGCTTTGCTCGTCGCGCACGACAATTCGATGCGCTGAATTTCCAACTTGCCATTCGGATCAAGCGACCCGAACGGGACCTTCATTCGCATCATTGCCTTCGGGTCGCCCAGTTGCATCTCGTAGCCGACCATCAGCCCCTGCAGCATGCTCGGCACGGCAATATTGAAATCGTTGGTGATCGGGTGATAAAGAAGGATCACACCGTCCTGCGCGCTCAACTTTGGATTCAGGCCCGACAACTGCATCAGCGCTTGTACGGTCGAATAACTCGTAAGGGATAAATTGACGACCTGATCGTTCGGCAAGCGGCTTTGCAGCAGCCACGGAATGGTTTCTTCATCGTTGAGGCCCCAACCAAACATGGAGGAGTCGCCGGTAAAAAACAAACGATGAGTCGCATGCACCGGAATGTACGATGTAGCCCGGCCGCCGCTCTCCGTCACCTGCAGATGAAACATGTGTTTTTGGTGATCATAAACCTCGACGATGTTGTAGGCCCCCGGGTTCATCACGTAGCCGAGTTTTTCGTCGGGGCTGAAGAGCGGAAACCGGTCGCTCGATAGCCGCACCATCATGTGCATCCCCTGCGCCGCCAGGATCACATGTTCGATCAGCGCGAATGTCGACGAACCTGCAGGATGGAATACGCTGTCGGTTCTTGCAAAGTGCCGGTAAAGAACGTACGAACAAACCGACTCGACGGCAATCACGGCGATGACAGCCCCGAAACAGATCAGAATAAACTTTCGCATGTAACCCATGTAAGAATCGAGCATTCACGCGGCGGCATTTGAGATTCAGCGTAGCCCCGCTGATACCGATGATGCCACCTGGTCAAAATTGCCCCACTTTCGGGAACTCGGAAGAAACGTGTCCGCGATGGAATCAGAGATTATCTTCGCCAACAAGGCATTCCCTGCCACTGTCGGGTGAACGCCATCGCGATATAGCGATGCATTCCATAATGGGCTTTTTGCAACATCCACCATTACCAGACCATATTTCCGACATATCTCCTTCAGAGCATCTCGCTCCGGCAACCATTCTTCATGTGCCGATGCGAGCAGCTCCTGTCGGGTCGGGTAGGTGAATATCAAACCAGGATGCTCGGATCCCGATGCCTTGCTCAGTTCGGCAATCGAAGCCTCGAAACTCGCCCGATGATTTTCGCGCAAGTCGCCCACCGGCGGGAGCTCGTTCATATTAATCTTCATCAAGCGCGGCACAATATATCGACGGAACGCATACCAACCCGACGATGCCGGATGCGCGCTTGGAAACACGTAGTCCCCCCGCCATAGACTGAGCCCGCTCAGCCCCCCTGACATGTACTCCCAGACGAAAAAATCTGCGGCTTTCACCACATCGGGATTGCGCCGCAGATATACGGCCTCGTTGATATTGGTCCAGCCGCCCGCCGCTACCGGCCAAATGCTGTATTTGTCGCCTGTGTCAGACGCGATAAACGCGGCCAATTTGTCTTTCTGTTCGTAAGGATTACCGCCCATCACGATACTGTTGCCAATCAGCAGAATATTGCGTCGCAATGAAGGATTCCATTCTTCGGCCGTCGGCATACTCTTGCTATTGAATGCCCATGAATTCTTGTTCAGAAACATCCCCGACTGATTCGGTTTGACAATATAACCAATCTCATCGTCAACGGCGTAAATGGGAAAATCCGTGATGCCGCTCAGTCGAACCGAAATCTCCGTAATGGCAAGCAGTGCAATTACTGCAAAAAAACCCTTCAGTAGTGAAATTTTTGCTTTTTGAGAAACCACTCCGGCCAATATAGCAGCTCGGCGGCTCGACGCCCGGAAATCGAATCATGACTGCGCGGTAATTGAACGTACCGCTGAGCGGAGGCAATTTAGCCCCGTATGAGCGGAGGCAATTTAGCCCCGTAAATTTCCGTCAGCGATATATATCGGGCTTCGCGAGATACTGCTGAACATAGTCCGCAACACCGGCCTCCAGGCTGAGGAACCCTGGATCGTATCCCACGCCCCGCAGCTTGCCCATTTCCGCTTGAGTGAAATACTGATAGTTTGCACGTATCGCTGCCGGCATATCGACGAATTGGATGTTCACCGGCTTGGCCAAGGCTGCACCGATCGCACCGATAAGGTCAACGAACGACCGCGCATGTCCGGTACCCAGGTTGAACAGCCCGCTGATCTGCAGCTGCCCCGCGAGCCACAGCATGGCTCGGGTACAATCTTTTACATAAATAAAATCGCGCAATTGCTCGCCATCTGCAAAATCCTCGCGATTGGATTTGAACAGATTGATTGTTCGCCCTTCGGCCACCGCCGCAGTATTCTTGCCCACCAAGCTGCACATGTCGCCTTTGTGATTCTCGTTTGGGCCATAGACATTGAAAAATTTGAGGCCGCACCATTGCGGCGGCGCGCATCCCGCCCGTGCGTTCTCCACGGCCCATTTGTCGAATGCGTGCTTCGACCACCCGTACAGATTGAGCGGACGCAGGCGATCGAGAGCATCGAGCGATTGGTCGTCCGAGAATCCATTTGTTCCATCGCCGTAAGTGGCTGCGGAGGACGCGTATATCAAGGGCGTCTTCGTGGCGGAGCACCACTCCCACAGTTTCTTCGAAGCACGAAAATTGCTGCGGAAGATGGCGTCCCCATCCGTCGCAGTCGTCGAGGAGTTGGCGCCCATGTGATAGATCACGTCGCTGCGCGGCAGCTTCGACAACAACGAATCCAGCTCCGACGGTGGAACGAGATCCTGAAATCGACGCTTGGCAATGTTCTTCCATTTGAGCTGTGTGCCGAGATCGTCCACGAGTAAGATATCGGTTCTGCCGGCGGCATTAAGATCGGCCAGGATATTCGAACCGATAAATCCCGTGGCGCCGGTGACAATGATCACGATTCGCTCCCTCGCAAGTCGGTCTTACCGGGCGCGAGTCCGTGTTCTCGGCCTCGAGTCATGCTCGGCAATGTACGCCGCAGCTCCACGCACGTCGTTGCAAACCGGTCGCGCATGATCTCTCGCCCAAACTGCGGCGTCCCGCCCATGTCCGGTGGTGACCAGAATCCCCGTTGCACCGATGGCGTCAGCCAGCTCTAGATCGCTTCTCTTGTCGCCAATCACATAGCTACCGACTAGCTCCAGACGCCAGTCCCGGGATGCCGCGAGCGCCATGCCGGTCGATGGCTTGCGGCAGGCGCACAGGTCCTGCGGCGCATGCGGGCATAGGTACCACGCCAGTATTTCGATTCCCCGCCCACGCAGAATATCGGCAACCCTGTCATTGACACGCTGCGCGTCGTTCTCATCGAACATCCCCCGTCCGATACCGGATTGGTTCGACAGCACAACCAGCGGATGCCCGCGCCCCTGCAATATCGCCAATCCTTCAACCACGCCGTCCTCGATCAACACCTGGTCCGGATCGCTCAAGTACTCCTTCTCTACGACGAGCGTACCGTCACGATCAAGAAATACCGGCGGCGCGGCTACGCTCATGCGCACTCCCGACGGAGCGGCACGATGTCGTGGACGGCATCGAGCACCTCGGCAACGGTGATGGAGTGAAGGCCGCTCATGCGATGAATGATGCGATGGTGACGTCCACGAGGGTGCCAGCGATTGGGCTGATTTAAGTTGCCGAACAAACCGACGCAACGGACTCCGGTGGCGGCGGCAAGATGCAGCGGACCCGAGTCATGGCCGATGAACGCCAGCGCATGGCGCATGGCGGCGGCGCTCTCGCGCGGGCTGAGCTTGCCGCACGCATCGACGAGCGGGCCACTCCATGCGGTTGAGATAAGCTGCGCGCGTTCCGCATCCTCCGCCGCGCCGACTATCAACACGCCGGCGTCGGGATATTCGTCGCTGAGCCGCCCGAGCAGCGAGCGCCAATTGTTCAGTCCCCAATCCTTCTCGCCGGCTTTGCCGCCCATGTTGATGGCGAAATAAGGAGTGGAGGTGAGCCGTGCCAATACCGCGGCGCCCGCCCGCAATTCGCGATCGGTGAGCCGCAGGTCCCACATACGAGGATCATCCAAGTCGATCGGCCCCAGCGCATGCAGGCAGCGGGCCAGGCGTTCGCACTCGCGCTCCTCGACACGAATCTCGCTCGATGTGCCCGCGCCGATCCGGCGGCATGTTTGCAGATCCTCGGTCAGCGGGGCACCGACGATTTTCTTGAACCCGCAGAGTTTGAAAAATAGCCAGTCGCGAAATGTGTTCAACAAGCCGCGGGCGGGCGTCAAGTAGACCAGAACATCGGCTTCGAGGGTGCGCAAGTGCTTGACGAGCTGCCATAGCCGTCGGATCGAGCGGGTGCCTACCGGGTAAGCGATCACGTCATGAATAAACCCGCCCTCGCGCAGAACGTTCTCCAACGGCGCGGCATTGGAACTGACGGGAAAATTGGTCAACACGATGCGTTCGGCATTCGGCCAGGTCTGCGCCACCTTGTGAAAACATGGCAGTGCGATCACGGTATCGCCGAGGCTTCCCAGGCGATAAATTACGATGCGCTGCAGCTTTTCCACCTTAGTGAGCATGATGCGTCGACCGTCAGGAGTTGCTCGCCTTGCCACGCAAAACGTTGACCACCCTGGTCGTGCTCTTACCCGGCACCAGCTCGCAGGTCAACACCTTTCCTCCGTAAGACAGTACATGCCTGGCGCCCACGATGTTATCAATGGTGTAATCCGCGCCTTTGATGAGCACATCCGGATTCAACGCCTCGATGAGCGCAAGCGGCGTGTCCTCGTCGAACACGACAACCGCGTCCACTGCAGACAGGGCGGCAAGCACCATCGCACGATCGTTTTCCGAATTGATCGGCCGGCCCGCCTCCTTGAGACGTTTGACGGACGCGTCGCTGTTGACGGCCACGATCAACCGGCCGCTGTTTTGCCGCGAAAACGCGAGAATCGCCAAATGGCCGACATGCAGGATGTCGAAACATCCGTTGGTGAAACCGACCTTGAACCCGTTCTTCCGCCACCTGCGCGCCAATTCAACGGCGTCCTCCCGGGACATGATCTTGTTTTGCAGGGCCTGCAAGCTGCCGCGGCTCAAGCGCAGCACTTCATCAGCGAGCTCGGTCTGAGTGACGGTTGCGGTGCCTCGTTTCCCGACGACCACCCCGGCTGCGAAATTCGCCAAGCGCGCCGACTCGGGTAGATCGAGGTTCGCGCCCAGCGCCAAGGACAGTGTCGCGATCACCGTGTCTCCGGCCCCCACCACGTCGAATACCTCCCGGGCGCTCGCTTCGATGTGCAAGGGGGGGCCTCCTGCACGCACCAGCGTCATGCCGCGATGCGCGCGGGTCACCAGCACCGCCTCGACGCGAGCACTTCCCAAAATGGATAATCCCGCCTCTTCCGCGCGTGCGTCATCGTCGGTAGGGTCGATGCCTGTCGCGTCCATCACTTCCTTGCTGTTGGGCGTTATCACCGTTGCCCCGGCGTAGCGTTGCAGATTGACGGACTTGGGATCGACTACGATGGGCAGGTGATGCCGCTGCGCGATGTCGATGCACGCACGGATTACTTCATCGGTCAGTAGGCCTTTCGCATAATCCGACAGAACCATGACGTGGTGAGCGGGAGCCAACTTCTCGATCGAGTCGGTGAGTTGCTGCGCGGTCTCTTTGCCGATGGGTTCGGTCACCTCCGCATCGGCCCGCAGCATATGCTGACCGTGAGCGACAAACCTGATCTTCTCGCTCGTCGGGCGATCGGGGCTCACGCAAAATTCGCAGCGCAGGCCCTCGATCGCTTGCATGGTCTCCTGCAACTCGCGTGCAACTCCGTCTTGCCCGACCACACCGACCAGCGTGCACAGACCGCCCAACGAAGCAATATTGCGGGCGACGTTGGCAGCGCCGCCGGGAAAGATCTTTATCCCGGAAATCGACAAAATCGGCACCGGACTCTCCGGCGAGATGCGTTTGACCTGCCCGGATACGAATCGGTCCAACATGACGTCGCCGACGCACAGCACGCGTACATCACTAAATTTGTCAGTAGCCGTCATACGAGCTCTTCATGGCATCACCGGGCAAGGTTCATACGTGAGGAACACAAGGCGCTGGGCTGAGATGGCTGCTCACCGCTTTCTTCAGCACCTCGATGGCGCAAACAACATGGTAAAAGCTACTCGCCCTGCTCGGGCCCGCCACAAATTCGCCGTCCGCGGAGCATACTTCATGCCAAAGGCCAGGCACGTCGGTCCGAAGATATTTCGACATACCCTGAGCGGCGGCGGTGATTTGCCGGCAGGCGCGGTCGGCCTCGGCCGGCGTTTGCGCCCGGTCGAGCACGGCGCACCACGCTTTGACACGTTCGGTCTGCGGCCAGAGTTTCGCGGCTGCATCCTTCAAAGTCATGTCATCCCACATCTCATTCATCGCGATGCCACGGACTGCGTCCACGCCCCAGCGCTCGCCCACCTCCATGAGCTGCTCCACCGCGCGAGCGCACGCCGCACGCTGCGCAACGGTGCTGTGCGGACACGCCGACCACTGCATCAACAACCACGCCCATTCGAATTGATGTCCGGGCTCCAAGACCCGTCCATCTTCCCCTGCCGCCGCCTCCCAGTGGTAGTTGAAATATTCGCGAATTGCTCCGGTCGAAGAGTCCCTAAAGCGCGTCAGACATAGACCAACAATTTCCGTCGCCAGCGCGATCCACGGCTGCTGCTGGGGTCCGTCGGTAACCTCCATCCATGCCAGAGCCGCTTCGAGAAGATGCATGTGCGGATTGGATTTCAGCGGCAGACTCGCAGGATTCGATTCCTCGAAGCCGCCGATGCTCTTTCCGACGCTGCTGCGTAGCCGCTCGAGGCACCGCGCCGCCGTTGCTGCGATCGGATAGCGTTCCCCGAAGGTGGCATTAAGACGCGCCAGCGCAAATAGATAAAAAGCCTGTTCGTAAAGACCGAAAGGCGAGCGTGGCTCGAATGTCGATGCATCGAGCGAGGTATGAAAGAGGCCATCGCCCGCATGCAAACGCGAAAAGAGGTAGTCGCACCCATGATCGACCGGGCTGGATGTGTTAGATCGCCAGCCGAGCCGCTGACCCACATCGAACACATAAATTTGCCGGGCCACGACCCGGCCGCGGCGCACGTCGCCGGATACCTCAAGTTCAACTTGCGGTCCGCGAAAGGAAATGGCCTCGAAATAACCGCCTGACCGGCGGTCGACCCCGTGCTCATCCCAGAGAGGTAACGCGTAGTCGAGAAGCCAAGTCGACAGCCGGCTTTGTATCGATATCACGGCACTGAGATCCGGCGCGCGTGATTCATCCGTTTCCATCATTACATATCGCAGCGTGTCTTAACCATTGATGATCGCATGGCAATGAAAATTATGGAACCCGATGCCTCCATGAGTCTGCGTCATCGATCAAATACGGGATATCCTTAAACGGTGTAGGCCAATTCCTACCCGTTCCTACCCGTTCGGTCTGACGGCGCAAAGCCGATGGAGACGCGCAGTGCCTCGTGATGCTCGCTACGATATCCTGTTCGAGCCGATAAGGATCGGCCCGGTCACCGCGAAGAATCGATTTTTCCAGGTGCCGCATTGCAACGGGATGGGCCATGCGAGGCCGCAGAGCCATGCGGCCATGCGCGGCATCAAAGCAGAAGGTGGATGGGCCGTGGTCAGTACTGAAGAAGTCGAAATTCATCCCACCAGCGATGTCGCCCCGTTCATAGAGGGCCGACTATGGGATGATCTCGATATTCCGGCACTGGAACTCATTACTCGAGCGGTTCACGACTATGGGGCTCTCGCCGCCATTGAATTGGTCCATGCGGGAATGAACGCAAATAACCTGTATTCAAGAGAAAT
Source organism: Steroidobacteraceae bacterium (assembly GCA_052143815.1). GTDB lineage: Bacteria > Pseudomonadota > Gammaproteobacteria > Steroidobacterales > Steroidobacteraceae > Bog-1198. The sequence continues at coordinate 48,547 of JBKQSA010000062.1, read as the reverse complement.
CTCGATCGCTCCAAGCCACATCGCCAATCCAGGCAGTTATGCGCCCATGCAAGCGCGTGCCATGCGAAAATCCGATATTCGAGATTATCGACGCTGGCATCGGAATGCAGCCCTGCGCGCCCGACGCGCCGGCTTCGACATCATTTACGTTTACGCCGGGCATGGTCTGTCCCTACCCATGCATTTCCTACAAGCTCGTTACAACCAACGAACCGATGAATATGGCGGCAACCTCGTCAATCGCGTGCGTCTGTTGCGGGAACTGATCGAAGACACCAAAGAGGCGGTGGGCGCCGATTGCGCAGTGGCCGTTCGGTTGGCGGTTGATGAACTGCGCGGCGCCGGCGGAATCGAACACGGTGGTGAAGGGCGAGAGATCGTCGAGATGCTCGCCGAACTGCCCGACCTATGGGACGTCAACGTGAGCGATTGGGCCAACGACTCGAAAACTTCGCGCTTCGCGCAGGAGGGCTTTCAGGAGGAGTTCGTGCGCTTCGTGAAAGCCGTTACTACGAAGCCGGTGGTGGGCGTCGGTCGTTTCACGTCACCGGATACGATGGTGTCGCAGATCCGCCGCGGCGTACTCGATTTCATCGGCGCCGCCGTGTACGCCGGTCATCGATATGCGCGGGAATTCGATCTTTCGCATACCGATCAGATCGGTTTCCGCCGCGAGTTACCACACTGAATTGATCAATGGAGGACTTTCATGCGAATCGGCTTTATCGGCCTCGGAAATATGGGCGCGGCAATTGCTGCCAATCTCCTCAAGGCGCGGCACGAAGTGACCGTTTGGAATCGCTCCGCGGCCAAAGCGCGTTCCTTGGTCGATGCTGGCGCGGTACTCGCCGCCACCCCCAAGGAGGCAGCAGCGGGAAAAGCGGCCGTGATCACCATGCTCGCCGACGATTCGGCGCTGGATGCCGTGCTCACTGGCGAGACCGGGCTGATTGCCGGACTCGATAAGGGAGCCTTGCACATTTCGATGAGCACGATAGCGGTTGCTACGGCCGAACGCCTGACTGAAGAACATCGCTCGCGCGGCCAGCGCTTCATGTGCGCTCCGGTCTTCGGGCGCCCGGAAGCCGCCGCAGCCGGTAAATTATTCATCGTTGCGGGCGGCGATCCTGCCGACATCGAATTTGCCGATCCCGTATTCCGCGCCGCGGGCCAACGAGTTTTTGCGGTCGGCAAGAAACCGTCCGCCGCCAATCTGGTGAAGCTCTGCGGGAATTTCATGATCCTGTCGGCCATCGAATCGATGGCCGAAGCCATGACGCTCGCCGAGAAAGGCGGCGTACAGAAAGCGCAGCTGCTCGAAGTATTGACCGGCAGCTTGTTCGATGCGCCGGTATTCCACAACTACGGAAAAACGCTGGTGGACGGTCGATTCAGGCCGGCCGGATTCGCAGCCCCGTTGGGCCTGAAGGACATGCGCCTTGCGGGGCAGTCCGCAGAGACGCTGCGCGTGCCGATGCCATTGCTCGGCCTGCTACGCAATCACCTCCTGCAGACCATTGCAGTCGAAGGGGAAGACATCGATTGGTCGGGAATCGGGCTCACCATCGCCAAGAACGGTGGACTCTAGGCACGCATCGGTTAAGTGGGCGCCGCAGCACGCGGGCGGCGACAGTGATGCGCAACTCAAGTCGCGCTTTTTGAGCCATCACCGAGAACCATGTCATAGGGGATTCAACCGGTCGGTAAGAGAATGGTGTTTCAGTCACGGAGGCGCCATGAAATATGTAATCGGAATACTCGCTCTCGCCGCTTTTTTCGTTTTCGCTACCGCGCAAATGGCCGCCGGCTATGCGGGCATCGAGCATGGCGTAGGACATATTTGGGCTGTGGCCGCGCTGTTCGCCGCGATCTTCTTGCGCTTCACGGCGCCGATCACGATTGGCGCATTTTTCGGAGCGATGCATCTCTGGGGCTGGCATTGGGCGCTCGCGCTCACCTTTGCCGCTCCCGGATTGGTGTTCGTACTGCCGGGTGTCATCCCGGCCATTTTTTCCTTGACCACCGAAGGCGCGTCAAAACTGACGCGCGCAACGCCGATCTGCGCCGAGCACTGACGCCTGACTCGCACGTTTGCCCATGCTTGGCTCACCGCTTCGCTGCGCCGAACTTCTTCACCATGGTGAATCGAGCCATGAGCGGTTCGAGCGGATGTTCGTGGATATCGGCCCGCCCGTCAGGATAGGTCGCGAGCTCCGACCGGAGCCGATCGACGTACCAAAACTCAGCCGCCGCTGCTTTGGTATTGAGCAAATTGTATGCACCCAAGGAGGCGGTCCAAGTTGCCGACCAGGCGTAATGCACATCCAGATTGAGCTCACCGAAACCCTTGCCGTTGACCTGGCCGAGGGCCGTGGGCGCATTGGCGCAGGAAGTGGCCACTCCGGGAAAGTCCTTTATGGCCGCGCTGTCGACGCACGGACCGGAAGACAATGGATAGTTGCCCAAGTACCGGTAGTCCAACCCGGCGCTCCAAGGCCCGAGATCGGTCAGGTACAGTGCCAGTGACCCGGTGGCCACCGGCGCATCGGTGATGGAGGTCCCCAGATGCCCCGTCGCATCGTCGTACGGGCGCGTGAAACGCGTGTGGTTCCCTGAATAGCTGCCGTACAGTTCCAGGAAACGGCCCATCTGGTAAGTGGCATTCACTTCATAGCCGTAGCGTCGGCTCGGCGGACCCGCTTCGTCCTGACCGACGTCCGGATCATAAGTGGTCTCGGACTGCTGCCACAGATTGTAGACGGCAAAGGTCAACGCGAGATCGCGCCGCACCTGTGCCCGCATGCCGACCTCCTGGCCTTCTTGTTTCGCGAGCAGAGGGGATGATGGCAGTCCCAGATCGACGCTTTTGCTTTCATTGACGCCGCGCAGGTCGGCGCTATGGAAACCTCGGCCGGCGGCCAGGTAAAACTCGACATGGTCGGTAGGCGTGAAGATGAGGCTGCCTTTCGGCTGGACGAGGGTCTGAGTGTCGACGCCGGCGTTGGTGAACCCGTAAGTTGCATGCAATGGTGCCAAATAGTCAGTATCGATTCCGTGTTGATGATCGACACGAAAGCCGATGAGGCTGCGAAACCACGAGGTCCAATGGGTGGCTGCCTGCGCATACAGGGCGCTTGCAAAAAGGGTCACGTGATCCAAATTACTGAAAGAGGCCGGCGCCGTGCTGGCCGGAAGATCCCGCATGTCTACGCTGGGTGCGCGTCCAACCCGTTCAATGTCATCGCGTATCAGAACGCCTGCGGCCAGCTCGCTGGGTATCGACCAAAGCGTGACCGGATGACTATAGCTCGCCTCGCCTCCCACCGCGTCACGGCGCTCGAATTGATGCTCCTGGTCGCCATACACCGGGTCGGTCAAAAAATGGGTGAAATCGTTGAAGAGGTCCAGATCGTTCCGAATGTAGTAGGCACTGGCGGTGAATTGACCGTTGCCAAGACTTTCGTGCAACTGCGCGGATAGGCTGGCGCGCTGCGCGCGGCCGCCGTCGGTGGGGTCGAGCGTACCGAAGCGATCCGGCACCAAGCCCTCGGTGATGGCCCGCACCGGAATGTCCGTAGTGTTGGTCCATAGTTGATGATAGTACATGCCGGTCACGGCGTAGCCGTTGCTTGCATCCCCTTGGCTGTAGCGCAGAACGGTATTCACCTTGCGCGCATCATCAGGGTTGATGAAAGGACCGTCGTAATGTTGAATTTCTACGGCGCCGAGCAGCGTGCCCTCGCCGAGCGCTTTCGAAGCAGCGCTCATGATTCTTTGAAAACCGAGCGTTCCGATCGTTGCCGATACCTGATCGGCGATGGCGTCGCGATACCCGATTCGTACCGAACCGACTGCGCCGAAATCGCCGACGGTTGGGTAATACGGGCCCTTGGTGTACGTCAGCGCATCGCCCAGCTCCGGAATCATGAAGTTCAAATCCGTATAACCCTGTCCATGGGCATGCGTAGGCTGATTGACGGGCATGCCTTCCACGAACGTCGCGAGGTCCGTGCCGTGATCGAGGTTGTAGCCGCGCATCAGGTATTGGTTGGCCTTCCCTTCACCGCTGTGCAAAGTCACGATAAGCCCGGGCACCGTCTCCAGCACCTGGCCGGGACGATAGGCTGGGGTCAACTGCAGTTCCTCATCGGTTACGATGCCTTCGCTCGCGCTATCGGCCGTACCCAGCAGACCGAGACGCTGCGCAGTAACCGTGATTTCATTGACTGCGGTGCTGGAACTGCCGGTTTGGCTGACCATTTCCGCGCCGCAGACAGACCCCACTCCCGTCAACCCGATGCACAGCGCCTCGAGAGCGACTACCCCGCAAAGAACCCGCCTGCGCGCCGTACCGAACGTTCGGGATAACAAAGGCTTTGCTGACACCCCGTCTATTTCCTTGATGCCTCGATGCGCCCGCACGGCAACCTGCGGCGGTTACAGACCGTCCGACGCCTACGACCAAGCAACCCAGGTTTTAACGTGCATGCCGTTCATAGTTCGATCCTACCGGCTTGTCGGGTGCACGGCGCAAGTCATTTTTTTGAGCGCCCACCCCAACGCAACCCGCCAAGGGGTCACCGGCGGAACGGATTGAATGATTGCTGCATCGAGTCGTGCGGATCGCGCGGCGTCAACATCAACATCCGGCGCACGTCACCGCGGCGAAGAAAAACGAAGCCGAAGTCGGGCGTACCTTCCGCGTCCCACCCTTCCCGCCGCGCCTGCTCGATCGCCTCCATCATCGCCGCGTAGCGGTCGCTGCCGGCCTCGATGGATCGGCAATCGATCATCTCCCACTGAACGCTCCAGAGAACGAGGTAGCGAGGCGAACGATCCTTGAGGTAGACGTGGCATCGGTGGCGGCGCATGCCAAGAATTCTGAGCATGAGCACGCACGGCGTCCATACAGTAGTCTCGATGCGCGACTACTGTATGAGCTGGACAGTAACTATACTGGGAACGCGTCGCGGCGTATGGCGACAAAAACTACGAGAGGAGCGACAGATGAATCTTAGCCATCGTCCCGGAACCGCTATTATTTTATGCATCGTGTTGGCTGACGCTACTCACGCCCAGGACGATTGGTCGAACACTCGCGACAGTTTTATTTGCAGGTCCAGTACTGAGGTCAGAGAAATCAAGACCTACGTCTCTGAAAACACGCTCAGTTGTCGCGTTGATTACATCAAGAACGGCACAACCCAGACCATTTGGTCGTCGCGTACCGGCCGATCGTACTGCGATGGCAAAGCGTCCAATCTGGCCGCAAGGCTCGGAGCCGGTAATTTCTCTTGTAAGCCGCTTCATTTGCGAGGATCAGAGAAGGACTGACTGGTGAGCCTACCCACCGTCAGCAATCGGGAGATGGATACGGAGCAAGAGCGCTTGATAGCGCGGTCAGCGCAGCGGTCAAACTCCGTGCGTGCAGAGATTCGGCCAGCAGTTCCGAATTCCGGTCGTGGACGTTGGTTCGCTGCAGGCAGCCTTTGGATCTATGCGCTCGCGATGGCGGTCTGGTTTGCCGCAAACTGGCGGGAATCCGAGACAGTGCGGGTTATCAGCGGCTGGTGCCCTGCCCCGGCGGACATCATTGTCCTCGCGACGATCGCCGCGATGTTGTATCGCAACGTTGCGCGCGGTCTACGGCGACGTGGCTGGTGGCTGTTATTCGCCGGTGCAGCGGTGGACCTGGTGGCAACGGTGGTGTCGGCGAGAATTAGCGCGACAACCTCGCATTTCTATCGCGCGCTCAGTGATTGGCTGTATCTGCCCTATTACCCCCTGGTCACAGGGGCACTCGCGCTGTTCTATCTGAGCTGCGGCGGCTCATTTCGCCGACGTCAGCTGTGGCTCGATGCCGCAACAATAGTGCTCAGCGTGCTCGCAACGCTCTGGGTCTTCCTATTCGATCTGCCGTTCGCACCCGACGCCGGCGTAGCAATGGGCTTTGTTGTAAAGCTCTTCTACACGCTCGCGACCAGCGTTTCGATCACCATGGCGGTGGTCCTGCTCATCCAGATCACTGAATGGCGCAGCGAGCGCTCCGCGCTGCTGCTCATCGGCGCTGCGGTCGTCGGTCTAGGCTCCGACATGGCTTGGCTCGCGCAGCAGTCCGCCGGCGCAGGCACGCTCTACGCGATCGACGGCTTTGGCGACGGCATCTTCAGCATGGGTGATATTCTCTACTGCGCCCTCGTGGCCAGCGCTGTCGCCGCTGAGCACTACCGGTTGCCGACTCGTGAGACTGAACGGAACCACGGCGCCAATACGCACAGCATGCTACCGGCATTGGCGCTTCTGCTCGCGATCGCGCTGCTCGTCGGCTCAGAGGCGACCGGACGAGGACTGAACTCAGAGATTCTGTTCGGAATCGTGTTGCTGGGTGCCGTATTCCTGGTCGTCCGCCAACGAGGAGTCCGTCATGAGCTGCAACGCCTAAATCATACTCTCGCGGCGCAAGAGGCCGAAGCTCGTCTCACCGAACTGGTGCGTCGCTCGCCCGACCTGATCGTCGTCGTCGATGCGCAGCTGCGCCTCGGCTTTGTAAGTCCCGCCGCAGAATCGATGCTCGGCGCGCGCGTGCCGGATCTGCAAAACCTCCCGGCCGCGCGATTGCTCGGCTCGGAAAACGAAGCCATTATGACGGCGTTTCTTGACGATCTGATCGCCCGACCCGGAACCTCTACGGAGATGGAGACCGAGATTACGACGCGCGCGGGCGATGCGCGCGTGATTCGCGTCATCGGCAGCAATCAATTCGCAAATCCGCTGATCGAGGGGATCTCGCTGACGCTGTCCGACGTCAGCGAACAGCGTGCACTCGAGCGCGAATTGCTCGACATCGCGATCCGTGAGCGCATACGACTGTGCAGCGATATCCATGAAGGTCTCGGACAGGAGCTCACCGGCATTGCTCTGCTGCTTCAGACCGTCTGTACCCACCCTCTACGCGACCAGCAATCCCATCAAAAGGCGCTTCGCGAAATAGTAGGCCACGTCAATGGAGCGATCGATACCACGCGGAAGCTCGCGCTCGGACTGTCGCCCGTGCACACCGTCCGCGACTCGCTCAGCACGGCCCTGCAACGCCTCGCGGCGGACACGAGCAACCGCTTGCCGGTCCGCGTTGAGTTCGAAGCAGGATCCGATGACCCTTGGATCGACGACGGTGCGGCGGATCACTTATACCGTGTTGCGCAGGAATCGATCAGCAATGCGCTCCGCCACAGCGGATGTACGGTGATAAACATTGCGCTGCGCACGAGCGAGGCAGGGATCACCCTTGCGATAACCGACAACGGTTGTGGATTTGATCCGCCGCCGGACCGATACAGAGGCCTCGGGCTGCGTATGATGGAGTACCGTGCACGGGTCGTTAGAGGCAAACTGCGAATCGAACCACCGCCGGAAGGTGGGACCCGCGTAGCCATCACGGTCCCATTGAGCAAACTTGCAGCAGTCAATGCTGGTGCCCCGTCGGTTCAAAACTTCTGACCATATGGAGGTCGACGATAGTATGTCGATTGCACTGCTGATGCAGAAAGCGCCGATTCAGGTGTCGGGAGAGCCGTGGAGGCGGGAGGAGCCGCTTGTGACGGTGGTGGCTAACGCGCATGGCTAACCGCGTCGAGCGCGACCCGCACCCCCCGTCCCGCAAGAAGGACTTCGACTGGAAGCGCTTCTTGATCCGATCGGCCATCGCGATCGCCATATTCAACGTCATCGCGGGGATCGTGACTTGGTACTTCATCCTGCCGTGACTTAAGCACTGGACTTAAGCACTGATTGAACCGGTGTCGCGGCCATGGTCGAATGCGCGTCGAAACTGTTATATTCGCCCGCTCAACCCAGAGTAAGGAGTCGACCATGCCTTTGCTCAAGCCCCTACTGTTCATTTGCTCGCTCGCGCTGTCCGGTGCGGTGCTGGCCGCGGATGCCTCGGTCACGATCTCGTCGCCGGCGGACGGCGCCAAGGTCAGCGCCAGTGCGCCCACCAAGGTCACCTACGAGGCCGTGCCGGGCCCGAAGGGCGACCACGTTCATCTCTATGTGGATGGCGGAGAAGCCTCGGTCCTGCGCCAACTGAAGGGCACCACTACGGTTGACACGCTCACGGCCGGCCCGCACACCCTTTGTATCAAGATCGTCGACAAGGCTCACACGCCGATCGGCGTGGAAAAGTGCATCAAGGTCACGGCCGGCTAAAGCCGACCTCGGCCAGGGGCGGATGAGACGGCCCCGGGCGTGGACGCGCAAAACCTCGGGTACGCTCTGACCCAGGTCGTCCACAACTTGGGCGCCGTCTCGGTCACGGGCGGCGCAGCAGCGGCGCGCGGCCTGAAGCTCGCCGAGCCGCAAGCGGCGCGACGGCTGCTGGCGCGGCTGGTAATGGGCGGCTGGGTGGCCCAGGGCGCCAGCGGCGCGTGCTTTGGCGCGATCAGCTACGCCGGCTACGGTAGCTTCCCGGACATCCACGGCATCGCCATCGGCGCGCTGGTTCTCAAAATGGCGTGTGCGGCTGTCGGATTCTCGGTGGCTGCACTTTACCTGGCGCGCGAAGCGAACTGGTCGGCGCCGGTTCGGCAGCGCGCGTGGACCACGCAGCTTGCCCTCGCGCTGACGGCGCTGGCGGCGGCGGCCTTTCTGCGCTGGTTCTCGTAAAAGAAAACTGGCGCGCGCTTGCGGGTAGCTTCTTGCGGAGCATCGCGTTTTAGATTGGTCGGGGCGACAAGATTCGAACTTGCGACCCCTTGCACCCCATGGATTCCAGAGCGAAACGGGATGCAACGCGTTGTTACGGTTTGCATCGGTCTGTAGTTCGCTAAATGCCTTATTTTATAGGCATTCACACGCTAGTCATGTTGCATGTTGTTTCACAGCGTCGCGGCGCGTATCCTCCCCAAAGTGTACCTAAAGTGTACCTAAAACGGCGATTTTCACCACAATGTCCCGACCCCTTGTCAGGCTCACGAGCGCTGCCGTCGAAAAGCGCGGTTTAGGTACACTCACGGACCCCGCCGTCGCCGGCCTCATGCTGCGGGTCCGGAAAACCAGCACCCGCGGCATCGTCCGCGAGTTTCGATTTAGGTACAAGTTCAAGCGCCGGACCGGCGTCATCACGCTGGGCAACTTCCCGGGGTTGACGCTCGCCAACGCCCGCGCCAGGGCGCAGCGGTTTCGCGATCTGCTGCAGGATGGGATCGACCCGCGCAGCGCCATGAACCGCCCCGGACCGAGAGCCGCCGTCGAGGTGCCCGCCGGCGGTAATTCCCACAACGTCGCGGCGTTGATCAAAGACTTCACCGAGCGGCACCTGCGCCAGCGCCGCAAGCACCCGGAGTACGCGGAACGAATCCTGCAGAAGGAACTCGCCGATTGGGCGCACCGCGATGCGCGCACCATCAAGCCTCGGGAAGTCATCGAGCTCTTGGACGCGATTGTCGACCGCCCTGCCCCGGTGATGGCCAATCGCGTGGCCGGATTGCTGTCGCAATTGTTCCGGTACGGCATCCACCGGCAGATTGTCGAATCCTCGCCCGTGCAGCTGCTGTTTCGCCCAGGAGGCACCGAACGGCCGCGTCAGCGAGCCCTCGATGACGAAGAGCTCGGCGCCATGCTCGCCAACATCGATGAGGTCACCAAGCGAGCGAGGCGCACGGGTATCGCGATCCGGCTGATTCTCCTCACCGCAGTCAGGCGGTCGGAACTCACCGGAGCCCGCTGGTCGGAGGTGGATCTTGAGGCCAAGGCGCCGGTCTGGGATATCCCCGCCGAGCGAACCAAGACCGGCGTTGCCTTCGCGGTGCCGCTGACGCCGCCGGCGGTCGAGCAATTCAAGCGCCTAAAGCGCACGGCCGGCCGAAGCCCCTGGGTATTCCCGGCTGAGGATGGCGACGGGCCGATGGACCCGAAGCTGCTGACCCGCAGCATCGCACGTCACCTCGACACCTTTGCCGAACACAAGGTGGGAGCGTTCACCCTGCACGATCTGCGACGCACCGTGCGCACTGGTCTCGCCAAGCTGGGCATCCGTCCGGATATCGCCGAGCGCTGCCTGAATCATGCGCAGCCCGGCATCATTGCGACGTATGACACCCACCAATACCTCGAGGAGAAGCGGGGCGCGTTGACCCAATGGGCGGACCACCTGCAGGCTCTTCGCGTTGGCAAGTAGCGGGCTCCGAGGCAGACCCCCAGACCAGCGCCCCAAAATGTTAGACGATTGACGCCGCCAGCCTATCCTGCACAACACGTGCGGTCTGACCTCTGAACGCTGCATAGATCGCGGCGGCGGTGGCTATGGGCGCGCCACAAGCCATCGCGGTATAATCCATATTTTCAATGAACCAGACCTCAGCCGGGAGCACAGCGTGGCAGACCCCGAATTTGAAAAGCTCGTCCAACATTTCGCTGAGCAGCAACAGAAAGCTGGTACCGATGATGTCGTGGACTGGGAGGAGATGAAGAACTGGTGGATTAAAGCGGTACACGACCTCTTCAACCAGATCGATGGATGGCTGCACTCGCTGATCCTGTCTGGCTCGGTAAAGTCCGCGCGTGCAACCATGGAACTGACGGAGGAGGATCTTGGTCGATACAAAATCGAGTCCTTGGAACTCCAGCTTGCGTCCCGGAAACTAATCTTCAAGCCCGAAGGAACCATGCTAATTGGTGCTTTTGGCCGCGTCGAAGTCACCGGTCCCAACGGGAAGGCTGTATTGCTTCTGCTCAATACCGACAGCAAAGTGCCGCCCACGGAGAGACGAGCCCACGTTGCATGGTTCATCACCCGCCCAGCGCCAAGCTTTCGGCCACCGCCCAGGTCCAGACCTGAGCTACGGCCGCTGACCCAGGATTCGTTTCAGCAACTGTTCACCGACCTTTTTGGAATCAGTCGCTAGTCTCCATGTTGTTTGATGACCCCGCCACCTTAGATCCTGGTGACGTCCTCAACTGGTTCGACCTGTGTAGTGACGGCTTGGCTCGCGAGGAGCAAGAAGCTCGACTACTGGGCTCGGCGTCCGAACTTCCGGTGCTCCTGCTTGACGTGTTAGGCCTTGGAGCCTCCAGGGAAGACGTTGCTGGATACTTCACGGCCTCCAGACAGGAGCTGGAGCTCGCGGCCGTTCTCACGCTCACCGCAGCTGCGGAAGCGAGAATCAGGTTAGACGCAGCCTTGAGATTGCAGAACATGGATGATTTGGCAAAACGGCTTAGGCTCCTGCGATCAAACGCACGAACGGAGTGGCACATTCCTTTGTATGAAGAAGGCATCGTCGATGCATGGAAACTCTACATCCGATCGCTCACGGATTTACTAAGGGTTGATCGAGCTCGGTTACTCACGGCAATCGGACGATTCAAAAATCTATTGAACATCCGGCACTGGGTTGCTCATGGTCGGTACTGGCAGCTTCAACGGGGCATGGAGCATTATTCGCCCGCTGACGCCGCTGGCATTGTTGTCGAACTCTATGATGCATTGCGCAGAGTCGCGGACCACGGGAGCTTAATGCCATTTGTGTAAATGGCGCATTCTCTACCCTACTCAGTCGTCCAATTTCGCTAAGAAATTCTGTTAACTGGTTTCTTTGGACTTAACCCGAATCTCTGGCACAGAGGGGTTTTTATGTGGGCGTCGGCAATCTGTGTCATCAACCCACTCGCCGGACTAACTGTAGAATGTCTATGAACAGACGCGGCGGACTATTCTTGAATGAAGATACCCAATCCTCCCCCTGATCGATGGCCAGAGACAAGCAAACCAGGAAGCGAGTTGTAGCCTCAGGTGAAGGCGAACGCCGCGCCATGCGCGGGTATGTGCCCCAATGGAGGCTGGGAGCGCGCCTCATCTATGCGGGGCTGACCTCCGGAAACCTGCGCTGGGTTGGCCTTGCAGACCCCTCGGCGGGCAGCTTCGACGACGTCGTCCTTGGCTATGCTGACCATGTCATCGGGTACCAGCTCAAGACCAACCGGGACGAGGGTGAGTTTCGGCTGAAGACTCTTTTGCTTGGAGCCGAAGCGCTATGGTCAAAAATCGTCGAATCCCGGAATGCGCTGAAGACCGCCAATCCCGGCATGCGCGTCAAGCTCTGCTTCGGGACCGACGCCCGACCTTCGACCGTCGATAATCTGGGAACGGAGGCGAAACAGGTTTCCACCGCGGCATTTCTGCGTGCTCTAGAGGCTAATGGCGCAACTTGGACTGTCCAGCAATGGGTAGAGTCACCATACGCGCCGATCTTCATTGACCTTCGTCTCGCAAGCGGACTAGACGACGCCGAGCTGCAAGACCTCTGGCGGAACCTATCTTTCCTCACCAGCGGGTCCGCCCGAGCCGAGGGCCTCGCGCCAGCGACCAAATTCGACTCCCAGCGTCAAGAGGCCCTGTTCGGGCTTTTACCGCGGTTGGTCTCTGAAGCCGAAAACACTAAAACTCGGTGGACAGCAGACGAACTCTACAAGGCGCTGCGCTGGCGCAATGCCTTCGGCCAGCGCCACAGCCACGTATTTCCCGTCGATCTCCTTGTCCAGGGCAACCCCCAAACGGAGGACGCCTTACGGTTAGCCCTCGATCAGACTGAAAGTGGATACATCGCCCTCATCGGCCCCCCTGGCAGCGGCAAATCTACATTGCTTCAAGCCGGAATGTTGCCCACGCCGCGCGCCGTGTTCATTCGCTATCTGGCGTTCATCCCTGATGAAGGGCACGGTTTGGGCCGGGCCGAAGCCGCAGACTTTCTTACCGATCTGATAGTCCAGCTAAAGAAGCAAGGTCTCGGCCACGATGTGATGCCCGGCTCCGAATTGCCGGAACTGCGCGCACAACTCGAAGCCTTGCTTCACGAAGCGGGCGCTCGCTACGCTAAAGAGACTATTCGCACCGTTGTCATCGTGGATGGCCTCGATCACATTCCACGCGAAGAACGGCCGCAGCACTCCCTGCTGAAGGAGTTGCCGCTTCCTCATGCCTTGCCCAGAGGGGTGTTCTTTCTGTTGGGATCGCAGAGAGTCGATCTCCACGACATGCCGCCAACAGTGCGCGATCAAGCCGGCGCAGCGGGGCGCTGCATAAAGATCTCCCCACTTCAGAAGGAAGCGGTCCATCGGCTCGCGCGCGCGAGCAACCTTCCCGACGATGTCGACCGCGACCAGCTTTGGCGAAAGTCAGAGGGTCTTCCGCTTTCTATCCGTTATCTGGTTGAACGTCTTCTCCGGTTGCCCACACTAGAACAGCGACGGCAATGGCTGGCAGACGCAGAGGACATACAGGGCAACATCGACTTATTTTACGAACGCGGGTGGCACGATATCGAGGAGAATGTCGAGGCGCAAAAGGTCCTGGGCTATTTGGCGCTGGCCGAAGGCGCGCTTGATCCGGCCCGTTTGGATGAGGTTATTGGCGATGTCGCAACGGATGCGGCGTTCAAGGCCTGCTCGCATCTCCTAAAGATCAACAGCCGTGGACGGTGGGCGATCTTCCACAATAGCTTCCGTCTGTTCCTGCTGGAAAGGACCCGCAAGCGATTTGGACGTACGGACGACAACCGTCTCAAGGACCGATATATCGTCCTCGCCGACCTCGCCAGGAAATCAGCACCCGACGATCCGCAACGCTGGCTCGAATTGAGGTATCTCGCCAGGGCACGGGAAGACGCCGCTGTCTTGCGCGAGGCAAATGCGGCGAATTTCCACGCGCAGTTCAAGGATGGTCGTAGCCCCAGTGATATCCAGGCTGACATTCGACTTGCGTTTGGCGTCGTACGGCGCACGAAGGATGCCACCAAGCTCTTTGACCTGATCCTCTGCCGAAACGAGATCGAGATGACCACGGACGCGGTGTCCGATGAGGTCCTGATCAAGGCCTACGTCGAAACCGGGCTACTCGATCAGGCGATATCGACTATTGAAGCGGGTGACCTGTCTCTCGACGCTCATGCGCCGTATAGGGTGATCGATGCACTCTTAACGGCCGGCCGGCCCGACGACGCCAGGCGTCTATTTGAAGCCGCCGAGCCTATCGACAAATTGCTGGGTTCCGCGCCGCTCGACCAAACATTACGTGATGATGACGTACGTGAATGGGCACATCGTGTTCTCATCTTCAGGGAACCCCGCCACCTGTTGGCAGCCCTGGACCGGATGTATGTCGCCGAGCATGCATTTCGCAGCGATCCTGGTTCTCTGGAGCGCTTCAAGAACAGCCTAAAGCTTTCGGCCGTGCGAATGTATGTAGACGACAATCCCACCGCGGACATTCCCGCGCTATGTGAGAGCATAGGGCTCACCGGGAGCGGCCCGAGCGTGCTTCGCGCGCTTGCAGTGGAATCCGCATATCACCATGGGGAGGATGCTCTCACTGCGAAGCTGCTTGCCCAAGCGCTGACCGGCAATCCGCAACTCGGCAACGGAATGCGCCAACGTCTGGCTGCTATCGCCGTGAGATTGAATGATGCAGCGACCGCGGCGTCTGCAATCGACGGTATCGCGCCACCGACATTTGACCGAAACAATCTAAACGGGCTGGATCAGATCAAAGATCGGGCACGCGATCTCTTTCAATTCAATTTGATCGAAGCCTATATCGGCCGCGAACCGGCTTCCCGCGAATATGCGGACAAGGGCCTGCTCAAAGGCTTACAACTCAATTTGGAAAATCTTGCGCGTATAGCTGGCAGCGGGCGTGCGGGCCACAAAATGGCTCCGGATGTCGTTTGGTCAGGAATCCGCAAGGTTTTAATCTTTGTCGCCCGTGGCAAAACCCAGGAGGATCATGCGACTGATGACTGGTATATCGAGCGCGCCCTGCCAATCGTCGCTGATGCGATACTGCAGGCGGCACACGCTCACGGTCCGGAGGCGATCGCGTTAATAACCTCGAACGTCGATGAGATGATGGCGTCAAACCCGGGCCGACTGGGTTGTGATTCTTTCCGCCGCGCATTCGCTGTGTCGGCGTTTTACGCCGACAAGGATTACGAAAAGGCTCTCGCCCGCCTTCCGGCACCCTATGGGCTCGAAGCACACGGCTCGCCGAGTGAATATGTCTCAGACATGTGTGAACTCGCGATCGCGCATGCGCGCATCGGGAACCAAGAAGGCGGGCGCGAGCTTTTGCGGGAAATGAACAACAACATCCTTGGCATCTCGCGGCCGCCAAAGAAAGACGCCCAATACGCGATGTGGGTAGATTTGCTCGAACTTGCGAACACGGAAGATCCTGACCACCGGGAGGAACGAGTGAGGTTCGCCGCACAGCTTACGAGCGGGATGTCGGAAACAGAGGGCCGGGGCGCCGCGAGGCGCATGGCGCGAACCTATTTGACTGAGGCCGGCCAGTGTTCTCCCGCCCTGGCGGACGCTGCCATGCACCAGGCTGACGGCGACCACCTTGCCAATTGGCCGACAATACTTGCTGCGGCATTGAAGGGGATTGTCAAACGACGCGCTGATCTAGTGCCAGCCGCTCTCCGGGTGTTCGACAACATGGTGCTGCCGGTAATGGACGAGTTCGCCGACTGCATATATGAGCCGCTCTTCGACGCAATGCCGCCCAATTTTCGCGAGTCGGAGTTGGAAGAGAGCGTTGTGCGAGTAAGCGTTGACGGCGAGTCCACGCTTAAGGGCGATCTCCTGACACGGCTCGGCGAGATCGCGCGCAAGTACAAGGTGACTTTAGCCCCGCCGGCAACTACTCCCGAGGCAGAACGCCCTAATCGTTCCAGGAGCGCGGAGGATGTTGCATTCGATCACGTGACCTCGCTCGAGGAGTTGGAAACGCGGCTCGCTGCCGACCACGACGATAAGCAGAACCATAACATCGTGCGGGCGTTCGAGCGTCTCGCCGAGAGCGGCAGTTATGAGATCGTACAACGCGTTATACAGGACGCGCGGCTTAGGAACGAGAACCGCGCGCAGTTTGCAACTGCCAGAGCTGCCGTGCGGGCGGGCGATCTGGACGCAGCCCGGTCCTACCTTCCAGACCTTCAAGCGGCTGCGGAGCATGACGGTTCCTGGGGTGCGTGGCAAAGCGGCGCCAAGTTGCGGCTTCATCGGTTGCTTGCAGAGCTTGAGGGCGCCTCGGCCAAAGAGCGGGCATTCGATGCGTTTTCCAATGATCTGAGTCACGGACGGGAGTGGACGATTTCGCTCATTCCCGATATCGCGTCTGTTTTTGAGGTTGCCGTGCCCGGCGTTTCATGGGCAAAAATGTGGGATGTCCTTGAGGACCATCTTAAACAGTACCGAGATTTCCGAACGGGAAAGGAATTGCCATTCCAAGAGAATCCGCCAGCCATGGAGGAAGACCTGATCGCCGCTTGGCTCTGCTCGGCTGTGGACTTGATGACGAGCAGCCTCACCCATCAAGTGCGCCTCACCGCGATGTCGCTTACAGCCCACGAAAAAGGGGACGTCATAGTTGCCAGCCTTATCCGGCGGCTTTGGGCCAAGAGAGGCGAGCACGCGTTGGAAGGCTGTCGCGTCGCTTGGGAGAACCGCGATTGTCGAGGGCTTGCCGATCTGATCGTCGAACTGATCCCCCAAATGGCCGCCAGCGGCGACATCGGCATAATTCGCTATGGTCAAGCCCTCGCAGGGGAATGCAGCCAGTCGTTTGCCGTTCCTTCCGCTGAACTTCCCAGCTTCTACCAGCTAGTGTTTCCAGACAGCCCCGGCATCGACGTTTACGAACCGCCACCCGGATTTTCTTCGACTTTCCGAGGCATGTGGTCTGAGGATCCCATTGCATGGACATGGCCGCTGGAGTCTGCGGTGCGCGTGTTGTCCGATGCAACTGGATACCCGCCAGCAATACTTCGCCGGCGCGCCGGAGAGCTGATGCGGCGCGATGGCGGCGGCGCACTTTTTGGTCCTGAGCCGACCAAGGCGCAGCATGACCGGCTCACACGGCTAGAGTTGAAGGTCCAGTTCCGGCGTCTGGAAGTCGTGGCCGCGTTCCGTGCCGCCCGTGAAGTTGCCGCAGAGTTCGCATCGGCCGGCCAGTTCGATTGGCGTTCACTCGATCTTGTTGCACTGAATACTGGCGTGGCCAGCCTTGGCATAACGACCTTTGCACCGGCCCCACGTCCCGCAGCAATTGCGAGACCCACAATCGTTAGATCGATGTGGCCCAAAGACTCCCTCGCGTGGATTGATGACGAAACCGTGCAGCCGGCGTGGCCCGAGGCGTCTGACCGGATAATACTTGCCTCAGCCTCGTCCTTCGAAACCACTTCACTCCGCGAATCGCACACGGAGGAGAAACTGAAGCTGCATTCCGCGACGGGATTTAAGGCCACCAATTTGCATCAGGCACTGCGGGACTTGCCCAGAGCGGTCGTACTTGACCAAGTGATTCCGCTTTATGAGGCCGTGTCTCCCGCCGGGATCGCTTTTCTCGACGGTGGAGTCGCATCCACTGTTCCAGACAACGCTGTCGTCTTCTGCCCTCGGCTGGCGGCGGAGTTGGGATTGAGGTTCGATCCGACCGACCCTTGGACCTACCACGACGAGAATTCGGAAACCGTTGTCAAATCGCTGTGGTGGCGAGATGGCGGCCTCAAACGAATTGACGTTGATCGCGCCATGGCGGGCACCGGCTTCGTGGTCACTGTCGCCGCAAAACTGTGGCCCAGAATCGCCCCCCTGATCGAATCCAAGAAACTAATCCAGATTTGGCGGAGTGGGACCTCAGACGGGGAGCAGGTACGCGGAAAATTCTCGAATGGCCGCATCCTCCACGTCTCAGATTCCCTGGGATAGATTTTTCAAATTTTGGTAGGGCTGCCCAAATGAAATCTGCACACAATGCGACAGCTTGAACCATCCTGGTCCGTCGGGCTTGTCCCCCAAATTAGCCATAAGGGAAAGGTGTACCCAAGAGTATACCTAACCCGATATCTCAACACGCGTAAGTAATTGGTCGGGGCGACAAGATTCGAACTTGCGACCCCTTGCACCCCATGCAAGTGCGCTACCAGGCTGCGCCACGCCCCGACCGAGGGACCGAATGATAGCCCAAATTACAATTAAGAACTTGAGAGCCGCCTAGCGGCGAAGAATTTTTATCAGCTCTTCCAACTCGAGCCGCATTTGATGAATGAGCTGCTGACTCTGGTTGAGATCCACCTGCGCATCATCGCCGGTGAGGCGGTTGCGTGCTCCGCCGATCGTAAATCCCTGTTCATACAGCAAGCTCCGGATCTGCCGAATGATGAGCACATCCTGGCGTTGATAGTACCGCCGATTGCCGCGTCGCTTGACTGGTTTGAGCTGGGGGAACTCCTGTTCCCAATAGCGAAGCACATGAGGTTTGACGCCGCACAGGTCGCTGACTTCGCCGATCGTGAAGTAGCGCTTCCCGGGAATCGGCGGTAGCTCGCTATTATTGCTTGGTTCCAGCATACGCCTCGACACGGGCCTTCAATTTTTGGCCCGGGCGGAATGTAACCACGCGGCGGGCGCTGATGGGAATCTCCTCGCCGGTCTTGGGATTTCGCCCCGGTCGCCGGTTCTTGTCGCGTAAATCGAAATTTCCAAAGCCAGATAGCTTTACCTGCTCACCGGACGACAGCGCAGCACGGATCTCTTCGAAAAACAGGTCCACAAGCTCGCGCGCTTCACGCTTATTGAGACCCAACTGATCGAAGAGGGCCTCGGCCATTTCGGCCTTGGTCAGGGCTGCCATGCTTATTGATCTCTTATTGAGGCGCTCAATTCATCCCGTAACCGCGCAACCACTGCGGTCACCACGGCGTCTGCATCGACGTCAGTTAGAGTGCGTGAAGAATCCTGTAAAATCAAGCCTAAAGCGATGCTTTTTCGTCCAGAATCTACGCCCGGTCCGCGATAGACATCGAAGACTCTGAGCTCACTCAGTAGGCCGGAGGCGCTAACAGTAACATTTTCCTGCAAAACTGCGAGCGGGATGCGCTCGTCGATGATGATGGCCAAATCCCGGCGCACGCTCGGGAATTTTGAAATTCTTTTAAATTGTAGTGACTTAGCTTCGAAAGCTGATTCTACTTCTAGTTCAAATAATATTGCGTTGGGCGGCAGCCCCAGGCCCTTGACAAGTTGTGGATGCACCTCTCCGAGCCAGCCGAGCGGCGTCGCGCCACGGAAGATCCGCGCGGTCCGCCCAGGTCGCAAGCAATCCAATGAGGCCGGCTCGAAACGAAACTCATCGGTGCTTCCTGTGAGCGCCAAGACTCCCATCAGATCGGCTTTCACATCGTAGAAGTCCAATGGCTCGCGCGCACTGCCCCACTGCTCAGGCCAACGTGCGCCGGTGGCAATGCCCGCAAGCGTTTCGATCTCGCGCAGCGCTGAGGCCTGTGCCGGCGCGGGCGGACGCTGCACGAATTTTTTGCCGATTTCGAACAGACGCACTCGCGATTGCTGGCGACGCACATTTTCGCGTGCGGCTTGAATGAGTCCCGTCCACAACGACACTCGCATTTCGCTCAAATCCGCCGAGATCGCATTGGCAAGCGCCAGTCCCGGCTCTTCGGGGAACAACTGACGTTGCAGCACGGGATCGACGAAGCTGTATGTGATCACTTCCCGATAGCCCGCGTCGGCCATCGCAGTGAGCAACCGATCGTTGCCGATGCGTGATTCGGTTGCGCGACCGGCGATCTGCGGCGCCGACGCATGACTCTCGACGATGCTGTCGAAACCGCGCAGCCGCGCGACTTCTTCGATGAGGTCCGCCTCGATGCGGATGTCGAAACGATGCGGGGGCCTCACCACGCGCCAGCCGTCCGCCGTGGTCTCGACCCGGCCCGTCACGGCGGCCAGCAGCGATTGCACTTCCGCATCCGGCACGGAGACGCCGAGCAATCCCGCCAGACGGCGACGACGCAAAGTGACCCAGGTCTGCGGCCCCGCCGGGCCGCCCCCGTCCGTGTCCTCGCCTTGCGTCACTTGCACGGGGCCGGCTTCACCGCCGGCAATTTGCAGCAACAAGGCGGTCGCGCGCTCGAGCGCGATCGCCGGCAAGGTCGGATCGACGCCGCGCTCGAAGCGCTGCGCGGCATCGGTGAATAAGCCGACCCGACGGGCGCGGCCGGCGATGGAATCGGGAGTGAAATGAGCGGCCTCCAGCAAGACATCGGTGGTCGTATCCGATATCGCCGAGTCGCGCCCACCCATGATGCCTGCCAACCCGATCGTCCCGCCGCCATCGGCGATGACCAGAAATTCCGGATCGAGCACGTATTCCTTGTCGTCCAGCAGCGTCACCCGCTCGCCGGCCTTCGCCATTCTCACGGTGATTCCACCGCAGAGCCGCGCAAGGTCGTAGGCATGCAGCGGCTGCCCCAACTCCATCATCACGTAATTCGTGACATCGACGATGGGCGAGATGCTGTTGATGCCGACCCGGCGCAGTCGTTCGCGCAGCCATGCCGGCGATTGGCCTTGGGTTTTCACTCCTCGAATCACCCGTGAGCCGAAAATCGGACAGTCGGCCGGCGCTTCGACGGTCGCGGGGAATACCTCTGCATGCTGCGCGGCGACCGGGGCAACGCGGTACCGGAGATACCGGCCGTCGTGGGCAGCCGCGTAATCGCGCGCAATGCCCCACACGCTCATGCAATCACCGCGATTCGGCGTCGCGTTCACTTCGAGGGACGTGTCGTCAAGATCGAGCGCGTCGCGCAGATTGCGATTCAGCTCGAGCGCGGCCGGCAGCTCCATGATTCCATCGTGCTCATCGCCCAAGCCCAATTCACGCGCCGAGCACAACATGCCATGGGATTCGAGGCCGCGCAGCGTGGCCCGTTTGATGATGATGCCGCCCGGCAGATGAGCTCCCAGCATGGCCACCGCGACCTTGAGGCCGCCGCGGACGTTGCGGGCGCCGCAGATGATCTGCAGTCGATTGGAGCCGTTGGTGGTGACCTCGCACACCGACAGCTTCTCAGCATTCGGATGACGGCTGACGGCCAGCACCTCACCCACGATCACGCCGGAAAACGGCGGCGCCACGGGCGTCACCGCCTCCACTTCGAGACCGGCGAGCGTGAGCCGCTTGGCCAGCTCCGCCGGCGGCACGTTGAGCGGCGTGAATTCACGCAGCCAATGATGAGTAATCTTCACGGGAATTGCTTCAGGAACTGCAAATCGTTTTCGAAGAACAACCGCAGATCGTCGACGCCATAGCGCAGCATGGCGAGCCGCTCGATACCCATCCCGAAGGCATAGCCCTGCCAATGTTCGCTGTCGATGCCGGCCGCCGCGAGCACATTGGGATGAATCATTCCGCAACCCAGGATCTCCAGCCAGCCGGTTTGCTTACACACGCGGCATCCCTTGCTACGGCAGAACACGCATTCGATGTCGACCTCGGCCGACGGCTCCGTGAACGGAAAATACGACGGCCGCAAACGCATCCCCAACGGCTGTTCGAAGAAACGCTCGACGAAAGTGTGCAGCATTGCCTTCAGGTTCGCAAAGCTCACGCTCTCGCCCACCACGATGCCCTCGACCTGATGGAACATCGGCGTGTGCGTCATATCCGAGTCGTTGCGATACACGCGGCCCGGCGCGATCACCGCCAGCGGCGGCTGTTGCGCACGCATGGCCCGAATCTGGACCGGCGAGGTGTGCGTGCGCAACAGCCTGCCGTCCGGAAAATAAAACGTATCGTGCATCGCACGCGCCGGATGATTCTGCGGAATATTCAACGCTTCGAAGTTATGGAAGTCATCCTCGACCTCCGGACCCGTCGCTACTTGAAACCCCGCCTGCATGAATATCCGCTCGATGCGTAGGCGAGTGCGCGTCACCGGATGCAGGCCGCCCGACTCCTGGCCGCGACCCGGCAGCGTCACGTCGATACCGCCCTGAGCCAGCTCGGCGTTCAGTGCCGCCTCCTCGAGGCGCGCACGACGAGCCTCCAGGGCCGCTTGAATGCAGACCTTCGCTTCGTTGATCTTCTGCCCGGCCGCCGGCCGCTCCGCGGCGGGCAACGCCCCCAAGCTCTTCAATTGCTCGGTGAGGACGCCCTTTTTACCGAGCAGGCGCACTCGCACCTCGTCCAGGGCACTCAAGTCCGCGGACGCATTCACGTCGGCGAGGGCTCGCTCCACGAGTGTCGAGAGTGCTTCTGCAACGGCCATTGTCGAGTCCAAAAGGTTCCGCGGGGCATCGGGCCATGGCAGACCCAACACCCCGCGCATACCTTACGCGTTTAGGCCGCTTGGCTGACCGTGGCCCCGTGGCTGGCCGTGGCCTTGGCCGGGAGGCTGCCCTTGGCTTTCTCAGCAATCGCCGTAAAAGCGGGCATGTCATGCACCGCCAGATCGGCAAGCACCTTACGATCGATCGCCAATTCCGCCTTGTTCAAGCCGTCGATCAATGTGCTGTAGGTCATCCCGCACAGCCGCGCCGCCGCGTTGATGCGAGTGATCCACAGGGCGCGGAACTCGCGCTTTTTCTCGCGCCGGCCGCGGTACGCATACTGCCCCGCCTTGATGACGGCCTGCTTGGCGGTACGGAATACTTTGCGCCGGGCGTTGAAATAACCCTTCGCTTTCTTGAGGATTTTCTTGTGACGTCGACCAGCGACGACACCGCGTTTGACTCGTGCCATATTCTTTTAACTCCAGTACTTCAAGCGAAGGGAAGCATTGCTTTCACGCGATTCATGTCCGTCTCGTTGACATGCATCTCGCGACGCAGCTGGCGCTTACGCTTGCTGGGCTTCTTCGTCAGAATATGACGACGGTGGGACTGACCGCGCTTGAAGCCATTCGCTGTTTTGCGAAAACGCTTCGACGCGGCCTTCTTGGTTTTCAATTTAGGCACGTTCGACTCCTGATTTTTTGGCCCTGTTCACAAACGCCGACGACAGATCTTTACGATCCTCTTTTCAAGCGCCGCTACAGGCGGGGTGACGGACTTGTTTAAGGTCCGCCGCTCACTTCTTTTTGGGCCCGAACACCATGACCATCTGCTTGCCCTCCATCAACGGATTCTGTTCCACCACCGAATACGGGGCGAGATCCTCAGAAATCCGCGTCAAGAGACGCCGGCCGATATCTTGATGCACAAGCTCACGGCCGCGGTAACGCAATGTCACCTTGGCCTTATCACCCTCGGTAAGGAATCGGACGATGTTACGCAGTTTGACCTGGTAATCCGCCTCTTCCGTGCCGGGACGAAACTTCACTTCCTTAACCTGAATCTGCTTCTGCTTTCGCTTCGCCGCGTGCGCTTTCTTGTTCTGCTCGAACAAGAATTTGCCGAAATCCATCACTCTGACCACCGGCGGCTCCGCCATCGGCGAGACCTCGACGAGGTCCAGAGTTTGCGAGGTGGCCAGTTGGAGCGCTTCTGCGCGCGTCATGACCCCTGCTTGGCTTCCATCCGCTGCGATCACGCGCACCGACGGTGCGGAGATCTCCTCATTGCGCCTTACGCGCTTCGACGTTGCGATAAGCGATCCTCCAAAACGAGACGGCCGCGGCTCGCGACTTCGTCGCAAAGCAAAGCGGCGAGCTCCTTGAGCTCCAAACTGCCTAAATCTTTGCCACTGCGCGTGCGTACGGCCAGGGTGCGTGCCTCGACTTCTCGGTCGCCAGCGACCAGCAGGTAAGGCACGCGCTTGATTGTATGCTCGCGGATTTTAAAGCCAACCTTCTCATACCTCAAGTCCGTTTCTACCCGAAGCCCCTGATTTTTCAGGTTTTCCGCGACTTCCTGGCAGTATTTGTCCTGAGAGTTGGTAATTCCCATCACCACGACCTGAACCGGGGCCAGCCAAGTCGGCAGTTTACCCGCGTAGTGCTCGAGCAAAATGCCGATAAACCGCTCCAGCGAACCGAACATGGCTCGATGCAACATTACGGGCGTGTGCTTCTGACTATCCTCCCCCACGTAGCTCGCCCCTAGGCGCGCGGGGAGGTTGAAGTCCACCTGCAAGGTGCCGCATTGCCAATCGCGCCCGATCGCGTCGCGCAGCACGAATTCCAGCTTCGGCCCGTAAAAGGCACCTTCGCCGGGGTTCAACGTGGTTTCGATTCCGGCCGCGTCGGATGCCTGGCGCAGCGCCGCTTCAGCCTTGTCCCACACGTCGTCCGATCCCACCCGTTTCGGCGGCCGGTCCGAAAACTTGATGCGGACGTCGGTGAAGCCGAAATCCCGGTAAATGCTGAGGATCAGCTCGGTCACGTTGACCGCTTCGGCGGTGATTTGATCGGGCGTGCAGAATATGTGCGCATCGTCCTGGGTGAACGCGCGCACGCGCATCAACCCGTGCAGCGCACCGGACGGCTCATAGCGATGCACCTTGCCGAATTCGGCCAGGCGCAACGGCAGTTCCCGATAACTGCGTAAGCCCTGCTTGAACACTTGGACGTGTCCGGGGCAGTTCATGGGCTTGATCGCGAAGGTGCGTTCGTCCGGCGTCTGGGTCATGAACATGTTCTCGCCGAACGATTCGATGTGCCCGGACTTCACCCACAGTTCGCGGTCCATGATCTCCGGAGTATTGATCTCCAGGTAGCCGGCGTCGGACTGCCGTTCGCGCATGTAGGCAACGAGTTGTTGGAACAACGCCCAACCCTTGGGATGCCAAAAAACCGCGCCCGGCGCCTCTTCCTGCAGGTGGAACAGGTCCAGCTCTTTGCCGATCCGCCGGTGATCGCGCTTCTCGGCCTCCTCCAAGCGGGTGAGGTATTCCTTGAGTTGCTTCTCGTTGGCCCAGGCGGTGCCATAGATCCGCTGCAGCATTTCATTGCGCGAGTCGCCGCGCCAATAGGCGCCGGCCACCTTCATGAGTTTGAACGCTTTCAGCTTGCCCGTGCTGGGCACGTGCGGCCCGCGGCACAAGTCTTCCCAATCTCCCTGTCCGTACAGGCTGATGGGCTCATTCGACGGGATCGACGCGATGATTTCCGCCTTATAGTGCTCGCCGATCGCCTTGAAGTGCTGCACCGCGGCGTCTCGCGGCAGCACGCGCCGGTGCACCGGCAAATCCTTGGCGGCGATTTCGGCCATGCGCTTTTCGATGGCGGCCAAGTCTTCCGTGGAAAACGGCCGCTTGTGCGCAAAATCGTAATAAAAGCCGTCCTCGATCACCGGACCGATGGTCACCTGAGCGTCCGGGTACAGCTCTTGAACCGCGTTCGCCAACAGGTGAGCGGTGGAATGCCGGAGGATCTCGAGACCTTCCGGATCCCGGTCGGTCACGATGGTCACATGGGCGTCGTGGTCGACGACGCTCGACGTGTCGACCAGCATGCCGTCGACCTTACCGGCGAGCGCCGCCTTGGCGAGACCGGCACCGATACCGGCCGCGACTTGCGCCACGGAGACGGCGCTGTCGAAGCGCTTTTGGCTTCCGTCGGGAAGAGTAATTACGGGCATAAAACCATCGTGACCTATGGATATCCGCCGACACTCCGCTTCGGAGGTGGTGCGCGCTAGTGGGATCGAACCACTGACCCCCACCATGTCAAGGTGATGCTCTACCGCTGAGCTAAGCGCGCTCGGAGGGCGCGAAAGATACCGGATTCGACGGCGCCGATAAAGAGCAAGCCGCGGAAAATGCGCAAAATCGCGCCAGGCCGCCCGCCAGCGCGCCGCCGGTAGCCCTATGCGCCGCCGTGCGGGTCGGTCGCGGGCGCTTCCAAGGTCCGCGGCGCGAATTTCACGCTCAACCGGAATTGAGCCTCGCCGATGGTCACCAAGTCTCCGTCATTCAGCAATTGACGCGACACTTTGCGTCCGTTCACGAGCACGCCATTGGTGCTGTTGAGGTCCTCGATGATCACGTCACGCGAACCCATGAGCACCAGCGCATGGTGGCGGCTGACGGAAGAGGACTCGATCTGCATTTCGCAGCCCGGAGCTCGGCCGATGCGCGTACGCCGGGCCAAAACGTGCGAAGTGTTGTGCTGACCGTCGATCCTGACCAATTCAGCGGTGCATTCCACAGGCACCGCCGCATTGCCGGCATTGACACCACCGGACCCCAACCGTTCTATGCTCGTCTGGATCCGCCCGAGGACGTTCGCGTTGTTGCTTTCGCTGCGCTCCAGCCGCCGAATCAGGAATTCGCGCTCTTCCAGCGCGCCGCGCGCGCGCTCCAAGGCCGCACGCAAGGACCGGTTGTCTTCGTTGAGTTGCTCGAGCAACCCCGCCTTGGCGGCCAACTCGTCGGTCAAGCGCTTGACCTCTGCCTCGATCGGCTCGAGCGGGCGGCGCGCCTCTTGCAGGTGCGCAAGCAGCACCGCCATTTCGTCTTCCCGTTTTTTCATCTCCGACTGCAGGCGCTGTATCTGCGCCGCCAGCTCCGCATGCTCCGTTTGCGCCGCCGCCAGCAGTTCCTTGCCGCGATGCGCTTCGCTCCTGGCCGCGGCGTGGGCGTCGGCGATCGCCTGATCCCGCAGCGCCAATTCGTCGTTCAAGCGACCTCTCTCTTTCTCCAGCGCAGCGATCTGCGCGGTGAGGTCGGCGCATGCACGTTCCACCTGGTGCAGCATCAGTTCGTGCTTGGACCGTACCGCATCATCCGATACCGCAGCGGCTTTGAGTTTCGCGATCGTCTCGTCCCGCGCCGCCAAATCGTCATTCAAGCGGCTGCGCTCGCCGTCAAGCGCGGTGATCTTGTGCATGAGGTCGGTGCGCGCCTTTTCAGAGTGACGCAGCGTCACTTCATGATTGACGCGCAGCGCCTCCTGATCCACAGCAGCCGCCTGCAGCTGAGCAATCTTCTCATTGCGCGCCACCACTTCGCCCTGCACACGGCTACGCTCGTCCTCGAGAGCGGTAATCTTGTGCATCAGTTCGGTGCGAGCGTCTTCGACCTGACTCAGCTTCATTTCGTGCCGTACCCGCATTCCCTCGTCATCCACGGCTGCCGCCTGCAGCTTGGCGATCGCTTCATCCCGCGCCGCCAGCTTCGACTCGATCTCGGTCACCCGCTGCCGCAGCTGATCACGCTCCAATTGCAGTGCCCCGTGATCGTCCTGCACGGCGCCGATTTTGGCATCGAGTTCGCGAAACATGTTGTGATCGAACCCGCGGCGCCAGTCTCGGGTCCGCAAATGTTCGAGGTACGTAGCCGACTGCAGCTTCACGGCATTCAATTCGTGGCGTGCGGACTTGAGTTCGTCGCCGCCGGTTTTGAGCTGCGCGGCGAGCGCCGCCGCGGATTGTTGGGTATCGCGCAGCGCAACCGCCAACCCCGCGGACCGATCGCGCTCGGCGCGCAAGTCGGCGTCGAGCTGCTCGCCGATTCTGGAACGCTCCTCGAGCGCGGGAACGACCTGCGCATGTTCGTGCTGTAGTGCGGTGAGTTGGGCGTCGCGCTCGCCCAGCGAGTGCGTCACCTGAACAATGGCGGCGTCGCGCGCCACCAAAGTATCCCGAAGCGTGCGCGCCTCGCTCTGATAGCGCTCTGCCTCGCGGAGAGCTTCCTCGATTCGCGTACGCGTGGCCTCCGCTGCCGCATTCTTCTCGGCCAGCGTTTTATCCAAATCACGCGACCGGGTCTGTTCCGACTCCAGCGTGGCGCGCAGGCCGGCAAGCTCGGCCGTCAATGCGTGGCCGCGGGCAACCGCCGCGATCTCGGCATCGCGAGCTTTCTCGTAGGATCGGCTGAGCGCTTCGTAGTCGGCGTTCTGACGGGCAATGCGCTCCTCGACCGAGCGTACGCTCTCGGCGAGCGACGGCAGATCGACTCCGGAGGGCCGCGGAAATTCGGACTTGACGCTGGGCACGACCGGCGCGTAGTCCATGCGGACCGCATCGTCCTCGACATCATCGTCGAAGACCACGCCGGCCAACACGGGAAGCCGGTCGGTACGGTCGAGATCTACTTCCTGCGATTGACTATTGTCTATCGGCATCCGAATCTCCCAAAATCAGCCTACCAAGGTATTGGGCACGCCCAATGCTATCTGACGCAGTTTCTGAATCTCGTCCCGCAACCGTGCGGCCTGCTCAAATTCGAGATTTCGCGCCAGCTTCATCATCTCGGCTTCCATTTTCTTCATGCGCTTCACAGCCTGTTCAGGCGGCAACAGTGAGTAATCGGCGCCCGAATCCCGGGAGGAGCCATCCTGCACGGAGCGCGCGCCTTCCATGACATCACCCACCGCTTTGACGATGCTGCGCGGCGTGATTCCGTGCTGCGCGTTGAATTCGATCTGCTTGGCGCGTCGCCGGTCGGTCTCCGCAATGGCGCGTTGAATCGACCCGGTGCGCACATCTGCGTACAAAATCGCCTTCCCGCGCACATTGCGCGCGGCCCGGCCGATGGTCTGGATCAACGACCCTTCCGACCGCAGGAACCCTTCCTTGTCGGCGTCGAGAATCGCGACCAACGACACCTCCGGCATGTCCAGTCCCTCGCGCAGCAGGTTGATACCGACGATGACGTCGAACTTGCCCAACCGCAAATCGCGGACGATCTCGGAGCGCTCGACGGTTTCGATGTCTGAATGCAAGTAGCGCACCTTGACGCCGTGCTCGTCAAGGTATTCGGTGAGATCCTCCGCCATGCGCTTGGTGAGGGTCGTGACCAAGACTCGTTCGTTCGCCTGCGAGCGCAGCCGAATCTCCGACAATAGATCGTCCACCTGGGCACGCACCGGCCGGATCTCGACCTCAGGGTCGATCAAGCCGGTCGGCCGCACTACCTGCTCGATGATTTGCCCCGACAGGCCTCTTTCGTACGCGGACGGCGTTGCGGATACGTAGATAGCCTGCGGCGACAGGTGTTGGAACTCCTCGAACCGCAAAGGCCGATTATCGAGCGCCGACGGCAAACGGAAACCGTATTCGACCAGCGTCTCTTTGCGCGAGCGATCACCCTTGTACATCGCTCCCAACTGCGGAATCGTCTGGTGACTCTCGTCGATCACCAATAGCGCATTCTTGGGCAGGTAGTCGAACAAGCACGGCGGCGGCTCGCCCGGCATCCGCCCCGACAGGTAGCGTGAATAATTTTCGATGCCGGCGCAGTAACCGACTTCGTTCATCATTTCGAGATCGAACAACGTGCGCTGTTGCAATCGCTGCGCTTCGACCAACTTACCCGCAGCGTGCAGTTCGAGGAGCCGCGTGCGTAATTCGGCGCGAATCTCCTCAACCGCCGACTGAACTCTCTCTTTCGGCGTCACGTAGTGCGTGGAAGGATAGACCGTCAGCCGCGGCACCTTGCGCAGTACCTCGCCGGTGAGCGGATCGAACAGACTCAGCGCGTCGATTTGATCGTCGAACAACTCGACCCGAACCGCCTCGCGCTCCGACTCCGCCGGGAAAATATCGATCACGTCGCCGCGAACGCGATACGTTCCCTGATGCAAATCGAGTTCGTTGCGCGTGTATTGCATGTCGGCCAGCCGCCGCAGCAGCTTGCGCTGGTCGAGACGATCGCCGCGCGACATGTGCAGCACCATGCTGAGGTATGCCTGGGGGTCGCCGAGACCGTAGATCGCCGAGACCGTCGCGACGATGATGGAATCCGGCCGCTCGAGCAGCGCCTTGGTGGCGGACAAGCGCATCTGTTCGATGTGCTCATTGATCGAGGCGTCCTTCTCGATGAAGGTATCGGAAGCCGGAACGTACGCCTCCGGCTGGTAGTAGTCGTAGTACGAAACGAAATACTCGACCGCGCTCTTGGGAAAGAACACCTTGAATTCGCCGTAGAGCTGCGCCGCCAGAGTCTTGTTGTGCGCAAGAACCAGCGTGGGACGTTGAACCTGCTGGATAACGTTGGCGATCGTGAAGGTCTTCCCCGACCCGGTCACGCCCAGCAGCGTCTGATGCGCAAGGCCGCTGCTGAGACCGTCCACAAGCTTTTCGATGGCCTGCGGTTGATCGCCCGCCGGAGCATAGTCCGAATAGAGCTCAAAGTTCATTCATCTATTCTCTCACGTTGGGAGTCATGCAGCACCCGCGAACTGGCGCCGGCCGGCTATTTTTCGTACACTTTGCCGCCCGTTTTTACATAGGTAGTTCCCTTTGGCCGTATCCCTCTCAAAGCGCGTACAAAAGGTCAAACCGTCTCCCACCCTGGCGGTCACCGCTCGGGCTGCGAAGCTCAAAGCGGAAGGCAAGGACATCATTGGCCTCGGGGCCGGCGAGCCGGATTTCGATACGCCGGTACATATCGCAGATGCGGGCGTCGATGCAATTCGCAAGGGGATCACGCGCTACACCGCGGTTGATGGCACTGCTGAATTGAAGGACGCCATCATCGCCAAATTCAAGCGCGACAACGAACTGACGTATGAGCGCAGTCAAATTCTCGTCTCGTCCGGCGCCAAACAGACCTGCTTCAACCTCTGTGCTGCGTTGCTCGATTCGGGCGATGAATGCGTCATCCCAGCGCCCTACTGGGTGTCGTATCCCGACATGGTGCTGCTCGCCGACGGGGTTCCCGTCTGCGTCTACGGCGGCGCCGATCAGGGCTACAAGATCACGCCCGCGCAATTGGCCGCGGCCATCACACCGCGCACCAAGCTATTGTTTCTCAACAGCCCGAGTAATCCCACAGGTGCAGCCTATACACGCGCGGAACTCCAGGCCTTAGGCGCGGTTCTCGATAAGCATCCGCAGGTCATCATCGCCTCGGACGAAATGTACGAGCACATTTATTGGGCCCCTGAGCCGTTCAGCAGTTTCGCGCAAGCGAATCCCCAACTCTATGATCGCACCGTCACCATCAACGGAGTCTCGAAGGCCTATGCGATGACGGGCTGGCGCATCGGGTACTGCGGCGGACCCAAGGATCTCGTGGCCGCGATGAGCACCATTCAAGGTCAATCGACATCGAATGCCTCGAGTATCTCGCAGCGGGCCGCGACGGTAGCTCTCAACAGCGACCAAGCGTGCGTAGCCGAAATGAACAAGGCGTTCAAAGCGCGCCATGACTTTGTGGTCGCCGGCCTGAATGCGATCCCGGGTATTTCCTGTCAGCCGGGAGCCGGAACTTTCTATGCCTTCGCCGACGTTACGGGAGCGATGCGTAGCTTAGGTATCAACGACGACACCGCCTTCGCTGAATTTCTCTTGGTCGAGGCCGGCGTGGCCGTCGTACCCGGATCGGGATTCGGGGCACCGGGACACATGCGAATTTCCTTCGCCTGCAGCATGGAGATGCTCGAAGACGCCCTGCGACGCATCGAACGCGTGCTCTCCGTAGCGGTAGCAAAACGCGCCTGAGAGAGCCACCCGAGCGGATAAAATCTTACACAAAGATTGGCGCCTAACTCTATGAAATATGTGAATTTAGGCTCCACAGGCTTAAAGGTTTCGAAAATTTGTTTGGGTTGCATGACGTTCGGTGTACCTGAGCGGGGCGATCATCCGTGGACATTGCCTGAGGAGCAGAGTCGCCCTCTCATCCGTCACGCCCTGGACTTAGGGATCAATTTCTTCGATACGGCGAACGCCTATTCCGATGGCACCTCCGAGGAGATCGTAGGCCGCGCGTTGAAGGATTTCGCGCGCCGCGACGAACTCGTGATCGCGACCAAAGTGTTCTTTCCCATGACCCAGGATCCCAACGGCCGAGGCCTGTCGCGGAAGGCGATTTTTACGGCCATCAACGCGAGTTTGCAGCGGCTCGGCACCGATCATGTGGACCTTTATCAGATACATCGCTGGGATTACGCCACCCCCATCGAGGAAACGCTCGAAGCCCTTCACGACGTTGTGAAAGCCGGCAAAGCACGTTACCTCGGCGCCTCCTCGATGTACGCCTGGCAATTCAGCAAGGCGCTGCACCTGGCGAAAGAGAATCGCCGGACTCGCTTCGCGACCATGCAGAATCATTACAACCTCCTTTACCGTGAAGAAGAACGCGAAATGATGCCGTTGTGCGCCGACGCCGCGATAGGCGTGATGCCCTGGAGCCCGCTTGCCCGCGGGCGCCTGACTCGCGCCTGGGATACGGAAACCCCGCGCACTCGAACCGACGTGTACGGCAATGCGCTTTACGCCACGTCCATTGATTCGGATCGACGCATCGTCGATCAGGTCGCCTCGATTGCGGCCGCGCGAGGAGTGCCGAAAGCGCAGATTGCCCTCGCCTGGATAGCGCAGAAGCCATTTGTCACGTCGCCCATCGTCGGCGTCTCGAAACGCCACCATCTCGACGACGCCGTCGCTGCCCTATCGCTCAATTTGACCGATGGCGAGATTGCCCAGCTGGAGGCGCCGTACGTTCCGCACCCCGTCGCCGGTCACTCCTGAGATACCCGCGCGTTTTCTTGACTTAAAGGCCCGGCTTCCCGACAATCCGCGCCTCTTCTGAATTCCCCGGTAGCTCAGTGGTAGAGCGACGGACTGTTAATCCGTTGGTCGGCGGTTCGAATCCGTCCCGGGGAGCCACTTGACAAAAATTTTACCGATGTTGAGCAGCACCGGTTGCTCGACGCTCCCAATTCGAACCGCCGACATAAAACAAGACTGGTTCGACAACTTGGCCGCAGGCCAAGTTGAACGCCCGTAGGGCGGCCCCGCAGGGGCGAGGCGCGCAGCGCCGAGTAATCCGTCCCGGGGAGCCACTTCCGACGGGGTCCATTCCGGACACATGGTATCCATTTTATTCCGGCCGGAAAAAGTGCCTATGTGCCCGGCGGTAGGACACGGGGTCCAGCGACGTACACCAACCGCCACAGAGTACAATAATTCCCTAATTTGCAGGGCATTTTCTCGCGGATTGACGTCGATTAACGTCCACAGATTAAGGTTGACGCCCTCCAAATCGTGCAAATTACGTTCGACTCTTCGCTTGACTCGCCGGAGCGCACGCGCGCATCAACAATTGCGAGCGGCGTACATAAGTCGCGGGTCGACAAAGTGCTCCGTGTGACAATAGCGGCCGAATGGCTATCCTGCCAACGCTCCAAAACGCTTCGCTAAGACCACCGGCAAACCCGCACGTTGATACCTACAAGAACGCTAGTCAGTCGCCCCCAGGCATATGTTTATGATCACACCGGTCGTTCCTGACTGGCGGCATGTGTCCGCCGAACATAGTAACACCGGCATTTAACTCAGCTATTCCACAGGCGGCCAGGCGAGTGGCGCACGCTGATCCGATTCAAGCCCCATGCTGCGGGCCGGCAATCACGGCCGCTCCCGTGCTGCGGCGCACGGCGATCCAGCGCTTGCCGCCGCCGGGGTCTGGGGCGTTTCTAACTCGTGCGTATCGTAATCTCAACGCGCCTGTTCTTCTGACGACCCGCGGGGTCGTCGGACCCATCCCGTTTCGTGTTCGGAGCAATAGGCTTCGTTTCTCCCCAGCCGCGCGTCGTAATTCGCGCCGCAACGACACTTGCATTCTGAACCAGCCAGTTCTTCACGGCCGCGGCGCGATTTTCGGAGAGCTTCATGTTGTACGGGTGAGTACCTTTGCCGTCCGTGTGGCCTTCGATCAGCACGGGCGAGTTGCCGTAACTTTTGGCGACCTCGCCTACCTCGCGCAAGCTATCGGTCGCCGCGGGGCGCAGGCTGTATTTATCGAAGTCGAACAAGACATCGGCGTCCAGCTCGATTTTGACTTCGTGCTCGGTGACTTTCGCCTTCAGATCCTGCAATACACTTTGTATTCCACTGGACACGCCTACGATGGCCAAAACCTTGGCGTGCGGTAGATCCGCTTGGGCAGCCGCCTGCACGGCCGGGGAATCCGGATCCGGGTACTTCTGGGCCAATGCGATGCAGGGGATCAAAAATAATAAGAGTGTGCTCAATTTTCGCGGCGTCACGATAGCTCCTCCCCACGTTCAACCAGCCTTAAACGCCTATTTATCGCTGATAGGAACGTCGTCAAACGGGGAAGCGACCGGCATCATGAAATGAATCTTCTTCACGTCGGCAGGCGGGGCGGGATACTTCGCCCACCAGAGAAAGGTTTTCCCCGGAGCTATGTTCGCATCGACGCCGTTGCCTGTGCTATTGGTCGACAAGACGGTGCCATCGGAATCGGCCAGCATGAAATATTTCTTATTTCCCGCGGTAACGTAAAACTTAGGATTATCCTGGCCGCTCGCGTTCCAATGGGTAAACGTTAGACTTCCCGGCTTATCGGAGTTATTGCGGAATCGAATCTTGATCGTCAGGACCCCCTCGGAACGCTGACACGCGGTGAGTTCGGCTACGATACCGTCCGCATTTGCGTCCTGAGTCTGGATGACATCCGCTGGCTGAGCAGCCGGTGGTGCAGCATAAGCAGACTCGCACAGCGCAAGCGGCATCATGACGGCAAGCAAAGCCATCGGCGCAAGCCCCTTCCATGGCAGCCGCCATCCGCGAATGCACGCCGCCGCGGATTTCGCGCCCGTAGAAACCACGATGGAATCTTCGGCTTTTTGTGGTTGGTTGTTCATGTCGACTCCCTTTGGCTACCCGCGAATAATCACCCTGACTCAGCGGTTCTGTTGACGTTTGCCACACTCCGACCTTTCCGACAACGCAACTCTTCGGCGCCCGATACCCTCGCGGATTATGCAAAGAATTTACGATAGCGACCGTCCGCACTACGCCATTATGGTGTTCAAGGGGACGGAGTTGGCGACTCGGCTGCACCTCATTTTTGGTTCGCTGTTATGGGCATCAAAGGAACCTGTGTATGCGCTCACAGGCTAGACCGAAATGAGTCTAGTCGCTGTCGCCATTGGGTGTCAAAATTCGGCGGGAACCACAAACAGGGACATACGCGTAGGCGGAACTTGGCGAAAAATGAGGGTAATGAATCACCATTTACCCATCACGTCGATTCTTATGGCTTATGCCGGCGAGCCTCTCGCGACTCTTGTCTTTCCTTCAGTTTGCGCATCGCATCGGCACGTCCTTTTCGCACCATTCTGACGCTCTGGATGAACGCATAGGTGAGAAAGATGATAATCATCGTCCCAAATATCGGCTGCGACGGTAGCAGGCTGAGTCCTAGGAACACCCACGCCAGCCAGAAGAGAATGGCGGCGAGTTTGATGCCGCGCACGAGACGGCGTTGAGCTTGGGTCGCAGTACCATCGACCAGCGACATGTCACTGATATACGTCGAGCGGCTCAAGAACACTTTGTGCTTGCCCCAATAGCGGCCACCGGCAACACCACTGCCTCCCATGGCGACCGAATCGTTGGCCGTGAGTGACCTGTTCTCGGTAACGACATGCCCCTCCTCGGGGTCGATCTTGCCGCTGCGAGAAACGTAGATCATCATGGCGAAGAGGTCGACGACGAAAAGCAGGGCGGACACTGCCGCGGCCACTTGGCTGTAGGTCGCCACCGTCACTAACAGTGAATCCACGATTCACCGCACCCGTGCAGAAGACGTTCACGCTTTGCATCCAGGAAGCCGAAGCTCATCATGATGGCACCGCCGATGGCGAGTATCCCGCCGAGCGCGCTGAAAAACCATAATGCGACAAAGGTGCTGAATTGGCCATCACTGGCAAGCCGGATCTTTTCGGGGTGTTCGGGTGCGTAAATGATGGTAACCGGTAAGTGTTCGTGCAGTGACGTCATGGTTGCGTAGTCGACGCCTATGCTGGTCTCGATCGATTTTCCCTCATCCGTGGTGAATCGAACGTCTAGCGGGTAGGAGTCGCCGTTCTTGCCGATCACAGTGCTCTTGGTGAGCACGATGGCGGTTGCGGCTTTACCATGAGCGCGAAATCCCCGTTCGCTGACCAAATTGGCCACTCCGATCAGCAAAAACACTCCCCCTACGACCAGCAAGGCCGCGCCCATCAATACCGCGCCATTGACCGGGGCCCTCGCCGCAGCTGGCGGCGGCGCGCGCGCCAAGCTGTCGGGTGCCGCCTCGGATCTGGTCCTCGGCGTCGGCCGTCTGTGGCGTGCTCTGATCGTAAGCCTCAGGAAAACCAGCCATATCACCAATACCCCGAGGAAAACACAGTCACTGAGGGTTGTGTTCGTGTCCGTGCCAATATGGTACGTACCCGGTTCGCTTGCCGCATAGGTGACCTGGAACGTATCGCCCGGCTTGATTCGATCCCAAGAATCGGCGGTCAGATTGGTCTTGCCCTCGATCTGTTTGCCTGCGGCGGTGGTGAATACAAAATCCTCCTCGTACGCGGTCTTGGTGTATCCCTCTTGGCCCGCCGGATGCATGACCTTCCCGGTGATGGTTGCGGTAGCCACGTGGGCTTGAGATGCAATCAAGTGAGCTGAATATTCCCAGAGCCCGACCATCCCAAGCCATCCGGTGACGATGAACAACGAGGCCGCGTAGAAGACGATATACGGTGACTTCCTTGTTTTCGCAGATTGCCGGGGGGACTTGGTCGTCACAGGATTAACGCCGCTCCACACTTACCGCACGTCTGGGATCCGGATACGTTGTTATTTTCGCAGGCAGGACAAAACATGAAAACCTCCGTCGGGCGCGGATAGTGTCGGTCCCTCAACCCGCAGTCAGGGTCGTGCGTAACACACTCTTTGCAGGGCGCTTCAGCAAGCGGCCTTCGAAAACGAAAGCGAGGTCCGCCAATTTGTCCTTGGTGGGGCCGGAGGCGTGTTGACACCGGAACACCACGTGCGCCAGGGCCCGCCTGTCGACAAGGAAGGCCCACAGCCATTTGAGATGCAAGAGCGACCAAATCTTTTTCATCTCGATAGAATCCCTATCGAACTTGTTCTCGCATTGATCCTGCCCTTCTGATGATACGCGTCTGTAACCCACGATTCATCGCCGCAGCAAGCCCCGCGGCGCTTTCGGTCTCGCAATCCCCAACTTACTTCGGCGCCGCCGCCCGTTCAAATTCTTCGAGCGTCATCAAGTTGTGCGACAACATATATCCGTTAATTTCGAACCGGACGTCCTGCTTGATGAATCCGACGCCAGGGGCAAACCACTGTGTCATGGTTATATTCAGCGGCACAACTTGCGTCTGCGAAATTTGCGTGGGGACTACCATATCCGTGCGCACGGATATCGCCCTTGGGGGTAGCTAGATAAAGTATTCAAAGGCCGTATTACCGACCTTTTCTGCAAGACTATGGCTCCGTCCCGGGAGCCACTTGATAAAAAAAATTACTGGCGCTGGGCAGCGCCGAATGTTCGACGCCCGCAATTCGAACCGCAGACAGACAAACCGGACCGGTTCGACAGCGCCGCGCAGCGGCGCTGAACGCCCGAAGGGTGGCCCCAGAAGGGGCGAGGCGCGCAGCGCCGAGTAATCCGTCCCGGGCAGCCAATCGACAAAGGGTCCTATCCAGGGACATCGGTAACAGTCGATACCGGAGCGAATACTTTAGCACCGAAGGGATTTTCGTTCGACACGACCGGTCTCGTGGTCGAAGAACCCTAGGTCGTATTTCATAAAGCAAAGTCGGTGATGGTCAGCAGATAGCAGGCGCATCTTATGGCTGGCTAGATTATGACCCAACAGGCCGAGACCTACGTCACACGTTTAACGGCGGCCTTGAGACTTTTGTTAAGGCGTCTCTGCGGAGGTGCCGATATAAATAATTGATTGACCTGATATCCAAGAGTGCATATCGGCCGACGGCAGAAACTCAGTGCAAACAATCGCTAAACAAACACCATCCACTCCGGGGCAACAAGAGACTTTTCGTAGTCCTAAGTTGCGACTTTGCCTCGTGTTCGTGGCGGCTCTCCCAGCGGCAGTAACCGCAGCGGACCTCACGGATTTGAGCCTGGAAGAGCTCATGCAGGTTTCCGTCGTTGGGGCCTCCAAATACGCGCAGAAGCAAAGCGAGGTTGCCGCGGCCGTCAGTGTCATCACGCGCGAGGAGATCAAGACGTTCGGCTGGCGTACCCTGGACGAGGCTCTCGCCAGCCTGCCGGGCGTCTACACGACGTACGACCGGCAATACGTCTATCTCGGGGTTCGCGGCTTCGGCCTGCCCGGTGATTTCAACACCCGAGTGCTGGTCACCATCAACGGCAATCGAGTCAATGACCCGGTCTGGGAGACCGGACCGTTTGGACGACGATTCCCGGTCGACATGGACATGATTGAGCGCATCGAATTCATTCCCGGGCCGGGGGGCGCGGTGTACGGCCAGGACGCCATGCTTGCCGTCATCAACATCGTCACGCGCACGGGTGCGGACGTGAAAGGCGCGGAAGTGTCCGCCAGCTATCAAGAGCCGCAGGCGCTGCGCGAGGGCCGTGCGAGCTGGGGTGAGCGCCTCGACAATGGGGTCGATGTGCTGATGTCCGTGAGCGGCATGAGCGCTCGGGGTCAGAACCTCTTTTTCACCTATGGCGCCTCCGGAAAGTCGGGCATCGCCACCGGCATGGACGGTGATCACAGCCAGCAATTTTTGGGGAGCGTCGCCCGTGGACCCTGGTCCTTCGAAGTGATCTATGGCTTCGATCACAAGGACGATCCGACCGGATCGTTCTTCAGCGATCCGCTCGTGCCGGGTCAGTACCTGGACACCACGTACACGCTTACGCAGTTGCAGTACCAGGACAGCTTCGCTGCGGACACGCTGCACGTGTCGGCGCGGCTGTTTACGGGCGATGCACCCATGGGCACGCTCAACAGTTATGGCGGCTCTTGGAATTCCTATCCTACGTGGAGCGACTGGCGAGGGATCGAAGCGCGCGTCGTGTCGACGGCATTTGCCGCGCATACGTTGATGCTGGGCCTGGAGGCGCAGGATGACTATACGGAGGACCAGGATCTGATCGATTGGGCGAACCCTGCCAACAATATTTACCAACACACCTCCGGCTATCGGGCAGGCGTGTATGGACAGGATGAGTGGCGCCTGTCGAACACGTTCGCCACCACGCTAGGGTTGAGACTCGATCGCAACAACGTCACTGGATCGGACCTGAGTCCGCGGCTGGGGCTCATCTGGCAGGCGACCCCCGAGACCACCGCCAAGGTGCTCTACGGCATTGCGCATCGCGCGCCGAGCGTCAATGAAGACTCCAACCAGTGGGGGCCTGGTCCCCCCTCTCTGGGGCTGAGCGACGAAACCATCGACACACTCGAATTCGATGTGGACCAGCGCGTGGGCCGCGACCTGACGCTGCGCGCCTCGGTCTATCAGTGGACGCTGCACAATCCCATCGTGGTGCCCGCGGGCTCCGTGACGGGAGATTTCCAGAACACCGAGCCGATCGACGCCCGCGGCCTCGAGCTGTCGACCGACAAGACCTGGGAGTCCGGCGCCCGCCTGCGTGACAGTGTGTCGATCCAGGAGGCCGACTATCGCAGTGGCGGCGACGT
Organism: Steroidobacteraceae bacterium; assembly: GCA_052143815.1. Classification (GTDB taxonomy): domain Bacteria; phylum Pseudomonadota; class Gammaproteobacteria; order Steroidobacterales; family Steroidobacteraceae; genus Bog-1198. The sequence goes on along the minus strand of JBKQSA010000062.1, from coordinate 9,332 downwards.
CGTCAACTCGCCCAAAGTACTGGGCAAACTCAATTTCTCGAGCCCCTTGCCCGCGGCCGGCCTGCGTTTGGGCTACGAACTGCAGTATGACGGCCCGCGCTTGACCCTGGATGGCACGACGTTGGGGGGCTACGGTCTGTCGAACGTGTATCTGAGCACCGAGGCGTTGGCCAAGGGACTCGAACTTGCCCTCGCCCTCGACAACATCGGCAACAAGCACTACGCGCAACCGTCCGCGCCCACCAATTGGCAGAACTCGTTCGAGCAGGACGGCCGCAGCGTGCGCCTCAAGGCCAGCTATGCGTTTTAAAGGCCTGTGGGCCGCCGGCTTGGCGCTGGCGCTGGCGTTTCCCGGCGCCGCGCATCCGTACGATCTGCAGCAGCTCTTAGCGTTGCCGCTCGAGCGGCTGCTGGAGCTGAAAATTACCTCGCGGCGCCTCGCGCCATTCGCCGAACAGCGCTCGCCAACGCCGGCCGGCCGAGCCCTCGATGGGGGCGCTCATGCGCCGTAGCGCCCTCCTCCTGGCCTCGCTCATGGCGATGGCACTCGCTTCATTCGCGCCGCGCGCATGGTGTGATGATTTGCCCGAATACCGCCTCAAGGCGGCGTTCCTGTACAACTTTGCCCTGTTCACTGACTGGACCGCCGACGTCGGGCCCACGCTGAACGTGTGCGTGTATGGCCAGAATCCGTTCGGCCCGGAAATCGACGGGCTCGAGGGCAAGGCGGTTGGTGAGCGCCTCATTGCCGTGCATCGCCTCACGGACCTTGAGCCGCTGCGGCGCTGCCAACTCGTCTTCATCGCCGACGCGGCGAACGGCAGCCTGCCGCGCGTGCTCGCCAGCCTGCACGGCGCCCCCGTCCTGACCGTTGCCGACAGTCCGGGGGCGGTCGACCAGGGCGTGGCTCTCAATATGAGCGTGGTCAACAATCGCATTACCTTCGAAGCGAACCTTGCCGCGGCGCGCGACGCAAAGCTCAGCCTGAGCTCGAAGCTGCTGCGCTTGGCCACGAAGGTGCGCCAATGAGCGCGCGCCACGCGCCGCTGCCCCGCGTGACGCTCGGTGTGCGCCTCGGGCACATCAGTCGCATTACGCTCGGCACGGCAGTGGCAATCATCGCCGTCATCATCATCGCCAGCAGCTTCACGCTCGGTCTTTTCGGTCTAGTCGACGCGACGCGGGTGCAGGCCAAGATGCTGGCCGAGAGCGCGGCCGCGCCGCTGCTGTTCGAGGACCCAGCGGCGGCGCAGGAGCTGCTGCAATCGCTGCGCAATGCGCCGAACGCTCGGCTTGGCGCCCTCTATTCGCGGGACGGGCGTTTTTTCGCAACCTACAGCAGCGGCAGCGCCTTTGTGGCCCCGCCGGCGCTGGATTCTCCAGCCGCGGGTATGTGGATCAGCGCCAGTCACATCGACCTGACACAACCGGTGCTGGTGCACGGACAGAATCCCGGCACCCTGCTTCTCAGCGTTGGTCTCGGAGGCCTGTATGCGCAACTCGGCGCCCAGGTCCTCGTCACGCTGGTCGCGGCGGCAATCGCACTTGCCGTCAGCGGTCTGCTGGTACGGCGGCTCAACAGCTCGGTACTGAAGCCGTTGACCGGGTTGACCGCGCTGACGGACCATGTGTCCGGTGAAGCGGACTTCCGCGTCCGGGCCGCATCCAGCGACATTGCCGAACTGGACGCGCTCGCGCGCGGCTTCAATGGCATGCTCGAGAATATCGAGGAGCGCGATGCGCATCTGGCCGCGCAGCGCGACGGTCTCGAGGAGCAGGTGGCCGAGCGTACCGCCGATTTGCAGCACGCCAAGGACGCCGCGGAAGCGGCCAGCCGGGCCAAAAGCGAGTTTCTCGCAACCATGAGCCACGAGATTCGCACGCCCTTGAACGGCGTGTTGGGCATGAACGAGCTGCTCTTGGGCAGTGACCTTCAGCCCCGACAGCGCGAATGGGCCGGCGCGGTGCAGACCTCCGGACAGCACCTGCTCGGGGTCATCAACGACATTCTTGATTTCTCCAAGATTGAGGCCGGGCATATGGAGATCGAGTCGGTCGATTTCAGCCTGGAGGACCTGGTCGAAGACTCCCTGGCGATGTTCGCCCAATCGGCGCAAGCGAAGGGGCTGGAAATCGCCGCCCAGTTTGTGCATCCCGAACCCGGGCTGCCGGGCCTGCGCGGCGACCCCTTCCGTCTGCGCCAAGTGCTCGGCAATCTGCTCGGCAACGCGATCAAGTTCACCGATACCGGGGAGGTGGTGGTTCGCGTGACGCTCGAGGCGCAAACGGAGGAAGATGCAACGCTCACGCTGTGCGTGCAGGATACCGGCATCGGCATTGCGCCCGAGGCGCAGGCGAAGATCTTCGATTCGTTCTCGCAGGCCGATGGTTCGACGACGCGCCGCTTTGGCGGCACCGGTCTCGGATTGGCCATCTGCCGCCGCCTGATCGCCTTGATGGGGGGCAGCATCGGGATGCAAAGCGCCCCCGGTCAGGGTTCGCGATTCTTCATCAGCCTGCGACTCCCTAAAGTCCCCGCGTGGCGGCGAGAGACACGCACCGAGAAGGCGCTCGAAGGCGCGCGCGTCCTGGTGGTGGACGACAACCAGACCAACCGGGAGATTCTGCAGCAGCAACTCGAAGGCTGGCGCGTGCGCGTGGCCTGTGCCAAGAGCGGCGAGGAAGCGCTTCGACTGATGCTGCAGGCAGTCCAAGCCCAGGCACCGTTCGAACTCGCGATCCTCGATATGCACATGCCGCAGATGGATGGACTGCAACTGGCCGGCGCGATCCAGGACCTGCCGGCACTCGCCGGTACGCCGCTGATGATGCTGACCTCAACAGTTGCCAATGCCAACCAGCTGGAGCGCCAGGCGGCCGGTATCCAACGTTTCCTGAACAAGCCCATTCGCCGTGCCGATTTGTTCCGAGTCGTGCGCAGCATGCTCAACTCGACTTCGTCCGAGCCGGATCCCGCCACGACCGTGCCGAGCGACGAAGCGGCTCCATTGCGGGGGCGGGTATTGCTGGTCGAGGACAATCCGATCAACCAGGAAGTCGCCACGGCCATGTTGAGCAAGTTGGGAGTGCACATCACCGTGGCTGACAATGGCCAGAAAGCGCTCGATCTGGTGCGCGACGTTAAGTTTGATCTGGTACTGATGGACTGCCAGATGCCGGTGATGGACGGGTTTGAATCGACCGCAGCGATTCGCAAGCTGCCGAACGCTCGCGGCGAACCGCTGCCCATTGTCGCCCTTACCGCCAACGCCCTGCAGGGCGACGAGCAGAGATGCCTGGCCGCCGGCATGAACGCCTTTCTCTCCAAGCCCTTCACCCTCGCGCAGTTGCGCGCGCTTCTCATCCGTTGGCTGCCGGAACTGAACGAGGTGCGGGCGGCGGAGCAGGCAACACCGCTCGCCGAGCGGCGCGCTGAGACGCAGCCGCCGGCTGCAGAGGCCATCAATGTGGCAGTGCTGAAGACCATCCGTGCACTCGATCCGTCGGGTGGCATGGATCTGGTAAAGCGGATTCTGGGCATTTTCCTGCAATCGACCGATGAGTCGGTGCGGCGCATGGAAAGCGCGATCTTGGAGCGCGACGCCGCGCAATTGAGCCGCACCGCGCACGCCTTGAAATCCTGCTCGAGCAACGTCGGCGCCGAGACCCTGTCCGGTCTCTATCGGCAATTGGAACGTCTGGGGCGCGAAGGCCGCATCGACGCGGCGCGAGCGCTGCTCGCGGAGGTCAGGTCGGAGCATGCGCGCGCGGTGTCTCGAATGCGTGAAATCTTACAGGACGTCGCATGAACCTTGCGCCTAGCACGATTCTGGTGGCCGATGACGACCTCACGGCGCTCGCCTTGCTGCGCGCGGCTTTGGAGACAGCCGGATTCGATGTCAGAACTGCGGTCGACGGCGAGGAGGCGTTGCGCCAATTCCGCGACTACGCCTTTGACCTGGTCATGCTCGACGTGGATATGCCGGGCCGCAGCGGTCACGAGGTCTGTGCCGCCTTGCGGCTCGAGGCGGACCCTCTGCTGCCCATCGTCATGGTGACCGGCATGGATGATGTGCCGTCGGTCGACGCCGCGTACCGTGCCGGCGCCACAGACTTCATCGCCAAACCGATCAACTGGGCGCTCATCGGTCATCGCGTCCGATACCTGCTGCGCGGATACCAGACCGTAGTGGACCTGCGGGATGCGGAGATCCGAATTCGCCGCCTTGCCTACTTCGACGCGCTCACGGGACTACCGAATCGCGAGCACTTCCGCGCGCGCCTCGCGAGCGCGCTAGAGATCGCACAGCGTAATCCGCGCCAATTCGCCCTGCTGTGCATCGACCTCGACAACTTTAAGCGTATCAACGACACGCTGGGTCATGGCGTCGGTGACGAGTTGCTGTGCATGATGGCGTTCCGCCTGCGCGAGGCGCTGCGCGGCGACGACGAGGTGGGATGCGCAGCGCCGGCGAGCGCAGAGGATGAGCATCTGTCGCGGCTGGGCGGCGACGAATTCATGGTCTTGCTGCCGGAGATTACCAGCCCGGTCCAGGCCGGCATCGTAGCGGACCGGATCGTACGCACGATCGCGCAGCCGATGCACCTCGCGCAGCATGAGGTCCTCGTAACACCGAGCGTTGGGATCGCCGTGTTTCCGGCCGACGGCAAGGATCTAGAGACCTTGGTCCGAAACGCCGACCTCGCGATGTATTTTGCGAAACGTCAGGGTCCCGGCACATTCGCGTTCTTCGAACCCGCGATGAATGTGAGTGCGTTGAAGCGGCTGACGTTAGAAGGCAAGCTGCGAGGCGCGATCGCCGGCAATGAACTCTCGCTGCACTTTCAGCCGCAGTTCGACCTGACCACCGGGCTCGTCTCCAGTATGGAGGCTCTTCTGCGGTGGACCAACACGGAGCTCGGCGCTGTGCCGCCGTCGGAATTCATTCCCGTCGCGGAAGATACCGGCCTGATCCTGCCGATCGGGGAATGGGTCCTGCGCGCCGCGTGCGCCCAGGCCAAGGCATGGCAGGATGAGGGCCTGCCGGCCGCGCGCGTGGCGGTCAACGTGTCGGGGCTGCAGTTGTCCCACCGGGGCTTCTCTGGGCTGGTTTCCGCAGTGTTGCGCGACACGGGTTTGCCGCCCGAACTCTTGGAGCTGGAGATCACCGAGAGCGTGGTCATGCAGAACGAGGGCGGGACGGAGCAGGTACTCAACGAACTGAAAGCGATCGGCGTCGACATCGCCATTGATGATTTTGGCACCGGTTACTCCAGCTTCGCCAGGCTGAGGGCCTTTCCGATCGATCGCTTGAAGATAGACCGGGCATTCATCCGACAAGTCCAAAGCTGTGCCGACGATCGTGCGATTGCGATTGCCATCATTGCGATGGCGAAGACACTCCAGCTCGACGTCGTGGCGGAGGGTGTCGAGGAATTCGCACAGTTGATGGTGCTGCAGGAGGAGCGCTGCAACCTGGCGCAGGGGTTCCTTCTGAGCCACCCATTACCCGCCGCAGAGGCGCTGCAGCTACTGCGTCGCCTCGCTGAAAATACTGACGGAAGTCGCACGCAGCGGCTCAAGCGCCTCACCGGTTGAGGGTGCCCGTGGTCCCGGTGCCACCCGGCTGGATTGCGCGCGGCACCTCCCCGGCTTCGATAACGTGCGAAAGGTCGACCTCGTCCGCGGGCGATCTGGCACGCGATTCAGTCTCGCAGCCGGCGATCAGGCGGATCCGCTCTCGCTCACATCGCCCGTAGCCGTTTGAACGTAGTTCTGCAGACCCATTTTCTCGATGAGCCCGAGCTGCTCTTCGATGAAGTCGATGTGATTTTCTTCGCTCTTTTGAATTTGCACCAATAACTCGCGAGTCACGTAGTCCATGACCGACTCACAATGGGCGATCGCCGCCGCGTATAAGGGATGCGCCGCCATTTCGAGCTTCAGATCGCACTGCAAGATTTCGCGAACGTCCTCGCCTATGAAGAGTTTACCGAGATCCTGCAGGTTGGGCAGGCCGTCCAAGAACAAGATGCGTTTGACCAGCCGGTCCGCATGCTTCATCTCATCAATCGATTCCTCGTACTCGATCTTACCGAGCCGCTTCATGCCCCAGTTGTCGAGCATGCGCGCGTGCAAGAAATATTGATTGATCGAAGTGAGTTCGTTCTTCAGTGCCTGGTTGAGGAACTCCAAAACTTTCACGTCACCCTGCACGGTAGCCCCCTGTGAAATGCGCTCAGCAATTATTGAAATTGTATGCCCGAATCGGCGCCGCAGGATGCGGGCCCGGACTCAGACGGCGAATTCAGTGCCGGTTGGGGCCAAAAAGCCGGAAGCCGTATTGCAGTTCTGGTGCAACGATGCCGATAGAGCCGCTTTGGCCTCGGGGAGACACTTGCCGCAGCAGGTCCCGACTCCGAGATCGCGCGTCAAATCGCGAATATGCGTCGCACCATCTTTGACCGCGCGATGGATATGTCTGTCCGAAACGGCTTTGCAAACGCAAATTATCATTTGCGCCATACTAAACGCGAATGCGAATGATTGTCAATAACGTTCGTTGGCAACGAGATGCCGAGGGTCAGGAAACTATGCCGCTTTCCCCGCAACCGTGGCCGCCGGTACTTCGATCAGACGACCGCTTTTGACGTCATAAATATATCCGTAGATGGGGATGTTGCGCGGCACCAGCGGATGAGTCCGGATGCGTTGTACGTCGTCGACGACGCTTTGTTCCTGATTGGAAATGGTGTGCCATTTGATGAATTTTCCGGTAGCCGATCCCGGGCCCTTGCCCACGTCGTGCCAACCGCTTGAATCGATCGTGGCCGTCGTGAGACTCTTTTCCAGCAGCGATGCGATGATATCGTCGGTAAACAGCTCCATCCCGCAATCGGTATGGTGAATGACAAACCATTCGCGTGTGCCAAGCAACTTGTAACTGATGACGAGAGAGCGGATAGCGTCATCGCTGGCGCGGCCGCCGGCGTTACGAATCACGTGTGCATCTCCTTCAGCGAGGCCGGCGTACTTGGATGGATCCAGACGGGCGTCCATGCAGGTCAGAATGGCAAAGCGTCGCGCGGGCGGCAGCGCAAGCTTGCCCTTATCGCCGAAATTGCGCACGTAATCGGCATTCGCTGCAAGCACTTCATCGAGGACTTTGCCCATGGATCGCTCCGACCGGGTACGGTGTGACTAGATCAGGCAGTCAGTGTAGAGACGCGACGGGGATGCGGAAACAAACTTTTAGTTACTTCCTTATAACGGCCGATTACAGCCGCTGGCATCGCTAAAACTGAGCGGTCACCGTCATGGAATTCGTGCCGCGATACGGTGGCGGTATCCTTGAAGTGCTCCGACGAGAGCGTCAGAAGCGATGGATCTTTCGCATGGGCCGAGTTGAGGGCGACACTCAGTAATAGCAGCGGTGTGAGCGCCGCGATGCGCAATCGGGTTCGGATGGTGATGCTCATGGGTTTCTATGTGGCAATGGTAAGCGCTAAAGCGCGCGCGAAACACTTTATTCTTCATTCTTCCATCAAAACGGTGCGGGTGCCGCTCGGTGGATTGTCCCTTACCAGCTTGGCGAGCAGCGCAAGCTCTTGCGCTTTCGAATAGCCTCGGCGCCACACCAAGCCGATGCGGCGGCTGGCGTTGCGAGATTGCAGCGGCCGGATGACAAATGGTGGCTCCGGCCCCTGGGCGGCACGTGCCGCCAGGGCGGGCAACAGGGTGCAGCCAAATCCTGCGGCAACCAGTTGGCTGATCGTCTCTAGACTTGCAGCACGAAAATCGTCGATCCCCTCCTCGTCCGCGGCGTTACGCCCGCAGGCCGCCAACGCTTGACCGCGCAGACAGTGCCCATCGGCCAGCAGCAGCATGGGCTCACCACGCAAATCGGCTTCGGTAATGAATTGCAATTCGGCCAGTGGATGTCGCAGCGGACAAGCAAACCAAAACGGCTCATCAAACAGCGGAATCTCCTCGAAATCCCGGGCATCCAATGGCAACGCCAGCAACGCCGCGTCAATCTGGTAGCCGCGCAGCCGCTCCAATAGGTGCTCCGTGAGATCTTCGTGTACCACCAGTTGCAACCGTTTATAGTGGCTCCTAATGAGAGGCAGTAACCGTGGCAGAAGATACGGCGCCAGCGTCGGAATCACACCTAAATTGAGCGGCCCCGTCAAAGGTCCATGCGGCGTCCGTGTCGAGGCCTGCAGCGCATCAACCTGAGTCACGATCTTGCGCGCTTTCTCAACCACCTCCTGCCCTATCGCGGTGAGCGAGAACGATTTGGCGCTGCGCTCGATCAGCGTGACGCCGAGATACTCTTCCAGCTTCCTGATCTGAGTGCTTAAGGTAGGTTGGGATACATGACAGTCTTCCGCGGCGCGCCCGAAATGCGCACGATTCGCAAGTGCCACCAAATAGCGTAGTTCACTTATCGTCATGGCAGACCGCCTCCCGGTTACTATTGTAGTGGCTGCATGCCTCGCGCGGCACTACATACCCGACAGCGCAGAAAATCCAATTAATTGTTTTTGTAATACCCATAGATTCTGTCTATCTCCCTCTAAAAACGGTGCCTCGGCATGCCGGCAATCCAATGCGTCTCTGTCGTTGGATACCACCCGAGCATACCGACCGGCTTCGTGCCGTTCGGCATTGCTGCGCTGAACCAATCTCCCATCCATAGCCAAGCCCTATCGCCGTCATTCAAATATTCAATTGGGAATGCTGCAATCCATCGTGCAGTCTCCGCACTCGCAGAGGCAATTGTCGAAGGGGAGCATAAACAAATCAGACGGAGTACGTTCAACTCGCATGACAGTTGAGCTGTCTCGCGAATACACTGCATGTCGGGGGGGGAAATGCGCAGCTGCGGGTTGCGGGCGCCGAGCGTATGGAAGTTTTCGGTTCTGCCCAAGCAACAGCTCTGCTCCTTGCAGGAGATTCGCGTCAGACCTGCCACAAGGCAGGCCGTTCGCCCAACAGGAGGAAAACAATGGACGACTTGAAGAGCACCGGTCGGAGGGATTTTCTCACCATTACCGGACGCGCTGGACTTACGACGTTGGTGGCCAGTGCGCTGGGCATCAACTTAGGGCTGGTGCAAGTGGTCACTGCGGCCACGTCGAGGAAGGTCACGCCCTTCCGATTTGCGATCCTCACGGATGCGCACCTGTTCAGCATCGAGGAGCACAAATTCGACGTCTTTCTCGCTTCGGCGGTCGATCAGGTCAACAAAATGAAACCGCTGCCGGATTTCGTGGTGTATTGCGGCGACATCGCCCAAAACGGCCGCGACGACCAGCTGCAGAAGGGC
>JBKQSA010000061.1:0-3972 GCA_052143815.1 Steroidobacteraceae bacterium | reverse complement strand
AAGCGCGTCGCCTTCAATCTGGACAAGGTGCTGCGCGGGGAGCCGTTGCAGCCGCAGACGATTCCCATCGACGTCATCTTCGATTTGAACCGCATGAACATGACGTATTTCCCGCACTTCCCGCGCGTCCACCAGACCCTGCTGCCGCCGGCAAGCCGGCGCAAAACGCAGGCGGAAGTGATTCAGGCGTTCTCGGAAGAGCAGGCGGTCGAGGAGGCCAGCCGCTGTTTCAGTTGCGGCACCTGCAACGCCTGCGACAACTGTTATCTGGTCTGTCCCGAGCCGTGCATTGCGCGTCCGGCGCGCTCGAACGGTTTCTATAAGATTCTGCTCGACTACTGCAAAGGATGCCGCGTGTGCATCGAGGAATGTCCGACGGGCTGCCTCGAGGGCGTACCCGAACTCGACTTCGATACCGGCGTCGTGCGCATGGACACGGCGTTCGCCATCTCGCCGGGGCTGCACGGACGGCAGGCGGAGGAACTGAGGAATCTCGGGGAGCGAGCCGCAAAGAATATTTAGAATCGGAGTGAATCATGGCAACGGTTACCGAAAGAAAAAAGAAAACGGTCCGGATCAACGGTTGCGTCGCTTCGGCGCAGGCCGCCAAGTACGCCGATGTCGATGTGATTGCGGCCTACCCGATCCGGCCTTATACGGCGACGATGATGGCGCTCGCGCAAATGGTGGCCAACGGAGAACTCGACGCCGAGTACATCGTGGCGGACAGCGAGCACTCGCAGTTGAGCATCGCGCACGGCGCGGCGTCGAGCGGCGCGCGCGTGTTCACCGGCAGCTCGGGTGTCGGCGTGCAGTTCGCTTACGAGCTTTATTCGCCGATCTCGGGCAGTCGTATGCCGGTGCAGATGATGATCGCCGACCGTACGCTCGATCCTCCCGGCGATTTCGGTTCCGAGCATACCGACGCGCTGTCGACGCGCGACATGGGATGGCTCATGGGCTGGTCGTGCGACGCCCAGGAAGCATTCGACAATCACCTGATGGCTTATCGAATCGGTGAGGACCAGCGCGTGCTTTTGCCGCAGATGGTCTGCCAGGACGGTTTCTTCGTCTCGCACATCACCAGCGACGTCGAATTGCCCGACCCGGGCCAGGTGAAGGAATTCCTGCCGCCTTACAAGCATCCGTATCCGCTTGATCCGCGGCATCCGGTGTCGCACGGGCCGCAGATTATGCCCGAGCAGGGTCCGCCGCTTCAGTTGGAGCGGGCGCGCGCCATGGAAGAATCAATGGCGGTCATTGAGCAGGTCCACGACGAGTTCGCGAACATCTTCGGGCGACGCTACGACCCCTGGGTCGAAGAGTTCATGACCGATGGCGCCGACGTCGTCTTTTTCATGCAGGGTGGCCACGCAGTGACGGCGCGTTTCGCGATTCAGCACATGCGCGATCGGGGCCTGAAAGTTGGTCTCGTGCGCCTGCGGACCATCAGGCCCTACCCGACCGATCGGGTGAAGGAAGTCCTCAGTAAGTTCAAAGTGGTCGGTGTGATCGAGACCAACATGGGACTCGGCAGCGTGAGCAGTGGCGGCGTGCTCTATGCCGAGGTCTGTGCGGCTTTATACGAGAGTCCCAAGCGTCCTCTCGTCGTCTCGTTCATGGCGGGCATGGGCGGCGAGGCGATCGTGCTCAAGGAGTTCTACTGGATGACTGAGAAAATGACGGAAGTGCAGAAACGCGGGAAAATAGAAAAGCGCACGCATTGGGTCGGCTTCGAAGAATAAGAACAGTGGAGAGCCGGGGGTCTCCGCCCGGCTGAACGGGTGAGGCGCCCGTTCCTCCACCGTATAGTGGCGCCATTGGGAGGAACCGATATGTCAGCAATTGAAGTTCAGCGGCAGCTGCTGCCGATTCTCGATAGCCCGAATCAGGGGGCGCGTTTCTACAACCCTGAATTACCCTCGTCCGAGCCGTTCGTCCCCGGCCACCGCACGTGTGCCGGTTGCGGGCCTTCCATCCAGTACCGGATGACGAGCAAGGCGGCGGGCGACAATACGATCCTGGTTGGACCGACAGGCTGCATGTATGTCGCGAACAGTTCGTATTTGTGTACGCCCTACAATGTGCCTTGGGCGCACACGCAGATTGGCAGCGCGGGCAGCTTCACCGCGGGCGTCGCCGCCGCCTATGAAGCCATGATCCGAAAGGGCAAGTGGAAGGGCGCCTATCCGAACATTATTTGCGAAGCGGGCGACGGCAGCGCGTCCGACATCGGCCTCGCCTCGATTTCAGGCGCGCTCTATCGCAATCACGACTGCCTGATTATCTGCTACGACAACGAGCAGTACGCGAACACCGGCATCCAGGCATCGTCGCGCACGCCCTATGGAGGCATGACAACCTTCTCCCCTCCCGGCCCGATGGTTCCGGAGGCGAAAAAGCTGTTTCCCAAGGATCTCGCCCGCATGATGGCCGCTGGCCATCCCCACTGCTATGTGGCGACCGCAAGCGTGGGCTACCCCATCGACTTGATGAATAAGGTACGCAAGGGACTCAACCACAAGGGCGCGGCATACCTGATGGTCTACACCCCCTGCCAGAAGGGCTTCGTGTATGAGACACCGCGCTCCATCGATCTTGGCCGGCTGGTCGTCGAATGCGGGCTCTACCCGATCTGGGAGTGGAACCCCGAGAAGCGTGCGTATGATTACAACTTCCGCCCGCAGAACATGCGGCCGGTATCCGAGTACTTGAAATTGCAAGGACGCTTCGGCCACCTCCACGCGGAGCACATCGCCACATTGCAGAGGTTTGCCAACGAGCAGTGGCGAATGATGGGTGTGGAACTGCCCGAGGCCTTGCTCCAGGCCGCAGATGCGAAAAACTTGATCAATATGGCGGCTGCGGAAGAAGCCGTGACTGTGGCGGAAACTGTATGAATACTAAAGTAGAAGCAACCACTCCCCCTGCGGCTCCCGAGCCGCAGGAAAGCTACATCGTCACCGAAGGCAAGAAGCGCGGGTCGTCGCGCGACGTGCGACCCGAAGCGGCGTTCGATCGCTACTACACCGTCCTTCGCGTGCACGGGGGCGATGCGATTCTCACTGACAACTGGCACACGAATGAGGTGCTGGATCACACGCGCAACAACTTCGAGGGCTACACGTTCGCGATGCGCACACTGGAGGCCTGGGGCGCGATGATCGAGAACGACCGCCGTGCCTACTACACGGCCGGCGGGCGAGTGTGGGTCATGGATCTGGAACCGTCCGCAGGCAAGAAGGCGCGGCTGCCTCGTGCCGGAGCCGGCAAGAAGTAGCGTACACTTGCGGCGCATCCTGCTCATCGACGACACGCCGGAGATTGCCGAGCTGCTGACGTTTGCGCTGCGTGACCACGGCTACGAGACCTTAGCCGCCGGATATACCATCACCGTCAACGAGCTGATTCTGGAGCAACGGGCCGATGCGCTCGTGCTCGACTGTTCCGCCTTCGACATGAGCGAGTCGCTCTTCGACGCCGTGCGTGACGACCCGAATCATGTCGAGCTTCCCGTCGTCATCATCAGTGACACACCGGAGGAGGCTGACGCGAGCCTCCGTTCCCGGAACGCCCGAAGAGTCTTGCTGGTCCCGAAACCGTTCACCGGGGCGCAGGTCGCAAGAGCACTCGATCAGCTACTGGAATAGATATGCCGTTGTGGAGCATGGACGAGTGGCAATACGTCGAGCGCGAGGTCGTCACTGACCCGAAGGGCAGGCAATGGACTGTGGCGCTGATGGACGTGCTGGGTCAGGCAGGGGATCCGGACATGCCGAACAAGTTGCTCGAACTGCAGTATTCATCGGGCCGGTATTTCACGCTCATCTACTCGGCCAGTGGAGCGCTACAGCGGGAACACGGCTATGCCTCACTGCCAGAAGCGACGAACGCGTACGGAAATCTGCTCTTTGCCGTCATCGATGGTAGCCTCGATCCGACACAACCGGTGTTCCGCCAGGACCTGGAAGA
>JBKQSA010000060.1:0-32298 GCA_052143815.1 Steroidobacteraceae bacterium | reverse complement strand
TTCTACCAGGCCTCCACCTCTGAGATGTTCGGCAAGGTCCAGGAGATTCCCCAGCGGGAGACCACCCCCTTCTACCCCCGCTCACCCTACGGGGCGGCTAAGGTTTATGCCTACTGGATCACGGTCAATTACCGCGAGGCCTATGGGCTGTATGCCTGCAACGGCATTCTGTTCAACCATGAATCGCCCCTCCGCGGCGAGACCTTCGTGTCCCGCAAGATCACCCGGGCGTTAACGCGCATTCATGTCGGGCTGCAGGATACCCTGCACCTGGGCAACTTGGATTCGCGTCGCGACTGGGGCCATGCGCGCGACTATGTCCGAGCCCAGTGGTTGATGTTGCAACAGGACACGCCCGAGGATTTCGTCATTGCCACCGGTAAGCAGTACTCGGTCCGAGACTTCGTCGTCGCGGCCGGTACCCGTCTCGGCATGAAGATTGAGTGGCAGGGCACCGGCGTCGACGAGGTAGGCATCGATACCCGGACGGGTCGCACGTTGGTGCACGTCGATCCGCGGTATTTTCGGCCCACGGAAGTCGAAACCCTGTTGGGCGACGCAACAAAGGCCAGGCAAAAACTCGGCTGGACCGCGGAGGTTGCTTTCCCCGAGTTGGTGGTCGATATGGTCGATTCGGACCTGGATGTTGCGAAGCGGGACGCCATGGTGGCGAAGCAGGGCTATAAAGTTTACAACCACCACGAGTAGTTGCGCGTGACACTGAACCCAACGTCAAGAATCTATGTGGCCGGGCATCGTGGCTTGGTGGGCGCGGCGGTGTCGCGCGCCCTCGAACAGCAGGGGTACACGAACCTGCTCTTCCGCACGCATCGGGAGTTGGATCTTACCGAACAGGCGGCCGTGCGGGAGTTCTTCGACCGCGAACGTCCCCAGGCCGTCATCCTGGCCGCGGCGCGCGTCGGCGGCATCCAGGCCAACAACACGCGGCCCGCCGAATTCATCCGCGACAATCTGCTGATTCAAGACAACGTGATCGACGCCGCGTACCGCGCCGGCGTGGAAAAATTCGTGTTTTTGGGGTCCAGCTGCATCTACCCTAAGCTGGCGCCGCAACCCATCAAAGAAGACTACCTGCTGACGGGGGCGTTGGAGCCTACCAACGAGTGGTATGCGGTCGCCAAGATCGCCGGACTGAAGATGTGCCAGGCGTACCGGCGGCAGTACGGCTTCAATGCCATTTCCTTGATGCCGACCAATCTTTACGGTCCGGGCGATAATTTCGATCTGCAGAATTCGCATGTGCTCCCGGCCTTGATCCGCCGCTTCCACGAGGCCAAGCAGCGGGGTGAATCGACCCTGTCCATTTGGGGCACGGGAACCCCGCGACGAGAATTCCTGCATGTCGAGGATCTGGCCGACGCAGTGGTGTATTTGCTCGAGACCTATGACGAGGAACCCATCGTCAACATCGGGTGGGGCGAGGACGTGACGATTCGTGAACTCGCCGAAACGGTCGCCTCGGTCGCCGGCTTCCAGGGCCGCCTGGTTTTCGATTCGAGTAAGCCTGACGGGACGCCGCGCAAGCTGCTCGATACATCACGGCTGACCGCACTCGGGTGGAAGCCCAAGATCAGGCTTCGGACGGGAATCGAGGGTACGTATGCCTGGTTCGAAGAGCATGTCGCCGAGGCGCGCGTTGGTGCTTAGGCGACATTTAGGTTTTTCGCGGCGCGGCATCATCGGATCCTCGCTTAGCTACACAATCATCGGGAGAAATTTTGGGTAACGGAACTATTTTGGTCACCGGCGGCGCCGGCTACGTCGGCAGCCATGTGGTACGCCAATTGGGTGAGGCCGGCGAGAAAGTGATCGTCCTCGATAACCTCGGGAAGGGATTCAGGCAGGCGGTGACCACCGGCGAACTGGTGGTGGGCGACGTGGGCGACTACGCCTTGGTGTCGCGGCTGATGGCCGAGTATGGGATTGATACGGTCATGCATTTTGCAGCGCACACGATCGTTCTGGAATCGGTGGCGCTGCCGCTCAAGTACTACGGCAACAACACCTGTTCGACGCGCAGCCTGCTCCAGGCCTGCATCGACAATGACGTCAAGAACTTCGTTTTTTCCTCCACCGCAGCGGTGTATGGCATGCCGGAGGATGGCTATGCCGGCGAAGAGTCGCCCACGCGGCCCATCAATGCCTATGGCACCTCCAAGCTCATGAGCGAGTGGATGCTGCGGGACGTCGCGGCGGTGAACCCGCTGCGCTATGTCGCGCTGCGCTATTTCAACGTGGCCGGGTCCGATCCTGAGGGACGGATCGGTCAGGCAACCCCAGGAGCCACCTTGCTCACCAAGGTGGCTTGCGAAGCCATGGTGGGCAAGCGGCCTTATGTGGCGGTGTTCGGCAGCGACTATCCCACGCCCGACGGCACCGGGGTGCGCGATTACCTGCACGTCGAGGATCTGGCCTCGGCGCACTTGCGAGCCCTCGATTACCTGCGCGCGGCCGGCTCATCCGTGACGCTCAATGTGGGCTACGGGCACGGCTATTCGGTGCGTGAGGTGCTGCGCATGGTCGAAACGGTGGCCGGCAAACCGCTCACCGTTCGCGAGGAAGCCCGTCGGGCCGGTGATCCGGCTTACCTAGTGGCACGGGCTGACCGCATCCGCTCCGAACTCGGCTGGCGTCCCCGGTATGATGATTTGCAGGCCATCGTGTCCAGTTCGCTTGCTTGGGAGCGCAAATTATTGGCGCAGCCCTGGAATTAGCACTCCTTTGCCCGCATTGCACCGATGGGGCGGGCGGCGTGAATTCGGCTTCATGCGGGGCCCCAAGTGCTTTACTTGACCCGCTAAAACCGCTACGCTTTTGAGTGTTTTTTTCCATTTAAATCAGAATATTACGTATGCGAATTACGATCTTCGGGTCCGGCTATGTGGGCCTCGTCACCGGTGCTTGTCTGGCCGATGCCGGCAACACGGTCGTCTGCGTCGATGTCGATGAACGCAAGATCGAAATGCTGAAGCGAGGCGAGGTTCCCATCCATGAACCCGGCCTCGATGCCGTGGTGAAGCGGAATTTCGATGCCGGACGCTTGAGTTTCACCACCGATGCCAAGGCGGGCGTCGACCACGGACAATTCCAGGTGATCGCCGTGGGTACGCCGCCGGATGAGGACGGGTCCGCCGACCTGCGCTACGTGTTGGCGGTGGCTCAGACGATCGGCGAGCACATGACGGAATACAAGGTGGTCATCACCAAGTCCACCGTGCCGGTGGGCACCGCCGACAAGGTGCGCGAAGCGGTGGCACAGTCGCTCAAGGCGCGCCAGGCAAGCATCGAATACGACACCGTGTCGAACCCGGAATTTCTCAAGGAAGGCGCGGCCATTGCGGACTTCATGAAGCCGGACCGAGTCGTGGTCGGCACCGACAGCGCGCGCGCCGCCGATCTCATGCGAACCTTGTACGAGCCCTTCACGCGCAACCACGACCGCATGATCGTCATGGACGTTCGTTCTGCCGAGCTCACCAAGTACGCGGCGAACGCCATGCTCGCGACCAAGATCAGCTTCATGAATGAACTGGCCAATCTGGCTGAGCACTTTGGCGCGGATATCGAGGCGGTGCGCGTCGGCATCGGTTCCGATCCGCGCATCGGTTATGCCTTTATCTATCCCGGCGTGGGCTACGGCGGTTCCTGCTTCCCGAAGGACGTTCAGGCGTTGAAGCGCTCGGCCGATGAAGTCGGCTACGAGGCCAGCCTCCTCGCGGCGGTGGAGGACGTGAACAATCGTCAGAAGCGCGTGTTGTTCAACAAGATCAAAGCGCATTTCGGCGATTTACACGGCAAGGTCATCGCGATTTGGGGCTTGGCCTTCAAGCCCAACACGGATGACATGCGCGAAGCGCCGAGCCGCGTGCTCATGGAATCGCTGTGGGCCGCCGGCGCCAAGGTCAGAGCCTACGATCCGGTCGCTAACCCTGAGTGCCGGCGGATTTACGGCGAGCGCGCCGACCTCGTGCTGTGCAAAACGAGTCCGGAGGCGGTGAAAGGCGCCGATGCTCTGGCCATCGTGACCGAGTGGCAGGAGTTTCGCAGCCCGGATTTCGATTACATCAAAACCGCGTTGCGCACGTCGGTCATCTTCGACGGTCGTAACCTCTACGATCCAGCGCACATGGCGCGCGCCGGCTTTGGCTATCATGCGGTCGGCCGCGGCAAATCCTCGCATCTGGGCAAGATATGACCGCAGTGTTTCCGGTGATTCTTTCCGGCGGGGCAGGGACTCGATTGTGGCCGCTGTCACGCGAAATGTACCCGAAGCAACTCCTGGCGCTGACCAGCCGGCATTCGATGTTGCAGGAAACGGCATTGCGGCTCGCCCCCATCGCCGGCGCCCGCCCGCCGATCGTCGTGTGTAACGAAGCACACCGTTTCACGGTGGCGGAACAACTTCGGACTTTGGGCATGGAGCCGTCGGCAATTTTGTTGGAGCCCACCGGCCGTAACACGGCGCCGGCGGTTGCATTGGCAGCGCTCAAGGCCCAAGAATTGGATGCCGATGCCACCATCGTGGTGGCGCCGGCGGACCACGTGATTCGCGATGCGCGGGCGTTTCAAGTTGCTGCCGATGTCGCCGCCGAGCTTGCGCAAGGCGGCAAGCTCGTGACGTTCGGGATCGTCGCGCGCGCACCGGAGACGGGCTACGGGTATATACGCCGCGGCGCGGGCCCGGGTCCCGCGTATCCGGTGGCACAATTCATCGAGAAGCCGCCGCTCGAGGTTGCAGAGAAATTCGTGGCGTCGGGCGATTATTTTTGGAACAGCGGCATGTTCGTCTTCACGGCGAGCCGCTATCTGACGGAACTCGGCGCGTTCGCCCCGGACATTCTGGAGGCGTCCACCGCGGCCTATCGCGCCGCCAAGGCCGATCTCGATTTCGTGCGCATCGACAAGGCGGCCTTCCAGTCCTGCCGCAGCGAATCAATCGACTACGCCGTCATGGAGAAGACCAAGGACGCTGTGGTGTTGCCGCTCGATGCGGGTTGGAGCGATGTCGGCTCGTGGTCGTCGCTGTTCGATGCATTGCCGGCCGACGAGGACGGCAACGTGCTGCAGGGCGACGTGCTGGTGCACGACACGCACGATTGTTTCGTGCACGCGACGAGCCGGCTGGTGACCGCGGTGGGCATGGAGAATCACATCATCGTCGAAACCAAGGATGCGGTATTGGTCGCGCCCAAAGAGCGCGTGCAGGACGTGAAAGAGTTGGTCACCGCGCTGAAGAAGGCGGGTCGCAGCGAGTCGGCCTGGCATCGCGAGGTGTACCGTCCCTGGGGTAGCTACGACAGCATCGACGACGGCGATCGGTTTCAGGTCAAACGCCTGTCGCTGAAGCCGGGCGGGATGTTGTCGCTGCAGATGCATCATCACCGCGCGGAGCATTGGATCGTGGTTCAAGGCACGGCCCGCGTCACCTGCGGCGACAAGATCTTTTTCTTGTCGGAAAACGAATCGACTTACGTTCCCATCGGCGCGACCCATCGCATCGAAAATCCCGGCAAGGTCCCGTTGCACGTCATCGAAGTGCGCTCCGGCACCTACCTGGGAGAGGACGATATCGTGCGCTACGAAGATAGCTATGGACGGGAAGGAACCAGCAATTGAGTTCGATCACGTGTTTCAAAGCCTATGATTTGCGCGGCCGGATTCCCGCCGAATTGAACGACGACGTGGCCTATCGCGTCGGACGCGGCTATGCTCAATTCCTGAAGCCGCAGCGCGTCGTGGTGGGACGCGATATCCGCCTCTCGAGCGCCGGCCTCACCGACGCGTTATGCCGCGGCTTGACGGATAGCGGCGTGGATGTGTACGACATCGGAATCTGCGGCACGGAATGCGTGTATTTCGCCACCTTCGATGGCGGCTACGACGGTGGAATCATGGTCACCGCAAGCCACAATCCGCCGGACTACAACGGCATGAAGTTCGTTCGCGATCAGTCCAAACCGATCAGCGGCGACAATGGTTTGAAGGATATCCGCGCGTTTGCCGAACTCGCCGAGTTTCCGACGCCTTCCCGCACCGGCGTGCGCCGCGGGGTCGACACCATGGAAGCGTACGTCGCGCATCTGATGTCGTACGTGGATGTCGAGAAGCTCAAACCCTTGAGGATCGTCGTGAATGCCGGCAACGGCGGGGCCGGTCTCATCATCGACCGGTTGGAGCCGCTCCTGCCGTTCGAATTCATCAAGGTGCACCATGAGCCCGACGGCCATTTTCCGAACGGCATTCCCAATCCCATGCTCGAGGAGAATCGTGCCTCGACCATCGCGGCGATCCGTGCGCACAAGGCCGATCTCGGCATCGCCTGGGATGGGGATTTCGACCGCTGCTTCCTGTTCGACGAACACGGCGGCTTCGTCGAAGGCTACTACATCGTCGGGCTGCTGGCTTCGGCGTTGCTGAAGGGGCAACCAGGCGGCAAGGTCGTGCACGATCCGCGCTTGACATGGAATACCATCGAACTCGTCAAGGCCGCCGGCGGCGAGGCGGTGCTGTCGAAATCCGGTCATGCGTTCATCAAGCAACGCATGCGTGAAGTCGACGGCGTCTATGGCGGCGAAATGAGCGCACACCATTATTTTCGCCGTTTTGCCTATTGCGATAGCGGCATGATTCCCTGGCTGCTGGTGACGCAGATCGTGAGCGAAGCCGGCCAGCCTTTGTCCAAGCTCGTGGGCGAGCGCATCGGCTTGTTCCCGGTCAGCGGCGAGCTCAACTATCGCGTTCCGGATGCCAAGTCGACCATCGACGCGATCGAATCCCAGTACGCCGCACAGGCACTGAAGGTCGATCGGACCGATGGGATATCGTATGAATTCAGCGATTGGCGTTTCAATTTACGCACCTCGAACACCGAGCCTCTGATCCGGCTCAACGTCGAGGCTCGCGGCTCAGGTTCGCTCATGCGCAGTAAGACCAACGAGTTGTTCGCGCTGCTCAAGTCGCATGGCGCCGTTGCCGCGGACGCCTGAGCCGGGATCCTAAATGCCCGCCCCAGCGCCTAAGCTCAGCGTCGTCATCCCGGTCTACAACGAAGAACAAGTACTGCCGACCTTGTTCACGCGGCTGTATTCCGCGCTCGATGCGCTCGGCATTTCCTATGAGTGCGTTTTCGTCAACGACGGCAGCCGGGACCGGTCCGTAGCGCTGTTGCGGCAGCAATTTCAAAAGCGTCCGAAGAATACGCGTGTCGTCCTGTTTCACGCGAACTTCGGGCAGCATTCCGCGGTGATGGCGGGTCTGTCGTATGCGCGCGGCGACTACGTCGTGACGCTGGATGCGGACTTGCAGAACCCTCCGGAGGAGATCGGCAAGCTCGTGCACATGCTCGATCAAGGCTATGACTACGTCGGCACCATCCGGCAGCAGCGCCAGGATTATCTGTGGCGGCGCCTGTTGTCGAAGGGCATGAACGAGATTCGCGAGCGGATCACGCCGGTGCGCATCACGGATCAGGGCTGCATGATGCGGGGCTACTCCCGCTCCGTGGTGACGGCTCTGAATCAGACGCGCGAAATCAATACGTTCATACCGGCGCTCGCTTCCCTGTACGCGATGAATCCGATCGAGGTACCGATCACGCATGAAGAGCGCTATGCCGGCAAGTCGAAGTACTCGTTGTACAGCTTGATCCGGCTGAACTTCGACTTGATCACTGGGTTCTCGGTCGTGCCGCTGCAATTGTTCTCCATGGTCGGAATGGCGGTGTCCGCCCTGTCCGCCTTGCTGGTGATCTATCTGTTCGTCCGGCGCATCATCGTGGGTCCGGAGGCCGAGGGTGTGTTCACCTTGTTCGGCCTCGTATTCTTCTTCATCGGCCTGGCCCTGTTCGGCATCGGCTTGTTGGGCGAGTACGTCGGACGCATCTATGCGCAGGTTCGCGAGCGGCCCCGTTACATCGTCGAAGCGGTGCTGGAACTGGCGGATGGCGAGGAGCCGCTCCCGACGGCGCTTGCCGCGGTGAACGCCCCGGTGGTTGAGGTGGCCCCGCAGTGACGCGCGCGGTGGTATTCGCGTACAGCGGCCAGGGCACCCCCCCCGTGACGCGCGCGGTGGTATTCGCATACAGCGAGGTCGGGGTTCGTTGTGTCCGAGAGCTATTGGCGCAAGGCGTCGAGATCTCGATCCTCTTCACGCATGCGGACAACCTTACGGAAACGCAATGGTTCGGGAGCGTCAAGCAGCTTGGGCGAGAGCATGGCCTGCGCGTCGAAACGCCCGACGATCCGAACACGCCGTACTGGCTGGCCGAGGCTCGCCGTGCCGATCCGGATTTCCTGTTTTCGTTCTATTATCGCTACATGCTCAAGGCCCCGTGGCTTGAAGTACCGCGGCGCGGTGCGTTGAACATGCATGGCTCGCTGTTGCCGAAGTTCCGCGGTCGGGCGCCGGTTCACTGGGCCATCATTCACGGCGAGTCGGTCACCGGCGCCAGTTTGCACTACATGCTGGAGAAACCCGATGCCGGCGCCTTGGTGGATCAGCAGTCCGTGCCGATTCTGGAGAACGATACCGCTCTCGACGTCTCGTTCAAGGTGGCCGACGCGGCACAGCAGGTGCTGCATCGCAGCCTGCCGTTATTGATGGCGGGCACAGCGGCTGCTCGGCCTTTGGATCTTTCGCGGGGCTCTTATTTCGGCCGGCGCCGGCCCGAGGACGGCCGCATCGATTGGCGGCAGCCGGCGCGCGCCGTACACGATCTGGTGCGCGCGGTCGCACCCCCATTCCCCGGCGCCTTTACCGAGGTCAACGGGTGTAGGCTTGCGCTCCTGGAAACTCGGGTCGACGGGCCGGTGCGTCATGCCGCCCGCGTTCCGTGTCTGTATGCGGTGGATGATGTGTGGTACGCCGACTGCGTGGATGGGCGGCGGCTGCAGATTCTGCAATTGGCAATCGATCATCGGCCCATCGCGCCGCAGGCAGCGCCGCCGGCGCTCGAGAATCAGCCGCTGGCATTGACCTGAAGTCATCTTTCTGGGGGTTACTTGAAAAACGTTCTCATTCTCGGCGTCAACGGCTTCATCGGCCATCATTTGAGCAAGTACATTCTTGCCAATACCGATTGGCGCATCTATGGCATGGACCTGCAATCGGAGCGCGTCGGTACGTTGCTGGGTAATCCGAAATTCCACTTCGTGGAAGGCGACATCACGATCAACAAGGAATGGGTCGAGTACCAGGTGCGCAAGTGCGACGTGATCCTGCCGTTGGTCGCGATCGCGACGCCGGCGACTTACGTGCGTGAACCGCTGCGGGTGTTCGAACTGGACTTCGAGGCCAATCTGCCCATCATTCGCCATTGCGTGAAATACAAGAAACGCGTGGTGTTTCCGTCGACATCGGAAGTGTACGGCGCGTGCCGCGACAAGGAATTCGATCCGGAAACGTCGGAGCTCGTGCTGGGACCCATCCACAAACAGCGCTGGATATATTCCTGCGTGAAGCAATTGCTGGATCGCATCATCTGGGCCTACGGGCAGCAGGGTCTGCAGTTCACGTTGTTCCGTCCGTTCAACTGGATCGGCTCGGGGCTCGACAGCATGGATGACCCGAAAGAGGGTAGTTCACGGGTGTTGACTCAATTCCTGGGACACATCGTACGCGGCGAGCCGATCAAGTTGGTCGACGGCGGCAGCCAAACCCGCGCCTTCACCTTCATCGACGACGCGGTGGAGTGCCTCACCACCATCATCGACAATCCCAACCGCATCGCCGACGGCAAGATCTACAACATCGGCAATCCGCACAATTCCTATTCGATTCGCGAACTCGCCAACATGATGCTGGAAATTGCCCTGGCGAGACCCGAGTATGCTCCGACCGCGCGCAACACCAAGCTGATCGATATTTCGGCCCTCGATTACTACGGCAAGGGTTACGCCGACATTCCGGCGCGGCTGCCCTCGATCAAGAATACGACGGCCGAACTGGGTTGGACGCCGAAGACCGACATGCGTGCCGCGCTCAAAGCCATATTCGACTCCTACGCGCAAAGCCTGCCGTCGGCGTCGGCGTTGCTGTCCAGCGATGCTTGAAGGCGCACGCATCGGCCTCAAGGTCGATGTCGACACATTGCGCGGCACGCGCGAAGGCGTCCCGCGGCTCGCGGCCCTGCTGCAGAAGCACGGTATGGACGCCACGTTCTATTTTTCGGTGGGACCCGATCATACGGGGCGCGCCATGCGCCGCGTTTTTCGCAAGGGGTTCGCCCAAAAGGTGGCGCGCACGTCCGTGCTCAAACACTATGGACTGAAGACATTGCTGTATGGCGTGCTGTTGCCGGGCCCCGATATCGGGGCGCAGGGCGGCGCCGAGATGCGCGCCGTCCACGACGCCGGGTTCGAAGTAGGCTTGCATGCTTTCGATCATGTGCGTTGGCAGGACTCTGTAGCGCAGGCCACAGCGCAGTGGACGCGCGTGGAATTCGAGCGCGGACTTCGCGCCTTCGAGGGGGTGTTCGGATTCCGGCCGGAATCGCATGCGGCCGCCGGATGGCAGATCAACACCCATGCGTTGGAACTCGAGTGCGAATACGCTTTACGCTACGCCAGCGACACGCGCGGCGGCCCGGCGTTCTTTCCCTTGCTGAATGGCCGCGTCAGTACGTGTCCGCAGTTGCCCACCACGCTCCCGACCTTCGATGAGTTGCTGGGTCGTGACGGCATCGATGAATCGACCATCGCCGCCGCCGTGTTCGATCTTTCCGCGGCGGCAGCGGACCCCACGCTGCAGGTGTTCACATTGCATGCTGAGTTGGAGGGGATGCTCCTCCTCGACGCGTTCGAGTCCTTGCTTCTGAAGTGGCGCAGCGCGGGCGCCAGGGTCACTCGGATGGCGGCCATCCATTCGTTTGCCATGCAGCGGCAAGTGCCTGCTCGAGCGGTCATCCAGGGCGAGATCCCCGGACGATCCGGGCTGCTGGCGGTGCAGGCTCCGGCCGCGGCCGATCGGGCGTGAGCGACCCAGCGCCCACGGGTCTGCGCGCGCATTGGACCTATCTGGGGCTGGCGGCCATGGTCGCCATGCTGTGGTTCGCCATCTTGCCGTTACGGCCGCTCTTCAATCCGGATGAGGGGCGATACGCAGAAATTCCCCGCGAAATGTTGGCGGACAATCAATGGATCATTCCGCATTTGGATGGCGTCGCCTATATCGAAAAGCCGCCGTTGCAGTACTGGGCCACGGCGGTGGCGTTGCGGGTGTTCGGCCACGGCGAATTTGCCGCCCGCTTCTACACGGCGCTCTGCGCGCTCGCGACACTGGTCATGGTTTGGGTGGCTGCCGAGCGGCTGTGGGGTTGGGCGGCAGCCTGGCGAGCGGCCGCAGTGCTCGGCAGCATGTTGCTGTTCCTGGTCCTTGGACAGCTGCTGACGCTGGACATGAGTCTTACGTTTTTTATGACCTTGAGTCTGACCGGCTTTCTCAGGGCGCAGCAGGTGCCTCGGCCCGACCCGCGATCGCTGGAGCGACGCTGGATGCTGGTCGCCTGGTTGGCGGCTGCCCTGGGGGTCCTGACCAAGGGCTTGGTGGCGGCGGCCATCCCTACGGCCGTCCTGATCCTGTATTGCGTCTACGCCCGCGATTTTTCGCCCTGGCGCCGTTTACACGCGACACTGGGAGTACCGCTATTCTTGGTGGTCACCGTCCCATGGCACTGGCTTGCCGCGCGGCGCCTGCCGGACTTCTTGGAGTTCTTCTTCGTACACGAGCATTGGTCGCGTTATTTGACGCCCAGCGCCGATCGCGAGGAGGTTTGGTGGTTTTTCGCCGCCGTGTTCGCGTTCGGTAGTATTCCGTGGACGTTGCCGGCGTTGCGCGTAGCGGCCACGGGTTGGCGGCGGCGTGCAGCGCGCGGGACCTTCGACCCCGCGTCATTCCTGTGGATCTGGATAGTCTTCATCTGCATTTTCTTTTCCCTGTCCGATTCCAAACTCATTCCGTATATCTTGCCTGCCATGCCGGGTGTCGCGTTGCTGATCGGTGCGTCGCCTGCCGGCGCCTTTCGTCGGGACGTGTGGCTTACCGCGCTCATCACCATCGTGGTGGCCATCGTGTCGGCCGCGGCGAGCATTTACGGGCCTCGGTTCATCGCACCTACGGATCGGGGCCAGTACTTTGCAATGCTTGCCCGGCCTCTGGGTGAAATCGCCGCGCTCCTCGGCATCTCGGGGTTGTTCGTGATGCTGCAGCGCCGCCGCGATCCGACGCATGCCGCCGTGTTCCTGGGGGTCGGCTGGTGTTTGGCCGGTCTGTTGCTCATGCGGGCCGCAGGGCTGGTGGCGCCGATCTATTCCGGAGTGGTGCTGGCTCGTGCGGTCAGCGCCATTCCGAGCGATGTGCCGATTTACAGCGTCGGAACGTACGATCAGACACTGCCGTTTTATTGGCAGCGTACCGTCAAACTAGTCGCATATCGCGGCGAACTCGATTTCGGTTTGCGCCACGACCCTGCGGCGGAAATCCCCAGCGTCGCGGACTTCGTGGCCGAGTGGCGAGGCGTGCCGGATGGTTATGCGGTGATGGAGAAGAGTATGTTTGACGACCTGAAAACCCGCGGCGTACCCATGCGCGAGATTGCCCGGGATATCCATCGGGTATTGGTGGCGCGGCGATGAGTTGGGTGACGTGGGTATTGATCCTGACCGGGGTCGGCCTCAATGCCGCGGCGCAGATACTGCTGAAGGTCGCCACCCGGCCGCTGGCGCATGTCGCCGACTTCGGCCTGCAATCGCTGCGCTTTAGCCTGGTCAGTCTGGGTACGAGCTGGCCGTTTTGGGCAGGTATGCTGTGTTATGCGGCGAGTGTCTGCGTGTGGCTGGCCGCGTTGTCCAAGGCGCCCGTGAGCACCGCCTACCCGATGTTGTCCCTAGGCTATATCGTGGTGACCGCGATCTCGGTGCTGTGGTTGGGCGAGACCCTGTCGCCGGCCAAAGCGATGGGCATTGCACTGATTTGCGCGGGTGTAGTCTTGGTTTCGAGGAGTCCGGTATGAAGCCCTTTCTGCCTTTCACGCGGCCGATGATCGATGCCGAGAGCATCGCGGCGGTTGCCGACGTGTTTCGTTCCGGACAATTGGCCAGCGGACCGAAGGTGCAGGCTTTCGAGGCTGCGCTCGCGAAGTATCTCGGGCCGGACCGTCATGTACGCGTCATGACGTCGGCGACGGCGGGGCTCGAAATGGCGCTCGAGATTGCGGGCGTGGGCGAGGGCGACGAAGTGATCGTGCCCGCGATGAGTTTTGCCGCGAGCGCCAACGTGATTGCCCGGGTGCGTGCCATCCCTAAGTTCGTGGACATCGATCTTCATACCAAAAATCTCAACTTCGACCTGGTCGTGCCCGCAATTACCGCCAAGACCCGCGCCATCATGCCCGTGCATTTTTCCGGCCTGCCGGTGGATATGGATGCCCTGTATGGAATCGCTGCCCGGTACGGACTGCGTGTGGTCGAAGATGCGGCTCATGCCATCGGCTCCCGCTATCGAGGCAAGTTGATCGGGAGTTTCGGCGATTTGGTCGTGTTCAGTTTTCATCCCAACAAAAACATGACCAGCATCGAGGGAGGCGCCATCGCCACGGGCGACGCGACGGCAGCGGAACTCGTCGAACAGTATCGATTCCACGGCATCAAGCGTAATGCACAAGGCGAGATCGACGTGATGTTTCCGGGCGCCAAGAGCAATCTTACCGACGTGGCGGCACAGATCGGCATCGATCAATTGCGGCGCTTGGATCAATTCAACGCACGGCGTCTGGAACTGGCCGGCCGATATTTCGAGGCACTCGATGGCTTGCGGTCGTTGGTGTTGCCCGCACGCGGCGACTCGGGCCATAGCTGGCATATGTTCCAGGTGCTGATCGATTTCCCAGCGCACGGGATGACGCGCCCGGAATTCCAAAAACGCATGGCGGACCGCGGGATCGGAATCGGCGTGCACTATCCTTGTATTCCGAGCCTTACCTACTACCGGGGCCGGGGATATCGTCCCGAGGACACACCGGTGGCCGCGCGTGTCGGCCGCGAGACGGTCACGCTACCGTTGTTTCCCGCGATGAGCGATGATGACGTCGCCCGGGTGTGCCGGGAATTGCGCGAGATGTTGCATTGACTTTGAGAGCCCGCCTTGCGGCGTATGAGGGGTTGGCGCAAACTCTTGCCGCCTATTGTCGCTCCCAAGGAATTCACACATGAAGCGTTTAATTTCTCTCGCGCTGGGCACCTGCGTCTTGACCGCCCCCTTGTACGCCGCGTTGAAGCCGGGCGCGCAGGCCCCGGATTTCACCACCCAGGCGACGCTCGCGGGTAAGCCGTTCACGTTTTCACTGGCCGATGCCCTGAAGCAGGGTCCGGTGGTGCTGTATTTCTATCCGGCTGCGTTCACGCCGGGCTGCACGGTCGAAGCTCATGAATTCGCCGAAGCCACGGATAAATTCAAGGCATTGGGCGCCACGGTGATCGGCGTGTCGCACGATCCGATCGAAAAACTCAATAAATTTTCCGTCACCGAGTGTCGCAATAAGTTCGCCGTCGCGTCCGATGCGGACCAGAAGATCACGAAGGAGTATGACGCCGTGCTCGCCGTGAAGCCAGAGTATGCCGACCGTACGTCGTACGTCATTGCGCCATCGGGCAAGATCATTTACGAGTACACGGCGTTGAATCCCGACAAGCACGTGGCGAACACCATGGCGGCCGTGCAGAAGTGGCAGGCGGAGCAGAAAAAAGGCAGCTAGCCGTACCGCTGGGCAGCGAGCGTTCCGCGATGCATTTTTATGACTAATTGTCCGTCCGCGGCATGAGGAGCTTCGCTATCAATCCGGTCCATCCGGTTTGGTGGGAGGCTCCGGCGCCCCGACCGTTGTCGCCGTCGAAGTATTCGTAGAACGGAATGTAATCCTGATAATGTGGGTCCGTTTGCAATTCCGGATATTGACGCAGGACGGGACGATTACCGGAGGCGTCCTTCAGGAAAATTCGCGACAGCCGATGCGATAGCTCGTTGGCCACCTCGGCAATGGTCAAGAAGATGCCCGATCCCGTCGGGCATTCGACCTTGAAGTCATCGCCGTAGTAGTGGTGAAACTTTTGCAGCGATTCGATGATGAGGAAGTTGACCGGGAACCAAACGGGCCCGCGCCAATTCGAATTGCCGCCGAATTGCCGGCTGTCGGATTCGGCCGAAGTGTAACGCACGGTGAGATCGTTACCGTCAATTCGCAGCACGTAGGGACGGTCGAAGTGCGCTCGCGACAGCGCCCGTACGCCGTGATCCGACAGAAACTCGGATTCGTCCAACATGCGCCGCAACAGTTGCTTCATGCGGTGGCCCCGCAGCAAGGACAATAGGCGCCGCTTGCCACGGCCCGGCGACTGCCAATGCGATACCAGCTTCGCGAGGTCCGGGCGGTGCGCCAGGAACCATTCCAAACGTTTCCGAAAGCCCGGCAGCCTGTTGAGCAGTTCGGGTTCCAGCGTCTCCACCGCGAACAGCGGAATCAAACCCACCATCGAGCGTATTCGCAGGCGCACTTTGACGTCATCGGGAAGGTTCAGCACGTCGTAGAAAAACTGGTCCCTCTCATCCCAGAGACCGTCGTCGTCGTCATCGTTGTACCTGCTGCTCATCGCCTCGGCTATGCCGAGAAAGTGCTCGAAAAACTTGCTGGCGATGTCTCCATAGACATGGTTGTGTTCGGCGAGCTCCAAGGCGATGCGCATCAAATTGAGCGCATACATTGCCATCCAGCTGGTTCCGTCCGACTGATGGAGGAAGCCCCCGGTGGGCAGTTGGGCGCTGCGGTCGAACACCCCGATGTTGTCCAAGCCCAGAAATCCGCCTTGAAAAATGTTCTTCCCGGATTTGTCCTTTTGATTCACCCACCAAGTGAAGTTCAGCATCAACTTGTGGAATACCCGTTCCAGAAACTCCAGGTCGCCGCGGCCGCCGTTTTGTTTGCGGTCGATTTGAAAAACGCGCCAGGCCGCCCAACCGTGCACCGGCGGATTCACATCGCTGAATGCCCATTCGTAGGCAGGAATTTGACCGTTGGGGTGCATGTACCACTCGCGCGTGAGCAGCACCAGCTGATGCTTGGCGAATTCGGCATCGATCAGAGCGAACGGTATGCAGTGAAACGCGAGGTCCCACGATGCATACCAGGGGTATTCCCATTTGTCGGGCATCGATACGATGTCCGCATTGTTCAGATTACCCCACTCGCTGTTGCGGCCGCGTTTGCGCTCCGGGGACGGCGGCGATTGGCCCGGATCCCCTGCGAGCCAGCGTGGAATATCGAGGTGATAGAACTGTTTGTTCCAAATCATGCCGGCGAAGGCTTGCCGCTGGACCCGCTGCTCGTCGACCGAGGCCATGTCCTTCTGCAGTTCGGCATAGAAATCGTCGGCCTCGGCGCGCCGCAAGCTCAACGCTTGCTCGAAGTCGCCGAACGGCGCTTGCCGGCTGCGGCGCGAGAGGCGTACGCGCAATTCGATTTTCTCGCCGGACGGAATGGTTTCCCGATGCCATGCGCCGGCCTTCGTACCGGTTTTCGCCGGGTTCACACGGTCGCGGCGTGATTCGATGATGTACTCGTGAAAACCATCTTTGAAGTAGCCGGATTCCGCGCGGTTCCAGAGCCTCGCGGCGTTCGATTCGTTTTCGGTGAACAGCAACTCCGCTGTGCCGTCGAAGTACAGCCGGGTCATTCCCAACTCCACGGGTTCGATTCCGACCGCGGCGTCGCCGACCGCGCGCAGCGACGGCTTGACGCTTCCCGGCTCCCAACTCCAGGTGTTGCGCAGTACCAATTGGGGAATCACGTGCAGGGGCGCGGCCTCGGGCCCACGGTTCCACGCGGTGATTTTCATCAACAAGTCGCCGGGCTCGACTTGCGCGTATTCGACGAACACATCGAAGTAGCGATTCTCGGCAAACGCTCCGGTGTCGATCAATTCGTACTCCGGCAGGTCCGCGCCGCGCCGCGCGTTCTCGGTCACCAAGTCAGCATACGGGTAAGCACTTTGCGGATACTTGTACAGCATCTTCAAATACGAATGGGTGGGCGTTGCATCCAGGTAGAAATAGTGCTCTTTGACGTCCTCGCCATGGTTGCCCTCGGCATTGGTGAGGCCGAACAGCCGCTCCTTCAAGATGGGATCCGCGCCGTTCCACAAGCCTAAGGACAGGCACACGAGTTGTTCCGCGTCGGATACCCCGGCGATCCCGTCCTCGCCCCACCGGTAGGCGCGGCTGCGGGCGTGATCGTGCGGCAAGTACTCCCAGGCCGTACCATCGGGGCTGTAATCTTCGCGCACGGTGCCCCATTGGCGTTCGCTCAAATACGGACCCCAGTGCTGCCAACCATCGCCGCCGGACATGTTGGCGAGCAGGCGCTCGCGCTCCCTGTTCATCGAGATTCCTTACGGCTTCGAGATCTTACGGTCGAGGTATACCCATGAGCGTAGTATCTCAGCGACGCTCCAAGCCTGCGCGAAGCAGCCGCGGGCAATGTGAGGTGCGTCACCATCAAACACTTCGCTGACCGAGCCTAAGCCGGCGGCAGCGAGATGTTGCTCGATCGGGGTCAGAAATGACCGTGCCTGTGCGGCGTCCCCGTACACCCGGTAATGCGCGCGCGAAAATGGCCCGAGCAGCCAACTCCACACGGTTCCCTGATGATAGGCCGCGTCGCGCTGCCACGCGTTGCCCGAATAGTGGCCCGCATAGGCCGGATCCGCGGCACTCAAGCTCCGCAGGCCGTAGCTCGTCAATAGTTCGCGCGCGCACGTATCGACCACGGCGCGCATCTGTTCCTGCGGCAAGACGCAATGGGGCAGTGATACGGCGAAGATTTGATTGGGTCTGACACGTGCATCATGCGTCGTGCCGCCGTCGACGTCGATGACGTCGTAAAGGCAGCCGCGCTGTGCATTCCAAAAGCGCGCGAAGCCGTCGGCGGCGCGCTTCAATAACGCTTCCGTATAGCGCTTCTCTGCGCTGTTCCGCAACCGGCCGGCGAGCCGCACGGTGACCTCGAGAGCGTTCAACCATAGCGCATTGATCTCCACGGGTTTGCCGATCCGCGGCGTAAACACGTGGTCGCCTTGCTTCGCATCCATCCAGGTCAATTGGGTGCCGGGTTCGCCGGCCCGCAGCAGCCCATCATGGGAATCGACCTGTATGCCGTAGCGGGTGCCTTGCGCGTGAGCATGGATGATGGCCGCCAAGGTCGGAAACAACTCGCGAAGTAGTTCCGGATCGCGTTTGGCGCCGAGATGCTCGCTCACCGCCTGGAACAGCCACAGCGCCGCGTCGGCCGAATTGTATTCGGGCGTCTCGCCCGCGTCGGGAAAGCGATTCGGCAACATGCCGCGATCGACGACGCCCGCATACGTCCGGAGGATCGCAGCCGCTGTGTCGAAGCGACCCAAGACGGTCGTCAAGCCCGGCAAGGCAATCATGGTGTCGCGCCCCCAATCGGCGAACCACGGATAGCCCGCGATGACGCTGACCGCAGCGGCGCTTTTCGCGCCTCGCTGCACGATGAACTGGTCCGAGGCGGTGGCCAACGTTTGCACCCACGGCGGCGCGGATTTCGGCAGCGCCGCGCGCAGGTTTTGCGACCGGGCGATGAGCGCGGCGAGCACGTCGCCGCCCGCCGGCGGCTCGCAGTTCTCGGCCGTGGCGGTAAAGAACACCGGCTGTCCCGCCGTCAGTTCCGCGGTAAATGTTCCCGGTCCCCACAAATCCTCGATCGCGTCCAGCCCTCTGCCGAATTCTTCTCGATGCAGGAAATTCCAATACCAGATGTCTGCGGCCGTGTACTCGCCCGAACTGATGCGGAGCCGGTAGAGCGGCGCGCCGTCACCGCCCTCGACCGTGCAGCCGTTTTCCGCGCCGGTGGCCTGAAACGGCTGAGTTCCGCGCCCTTGGTGGTGGTGGTCGCGATAAGTGACGAGCGGCTTCAACCGCACGGCCATGGGTGCGCTCGCACGCAGCACTTCGAGCCGCAGGTAGCTGGTGTTCGCACCCGGCGCCATGAAAATGCGCTGTTCCAATAAAGCGTCGGCGACCGAATAGCGCCATATCGGAACACCGTGCAGAATCGTGAAGGATTCCAAGTGGACGAAGCCGCGCGGATCGACCGCACCGCCGGCATATTCGTTGGCGGCCAGATGATACGGCCGTCCCAAGTAGTCGACGCTCAAGTCGAGTTTCGCAACCAGCAGCTTTCGCTCGACAGGAGGCGTGAGGCTCGCGATCAAGAATCCGTGATAGCGGCGTGTATTCGCGCCGGCGACAGTACCGCAGGCGTAGCCGCCGAGACCGTTGGTCACCAGCCATTCGCGGCCGACCGCATCGTTCCAGTCGCCGCAGATATCGCGACCGAGCGTCAGAAGCGCGCCCTATTCAGAAAGTAGTCCATGGACAGTTTTCCTGGTCCGTATACGATCAAGAAAAGCAGAAGCGAGCCCCACAGCACGTGCTGACCGAGTGCCGCCTCCGAGCCCTCCGCGAGCAACACCTGAGAATACGAGATCACCGCCATGAGGTTCACGACGAAGAGCCCCACAGTGCTCCATCGAGTGATGAAGCCTACACCCACGAGCGCGGAAAAAAAAAGTTCCCCGGAAGTGAAGGCGATGGCCGCAGCGTAGGGCGACAACCATGGCGTGTGATATTCGGTCTGAAACAGATAAAGCGTGTTTTCCCAGGTTGTGATTTTTATGAACCCCGACTGCAGAAACTGCCAACTCACGTATAGGCGCGTGCCCAGAGCGAACAGCGGTTGCAGCGGATTGAACACGCGCGCAGCGAACGTGCTGGGTACGCACACGATATCGAGAATGGTCATGTCCAATGATTATCTCATCCATCGGTAGAGCGCAACCGCCGTCACGGCCACCGCGCACATCACGCCGGTCATGGCACGCGCGCTGCCGTCATAGAGCGCGCTGACGGCCGCGCCGCCGACACCGGCCATGAGAAACTGCAGAGTGCCGAACAAGGCAGAAGCCGTGCCGGCGGAGGCGCCGAAAGGCGCCAATCCCAAGGCGAATCCATTTGAGAAATTGAAGCCCAAGGTCGAGATGAATAAAAACTGCGGAATGGCCAGACCCCAGAAACCGCCCCAACCGCCCACCGCCATGATGAATAGGATGACGCCGATGAGCGCCGTCGCCAACATGGCGCGGCGGAAAATCAGTTCCGGTCCGAACCGGGACACGATATGGGCGTTGATGCGGCCGCCGATCATGAGTCCGATCGCATTGCAGCCAAATAGCCACGCGAATTGCTGCGGAGTCAGTTTCATCAAATTGATGAATACGAAAGGCGCACCGGAAATGTAGGCGAACACACTGGACTGGACGAGGTTGGCGGGCAGCGCGTAGCGAAGGTAGCGCTTGTCGGTGAGCAGCCGCAGCCACAGCTTGGGGCCGATTGCGCTCGGACGCTCATCCGGGATGGATTCCGCCAGCGCGTAGAAAGCGACGATGCAGGACGCCGACGCCAGGGCTGCCAAGGCCCAGAATTCGAGGCGCCAGGTGCCGATCAACAGGATCAGGCCCCCGAGCTGCGGAGCCAGGATGGGTCCTAAGCCCGTGATGAGACCGAGCAACGACAAGGCGCGTGCGGTGTGCGCGACGTCAAACCGATCGCGAACGATGGCTCGAGGTATCACGCTGGCGCTGCCGACGCCCAAGGCTTGGACCAATCGCCATAGCGTGAGGGTGTTCACGGCATGCGCCAGGGCGCATCCGACCGAGCCCAGCACCAGCAGCGCCAGGCCGCAAAGCAAGGGGGGCCGCCGGCCTACATGGTCGGCGACCGAGCCGAAAAACAGCTGGCTGATGGCCAATCCGACGAAGAATACCGGTAAGGTCAATTGCACCGAACCGGCGCTGGCATGCAGGTCAGTGGCAATGGATGGCAGGGCAGGAAGGTACAAGTCGAGCGAAAACGGCGTGAGGATGGAAATCGAGCCCAGCAGCACCAGGAGCTTGGACATTTGGGGCGATGGCCGCTGGCGGGTGGGGTCAAGATTGGATGAAGCGGGCGGCATGCGTTTGAATGTAGAATAACCGTTTGACTCGAGCGGGTGTGCGATGGTGAATGAGATCGGCGGTCGCAAGGCTGCCTTGATTTGCGGATCGGTGGCTTACGATACGATTCTGGTGTTTCCCGACCGGTTCAAGGCGCACATCCTTCCCGACAAGCTGCACATATTGAATGTCGCGTTCCTGGTGCCGGAGATGCGCCGCGAGTTCGGCGGCTGCGCCGCCAACATTGCCTACGGCCTGAAGCTGCTGGGCGATGAGGGCGTGGCCATGGCGACCGCAGGACATGATTTCGAGCCGTACCGCCGGCGGATGGT
This sequence comes from Steroidobacteraceae bacterium, assembly GCA_052143815.1. Lineage (GTDB taxonomy): Bacteria > Pseudomonadota > Gammaproteobacteria > Steroidobacterales > Steroidobacteraceae > Bog-1198. Next base: position 10,889 of record JBKQSA010000060.1, on the reverse strand, counting down.
CGCGAACGGCATGAGCGTCGACCACATCAAGGTGGTGGACGGCACGTTTACCGCGCAGGCTTTCATAACCACGGATCTCGATGATAATCAGATCACGGCATTCCACCCGGGTGCAATGCAATATGCGCATCTCAATAAGGTCGCGGATGCGACCGCTGCGGGCGCTGCATCCGGAATCTGCCTGGGGATCATCGCTCCGGATGGCCGGCAGGCTATGATTGAGCACGCCGCGCAGTTCAAGGCCGCCGAGATTCCCTTTATCTTCGACCCTGGCCAGGGGTTGCCCATGTTCGGCGCGATCGAACTCGAGGAATTCATCGATCAGGCGACGTGGGTGACGGTGAATGACTACGAATGGGAACTCATGCAGCAAAAGACCGGGATGACGGCGGCCGACGTCGTGGCCAAGGTCGACGCGCTGATCGTCACTCGGGGTTCCGAAGGATCGATGATTCATACCAAGGGTCGGACGTTGACGGTTCCTGCGGTCAAATCCCGCGCCATAGTCGATCCGACGGGTTGCGGCGATGCGTACCGTGCTGGTCTAATTCACGGTTTATTGCGCGGCTTGGATTGGGAGACCACGGGCCGGGTGGCCTCGTTGATGGGCTCGATCAAGATCGAATCGCGCGGGCCGCAGAATCACGCGTTTACGAAGGCCGAGTTCGATCGGCGTTATCAAGATAATTTTGGCTAAGGATTCAACCATGAGCAGAAGTTTTTCATTTACGTCGGAATCGGTTTCGGAAGGTCATCCCGACAAGGTCGCCGATCAAATTTCGGACGCGGTGCTCGACGCGATTTTGACCGCGGATCCCCGTGGTCGGGTGGCCTGCGAAACGATGGTCAAGACCGGCGTGGTCATCGTCGCGGGCGAAGTGACCACCAGCGCCTGGGTTGACGTGGAAGCGCTGGTGCGCAAGACCGTGCTCGATATCGGGTACGACCACTCCGACATGGGATTCGACGGTGCGAGCTGTGGCGTGCTCAACATCATCGGCAAGCAATCCCCCGACATTGCGCAGGGCGTCGACCGGAAGGATGAACGCAAGCAGGGTGCGGGCGATCAGGGATTGATGTTCGGTTACGCCACGAATGAGACGGATGTGTTGATGCCGGCACCCATCACGCTCGCGCACCGGCTGGTCAAGCGCCAGGCCCAGGTGCGCAAGAACGGCAAGCTGCCATGGCTGCGGCCTGACGCGAAGAGCCAAGTTACCCTGCGTTATGAAAACGACAAGCCGGTGGGGCTCGAAGCGGTGGTGCTGTCCACTCAGCATTCGGACGACATCAGCACCCGGCACCTGCGCGAAGCGGTCATGGAAGAGATCCTGAAGCCGGTTCTGCCGAGCAAATGGATCGACAAGCGAACGAAGTATCACATCAATCCCACCGGCCGGTTCGTGATCGGCGGTCCGGTGGGCGATTGCGGCCTGACGGGACGTAAGATCATCGTCGATACCTACGGCGGCTTTGCACGGCATGGCGGCGGTGCATTTTCAGGCAAGGACCCCTCCAAGGTCGATCGCTCAGCGGCCTACGCCGCGCGGTATGTCGCCAAGAACATCGTCGCTGCGGGGTTGGCGGAGCGCTGCGAAGTGCAGGTTTCCTACGCCATTGGCGTCGCTGAGCCGACCTCGATCATGGTCGAGACGTTCGGCACGGGTAAGCTGCCGGATCAGCGCCTCACGCAGATCGTGCGCGCGCATTTCGATCTTACCCCCTTCGGGCTCCGCGAAATGCTGGATCTGGCACGTCCCATCTATCAAAAAACCGCCTCTTACGGGCACTTCGGCCGTAAGGAACCAGAGTTCAGCTGGGAGCACACCGATAAAGCGGACGTGCTGGCGGCTGAACTGAAGACCACGCGAGCTGCCTAAAGCAGCGCGCAGCGCCCAAGGAGTCAATATCGATGAATGCAGCAGTCAAACCCCCCGCCGATTACCTCGTCAAGGACTTGAGTCTCGCCGAGTGGGGCCGCAAAGAAATCAAAATAGCCGAGACGGAAATGCCCGGTCTGATGGCCATCCGTCACGAGTACGCCGCGCAGCAGCCGCTCAAGGGCGCGCGCATCACCGGCTCCTTGCACATGACCATTCAAACGGCGGTGCTGATCGAGACGCTGAACGCACTGGGAGCACAGGTGCGTTGGGCCTCGTGCAACATCTACTCCACGCAGGACCACGCGGCGGCCGCCATTGCTGCCGGCGGCACTACCGTGTTCGCCGTCAAAGGCGAGACCTTGGCCGAGTATTGGGATTACACGCACCGCATTTTCGAGTGGCCCGACGGCGGCTATTCGAACATGATCCTGGACGACGGCGGCGATGCGACCCTGCTGCTGCATTTGGGCGCGAAGGCCGAGAGGGATGCGTCGCTCATCTCGCGCCCAAGCAACGAGGAAGAAGAGCTTCTGTTTGCTGCGATCAAGGCCAAGCTGAAGGTCGACCCCAAGTGGTATTCGACCCGGCTCGCCAAAGTCAAAGGCGTCACCGAAGAGACCACAACCGGCGTCAAGCGCCTCTATCAGATGGCCAAGGATGGTCAATTGGCGTTCCCCGCGTTCAACGTGAACGACTCGGTAACCAAGTCCAAGTTCGACAATCTGTACGGCTGCCGCGAATCGTTGGTGGACGCCATCAAGCGTGCCACGGACGTCATGATCGCCGGCAAGGTGGCCGTGGTCGCGGGCTACGGCGACGTGGGTAAGGGCTCAGCACAGGCGCTGCGCGCGCTCTCGGCCCAGGTATGGGTCACCGAGATCGATCCGATCTGCGCGCTGCAGGCGGCCATGGAGGGCTATCGCGTCGTGACCATGGACTATGCGGCGGACAAGGCCGATATTTTCGTCTCGGCTACCGGCAACTTCCATGTCATCACGCACGATCACATGAAGCGCATGAAAGACCAGGCCATCGTCTGCAACATCGGCCATTTCGACAATGAAATCGAGGTGGCCGCGCTCAGGCAATACACCTGGGACAACATCAAGCCGCAGGTCGATCATATCGTTTTCCCGGACGGCAAACGCATCATCCTGCTGGCCGAGGGCCGTTTGGTGAATTTGGGATGCGGTACGGGTCATCCGTCCTACGTCATGAGTTCCTCCTTTGCCAATCAAGTCTTGGCGCAGATCGAATTATTCGGCCACACGGCGAAGTATCCGATCGGTGTCTATGTATTGCCGAAGCATCTGGATGAAAAAGTCGCGCGGCTGCAACTTTCCAAGTTGCGCGCCGAGCTGACGGAGTTGACCGACATCCAGGCAAAATACATCGGCGTCGCCAAGCAAGGGCCTTACAAAGTCGATCAGTACCGTTACTAGGAAAATCGCGGGCGGTGAGGCGTGACGGCAAGGCCGTCGCCCGCCCGTGTGCACCGCGCAAGGCGCTCGCAACACGTTGAAGGGTAGGCAATCGCATGAACGTTAACTCGGGTTCCAAGGTATATCCCGATGCCGCTAGTGCGCTGCGCGGTATTCTCACGGACGGCATGACCCTGTGCTGCGGCGGATTCGGCCTTTGCGGCGTCCCTGAAAAGCTCATCTCGGCAGTGCACGATTCGGGCGTGCGGAATTTGACCGTCGTGTCGAACAACGCAGGCACCGACGGTGAAGGCCTCGGCATTCTGCTGGCATCTCGGCAGATCCGTAAAATGATCTCCTCCTATGTGGGCGAGAACAAGGAATTCGAGCGCCAATATCTAGCGGGCGAGTTGGAGCTCGAATTCAATCCCCAGGGCACGATGGCCGAACGCGTGCGCGCCGGCGGCGCCGGCATCTACGCGTTTTTTACCAAAGTCGGCGCCGGCACCTTGGTGGCTGAAGGCAAGGAAACGCGGGTCGTGAACGGCGAAACCTACATCCTGGAGACCGGCATCGTTGCCGATCTATCGCTCGTCAAGGCCTGGAAGGGCGATACCGAGGGCAATCTCATCTACCGCAAGACGGCACGCAACTTCAATCCGAACATGGCGACGGCGGGACGCATCACCGTCGCTGAGGTCGAGGAGTTGGTCGGCCCCGGAATGCTGGATCCCGATGCAATCCATACGCCCGGTATCTATGTGCAACGCATCGTCAGCGGCGGTCCGTACCAACGAAAGATCGAGAAACGCACCGTGCGCAAGCGCAAGGAGGGATCCGATGCCGTGGTCTCGTGAGGCTTTGGCCGAGCGTGCCGCCCGTGAACTGCAGGATGGCTTCTATGTGAATCTCGGCATCGGCATCCCGACTCTGGTCGCCAATTACATCGCGCCGGGCTTGAAAGTCGTGCTGCAATCCGAAAACGGCATGCTGGGCATTGGCCCGTTTCCCTATGAAGGGGAAGAAGATGCAGACTTGATCAACGCCGGCAAACAAACCGTCAGCGAACTCCCAACGAGTTCGTATTTTTCGTCCGCCGACAGTTTTGCGATGATCCGTGGCGGGCACATCGACATGGCGGTGCTCGGCGCAATGGAGGTGTCCGAGAAGGGGGACCTGGCCAACTGGATGGTGCCCGGAAAAATGGTGAAGGGCATGGGCGGCGCCATGGACCTGGTCGCGGGCGTGAAGCGGGTGGTCGTCGTCATGGAGCACACCTCCAAGGATGGCGACCCGAAATTCAAACCGCGCTGCGAATTGCCGCTGACCGGCACCAATGTCGTCGATATGCTGATTACCGATCTTGCGGTCTTTTCGCGTTCGTCGCGCAAGGAGCCCTTCAAACTCATCGAAATCGCTCCGGGCGTGACGGTTGACGAGATTCGTTCGAAGACGCCCGCGCATTTCCTCTATTGAATGGTGCGCCTCGATCACCTGCAGCGGCTGGAGGCCGAGAGCATCCATATTTTGCGCGAGGTGGTCGCGGAGTGCGAGAAGCCGGTCATGCTGTATTCGATCGGCAAGGACAGCTCGGTGATGCTGCATCTGGCGCTGAAGGCGTTCGCCCCGGCGAAGCCGCCGTTTCCACTGCTGCAGATCGCGACAGGGTGGGATTTTCGCGAAATGCTGGAATTTCGCGATGCCACCGCGAAGCGTCATGGTTTGGAACTGCTGGTCCACACCAACGTGGAAGGGGTGCGCGCAGGCGTAAAGCCCTGGTCGCCCGGCACGGCATACGCCGACCTGATGCTGACCCAGGCGCTGCGCCAGGCACTCGATAAGTACGGATTCGACGCGGCGTTCGGCGGGGGCCGTCGCGACGAGGAAAAGAGCCGCGCCAAGGAACGGATATTTTCGTTTCGTTCCGCCCAACATCGCTGGGATCCGAAGAATCAGCGTCCCGAGCTTTGGCAACTCTACAACACGCGCAAGAACCGAGGGGAAAGCATCCGGGTGTTTCCCCTGTCGAATTGGACCGAACTCGACGTGTGGCAATACATTCACGTGCAAGGCGTACCTATCGTTCCGTTGTATCTGGCGAAACCGCGCCCTGTCCTGCGCCGCGGCGGACGTTTGCTCATGGTCGATGACGACCGCCTACCGTTGAGCCAAGAAGATCGAATCGAGACGCTGAGCGTGAGGTTCCGGACCTTGGGGTGTTACCCGCTGACCGGCGCCGACGAGAGCACCGCGGATACGCTGCCGCTGGTGATTCGCGAAATGCTGCTGGCGAAGAGTTCGGAGCGCCAGGGCCGGCTGGTCGATCATGATGGCGCCGCGTCCATGGAGAGAAAGAAGCAGGAAGGATACTTTTGATGGTCTTGAGTGCGACCGCGACGTTGAGCGACATCGAGGAGTACCTCGATCGCCACGCGCACAAGGGGTTGCTGCGCTTCATCACGTGCGGATCGGTCGATGACGGCAAGTCGTCCCTGATCGGGCGCCTGTTGCACGAATCTAAAATGATCTTCGAAGACCAACTCGCGGCGTTGGAAGACGATTCGAAGCGAATGGGCACGCGCGGCGCAGAGTTGGATTACGCACTCGTGGTGGATGGACTCGCCGCCGAGCGGGAACAGGGCATCACGATCGACGTGGCGTACCGTTTCTTTTCCACCGACAAACGCAAGTTCATCGTGGCCGATACGCCGGGCCACGAGCAGTACACCCGCAATATGGTTACCGGCGCCTCCACCGCAGACCTAGCGGTGATCTTGATCGATGCGCGCAAGGGCGTGTTGACGCAGACTCGCCGCCATAGCTATATCGTGGCGCTCCTCGGGATTCGGCAAGTCGTGCTGGCAGTGAACAAAATGGACCTGGTCGATTATTCGGAAGATATCTTCGCCGGCATCGAGCGCGACTACCGCGAATTCGCCCGCCAGATCGATCTCGAGGCGATCACCTGCATCCCGGTTTCCGCCGTTGGCGGCGACAACATCGTTACGCGCAGCGAGCGCACGCCCTGGTATCGCGGTCCCGGATTGCTCGAACATTTGGAAACCGTCGCACTGCCGGACGAGTCCGCCGGCCGTGCCTTTCGCATGCCGGTCCAGTGGGTCAACCGGCCCAACGCCGAATTTCGCGGGTTTGCGGGCCTGATCGCGAGCGGCAGGGTCCGCAGCGGAGATCAGGTGCGCGTCCTGCCGTCGGGACGTTGCAGCACCGTGGCGCGCATCTTGGTGGGAGAAACCGACGTGCCGGAGGCGATGGCTGCTCAGTCCGTCACGCTGACGCTGGCGCACGAAATCGACGTGAGCCGGGGCGATGTGCTGTGCGCGGCGGAAGCGCCGCCGGGCGTCGCCAACCAATTCGAGGCAACGATCATTTGGATGCACGACGAGCCGCTGCTGCAAGGCCGGGCGTATTTGCTGAAAATTGGCGCCAAGACCGTGACCGCTACCGTGGCGCCGATCAAGTATCGGGTCAACGTCAATACGCTCGAGCATCTCGCGGCGAAGAAGCTCGACCTCAATGACATCGGCGTCTGCGGACTCGAACTCAGTAGCGCCGTCGCCTTCGAGCCCTATGACGACAGCCGGGTCCTGGGCGGTTTCATTCTGATCGATCGACTGACGAATAACACCGTCGGCGCGGGATTGCTGCATTTCGCGCTGCGCCGTTCACAGAACGTGCATTGGCAAGCGCTCGATGTGAACAAACGCGCGCGCGCGCAGTTGAGTCATCAGAAGCCCTGCATTTTGTGGTTCACAGGCCTTTCCGGCGCGGGCAAGTCGACCATTGCCAATCTGGTCGAGAAGCGGCTGCACGCCGACGGTCGACAGACCTACCTGCTGGACGGGGACAATGTTCGCCATGGGCTCAACAAGGATCTCGGCTTTACGAACGAGGATCGAGTCGAGAACATCCGTCGCGTCGCCGAGGTCGCCCGTTTGATGGTCGACGCGGGGCTCATCGTGTTGGTGTCTTTCATTTCGCCTTTCCGCTCGGAGCGGCGCATGGCGCGAGGGCTGGTCGAGCCGGGCGAATTCTTCGAGGTGTTCGTCGATACATCGCTGGCTGCCGCGGAAGCGCGCGACGTGAAAGGTCTCTACAAGAAAGCCCGTCGCGGCGAATTGAAGAATTTCACCGGCATCGATTCACCTTACGAGGAGCCTGAGGCGCCGGAAATCCACTTGGACACATCGTCCTTGGAGCCCGAGTCTGCGGCTGCGCAGGTGATCGCTCACCTGCGGCAAGCCGGCATCATAGATGCCGATATCGGGATTAGCGTCCCGACCTGGGATATCTAGACCGCGGTCGGCGCCCGCAGTGCCGCGCGCCGCTGTTGTTCATCGCGCACGTCCGCCTCGGTAAGTCCGGTATTCGTGGCGATGATCTCGACGAGGTTGTGCGCGGAGTCGCGAGGCAGAGAGACCTCGTGAATACGCTCCCAGATCCGAATGCGCTCTTCGGCGGTTTTCAGCCGCGAGGATTGTTCCGCCAAATCGTGCCGGCGGCGTTCCGCGGCCTCCGCTTGGCTGTGAACTAAACGGGCCCGAAAGTCCATCATCGGATCGTCGCCCGCCGGCGGCATGGTTCGACCGGATGAGGTATGGTTGGGTTTAAGTTGATTCACGCGCATCTCCATTATGAGCCGACTACGGTACCACTGTATTCGGCTCCGCGGATTACAATCGGTGGCCGACGGGCGTTTTTGGCGCCAAACCGCGTCGCACACGGCCGTTTCCTCAGCCGGTTACCTTTTGACGTGCTTGGTTCGGAAGACCAGGAACCGGCTGGCTGCGAAATTGAAAAAAGTGCCTGACAGCACGCCGATGATTGCGGCGAGCTGCTTCCAGCGGAGCATCGACCAGAGGCTCGTGGTGGTGAGGTAATTGACCAAGGCTCCGACGGAGCATGCGGCGACGAAACCGCAGAATTGCCGCACTATCGACCGGTCTCGGGCGTACGAAAAGCTGAAGCGGCGATTGAGTGCGAAGTTCCAAACCATCGAGACGATGATGGCAGCCGCCACCGCGGGCTTTTCAGAGACGCCCTGCTGTAGCAGGAACGTGAGCATCAAGAGGTTGATGCCCAGACCGGACGCGCCGACGACCAAAAATTGTGCGAAATGCGACCATGTACCGTAGCGAAAGGTATAGAGACGCCGCAAATGGCGAAAATACTTGAGCTGCTCGCTGATGCTGAGCTTGCTGCGACCCAAGTGCCGGTTGTCGAAGTGGATCGGCACCTCAAGAACGTATCGGCAACGGCACTTTACGATGATTTCCAAGAGAATTTTGTAGCCTATCGGATCGAACTCGCGCCCGGTGTTCAGGGTGGCGCGGCGCATCGCGAAGAAGCCGCTCATCGGGTCGCTGATGGTAGTGAGCGGAAATGCGAGCACGGTCGCTACGCGGCTATTCAGCCACCGCAACGGACCCCAGTCTTCGGCTGTCGACCCGCCTTCGGTGAAGCGCGAGCCGACCGCCACATCGGCACCATTTCGGAGCGCGCTCAGAAGTTCCGGGATCTTTTCGGGAGGGTGGCTGAGATCGGCATCCATGATGACGACGAGATCCCGCTCGCTGCGCTTGAGGCCGTCCAAAACGGCCTGGCTCAGACCGCGATCGGTCGTGCGGGTTACCAGGCTCACCCACGACAGGTCGAACGAGGCAACGAGTTCTGCGCTGCCGTCCCTGCTGTCATCGTCCATGAAAAGCAGTTCCAGATCGAGGCCGACCGCTTCGCGAAGGACGCGCAGCCGGTCGACCAAGTGCGGAATGTTGTCGACTTCCCGGAAGGTCGGGACGATGACCGTTACGGAGGAACTGTCGAAAGGGGCCGGGGACCTAGTCATGCATCAAGATTAAGCAGTCCTTTAACCTATTGATTTTATTGGTGGGCGGTACAGGGATTGAACCTGTGACCCCTGCCGTGTGAAAGCAGTGCTCTACCGCTGAGCTAACCGCCCATCCCCCTCGTCGAGGCTGCCAAGTGTAGCAAAAATATTTGGCGGAACGGCAGCCACATGGATGGGGGGCGCCGTCTGCTAAACTTCGCGGCCGACCGTATCGGGGTGAGAATTTATGAGCGTGCGGACTCGCTTTGCGCCCAGCCCAACCGGCTTCCTGCACATCGGTGGGCTGCGAACCGCTTTGTTTTCCTGGCTTTACGCGCGGCGGTATGCCGGCAAATTCATTCTGCGCATCGAAGACACGGATCTCGAACGGTCGACCGACGCGGCCATCCAACAGATTCTCGACGGTCTCGAGTGGGCCGGTCTCGACCACGACGAGGGGCCGTTCTTTCAAACCAGGCGCTTTGATCGCTACCAGGAGGTCATCGAGGGTCTTTTGGCGGAAGGCCACGCTTACCGATGTTACTGCACCAAGGAAGAACTCGAGCAAATGCGCGCCGAACAGGTGACACGCGGCGAGAAGCCTCGCTATGACGGGCGCTGGCGCGATCGAACCGATTCGCTCCCGGGAGTGCCGCCGGTCGTCAGGTTCAAGAATCCTCAAGAGGGCGAAGTCATTGTGGACGATGTCGTCCACGGAAGAGTGGTCTTTCAGAATTCCGAATTGGACGATCTCGTCATCGCGCGTTCCGACGGCTCCCCGACCTACAATTTTTGCGTCGTGGTCGATGATATGGACATGCAGATAACCCATGTCATTCGCGGCGATGACCATCTGAACAACACCCCGCGTCAGATGAACATGTTGCAGGCGTTGGGTGCCAAGGTCCCCGTCTACGCGCATCTTCCGATGATTCTCGGTTCCGACGGCGCGAAGCTCTCGAAGCGCCACGGCGCCGTTAGCGTGCTGCACTACCGAGACGAGGGCTTCTTGCCCGAAGCGCTGCTCAATTACTTGGTTCGCCTCGGCTGGTCGTACGGCGATCAAGAAATATTTTCCACCGAAGAAATGATTCGACTGTTCGATATCGCCGATGTCAATAAATCCGCCTCTGCGTTCAACGGGGAAAAGCTCGCGTGGCTCAATCAGCAGCACATGATGCATGCCCCGCCGGCGCGCCTCATCGCACCGCTGCGCTGGCATTTGGAGCGCAGCGGAGTTGCAGCGCATGATGATGTGCAGCTGGAACAAATCGTGATCGCGCAGCGTGAGCGCGCCAAGACGATCAAGGAGATGGCTGCCAACAGCCTGTTTTTTTTCCAGCCGCCCGAATCCTACGATAAGAAGGCCGTCGCCAAGCATGTGACCCCGGCGGTGGTGGCGCTGCTTGCAGCGGTCTCGGGGGAATTGGCCACGTTATCGGACTGGACGGCGCCCGCTATCCACGAGGTGGTCAGCGGCCTTGCAGCACGGGAGAATCTCCCTCTCGGCAAGCTCGCCCAGCCGATTCGACTTGCGGTTTGCGGGGGTACCGTGTCGCCGCCCATCGATGCGACGTTGGCGATTTTGGGAAGAGATCAAGCTCTCGCGCGGCTGGCTGCGGCAGTGGCCGCTTGGGTCTAGGTGAGCCTACTTACTCCGGGTATGGAGGATCATTCTATGAGGATTGGGACGTGGGGTGCTGCGTTAATGACGCTCGCCGGAGTGGTCGGTTGTGCATC
>JBKQSA010000059.1:0-65604 GCA_052143815.1 Steroidobacteraceae bacterium | reverse complement strand
CGGCGCCCCAGATGACTTCGCGCGTGCGCAGATCCGGATACCAGTCACCCGCGCTGCACTGACCGGTGGCATTGGGACCACCACCCACACAGCTTCCCGGCGAGCCGTTATTGCCGCCGGGAGGCGTTATGGCACCCGTTCCCACCCAGTACGGCACATCCGAATGCCGAAACGTCGCTTCAGTCCACCAGGTAATCCAGTCCCGCGGCATGTACTGCAGATTCAGCTGCGTATCCCATTGATAGAGCTTTTGTCCCGGCTGCTGAGTGAAGTACGGCGAACCGCTGGCCGCCGTCGCGCCGTTGATCGTTCCATAGGCTACTTGGCTCACTGATACAGAGGCATCCGCCCCGACTGCGGGCAGCACAAGTCCCGCCGCCAGGATGGAGGCCAGAAGCGCTTTCGAACAGTATTGTATTTTCATTGGCATCTCCCCATTTCACCAGCAAACCCGCGTAGTCAGCGCATCTGATCTAGCGCGAGATTGAGTTCTAGGATGTTGATCCGCCGTTCGCCGATTAAGCCGAACAGGCGACCCTGTTCGTGCGCCTTGATCAGCGCCTCGACCTGCGCGAGCGGAAGATTGCGAGCACGGGCCACCCGTGCGGCCTGAAAAAGCGCACCTGCGGTACTGATTTCCGGATCAAGACCGCTCGCCGATGCGGTTACGAGGTCGACCGGAATCGGCTGCCGATTGTCGGGGTCGGCGTCGTGCAGGGCTTTGGCATTTGCCTTGACCGCATCGAGCAATGCGGGGTTGAGCGGGCCGAGGTTCGAGCCCGACGAGGCCACGCCGTTGTAGGGCTGAGGCGTAGTGGCGGACGGGCGACCCCAGAAGTACTTAGGATCCGTGAAACTCTGGCCGATCAGCGTTGATCCGATGAGCTTACCGTCCTGGTAGATCAGGCTGCCTTCGGCCTGGCGCGGGAAAGTTACTTTCGCCACGCCGGTGATGAGGAGCGGATACACGATCCCGAGGAGGATCGTCATCAGGACAAGGAGACTGACCGCGGGCCGCATGAGTCGCACGAACATGGTTACTCTCCTTAAGTCCAGCCGGCCGCCGACAAGATCATGTCGATCAATTTGATTCCGGGAAACGGCACGATGATGCCGCCCAGTCCGTATACGAGCAGGTTGCGCCGCAGGAGCGGGCCTGCGCCCAGCGGCCGGTACTTCACGCCCTTGATGGCGAGCGGAATCAAGGCGACGATGATGAGGGCGTTGAAGATCACCGCCGACAGAATGGCGGAGTTGGGTGTCGCCAGGTGCATGATGTTGAGCGCGCCGAGCTGCGGGTACGTCATCGCAAAGGCGGCTGGAATAATCGCGAAGTACTTCGCGACGTCATTGGCGATCGAGAACGTCGTCAGTGCGCCGCGCGTCATCAGCATCTGCTTGCCCGTCTCCACGATCTCGATGAGCTTGGTCGGATTCGAATCGAGATCGACCATGTTGCCGGCTTCCTTGGCCGCCTGCGTGCCGGTATTCATTGCAACCGCGACATCCGACTGCGCGAGCGCCGGCGCATCATTGGTCCCGTCGCCCGTCATCGCAACCAGGCGTCCTTCTGCCTGGTGCTGGCGAATCAATTGGAGTTTGGCTTCCGGCGTCGCTTCAGCCAGAAAGTCATCGACCCCGGCCTCGGCGGCAATCGCCGCCGCCGTGAGTCGATTGTCGCCCGTGATCATGATCGTCTTGATGCCCATGTGCCGAAGGTCGGCGAATCGCTCCTTGATGCCGCCTTTGACGATGTCCTTGAGCTCGATGACGCCCAGCACACGGGCGTCATCGGCGACGACCAGCGGTGTGCTGCCTTTGCGCGCGACGCGCTGCACAGCTTCCTCGACCGGTGGCGGGAATTGCTTGCCGAGCGCCTCGACGTACTTGATGATCGCATCCGGAGCCCCCTTGCGAATCTGGCGCTCGCCGATATTGACGCCGCTCATCCGCGTATGCGCCGAGAACGGCACGAAGGTTGCGCCGAGCGTGCCCAGGTCGCGCTCGCGCAGATTGAAGCGCTGCTTGGCGAGTACGACAATGCTGCGCCCTTCCGGGGTCTCATCGGCAAGCGAAGCGAGCTGAGCGGCATCGGCCAGTTCCTGATCCGTGACACCGGGCGCCGGCAGGAATGCCGCGGCCTGTCGGTTGCCGAGCGTAATGGTGCCCGTCTTGTCCAGAAGCAGCACATCCACGTCACCGGCTGCCTCCACGGCGCGACCGGAGGTCGCGATGACGTTTGCCTGCATCATCCGGCTCATTCCGGCGACGCCGATCGCCGACAACAGGCCGCCGATCGTCGTGGGGATGAGGCAGACCAGCAGCGCTACGAGCGCCGTCATCGTGACCGGACTCCCGACCTTGCTGACCTCGACGGCGAACAGCGAGAACGGTAAGAGCGTGACGATTACGACCAGAAATACCAGCGTCAGCGCCACGAGCAAGATGGTCAGAGCGATCTCGTTGGGAGTCTTCTGGCGTTTCGCCGCTTCGACCATGGAGATCATCCGGTCGAGAAAGGTCTCGCCGGGGTTGACCGACACCCGCACCACGATCCAATCCGATAGCACTCGAGTGCCGCCAGTCACCGACGAGAAGTCGCCGCCGGATTCGCGAATCACCGGCGCCGACTCTCCGGTGATGGCGCTTTCGTCGACCGAAGCGACGCCCTCGATGACTTCGCCATCGGCCGCGATGGTGTCATGCGTCTCGACCAGCACGATATCGCCTTTCCTCAAGTCCTCCGCCTTGACGAGTATCGTCTGGCGGGGTCCCGGCGTGTTCTGGACGATGCGTTTGGCCATCACGGTTTGGCGCATGTTGCGCAGCGCGGAGGCCTGTGCGCGGCTGCGGCCTTCGGCAAGTGCTTCGGCGAAATTGGCGAACAGAACCGTGAACAGCAGCCAGATGGTGATGGCCAGAATGAAGCCGGCTGGGGCTTCTCCGTGGCCCGCGACTGCCTGGCCATACAAAATGGCGGTCACGATCGTGCCGACGTAAACCACGAACATCACCGGATTGCGCCATTGAGTGCGTGGGTCGAGTTTGCTTACCGACTGGAGCAGCGCCGGTCCGATGAGCTTGCGATCAAAGAGGGATAGTTGTTGCCGTGACATACGAAACTCGTTATTTGGCAGCCGCGAGCATGAAGTGCTCGACGACCGGTCCCAGCGCCAGGGCCGGAACGTAAGTGAGGACACCGATCAACAGAATCGAGCCGATGAGCAGCACCACGAACAGAGGTCCGTGAGTCGGCATGGTGCCTTCGGTGACCGGAACCCGCTTCTTCGCTGCCAGCGAGCCCGCGATGGCGAGGGCCGCGACGATCGGCCAGAAGCGCCCGATGTACATTGCAAGGCCGGTGGAGACGTTATAGAAGACAGTGTTCGCTGAAAGCCCACCGAACGCGCTGCCGTTGTTGTTGGCGACAGAGCTGAATGTATAGAGGATTTCACTGAAGCCATGCGCGCCGGGATTCGCGACGCCGGCCTTGCCGGCGACCGTCATGACAGCGACCGCGGTCCCGATCAGCACGGCGAATGGGGTCGTGAGGATGAATACCGAGGCCAACTTCATTTCGAGGGCCTCGATCTTTTTCCCGATGTACTCCGGAGTCCGACCGATCATCAAGCCGGCAATGAATACGCCGAGAATGGCGAACATCAGTATCGAGTACAGGCCGGTCCCGACACCGCCCGGCGCAACCTCGCCGAGCTCTATCAGGAACAGCGGCACGAAGCCGCCGAGCGGCATCAACGAATCGTGCATCGTGTTCACCGCGCCGCAGGAGGTGGCGGTCGTGACCGCCGCAAAAAGCGCGGAGGCGGCGATGCCGAAACGGGTCTCCTTGCCCTCCATGTTGCCGCCGGCCTGCACCGCACTCGCGACCTGGTCGATGCCCTGATGAGCGACCAGCGGACTGCCATTCTGCTCGCTGTGGAACGCCAACAGCACCAGCGGTAAGAAGAGGATCAGCATGGCGGCCAGGATCACCCAGCCCTGCCGGGTGTCGCCGACCATCTTGCCGAACGTGTAAGTGAGGGCAAACGGGATGATGAAGATCGCCAGCATCTCGAGCACGTTCGCCAGTGCCGTGGGGTTCTCGTACGGGTGCGCAGAGTTTGCGTTGTAGAAGCCGCCCCCGTTGGTGCCGAGTTCCTTGATGGCCTCCTGCGACGCGACCGGCCCCATCGGCAACGTCTGTGTCTGAGTGGTCGCCGTCTCGGTCACTGCGTTTCCCGCAGCGTCCTTGATTGGATTGCCCGCCGCGTCGGTCTTTGGATTCTGGTAGGTAATCTTCTCGACGGTCGTCGCATCCTTGTAGCCGTTGAAGTTCTGGATCACACCCTGGCTGACGAGTACGAGCGCGAGTACGACCGAGATCGGCAGCAGCACGTAGAGCGTGGCGCGCGTGACGTCCACCCAGAAGTTGCCGATCGTCTTTACCGTGTGCCGCGCGAAGCCTCGGGTCAAGGCAATGGCGACTGCGATGCCCGTTGCGGCGGAGAGGAAATTCTGCACCGCGAGGCCTGCCATCTGCGCCAGATAGCCCATCGTCGACTCGCCCGCATAGCCTTGCCAGTTGGTATTGGTGATGAAACTGATGGCGGTGTTGAACGATGAGTCCGCGCTGACCGCCGCGAACTTCTGCGGGTTGAGCGGCAAGAAGAGCTGCAGGCGCTGCAGCCCATAGACGATGACGGCGCCCAGCACGTTGAAGAGCAACAACGCGATTGCGTATTGCTTCCAGGACATCTCCTCGCGGGAATCGACCCCGCAAAGTCGATATATGAGACCTTCGAACCGGCCGCCCGCGCGCAGGGCGAAATTGGACCGGCCTTCCATGACATCGGCGATGTAACTGCCGAGCGGCTTTGCGCACAGCACGGCGATGCCGAGGAACGCAAACAGCAGCAGACCAAACAGGGCGTTGGCGCTCATCAGAATCGCTCCGCCTGGAGAAGGGCATACAGGAGGTAGCCGAACAAGAACAGCGCAAGCGCCGCCCCGAGCCAATACATGATGGTCATGGCGTCTTTCCTAGGCGGTTGAGCCCCAACACGAGGCCGTGGGTAACCAAATACAGGCCGGCGAGAATCAGCAGATAGATAGCGTCCATCCCTACAAACTCCCTAACAATTTCGTGCCGACGGTAGCACTGGCAATGCGCCTAACCATACGGAACTCCCCCTAGCAGCCGGGTGCAGATGCAAGTTCCGTCGGTTCTGCGGCGCATACTAAGAGCGGGAATATAAATTTATTATAGAAATTTGAGGTAGGGCGAATTGATAGCTCGGCGAATTCACCGATAAGATGCGTGAAGTCTGGAACGGGCGGGTGGCGCACGACCTCATGGATGCACAAATCTATCTGATCCGACACGGCGAAACGAAGTGGTCCCTCAGTGGTCAACACACGGGACGTACAGACCTGCCGCTAACGGAGCACGGGGTGCTGCAGGCGCAGCACATCGGCAAGCTGTTATCCGGAACGACGTTCTCCCAGGTTCTCGTCAGCCCGCTGCAGCGGGCGCGCAGAACGTGCGAACTGGCAGGACTCGGCGCAGCGGCGCGTGTGCAGGAGAATCTCAGCGAGTGGAATTATGGCGACTACGAAGGCCGCACGCCGGCCGACATTCGAGTGCGGCGCCCGAATTGGGACATCTATCGGGATGGCGCCCCGGGCGGTGAGTCGGCCGATCAAGTATCCGCGCGTGCAGATGCGGTGATTGTCGAGCTTCGAGCGATGGTCGGCCGCAGTGCGATTTTCTCCCACGGGCAGTTCCTGCGCGCGCTGGCGGTGCGCTGGATCGACCTGCCCATCCAGCAAGGCGGCCATTTCGATCTGGACACCGGGTCGATCAGCATTCTCGGCTACGAACACAACAATCTGCGGGCGCCGACCATCTTTCTGTGGAACGCCGCCTCGAATGACGTATTCGATTTGGTGCCTCGGCAACATTCGGACGAGGCGCTTCTTGGCGGCTAAGCAACTACGTATATTCCACACGAACACTGTATTCGGTAACGAACAAATCAATGACTTGCCATGCGCTCCAACGAACGCACCTATCGATCTGTTACGTAAATCCGCTTATCGAACTGGCGATTCGGTAGGATAATGAATCTTATTGGCCTTAGGAGATTACGGCATGCGTCCGATCAGGAGCATTCTCGTCCCCGTCGCAAATTATTCAGCACGCTCGTTGCCGGTCGTTAACAAGGCCGCGCAATTGGCCACCGCGTTCCGCGCACGACTCGAACTCTTTCATGATCTGGCCAATCCAATCGCCATCGAGGCTTTGGAGAGCCCGGGATATACGCTGAAGACCCTAAAGGCCAATACCCGGGAGCCGGCGATCGAAGGTCTAGAACGCTTGGCGGCGCCGCTGCGTGCGCGCGGACTGAGGGTTACAATTGCTGCGGCATGGGATTACCCACCCTACGAAGCGATCCTGCGGCGGGCCGTCGCAATCGGAGCCGATTTGATCGTTGCCCCGCGTCGTGACCGGCATCGTTTGCCCGCGTTGCTGGGCTACACAGACTGGGAACTCTTGCGTTTGAGTCCAATCCCGGTCTTGCTGGTCAAGACTGCGGCGCCCTATCGCCGTCCCACGGTGCTTGCGGCAATCGATCCGACACATGCTCCTGCAAAGCCCAGCGGACTCGACCAACGAATTCTCGATTACGGTGCCCAAGTCGGCCGAGCTTTACGCGGTGCGCTTCACGTCGTACATGCCTATATGCCGCAACCGCTGCCGCCGACGCTGACGTTTGACACCAAGCGTCGTGAAGGCTTGCTCGCGGAGGCCGAACGTGAAGCGCGCCAAACATTCAACCATGCGCTTGTCAAGAGAGCGATTCCCAGTTTACGCCGCCACCTGGTGCGCGGCGAGCCAGTCGCAGTCATTCCTGCGACAGCGCGCAAAACGCACAGCGCGATTGTCGTAATCGGCGCGGTATCTCGCTCCGCCCTGAAACGGCTTTTTATTGGCAACACCGCCGAGAGTGTCATGGACGAACTTCGCTGCGATCTACTGGTCGTGAAGCCTGCAAAGTTTGTTCGTCAAGGGCGGCGCGCGCGACGTGGCCCGCAGTTCGTTTCCATCGCACCTCAACTTTAGATCCATCGGTGCGCACCGTTGGTCACTACGCCATCGGTGCCTACGACAAGGATACCGCCGAAGGCCATGCCCAAACCGGCGCGTCGCCTTGGGGGTTAAGGCGCGAAGCATGGCCGGTAATGGAGACCCGAGTCACATATTGGGGTGATTTTGCCAAGAACGTGGTCTCAAAACGCCGGTAGATGACATCCATCACGGCAAGAGCGGAGTTGCTATGGCGAGAATGGCCCATTCAAAGTGCTGCACTGCAGTCTAAGTATAACCGGGTATGCGGCATATAAAGAACGGCACACTGGTCTGGATGATGGGGTTGGTAGCCGCGGTTGCCGCCGGTGCCACGGTTGCCGGCGCCGAGCGAACCTTTGCCGATCGGATCGAGATGCTCGATTGGTCGGATCCCGAGCGTGCACAGCAACTCATCGACGCGGTTCCGACTCCCGCGGAACTGCGCGCGCCCGAGGTCCAGATGCTCGAAGTCCGCGCCATGGTGTACGTCGACGTGCACCGGGATTCCGATGTCGACGCGATGATTGCTCGGCTGGAGACGCTCGCCCATCAGGGCAATAAGTCTGCGCTCGTGGGCGAGCATTATATCCGGGCATACTCGCTTTACCAGACTGGCCAATATGCGGCCGCCGGCACCGAACTCAGCCATGTCGACGTGGAGTCGATCGCCTCGGACGCGGAGCGCTATCGAGTGTCCATTCTGCGCGGCAACATCCTGCGCACCTTGGGTCAGGCCGAGGCGGCGCTGCCGTTTCTGGAACGTGGTTTGGATATCGCGCACGAAATGCACGATGACACGCGTAGTCTGCACGCGATGCTGTGGTTGGCGCGAATCTACACAAACACCGGGAATTTCGATCGAGCTTCATCGCAACTGGAGATTGCCCGTCGCCTGGCAATGACGCTCGGCGACGAGGCGGCGCTGGTCGAAGTGGAAGGTCGTATTTCGGATATCGCCGACCGCCAAGGCGATCGCGCCGAGGAGCGCCGCGCCAGTCTAGCGGCCCTTGCGCATGCCCGGCGCTCGGGAAGTAATAAGTGGCTGGCGCAAGCACTGGTCAACCTCGGCGATTCGTACTTGAAGACCCGCGATTTTAACGAATCGCTGAAATATTCCAAGCAGGCGTTGCCGGTGCTGTCGGCGTTACGTGAAACCGGCTATGAGCAAATCGCGTCCTTCAACGAAGGGTTGGCATACATCGGTCTCGGCAACATAAAACTAGGCGAAAAACTGGCCGAGGGTGCCATTGCGGAGGCGCTTGCCGGAGACAACGTGCTCGACGTGAAGGAAGACTTACGGGAGTATGCCGACGCCCTCGAGCACGCGGGCTACTTGATGATGGCGATTCAGGTCTATCATCGATACGATGCGGTGAGCGAGAAATTCATGACGAGTACCCGCCAGCGTGCGTTTCTCGAGCTATCGGCCAAATTCGATGACGAGCGAAGAGCGCGCGAACTCGAACTCTTGCGGCGAGACAATGCGCTCAAGGTTTCGGAGATGCGCGGTCAGCGCTTGCAGCAGCAACTCATCCTCGCGGGCGCGTTGTTCGTGACGTTTATCTGTGCGGCGCTGCTCTGGGCGTTTGTCGGCGTGCGGAAAGCCAACCATCGGCTACGCTTCGACAGCGAGCGAGACGCGCTGACCGGCCTGCGCAATCGCCGCTATTTCAACGAATACGTATTATCCGTCGACGGTGCGCGGCCGGTGGAAGGTTGTGTGTTGCTTGCAGATCTCGATCACTTCAAGCGCATCAACGATACGTTGGGACACCCGGCGGGCGATGCCGTATTGGCAACGGTCAGTCATCGGCTTTCTGCGGCTCTGCGCGAGAGCGATAAGCTCGTGCGCTGGGGCGGGGAGGAGTTCCTCGCCATACTCGATCCCATCACGCCTGAACAGGCGAACGCAACCGTACTGCGGCTTCTGCAGGCCGTGCGCCGTGATCCGGTACTCTGGAGCGGTCAGGCTATTCAATGCACGATATCCATCGGGTATGCGTTTTTCCCGATGGCTGGATCGGCGACGGCGATCTCGTTGGATAGCGCCATTAGCCTGGTCGATAAAGCGCTATACGAAGCAAAGCGCCGCGGCCGCGATCGCGCCTGTTTGATCAGTGCGGTGAGCGCCCATAATGAACGGGAACTTACCATCATCAGTACCGAATTCGAATCTGCGGCGGCGGATCGCAGGATCAACCTCATTGAGACCGGCGTCGCTGCTTAAGCGTCGACGCGCTGCGCCGCTCCTCATTCCGGCTCAAAGCCAGTTGCCCATCAAGATGAACGGCGCCCAAAAGAAGGGGTGAGCGAAGGGCGCGTTCGGATCGGTTTTGAAATTGCCGTTCGCGGGCGTGTCGGCGACTCGCGTCAGCCCGCGTGCACTCTTGGTGGCGGGATCCGCCTGCACCGTACCATGCAGCAGCGCGAGTTGCGCGTGCCTTAGCGCATCGGCCTTGGTCAGATGACCGTCTTTGTGCGCCTGGTAAAGCGTGCGCATCAAAAGTGCCGTGCTGCTGTCCGAGACCGACCATAAAGAGGCCAGGACGGCCTTGGCTCCCGCCTGCTGGGCGATGGCACCGAGCCCTTCGACTTCGATTCCATGGTGCGCGGCGCTGTCGTCGCCAACCGCCGTCTCACATGCCGAGAGGGTGAGCAGATCGACGCTCGTGAAGTTCAATTTAGTCTTGATCTGGCCGAGAGTCATACGGCTGCCGTCGCCCAGCAGCAAAACGGAATCATCCATGCTCCCGGGCGCGAAGCGAAAATGACTGGCAATGTGAATGACCGGATACGCTTGATCGAGCCCATCGCGCAATGATTCCTCGTTGAAGGCCGAGTCCAGCTTGACCTTGCCGTCGAGAATTCCCTTCGGGCCCGTGATTCCGTTCAACTCGACACCCACCCAGGGCAGCGCATCCGAACCTTCATGGGCTTGGGTGACTCCGAGGCCCCATACCGACCACTTGTCGTTGGGCGGCTTGCCCAGCTTGTCGCGCACGGCTTCGGTCACCATCACGATGGACAGATGTTCGATGAGATAACCGCTGCCGTCATGCAGCGCGGCAAACGGCAAGTAGCGCAGCGTGTCGTCGAGCGAGAGCATGAGCGTCTTGGCACCCGCTTGGCGCAGATCCTCGGCGATCGGGCCCACCAACAGTTGATAAAGCGCCTTGGCTTGAGGCATCGGGTCGGCATTCGGGTTGCTCAGGGTCCGGCGATAGGCAAGGATCTGCGCATTGAGATCGTCGCGTTTGACCGGTGCTTCCCGCGCGACTTCGGCATTGGGCGTGGTCAGCAGAATTTGCACTTTGTCATCCAAAATGAAGTATTGGGCCATGACGGCGTCGTGACCCATGTCCCTCAACGTACCCTGGAACGATCGACTCAGGTCGGTGATCTCTTGTCGACGCCGTCTTTGCGCCTCGGGATCACTGGAGCTTTTGGCAACTGCGGTGACCCGTGCGTCGAAATTGGCCTGAGCGGCGTCCATCAATTTACGCAGCGCATTCATGCGGTCACGATCTGCAGCGCTGAGCTGGTGGTCCTTCTGAAATTTTTCCTGCAGCAGGCCGTATTCCCTACCGAGGGCGACGTCTTTTCCGTTCAGATCATCCAGCTCCTTTTCCGGCGAGCTCAAGCTGGCCACGGTCTTGCGTGGATCGGCGTCGGCGCTGGCTTGCGTGAAATCGTAGAACTCCTGTTCCTTGAGCATTGCGAGCACTTGCCGTGCTTCGGCGAGGCGTCCATCGGCGATCAGCAAGTCCGCGAGGGTTCTATACACCGAGTTCACCTCGGCAGCGCCGACGAAGGCCTGCTGTGCGTCGCCGCTCGAGCCGTCGAGGTTGCCGCGGAGCCGCTGCAGGTTATTCACGGCCTCCTTGCCGTAGAAAATGGCAACGGCAGGGTTCGCCGCATTGCCGGAGCCGTACAGCAACATCATTTCGCCCGGCACGCGCCACGTGATCATCTGGTTGCCCGACACATGAGCGATTCGGTAGGCATTCTTCAGCAACGGCAACGCGTCAGCGTCGCGTCCAGTGACGCGCAATAGCTTGGCCAGCATCAGCGAGGTCGTGCCGACGTCGGGGCTGTCGGGCCCGAGAAATTTCAGGCTGTTCGCGAGCGCCTTCCGATATAGGGGTTCGGCTTCGCCGTAGCGACCCGTTTCCCGCAGCACTTCGGCCAGGCAGATCAGTCCGGTACTGAGCGCCGGATGGTCGGGACGTTCAGGGCCCAAGATCTTCTCGGCGGTCTCCAAGGCGCGCCGGCACAGCGGTTCGGCCTCACGCGGGTGGTCCGAGAGACGCAGAATCTGTCCCAGGAAAATCGTGTTGAGGAGCGTCAGCGGATTGTCGGTGCCCAATACTTTGGCGTCGATCGCCAACGCTTGCCGCATGACCGCTTCAGCCTTGCCATACTGCCCCGTGAATCGGTACAACACGCCGAGGTTGGTAAGGCTTATCCCGACGTTGGCGTTCTCTGGCCCGCGCGCTCGCTGGTTGAGCGCCAGGGCGTTGTTCAACGTCGCTTCGGCCTCACTATACCGGCCGGTATAGATGAGCACCGCGCCGAGTGCGTTGAGCGTGCTGCCGCTCAAGGGCGACCGCAAGCCAAACACCTTGTCGCAGATGGCCAAGGCGCGACGTACGGAAGACTCCGCTTCGCCGTAGTTTCCCGTTTCATTCAGCGATTCGCCGAGACCGGTGAGCGCCAGGCCGGCGCACGGACTTGCAGGCCCATAGGCTTGCTCGCACACGGCGAGGGCCTTGCGATAGAGCGGAACGTCTTCGGGGTAACTTCCCTCGGCCTGGTGAACCTGCGCCAAAAGAAAATAGTAGGGAAGCAGTTGCGGGTGGCTTGGTCCATACAATTTTTCCTTGACGGCCAGCCCTTCCTGCAAGACCGGCAGCGCCTCCTTGACCTTGCCTTGCATGCCTTGCGAATACGCTTGCACGGACCGGAAATCGAACTGGAACAGGCTTGCGGCCTGGTCATACGCGCTTTGGGTATGAAGTCCGACGTTGGCGAATTGGATGACGGCGTTCGTATAATTGCAGCCGATCAACGCGCCGATGAGCGTTTTGACCGGGAGCTCTCCGACGAATGAGCCCGGTCCGGTATTGCGTAGTTGCAGCGTGTGGTTCGGACCGGACTCGCCGGGATACGTGACGGACAGGCGGCCGATGTTGTTGCCGCTGATGTGGGCCGGAACTATTTTTTCCCCGAACAGATATGCGTCGATCCGCTGTTGCGGAGCATCGTCGCGGCTGTAAACGTATATATTGAACGTGTTTTCGGCGGACATCGCCGAACACACGTCGCCGGCATTGCTCTGGATCTGCACTTGGCCTTGGTAGGTCGCATACTCCGCGACTGCGGGGCCGGCGGCGCCGAGCAGCAGCACCGCGGCGAAGGATTTCAGGGAAAATCGGTGTTTAGTGCTCACGACGCCTCGCAACTCCATTGCTGAAAAACTTGTCTGCTAGCTTGATGCATACATGCGTCCCTAGACGCATGTAAGTATACGGGGGCAGCAAGCAACCTAAGTCGCGCGCGAGATCGTTCGGTTGGCGGCCGACGCCGTCAACCGAAACGGCCACATTCGACCCAGCACGCCGTCGTGCAAATAGAATCGATGCCATAGGGCCGCGAGCGCGTGTAACCCCGCAAGCCCGAACAGGGCATAGGCTAAGTAACCGTGGATATCTTCCGTCGGGTGAAATATCGCACGGTTCTTGGCGATCCCGAAATTGATCTGGAAAAGGCCGAAATCGAAAATGCGGCCGTGATAGACAAACGTCACAAACCCCAAGATGGGCGTGATGAACATCAATGCATACAGCGCCCAGTGCACCGGGCCGGAGAAACGCCGCGCGAAGGCGCCCACGTTCGACGGTGGTGTCGGCGGTGCATGCCCGCTACGCCACGCAAACCGTGCAATCAGCGTAAACCATAAGAGAATGCCGATTACCGCATGCACGTTGATCCAGAATGCCTGCGTCTGCTTCGGCCAGTCGTCGTGCAAGAGGCCCAAAATGCCGACGACGACGACCAGCAAGAACATTATCCAATGAAAGGCCATGGCGCCGGATCCGTAGCGCCCAGGGGTTTGCAGCGGCTGCGAAGATTCCAAGGGTTCAGTGAGCATCGCTGATTCATTCCTATTTTGCATGAACGGGGTTCCAGGCCATATCCTGACGACCCTTGAACCGTTTGTAAAAGTCCGCCGATGCCGCGCGGCCAGTCAGCCCGCTGGCTGCCAGCGTGCGAGGCGTAGGCGGCGTTAAGGGGCAGACAAGCGCGATGATGAGCTTCCGGCCGTGAAATGGAGTTGACAGGCGATGCTGTTGAACAAAATCATGAAAACACGACTGGCAACCGTCGAAATGGACGACAAATTGCGCGTGGTCAAAGATATCTTCGATTCCATGGGCTTTCATCATCTGCTCGTGGTTGGAGATGACAAGACGCTTCGGGGGGTCGTCTCCGACCGGGATTTATTGCGCGCGCTCAGTCCGTACATCGGCACGGCGGCGGAAACCACCAGAGACATCGCGAGTATGAACAAGCGAGTTCATCAAATCATGTCGCGTCAGCCAATCACGCTAAAGGCGGACGGGACCGTTGACGCCGCCGTTGCGCTGCTGCTTGACCATCGCATCTCCTGCGTTCCCATCGTCGATGATCAGTTCAGGCCGGTCGGCATCGTGAGCTGGCGGGATATTCTAAGGGCTTCCGCGGCCAAATAGATAAGCCTTCGGTAAGCCAAGTCGCTGACACGCTAGCGTCGGCGGGCTGTCGGGAATGACGATCTTATCCGACACGGCGCCCGCCAATCTCACCATGAGTCTTTGCGGCGGCCGCAGCCCATGGCAGGCCGTCAGACCGAGGCATGCGCGAATCCAGCCGGGAATCAGCTCGACGGCGGCACTCACCAGCAAAGGTTGGAGCCAGCGAAGCGGCGCCGGCAACACCGGTGTGGCACGCATGATCCGCAGGAACTCGAATACGATGTCAGAGGACTCCAATCGTCCTTGCATGGAGTCGAATAGAGCATGCACGTCGGCAGCCGAGCGCGGTGCGTCGTCTACACCGTATAGCCGGGCAGCGGGGGCCCCTTCTCGATAAAGCCTGTCGAAATCCAGTTGACTGAGCGGCGACACGTAGCGGTTATAAGCCTCACCGAAGCCGAAACTCGCAGTGGCGTGCACCCAGCGGAGGAGGCGCGCGTCATTGGCAGAAAAGGCTTCACCGGAAGGCGTCTCGCCGGCGACCCGAGCGTGCATACCGACCACACCTCTGATCATAGGTTCCGAGATGCTCCGCGCGCCGTACACAGTGACCATAGCCGCCATTCCGGTTCGCCGCAGGCGGCCCACGGGATCCTTCAGAAATGAGGAGTGCTGCCATACGCCCGTGCGTACGGCGGGTTCGGCCAGTTCAAGAATCACCGCAGCGATACCGCCGACCATCAGGGCGATGGGATTCTTGAAAATACGCCAAGAAATGGAGTCCGGTGAGACCAACGCCTCTTCACCGAAGGGTCGGCTGAAATCAATCTGCCGGCCTTGAGGCGGCTGTAATAGGGCGCCGGCAGTGGATGCGAGGCTGAGCTGCACGCTTCGCGGCAGCCGGATGATCGGAAGCATGCTGCATTATACGCACACCGACGCGTGCGTTCGCCGCGAGGGCTCGTTGCGGCAGCTTACGCGTTGCGCCAGCGCAGCACGGCGTCGAATCTGTGTGGCATCGAACGCCGCATCGTTGTCTTCGGTATATACTTCAAAAACCGGCGAGTCGGCAATTGAGACAGCGAGGATGTTCAAGCGAGTACTTTTCTGCTACGACGGTTCGGACGCAGGTCGGCGTGCTTTGCGGCGAGGCGCTGAACTCGCCATATTATTGAATGCGCACGCGCACGTACTGCTGATACTTCCGAGCGGCATTCACGACCCTTTCTTAGTGGCAGGAGCCACGGGACATGCTTGCATCGTCGACGATGCGACGCGGCGCTACGAGAGAATGTTGGGTGAGTCGGTTCAATGGCTCAAAGCGCGCGGCGTCGCCGCGGAAGGCTATGTATCGAGCGGCAACATCATCGATCAGATTACGGCCTACACGAAGCGACTCAACATCGACCTGATCGTCCTCGGTCATTATCCCCAGCCATCCGGTGGATTCTGGTGGTCCGGATCGCAGCGAGTGTCGCTGGCTGAACGCGCCAATTGCTGCGTTTTCGTGGCGGTAGACGACCCCCGCGACCGGACGGCAGGTGGCGAAACCGTCACGGTGGGCTGAACCGCGGGTGGCGACACCGCCGCGGCGAAACCTGGGAATACCGTTCCGGGGTATCGCTATAGGCGGCTCAAGCGGTTCGTTGCCGCTTTGCTGCAGCCCGGGATCTTACGACGGTGCTGGTCGTCAAATCCTCTTGAATGAACTTCAGGTTTTTCGGATATTCCTCTGGTTTGCCGATCATCCACGAGGCTAAACCCGCAGATCGAGAAATTTCCTTGGCGCACCGCTTGGCCACTCGTTGGCCGATTTCGGCGGCGGGCTTGGATGGGTCGTCCAGAATGGCCGCATATTTCGCGATGCAAGCACCCGACGCGATGACGGCGTCACTGGTCATGGCGATGGCCGGATTGGAAAAATCCGGGTTGATTGCTGCGCTTGCGACGCCGGTGCCGAGCAATGCACTCGATAGAAGTGCGGTCAAGGCCACGTTTTTTACCTTGAAAACCGTTAGATTGACTCGCATTGCTGGGGCCCATGTGTGATGAATTGACATGAGGTTACGCAGCGGCGCAGCGCTGGACAAACGAGAAATTCTTCCGCTCACGTTAATTTCGCTCATCTGTTGACAGGAACTGTTATGTCGAAGGAACGTGATTCTCCGATGCATATCGTTCGCGATATGTTGGTCGCGCTGCTCGATAAGTCCGTGGCCGGGCTGCAAAGTCGCGGAGCCCGCGACCCGGTCATACACGATGTGCGCACGGAATTGAAACGGGCGCGGGCAGGCTTGCGGCTCATGCGTAAATGTATCGGAGAGCGTGCCTATCACCGCGAGAATTTGGTGATTCGCGACGCGGCAAGACAACTCGGCTCAGCCCGAGATGCGACAGTGCTGCTGAAGAGGCTTTCCGGCTTGAAGCGGGCGAAAGGCTCCGGGGGAGAAAAAACATTTGGCCTCCGCGTGTCCAGAATACTGCAGAAAGAGCGACGCGAAAGTCGGCGGCGATTGGACGGCAGCGCCATGGCCGTCACTGCCCTCCAGGACGCGAGGCGCCGATTGGCAAGCATACCGACGCCGCAGCTCGAGCGAGCAGCCGTCAGCGTCGGTATCGGGCGCGTGTACCAATCGGGGCGCAGAGCATTCGCGCTGGTTCAGCAAAAAGCCACCGACGCGCGTTTGCACGAATGCCGCAAGCAGGCGAAATATCTTTTCAATCAAATCGACATCGTGTCGCGAATGAGCGGCGGCCACTTTACGAGACTTCGTAAGCAATCCCGTCGATTAGCCGAATGGTTGGGGCAAGATCACGATCTGGCAGTGCTTCAACAGAAAATAGTGAAAATTGCGAGTGCGGAGGGCTTGGCTGCGGATTCACGGGAGGTTCGCGTGTGGGCGGACCGCGTGCGGCGGCAGCGCGCCGTGCTGCAACGCAAGGCGCGAAAACTCGGGAAGCGGCTGTATTCGCAGCGGCCCAAACAGATTCGCGCGAAGATTGATGATCGCCTGTGAATCAAATCGCCATGACGATTGCGCCCGCCGCAACGAGGGTGGCCCCGATGGCCACTTTCAAAGTCAATTTTTCACCCAGGAACGCCACGGCGAAGACGACCACCAGGACGACGCTGAGTTTGTCGATGGGCGCCACGCGCGAGGCCGGCGCCAGCTGCAGCGCGCGGTAGTAGCAGAGCCACGATAACCCGGTTGCGACGCCCGATAGGATCAGGAAGACCACGCCTTTCGACGACAACGTATCGGGACGTTGCCATTCACCGCGAGCCCAAACGAGTGCCGCGCTCACGACGAGGATGACGACCGTTCGGATGAAAGTCGCCAAGTCCGAATTGAGCTCGTTGACGCCGACTTTGCCAAAAATCGCGGTCAGGGCGGCAAAAGCGGCAGATCCGAACGCGTACATTCTCCAGTCCAAGTTCACGGCAGTTCTCCGGTGAAAGACGCGGGCGGTCGATGTCGTGCACGGTTCCCCATGGTGCGGTACTTAACAGCGACGATTCAGCGCGACGATTCAGCATGCCAGCCTTCGGCCGCCGTTGCCATCCGAAATCCGCGACACCGAATTCATGCAATGTTGCGGTGGCTCTGACACACTACCTGCCACCTATGTCCGCGCTCGAAGAATTTGGTTATACGGAGCAACTCAGCCGCGCTCTGACCACCCGGGATCTGGTCGTTTACGGCATGATCTTCATGGTCCCCATCGCGCCGTACTCGCCATTTGGCTTCGTGTGGAACGAAGCCAAGGGCATGGTGCCGCTCGCGTATCTGATTGGCCTCATCGGCATGCTGTTTACGGCCATGAGCTTTGCGCAGATGTCGCGGGCTTACCCGCTGGCGGGTTCGGTGTACACCTATGCCCACCGGGGTTTGCACGAAATGGCGGGTTTCTTCTCCGGGTGGCTGATACTGCTCGACTACATCTTGGTCCCGGCGCTGCTCTATCTATTCAGCGCCGTCGCATTGCGGCCTATTTTCCCGCGAATGCCCGAGTGGATTTGGCTGGTCGGTTTCATCAGCTTCAATGCTTGCGTAAACCTGCTCGGCATCCAGTTCACCGCGAAGGTCAATCGTTACATGCTTCTGATGGAGTTAGTGGTGTTGGCGTTTTTCATCATCCTCGGACTGGTCGCGCTGTATCACGGCGCCGGCGCGGGCGGTCTCACCTTGAGACCGATCTACAACCCCAATGTTTTCTCGCCCTCCCTGGTGGTCGGCGCCACCTCGATCGCGGTGCTCTCGTTTCTCGGTTTCGACGGGATCTCGACTCTCGCCGAAGAGAGTCGCGGCGGCGAGAATTCGGTGGGCCGGGCCGTCATATTGTCGCTGGTGCTGGTGGGTGCGCTGTTCATGCTGCAGACGTGGATCGCCACTGATCTGGCGCAGGGCATGCAGTTTTCCTCGCCCGAGACCGCGTTTTACGAAATTACAGAGCGGGCGGGCGGCGCGTGGTTGCGCCTGATTTCCGTCGTGGCGGTGGTGATTGCCTCCGCAATTGCGAACGCCATCGCGGCGCAGGCTGCCGTGTCGCGAATCCTGTTCGCGATGGCGCGCGACGGCAAACTCCCCGCGGTGCTCGCCAAGATCCATCCGCGGTACAAAACGCCGTATGTGAGCACTCTGGCGGTCGCGTTCGTATCGCTGCTGGTCGGCTTGTTCTTTTCCGCGCGCATGGACGATCTCACCCGTATCGTCAATTTTGGCGCCTTGACGAGCTTTCTGCTGCTGCATCTGGCCGTCATCAACCACTTTTTCATTCGACGGCGCAGCGGCAACTGGCTGCAGCACGTGATTTTTCCGCTGGTGGGGGCGTCGGTCATCGGCTTCGTGCTGTACGAAATGGATAGACCCGCAAAGATCATGGGCGCGTGCTGGATCGCGATCGGCATCGTTTATTACTTCATTCTCACGGCCGTGTTGAAAAAGCCCGTCGAACTCGAGATATGAAGCGGGGAGCGATTACTCCAGCACGATCCGAGGAAAGTAGAACGAGACCGTCCAGTTCGGCACATCCACGATTTCACTGATGCGCAGGTCGCCGCAGACGCTGCACAGCATATAAGCATCGACCGCGGGCATCCCTGAGCGCTTGCATAGCAGATCGATCATCGATCGCAGGGCGCTTCGTGCCGCGTCCATCAAGTCCGGACCGATGCCGGTGGCCACTTCGTAACCCCTTGAATCGAGGTGTCGGGTTACGGGTCCCACCGTGGTGAATCGGGGATAAGCCAACGGCGTTTGTTTGATGAGGTTGAATTCGAGCGCGACCTTCATCGGGCTTTCGATCGCAGTCCCACAGACTTCGCCGTCCCCTTGCGCGGCATGCGTGTCGCCAACCGAAAATAGCGCGCCCGCGACTTCGATCGGCAGAAATAAATCGGTCCCCTGGGAGATATCGCGAACGTCCATATTCCCGCCTACGCGCCGCGGTGGAACGATGCTGTGCACGCCCGGTTCGGCCGGAGCGAGGCCAATGGTACCGGTGAAGGGTTTGAGAGGAACCTTGCCCCAACGACCGAACAGGGCAGGCGCCATGGTGAGCGCATCATACTGCCAGAGATGTAGTGCGGCGTCGGGGAAGTCGTCCGCGAGCAATCCAAAGCCGGGAATGTTGGCCGTCCAACCCCATCCCGAGGGGCTGAACGACAACAGCGTCACCTTCAGCACATCACCGGGTTCCGCTCCTTCGATAAAAATCGGTCCGGTTACCGGATTGATTTTGCCGAAGTCCAGCCGCGCGATGTCGGCGGCCGCCGATGTTGCGGAAATTTGTCCGCCCGACGCATCGGGCACGTCGAATTCGATGGACTCGCCCGGTGCGATGCGAAGTGCGGGTCGAATTGCATTGTTCCAGCCGTAATGATGCTGGTGCCGATGGATCGTGTGCCGGTGTGCCATTGGTCGTGCGCTCAGGGAGATGTTTCCGCGGTGGGGTGAGGCAACGCCGCGACCTGCTTAGCGGTGACCTTGGTCTCGTAGCGGTTGCCGAAGTTGTTTCGCACGTAGTTGACGACGTCTGCGACCTGCGCGTCGCTCAGATGCGCAGGTCGCATCGGCCCGACTCCATCGGACGCCAAGCCGAATGCCGGCATGCCGTTCTTGCCGTTGAGCACCGTCAGTGCCACGTATTGCCAGGAGACCAGTGCAGGGTCGCCGGCCAGCTTCGGGTAATGACCCGCGCCGACGGCACCTTGCGCGACGGGCATGTGACATCCCTGGCAGATGTGGCTGTAAATCTCTGCGCCGCCGAGGTTGGCCAAACCGTCGATCGACGCGAACGATGCATCATCGGCAGATGCGCCGGCGCCGAGGCAGGTCGCCAACACAGCGGCACAGCACGGCAGCGCCAGGCGCTCAAGAAACGGCTTCATGCCTTTTCCCCTTGCGCCACGGCGCGTTGGTGCAAACGACCGACGGCATCGAGGGCGGAGGTGACCGCGCCTTCCTGCCAGCCGCCGATGAAGGAGGCGTGCTCGCCGGCCAATGCGATCCGCTCGTCGACTTGGCATAGGTCATCATAGTGTTTGGCGCGAGCATCGCTGGTCCATATGCCGAAGCAACCCATGGTGAACGGTGCACGATGCCACGCCACGGCGATGCCGTTATCGAACTCTCGAGGATACTGAGGATGGATCTGGCTGCCGTACTCGACCACTTTTTGCACCCGTTCCTGCGGCGTCACGGCGGTGAATTCCATGGCATTGGGGCCCCAGATATAGGCGCCCAACAGCACGCCCTTGCCGCCGCTGTGGTATCCGGTGTTGGGGTAGCCGATGTTGGTGATCGGCAAATCCGTGTACGTGATGCCGCCGTAGATGTGGTCGTCCTCTTCCCAGAAACGACGCTTGAATTGCAGGCCGACCTTGATCGCCGACGCGTAAGGCACTGCCGCGATCGCGGTCGCCATCGCGGATCCCACGTTCATGGGTATCTGCGCCAGTATGGGTAGCGGAATCGTGCACAAGCACCAGTCCGCTGTCGCGGTCATCCGGGTCCCAGCGCTGTTGCTGTCTTCATAGGTCGCGGTGACGCCTTGCTTATCCTGGCGGATCTCGATGACCTTCGCGTTGTAGCGAATCAAAGGTCCCAGTTCGCGGCCAAACGCCTCGCCGACACGGCCCATGCCGCCCACCGGCTGAAACAGCGCCGTCTGCATATCGAACGTATCGCCATTGGGGATGCCTTGCCACAAATTCGACGTCAGGATATCCGAGAGGCCCAGGGGCTCGGAGGGAATAGGGCGCGCCGTCAAGCCGCCGCCGGGCTCCTTCTTGAAGCCACGACGGTCGCTGGCGGAGTTGCCCGCCACATAGGCAAAGCTCTTGTCGAGCGCGCCCCAGTCGCGCAGTGACTCGAGCAGCTTCTCTTGATCTTCCTTACTGACCGACGCATCCAACGCATTCTGCCGAGTCGCCTTTGCCAGTAGCTCGGCAACATGGCCCTGATAATCCGCTTTGATCTCGCGATAGCGTTGCGGCTTGCCGCCGAATGCGCGGCTGCTGTGCAGATAGGCGTTGTAGTTGACCTGCACGAAGGCTTCCAGCGGCACGCCCAGCTTCTTGCAATAGCTGAGCATGCCGCGATGGTGGTACGGAATTCGCCACGGGCCAGGGTTGATGTACAAATCCTTGTCGAATTTGCATTCCTGCGTCGCTCCGCCCAATTCGGTGTAACGGTCGCCGCCTCGCAGCGTCCAGTTGCGCCCACCGGCGCGGCTGTTGTATTCCAACACTTGCACTTGATAGCCCGCATTGCGCAGTTCGTACGCAGCCGTCATGCCCGCCATGCCCGCGCCCAGGATCAACACCGATGCGCCTCGCGGCGCGCCTTGTAAATCGATGGGACCCCGATAGGGCGAGTCCGCGGCAAACCCCAACGTGCTCATGGCTTGATACATGGCCGCACCACCCGCGGTGACGCCGATCATGCGCAACAGATCGCGGCGGCTCAACTCGGGCGAGGCAGGATCGGTGTCCATCTTTGCTCCAGTGATGCATAACGAGCGGGCGACCCGACCGTCCAATCAGCCGGTGAGTTAGTTATCATATGTGCGGCGGAGCAACAAGCGAATTGCAGATCCCGTCTGTTTCGGACTGCCAAATGCCCAAATCGGCCTTTCAGGCCCTTGATTCGAGCCTTATGTCCAAGAAAGTGCATTTTTTTTCGACACTTCCGCGGCGCCGTGTCAAACTCTGCGCCCGTTAGCAGCCAGCGTAGACGCGAACCTAAGCTCGTGATCGTCCAAAGATTGCGCGGCAGCGCCGTTGCTTTTAATCCGGTTGATCCCATTCACACTGAAATTGTCATGGAATTTTGATATGGCCCGTACAACCCCACTTTCCGATATCCGCAATATCGGCATTATCGCCCACGTCGACGCCGGCAAGACGACGACGACCGAGCGCATCCTGTATTACACGGGGCGTAAGCACACCATCATCGATATTCACGATACCAAGGATCTGAAGACATCGACGACCACCGACTATCTGGAACAGGAACAGAAGCGCGGTATCACCATTCAAAGCGCCGCGGTGTCGGCATTCTGGCGCGACAAAAAGATCAATCTGATCGACACTCCGGGCCACGTCGACTTTACGATCGAGGTCAATCGTAGCTTGCGCGTGCTCGACGGAGCCGTGGTGGTGTTCGACGGCGTCGCGGGCGTCGAACCGCAGTCCGAGACCAATTGGCGCCTCGCCGACAACTACCACGTACCGCGCATGTGCTACGTGAATAAGATGGACCGCAGCGGCGCGAATTTCCTGCGCTGCGTCGACATGATTAAAAAGCGTCTGGGCGCCCGGCCGTTGCCGGTCCAACTACCGATCGGCTCGGAAGACAACTTCAAAGGCATGATCGACCTGGTCGAGATGAAGGCCCTCGTGTGGGATTCCGACGATAAGGATGCCGTTTGGCAAGTAATTGACGTTACTCCGGACATCGCGGACAAACTCAAGATCACTACGCCCAGCGACCGCGCGATCCTCGCGTCCATCGACAAGTACCGCACCGAGCTGATCGATACCTGTCTCGAGCAGGACGACGAGGCGATGGAAGCGTATCTCACCGACGGCACGGTCCCATCCGGCGACGTGCTGCGCAAGGCGCTGCGCAAGGGCACCTTGAATTCTTCGTTCACCATCGTGCTTTGCGGCTCATCCTACAAGAACAAAGGCGTGCAGCAGGTGCTCGACGCGGTGGTCGATTATCTCCCGGCGCCCACCGACGTGCCGGCGATCAAGACCGTCGATGCCGACGGCGAGCCCATCGGTGAGCGCAAGTGCTCGGACGACGAGCCGTTTTCCGCCTTGGCCTTCAAGGTCATCAACGACATCTATGGCGCTCTCACGTTCATTCGAGTCTATTCCGGCGTTCTGACGAAAGGCGCCTCCGTGCAGAATTCCACGCGCGGCAAGCGCGAGAAGATCGGCCGCATGGTCGAGATGTTCGCCAAGGAAGCGAATCCAATCGAAGAAGCTCGGGCCGGCGACATCATCGCCCTGGTGTCGCTCGCGGATACCGAAACCGGCGATACGCTGTGCGACGCCGCGAACCCGGTGGTGCTGGAACGCATGCGCTTTCCTGAACCGGTCATCAGCGTGTCGGTCAAGGCCAAGAACAAGGCGGAGCAGGAAAAATTCGGCGCTGCCCTCGGAAAAATGGTCCGCGCCGATCCATCCTTGCATTTGGAAACCGATCGCGAAACCGGTCAAACCATCCTGCGCGGGATGGGCGAACTGCATCTCGAAGTGACGCTCGATCGCATGCGGACGGAATTCGGCGTCGAGGGCATCATGGGCGAGCCTCAGGTTGCCTACCGCGAGACGTTCACGAAAAAGATCGACGAACAGTACATCCACAAGAAGCAAACCGGCGGTTCCGGCCAATTCGCGGAAGTTTGGATCACGTTCGAACCGCTGGCGCGCAGTGCCGGCTTCGAGTTCGTCGACGAGACCGTCGGCGGATCGGTGCCCAAGGAGTATGTGCCGGCCGTTGAAAAGGGATTGAAGATTCAAAAGGAAGACGGCGTATTGGCGGGCTATCCCACCGTGGATTTCCGCGCGACCCTGACGGACGGCAGCTACCACGACGTCGATTCCAACGCGCTGACGTTCGAAATCGCCGCGAAGGCCGCATTTCGCGAGGGCATCCGCAAGGCCGGACCGATTCTGCTCGAGCCGGTCATGAAGGTGGAAACCGTCACGCCGGGAGATTATCTCGGCGACGTCATCGGCGATATCAATCGTCGGCGCGGTATGATCCAAGATCAGTTGGAACGCGGCACGAACATCGCGGTGGTGGCGACCGTACCGCTGTCGGAAATGTTCGGCTACATCGGGCAACTTCGCGGTATGACCAGCGGTCGCGCCTCGTACACCATGGAGTTCTCGCACTATGAACCGGTGCCGCGAAACGTTGCCGACGAAGTGATTGCGGAGGCGGGCAAGCCCGCGGCGGTGGCCAGCTAAGCCGCGGGAGAGCGGACGCGCGGGAGCAAAGGCTAGCGACTCAGCCGGAATACCCGCTCCGCATTGGTCTGCATCAACATCCTCTTGTGTTCGACGCTCATGTCGAATGCATCGTAGGCCGCGACCTCGTCGGCGGATTGCTGATACGGATAATCCATGGCGTAGATCACGCGGTCGGGTCCAAGTACATCCATGCAGAACTTGATCGACGGCTCCCAGCCTTGCCCGCTGGTCGTGATCCAAATGTTCTTTTTGAAATAGTACGAAACAGGGTGACGCAGCTTGACCGCCGGCGCGCCGCCGCGCAGTCCTGACTTGCCGTCGGCATTGCTTTGCATCCAATCGAATCGATAGAGCAGCAGCGGCATGGCCTCGCCCATGTGCCCGATGACTAAGCGGAAGTTGGGGAAACGATCGAATGCGCCCGAGAAGATGAGACCCATGGTGTGCATCCAGACCTCATGGGTGAAGCCGGCGAGCGCACCGCCGAAGCCGCGGAATTCATAGGGTTGCGCCCAAGCTTTCGGCGGTATGGTGGGATGAATGTAGAGCGCCGCGTCGTTTGCCTCGAGCGCCTCGATAATCGGCCAGAATTCCAACTCATCGAGATAGCGGCCGCGAAAATGCGAATTGAGCACCGCACCGTTGAACCCGAGCGTCTTGATGCCGCGCTCGATTTCGGCAATTGCACCCTTGACGTCCTGCGGGGCGAACACCGTAAGGCCCGCAAGGCGATCCGGATAACGGCGGCACGCTTCGGCGAGGCGGTCGTTGGCGAGGCGCGCCAGGGCGGTGCCCTCGCCGGGTTCGAGCACCTGAACCCCGGGGGCGGTCAGCAGCAACAGCTGCTTGTCGATGCCCAACTCATCCATGCGCGCGATTCGGCGCTCGCCGATATCCATGAGTTGGTCTTGCAGTTCCTCGAGCTTCGAGAACATGCCCGCCATCCGCAGCGACGGATCATCGGGGGCATTGGGGCCGGCGAGCAGCCTTACCTGCGCTTCAAGGATCTCGGGGATGTTCCACGCCTCCTCGGTTGCAATGCGTTTGTAAGGTGGATTGCGGTCGATTTCGCGATGGCGCGGGGCCAGGCCCCGTTTGGCATCGGCATCGTTCGCCACTTCGACGTTCCACATAGGGCTATCTCCACGAGAGGACCCGTTCAGTGTGAGCCATTGGCGTACGGCTTCGCTATCTCGTAGAGGAAACGACGTCCCTCCATCAGAGAACTGACGCGTATCCGTTTCACGCGCCGTGTTCCCGTAGCGCTGCGATGAATTGTTCCCCGTAGCGCGCCAGTTTGGCTTCGCCCACGCCGCGGATTCCCGCGAACTGACCGAGCGTCTGGGGTCTTCGTGCAACTATTTCGCGCAAAGTCGCATCATGGAAAATGACATAGGGCGGCAAGCCGTGCGTGTCCGCCAACTGCTTGCGCAGGGCGCGCAATCGCTCGAATAACGCATCGCCGTCCGCCGTCGCGGCGGCTCCGGGCTGCGGCGTGCGGGCCCGGTCGGCTTTGGTCGTTGGCACCATCACCGAGCGCTCGTTCCGTAACACTTGCCAGCTCGATTCATTGAGCGATAGTACCGAGTACCCGTCCTGGCTCTGCCCGATCAGCCGCTGGTGCATGAGAGAGCGCGCCAATGAGCGCCATTCGTGCACCGAACGATGCTTGCCGATCCCGTACACGCTCAAACTGTCATGTCCACGGCTCTGCAGCCGCTCCGTGCGCGCCCCTCGGAGTATCTCGATGATGTAGGCCGCACCGAAGCGCTCACCACGTTGCGCCAAGCGCGCGATGCATGACAAGAATTGGCGTGCTTCGACGCTGTAGTCATGCGTGGTGCGCGGCTCACAGCAGTTATCGCACGCGTCACATGGACCCGTAAAGGCTTCATCGAAGTAATGCAACTGGATGGCGCGGCGGCAGTCGCTCGATTCCGCGTAATTCAACACCTGGCGCAACTGTTGGCGGGCTATGCGTTGTTCGTTCTCGAGCGGCTCGCCGGTATTCGGGTCGATCTTTTGCTGGATGAGAAATTCGGCCGTACGAATGTCGGAAGCGCCGAAGAACAGGGTGCAGTACGCCGGATCCCCGTCGCGTCCGGCACGGCCGGATTCCTGGTAGTAGCTTTCCAAGCTCTTGGGCAGGTCGTAATGAATGACCCAGCGGACATCCGGCTTATTGATTCCCATACCGAAGGCAATGGTCGCGACGATGATCTGAACGTCATCGCGAATGAAGGCTTCC
This sequence comes from Steroidobacteraceae bacterium, assembly GCA_052143815.1. GTDB lineage: Bacteria > Pseudomonadota > Gammaproteobacteria > Steroidobacterales > Steroidobacteraceae > Bog-1198. The sequence continues at coordinate 38,998 of JBKQSA010000059.1, read as the reverse complement.
TGGTTATCGCGCCGCGTTTGTCCGTCGAGTCCGGCATGATAGGGGAGCACCCGGACGCCGTCGGTTTGAAGCTGCGAGGTGACTTCGTCGACGCGCCGGCGCGACAGGCAATAGACTATACCGGCGCCGCCGGCGCGCGCCTGTGCCAACAAGTCGCCGTAGCTGTGTTTGCTCTTGGGCCGCACTCGGTAAAATAGGTTTGGGCGATTGAAACTCGCGAGGTGGACGGCCGGATCGCGCAATGCGAGTTGCCCGATGATGTCGGTCCTGACGCGGGGCGTGGCAGTAGCGGTGAATGCCAGGAGGGGAACCTGCGGATGGCGCCTGCGCAGGGTGGATAATTGACGATATTCCGGGCGAAAATCGTGGCCCCACTCTGAAACGCAGTGCGCTTCATCGATGACGAAGGCGTTGATCCCCAGCCCGGCGCTCAAGGAACTCAAGGGGCCATCGAGAAATTCCGTGAGGACGAGGCGTTCAGGCGCCAAGTACACCAGCTTGTAGTCGCCTCGCAACACGCCCTTGAGGCGGCGGGAGATTTCTGCCGGCTCGATACTTGAATTGATGAACGTTGCAGATATATCGTTGTCTTGTAGTTGACGCACCTGGTCCTGCATGAGCGCGATCAACGGCGAGACGACCAGGCTCACGCCCGGTTGCAACAACGCAGGCAGTTGGTAGCACAGCGACTTACCGCCGCCGGTGGGCATGAGGGCCAGCACATCGCGGCCCGCCAGGACGTCGCGGACCACGGCTTCCTGGCCGGGGCGAAAGGCGTCGAATCCGAAAATGCGCTTCAATGCGCCGCTCAAGGGGACGGTCATGGCGCGCATTCTAGCGGTACGCGAGCCGAGGCGCGTTAAGTTAACTCGCCCTGTCGATTATATGCGCCATGTTGAGCGCACCGGACGATCGGATATGATCACTCAGAGGTCCATAAAAGCGCGAGAGGTTCCGTTGAACAACGCCAAGCGGTGGTCGACATTTTTTACGGTGCTGATGGCGCTTGCGCTCGCCGTGTCCCATGCGATCGCGGCATCTGTCACACAGGTTCAGGTGCGGGTCGTCACCGGCGCCGAGGAATTGACCGCGGGCAGCCTGGTGGAACTGCGGATCTACGAAGCGGGCAAAGGCGTGCGGCGCTTGCCGTTGACGCACGGCGAAGCGTGGCCGCGCGATGCCACGTTGGTGATTCCGGTGACGCTGACCGAGCCTCTCGATCCGCGCACGGTGGTCCGCTTCGGTCTGTACTATCGAGCGGCCAGTCCCCTGGCTCCAGCCTGGGAAGTGGTTGACGCCTATGTGGATCTATCGTCGGGGCGAGGAGCGCCGCAACGCTTGCTGAACGCGACGTTGTCCGGCGTCATCGCACGCCAAGGTGAACTCGCCACCGAAGAGCGCGAGGCGGGATCCATGACCTGCATGACCGACGCGGATTGTGACGATCACCGCAGATGCAACGGCCGGGAACGATGCGCGCCACGCAGTGCCGGGGCCGACGCTCGCGGCTGCGTGAAGGGTTCGCCGGTGGTCTGCCCGGTGAATCAAGTGTGCACCGAAGCGCACGGTTGCCAGGGGCTCGACAGTGCGTCACCTCCGCCGCCAGCGGCCTCGGCGCCAATGGCGGTACCCGCTGCGGCTGCCCCCACTATGCCGAACTAATGCGCGCGCATCCATGCGCGCGACTTTCTGCAGAACGACGCCCTGACGATCACATCCATGCTGCCGGGCGTCGCGACGAATTATCAGGATATTCACGCGCTTTCGCGCTGCGGCATCGCACGATTCAACGGGTGATATGTAATGCGCCGAGATCACCCTCACAGTCGATGATGGTCCAACTTCGAGCGCTGCCGGTGCCGCCTGATCGCTGATCCAAGGTCATGACGGAGTCGTGGAGCAATTGGTGGTCCAACAGCCGCCCACGACGGAAGGGCAACGTGGAGGCCGTGATGCGGAATCCCTCGGCACCGACGACGCCGGCCGAAATTTCGCAATCGACCAACTGACGCGCTACCTTCACCGTGGGAGCGGCCGCGACGCATTCCTGCAACGTCCGCTGCGCCGGCAGCGGCTCCGTGCGGTTTCGGGCAAACATGAATGTGCTGCCGACGCGGAGCAGCACCGCATGCGTACCGTGATCGCCTTCGCGCAATTCGACGCCGCCTTGCGGCGCTGTGGCCGCCGCGCCGTCGCGATGCCAATGTTCGATGTATTCGACGTCTCGACCGCGTTCCACCAGCACGTCCGCCTGCCACTCCAAGGAACCTGCATCGGCAAGCGGCGATTTCGGTTGAAAGTCGATCTGACGCGCCCATTCAAAATGTCGACCGTCGAATCTCAGCCGACCGGCGAAGCCTTGTTGGGTGGCGAGGCACGCGCAGTCGCGCATCGACAGATCGTCGATGCTGAGTGCATGCCGGAAATCGGGCAACGATGCCGGCTGCCGCAGGTCGACGAACATCTCGCGGCCTTGCAGCCAGCGCACGCAGGTGGTGGTGTCGCGTGTGCCGTCGGGCCATACGACCAAGGAACGCTGCCAGAGCCCGATGAGGTCCCGTATTTGCGGCATCACGGATGCTCACTCGCCTGGATGATACGTGCGCTCGGCATGCGCCGAAACATCGGCCGGCGTGAACAACACGTCGCGAAATCGACCGGTGTCAGGCGATCATCAGCAACCCAGCGCGTCCTGCAACGAGCCAAGTTGCAGCTCTGCATGAGTCAAGATTGTGCTGCAGTCCATTTCCGACAAGCCGATGGTGGAGAAAGCGGTGATGCCTTCCATGTCGACGACATGGGGAGCGGGCATTTTCAAGGATCCCGCGAGCACGATGCTGACGATCAAGACATCGGATAATTCGGGGTCGTGTTTATGCTTGCGCTCGTAGTCCCCTTGATTGGCGACGGCCTCGCACATCTCCTCGGCGAAACCCCAATTCTCGAGCACCGCTTGTCCGATCGACGCCTGCCAGCCGGAGATCAGTTCGAGGAAGGATTCCTGGTGGCGGAATTCATCCGCTTTGCCGACAGCGCGCACCATGATGTAGAGACGGCCGATACCGTGCAGCAGACCGGTAAGAAAGGCCTCATCGGGCGTGACTTTGGTGTGTCTTGCCACGACCTGACAGATCGCCGCAACCGAAATGCTCTCCTTCCACAACTCACTCAAAGGCTCGGCAATCGAACGTAATGAGTCTTCGTCTTTCATGTGCTGAACTGCGAACGCCATGGCCGCGCTCTGGACCAATTGATGGCCGAGCCGGGTGATCGCCGTCCGCAGTTCCGTAAGAGGTTTGCCCGAGGGGTTGAATGCGACGGAGTTGGCGGTTTGCAGCAGACGGGCCGCCAGACGCGGTTCCGCGCCCACGATTTTAACCGTTTGCTCCGGGGTGTTTTTCGGGTCCGCCAAGGCATTGCGGATTCGCAGCACGATGTTCGGGAAGCAGGGAAGGTCCACAGTGCCGGCCGATACTTCGGCTGCCAACTGGCCCAAGAACTGTAGCGCGGCGCCGCGCACTTCATCGGGCGATGCGGCGCCGGCAGGTGCGACAGATTTCTTTCCCGACTTATAGGTGGGTGCTGCGGGAGCGTTCAACATAATGCGTTAACTCCAGAAAAAGCGTTCGTTTCGCCTAGAATCCGTTCGAGACGCAGATCGAATTCGCACAGGCAGTATCTCGGCTGGAGCGAAAGAAACTTAAGCGCGGGCTTGCATTCGTCGCACCGCGGCATCGAATGCCAGTTTGGCGACACTGATGTTGCTGCCGAGGTCGCTGGCCACACTGCGGCAACGCTCGCGAATCGCTTCGCTCAAGACGATGTCCTCTCCGCCGATTTGTCCCGCCTGGCACTGAATCTCGGCAGCGCGCTGCACGGTCCACAACAACAGGAAGGTGGTGGGTATGTCGCGCTCGCAAACGGCCACTCCATGATTGCGAAGCACCAGCACATGCTTGTCGCCGAGGCTTGCGAGCATGCGGCCGCGCTCCTCCGGATAGAGCGTGATTCCTTCGAAATCATGGTAGCCGACGCGGCCGGTGAACTGCGCGCCGTAGAAGTTGTTGTGATCGAAGCCGCCGCGCTTCATCGCGACCGCCGACACGGCATCGGTGTGCGTATGTGCGACGCAGGTCACATCGGCGCGATGCTCATGGATGGCTCCGTGCAGGGCGAAACCGGCCGGATTGGCGGCATACGCGGAGGGCTCGACGAGCCGACCATCGACGTCCACTTTGAGAAGATTCTCCGGAGTGATCTCGTAATAGTTCAAGCCAAACGGATTGACCAGATACTGGTGGGCGGGGCCGGGAATTCTTGCCGAAATATGGTTGAAGATGAGTTCGGTCCAACCCAAGTGGTCGATCAAATGATAGAAATCCGTCAGCTCGCGGCGCAAACGCCACTCGTCCGGGTTCATGAGGGAAGAAACCGAAGATTCATTGAGCATCACATGGTCCCCGCTGTTGACCCATGTGCATCATACCCGCGCCGATCCGGGCGGCAACTGCGAGCTAGCGGCGGCTCACCAACACGATGTTGGGAAAATGGGCGATTTCTCGCAAGGGCAAACCTTGCGCCAGTAATGCGTCTCGTGTACGGGGCTGCATGATGGCATAAGCATCGTTCAGTGAACGCCAACGATCGGAGAATTGAGCCAGTGTGGCAATGCCGCGGTCAGGATCCTGGGTCAATCCGAGCGTGAACTCATCGCGATAGTCGACGAGGACGACCGGGCGTCCCCAATAGAACGTGAACGATTGTTCATAGGTCCGCACCGAGAACACGGCCGAGGTTTGGGGAGCCGCCTCTCGCAGCGCGATCGCCGCATCCTTCGCGCTGAAGAACTGCTGTACCGAATTCGCGGCCACGAGCACGGTTGCGGACGCGAGAAACCATCCGCAACACAAGACTAGGAGCGCCGCGTCCAGTCGATTCCTCAGAACCAGACCCGTGCAACCCAGGCCAGCCAACGCAAGGAGCGTCGCAGTTCCCACCAGCGTGGGCGACAGCTGCGTCGCGAGTGCGCGGCCACCGGCCGTCGCCCAAGCCCCGCTCGCATAGATGAGAATGCCGAGACATGACGCCAGCGACAGCATCCCTCCGAGGACGAGATCGCGGCGCGATTCACCACTCGCCGCGGGCACTGCGCAGAGGAGGGCCAATGCCGGGAGTGCCGGCAGGATATAAGGAATCAGCTTGGCATTTGACGCCGAAAAGAATATCAACACGAACACGCACCAGACCCACAGCACGCGGGCGGGTTCGAAGCGTTGATGCGGGGCCGACGATAGGAATGGTCGCGCGAGCGCCCGCAGCGCCTGCGGCAGCCAGGGTAGTATGCCGACGGCCAGCACGGGCGCGAAATACCACCAGGGCTCGGATCGATTTTCAATCGACGTCAAGAACCGTTGGAAATGCTCGCGTATGAAGAAAAATTGCAGAAATGCAGCGTTCGCCCGTGCCGCCATCACGAACCAGGGAGCGGCAATCAACGCGAACAGCGGCAAGCCGAAGCGGATGTTCAGCCGGCGCAACACGTCGAAATCACGCTGCCACAGGGCGTAAAGACCCAAGGTGGATCCGGGAATGAGCATCCCGATCAAGCCTTTCGACAACACCGACAGCGCCATCGCCGCCCAGCATCCGAGCATCCACGTACGGGCGCGGCTCGATGACCTGCTGCGCGCTGCGGCCTCCGACTCGGCCATCAGGAAGCAAGTCAAACAGGCGAGCAGGCACGTGCTCAACACCATGTCCAGAGTGAGCTGGTGCCCCAACAGGACGAACAAGCTGGACGCCATGGATAATAAAAGCGCTTTGAGTCCAGCGCGCAGACCCCATAGCCGGTACCCTACGAAGAACACCAAACCCAACGAACAATAGCCCGCGATTCCGGTCCACAGACGCGCGGTAAATTCACTTAGGCCGAAACACCGGAATGTCAGGGCGGTGAGCCAGTATTGAAGCGGGGGTTTTTCCAGATAGACCAGTCCATCGAGATGCGGCACCACCCAGTCGCCGCCCGTCGCCATCTCTCGCGGTATCTCTGCGTAGCGTCCCTCGTCGGGGTCGTACAGCGGCCGGTGCGCCAGCAGCGCGAACCATAGGATGGTCACTGCCGCGCCGGCAACCACGATCATCAAACGGCCGAGGCCGGCGGCGGTCGGCGTCACTTTCACCGCCGTAGAGGAATCATCGAGCATTGTCATTGAGCGTAGTTGGGCGGCTGTAACGATAGCTGAGCGCGGGAAGCACCAAGAGATTGAGCAACGTCGAGGATACGAGGCCGCCCAGAACGGTAATGGCCATCGGGCCTTCTATCTCTTGGCCCGGCTGATTGGCACTGAACGCGAGCGGGGCGAGGCCGAGTGCGGTTACGGTTGCGGTCATCAGGATGGGTATGAATCGCTCGTTGGCACCGCGGATAACGGTACTCACATCCCAGCGCGAACGTTCGACATCGACGAGGTGCTCGTAGTGGGAGAGCTGCAATATCGCATTGCGCGCGCTGATGCCGAAGACCGTGACGAGGCCGACCACGCTACCCAACGAGATGCCGATCCCCGTGACGGCGATGGCGAGGACTCCGCCGATCACGCTGAAAGGAAGATTCGCGAGCACCAGCCAGCTATTGGCCGGCCATCGGAAGGCGACGAACAGCACCAACATGATGACCGAGAGCGCCATGATCGTATACAGGGCGAGCTGGCGTTGGGTCGCGTTCGCGGCTTCCGCGGCGCCTGTGAATTCGACGAAAAATCCGGCGGGCAAAGTGACGGCGCGCGAAATCTGATTCCGCGCATCCCCGACCGTGGCCTGCAGCCCCCTGTTCCCGACGTTGAACGTGACCGCAATGCGCCGTTGGCCGCCATCATGCCGGATCCGATAGCGGTCGGCGGACAGCGTCAGCTTTGCGACCTGTCCCAGCGGGACCCCGCCAAACGGACCCCCGATCATGAGTTTTGCCAATTCCTCGGGCCGGTGCCGCAGCGCATTGGGCAGCAATAGTACCGTGTCGACGCTGCGCGTGCCGGCGAAAGTCTGACCCACGGTGGCGCCCGCGTAAGCCGTTTCAACGGCGTCAAGCACCTGTTGATTGGTCAGGCCCATGGCCGCCACGATCTTCGGCAGCATCCCGATCGCAATCGTGGGCGTGCCGCTCTCCCGTTTGAACTGCAAGTCGACCACACCGGGCACTTTGCCCAGCACATCGGTGATCGCGCTGCCGAGACGGTCGAGAGTATCGAGATCCTCGCCGTACACTTTTATCGCGACTTGGGCGGTATCGCCGGTGAGGCTTTCGCTGATCCGATCTCCGAGGAACGTCACGACCTCGCTTTGTATGCCCGGATAGCGTTGCAAAATATTTCGCAGATCCTGCTGCGCCACGCCTTGGTCGATCGTCGAGTCCGGCTTCAATTCGACGTGGAATTCGCTTTGATGGGGTCCCCAAGTGTCTTCGCCCAACTCGGCGCGGCCTACCTGTTGCTCAATGGTTTTCACATACGGCAGCTTCAAGATATCCGCGCTGATGCGCGCACCCAGATCGAGCATCTCATCGATGGATGTGCCAGGGATGGAACTCGACACTTGCAGGACGAAATGTCCTTCGCGAAAATCCGGCATGAAAACACCGCCCAGAAAAGGCACGGCAATGACGGCGGCGGCCGCCGCCATTACGAGCACGCCGGCAACGAGTTTGAAATGCTCGATGACGAATCGTACGGCGTGCGACTGAACGGCCTTCAGCCGCGCCAACCATCGCGCGTCACGATGTGCGACTTTGTGCTGCAACAACAGTGCGCAGAGCGCGGGCGTGACGGTCATCGCCACCAACAGTGAAGCCAGAACCGCCAGGATGAAGGCGAGGGCCAAGGGTCCCACAAAGTGGCCCTGCACGTTGGCGGCGAATAGCTCCGGCACGAAAACGGTGATCACGACGATGGTTGCAAAAATCACCGGGCCACGCACCTCGAGCGATGCGTCCCGGATCACCGCGAGAGGCGGCAGCGGACTTGCCGAATCCGAGTTGCTGCGCAGGCGGCGGAGGATATTCTCGAGGTCGATGATTGCATCGTCGACGAGCACGCCCAGCGCGACGGCGAAACCGCCGAGAGTCATGGTGTTGAGCGTTTGACCCAAATGATCGAGCACCGCGACGGCGGCCAGCAACGATAAGGGTATGGCAGTGAATGCGATCAGCGCCGCGCGCCAATCGCGCAAGAAGAGGAATAAAACCCCGATGATGAGAACCGCAGCGATGGTGAGCGAGCGCTCGAGATCGCGCAAGGCTCGCTCAATGAAATTGGCGGGCCGGTGCAGTCCGGGGTAGACCGTGATCCCCTGGGCTCTAAGGGAGGGCTCCAACTCCGCCAGGACTTTTTCCACGGCCACGGTGGTGGAGAGCGTATTCGCCCCATACTGGCTCGCGAGGGCCAGCATGATGCCGCGTTTGCCCATGATCAGCGAGTCCCCGGAGCGCAGCGCCGGCGCTTGTGAGATCGTCGCCACATCGCTCAAGTGGACCGGCATACCGTTGCGCACGGTGACGAGCCCTGAACCGATCGCCTCGATGTCAGGGGTGGGTGTCGGCGACCTCAACACCACCCGTTGAGCGTCCAGATCAATGAAGCCGGCGCCTCGCAGCGCCAATGCAGCGCGGGCGCTGTCGCCGACATCCGTCAACGTGATGCCGTAACTCGAGAGCTTTTGCATATCGGGAGCGATTTGGATTTGCCGTACGCTGCCCCCGAACACGACCACGTGCGCGACGCCCGGTACGGCCAGTAAACGCGGCTTGATGAGCCAACCTGCGATATCGCGTAGCGCGAACGCGTCTACCTTGTCGGACAGCAGTCCTATCTTGAGCAGATCCATGGTGCTGGACACCAATGGCGAGAGCCGCGGCGTGCCGACGCCCGCCGGAAGAGTGCTGCCCAATTCAGAGAGGCGCTCCGACACGCCCTGGCGCGCGAGATGAAGGTCGATGTTGTCCGCGAAGGTGACGGTGACGACCGATAGGCCCGGGATGGACTCGGATCGTAAGGTCGCGAGCCCGGTCGCGCCATTGACTGCGCTTTCGATGCGTTTGGTGACGAGTTCCTCGACCTGCTGCGGGGCGAAGCCCGGCGCCTCCGTTTGTATGTCGACCTGGGACGGCACGAATTCCGGAAACACGTCCAGGGGGGCATGCACTGCGCCGAAGGTGCCGAGAATCAGCGCCAGGACGGACAGCGCGGTCACTGCCCCGCAATGCCGAACGCACAGGGATATCAGGCCGCGCATGGTTAGGGATCGGTGTCGCCCGTGGAGTTCATTTCGCGGGCCAACAGCAGACCTGCTCCCGACGTCACGACCGGATCGCCCGGCTTGATCCCATCGGCAACGAAATAGCCGCCGGCTTGCGGGCGGCTGACATCCACGGCCACGCGAGCGAACGCACCGCTCTGCCGCTGCGTATAGCACCAGTAATTCTCGCCGCTGACCACCAACGCCGATGCGGGAATGAACACTCCCGATTGAACGGCGGGCGAGCTCGTGTCGGCAGCCGATATCAACAGCCGCTCGCCGTCGTTGAGATCCGAATTCTCAACGACGGCGAAGTAACTACGGCCCGGCATGGAAACGTCCCCAGGGGCGGCCCAGATCGCGGGGATGCGCCACGTCGAGTCGCTTGCCTGGCCATCCAGGCGGGTCAACCGCAGATCGAGAGGGGCCCCCGTCTTGAACGCGCCCAACGGAAATGAGATTCGGATGATTTTGATTCGGCCGGCCGCGAGCGATTGAATCAATGGTTGACCCGTGCCGCTCGCCCATGGCGATCGCTGGCCGAGAGCCGACGACGCCTTGGCTTCGGCCAGATCAAGGGCAGCGTCGTCGGCCACAGTTTGGCGTTCCGCAGTCTCGCGCGCCGTTGCGCTGTCGGCCCCCGCAGTGCCTGCAAGTCGTTGCATGCGTGCCAGCGCAGCGTGGCTTTGGCGGGCCGCGGCGCGCGCCGCGACTATGTCGGTCAGCGCCTGAACGACGGCATCGCGTCCCACTACGATGCCGAATCCGTCAATTTGTCGGACATGCTGGGCCGCCGCCGCTGGCATGACGACGATTCCCAGGTTGGTCATGTCTTGCGGCGATAAGACCAATCCGTCTGCGGGCCGGCCGGCGCTCGCCGCGGGTGCCGGCGGGGCGGTTTTCGCCGGCGCGTCGTCGGGCAGGGGAGATGAACGTCCGCAGGCGGCGACGACGCCCAAGCACAGACAGACCACGAGCGGCGCGGGCACCTTCACCGTTGTACCGCTAGCGCGACCGGCGCACCCGAGCTCCCTTGCCAGCCTCCGCCCAAGGCCTTGCTCAAAGCCAACAACGCCTGCAGGCGAGCCAGCTTGTATTCGCTCAGCTGCTCCCGCGCCGCGTATAAGATGCGCTGCGATTCCAACACCGAAACGTACTCGGCGGATCCTTCGCGATACCGCAGCTGCGAGCCTTCAAAGGCAAGTTTGCTTTGCGCAAGGTTTTCCTGTTGAGCTTGCTTTTGCGCATCCAGATGTTGAATCTCGGCCAGCGCATTCTCCACGTCCGACAGCGCCGACAGGATGGCCCCGCGGTAGGCGGCCAGCAGTTCCTGCTCACGAGCCGCGGCTGCCTGTGTGATGGCGCGGCGTCTGCCGTTATCGAAGATCGTCTGCACCAAATCGGCGCCGGCGGTCAGTGAATAACCGGTTCCGGTGAGAGTAATGACCGCCGCCTGCATCGCCGGATTTGCCACACCGCCGCTTGCCGTGAGAGTCAGCGACGGAAAAAGTGCAGCCCGCGCCGCGATCAAATCCGCATGCGCCGCCCGAAGGTTATATTCTGCGGCCACCAGATCCGGCCGGCGCCGCAGCAACGCGGCGGGCAGCCCTGGCGATATCTCGGGTTCGGCGATCGTGTCCAAGGATCGGCTGCCCACCATGAATCCCTCAGGCGCGCTTCCGACCAACAGCGCTAAAGTGCCCACCGCTTCGCTTTCTTGTTGCTGTAATTGCGGAATCTGCAATTCGGCATTGGCGACCGCAGCACGTTGGGCGGCGAGTTCCGCCGGACCGAGCGCGCCCGCATCGTAGCGAGATTGAATGAACTGCAGCACGTCGTTCGCGGTTTTCAGATTCAAGCGGGCGAGCGCGATGCGTTCGCGGAGCGCTTGAATCCGAAAAAATGTACCGGCAACGGCGCTCAATATCGTCATTCTCGCCGTATCGAGATCGGCGCGGTTCGCATTTGCCAACGCTTGCCCCGCGGTTCGAGCCGCGCGGTTCTTTCCCCAAAAGTCGAGTTCATAACTCGCCGACAAAAGAGCCGACCAGTCCGTCTCATGGGCGGTAACGCCGTGCGATCCGCCGCCGAATTGCGTTGCGCCCGCACTCGCATCCACCTCGGGAAGGATCGCCGCACCCGCCTGTCGGGCGCGTGCATCGGCTTGTCGGACGCGCGCCACGGCGGCGGCCAGATCCGGACTGTTACGCTGCGCCGTGGCGATCAACTCGTCGAGTTCCGGGCAGCCGAAGGCGGCAAATACCGGCGTGCGGACGTCATTGTCGGCAACCGATGATCCTCCTTGGAAAGCGGCGGGCAGTGCAGGCGTATCCGGACTGAATCTGTCCACGGCGCATCCCGCAATGAAAACGGCGGCGCAGATGCCGCCCCAGAGGGATTTTGAACGCACCACGAGCCACCTTTTCAAGCGTTGACGCCACGATCCGCGAATCCACCGGTGAACATATCATCAGCGCTTCCCGCGGAGCTTTGTATTTTTGTAAGAATCCAAAGTCCCGCGTCCTGTGCGTTTTGGATTGCGGTGAGTTACCCTACCGGCAATGACTATTTTGTTGGTCGAGGATGACGTCGAATTGGCGCGCTCGCTGATCGATCGTTTTCAGGACAACGACTATGCGGTGTTGCACGTAGGCGACGGTGAAGCCGGCTTGAAAGAGGCTCGCCGCAACGAGTTCGACGTCATTGTATTGGATCGAATGCTTCCCGGTTTATCGGGTTTGGACGTCGTCAAGGTTCTGCGTCATGAAGCAAGAATGACGCCGGTCATCTATCTGACCACAATGGGCGGCATCGATGATCGTGTGCAGGGATTGGAGGCGGGCGGCGACGATTATCTGGTCAAACCGTTCGCTTTCGTGGAGCTTCTGGCGCGGGTACGGGTCATGACGAGACGCTCAGCGAACCATGCGCCGCGCCTGTTTGCCGGATCCATAGAATTGGATCTCGTGCATAGAACCGCTGCGCGCGCGGGCAAGCCCATCGAACTGTTGCCGCAGGAGTTTCGCCTGCTTGAATATCTGATGCGTCACGCGAACCGCGCGGTCACGCGAAAGATGTTGCTGGAAAACGTATGGGAAATTCATTTCGACCCGCATACGAGCGTCGTCGAAAGCCACATCAGCCGCTTGCGCGCGCGACTGAATCAAGGCTTCGCCGTCGATGCGATTCAGACGGTACGCGGGATCGGGTACAAATTGCTTGCGCCAAACTAGAGCTTTCAATTCGGCAGGCTTCCGGTTGGCGGCCTCGTTTGCGGTGCTGTTCCTGGGACTCGCGGCCGGCCTCATCGCCGCCGTCCTTTGGATCGTGAACGATACGCAAACGTCGTCCCTCGTGCGCGCCAACGATGCGGATATCGCGACCGTCGATAACGGCTTTCGCGATGAGGGTATCGACGAGGCGGTCGAGGTTACCAAGCAACGGCTCGGATCGTCCGATTCCGTCCGGGCCTTGTCGCGGGGTGCTTATATTCTGCTCGAGGATCGCGCCCATGGAAAGCGCTTCGGCAACCTGGAGGGCTTCGCGCCGCGATTGGGTCTTTTCGACCTGACCTCGACGGGCAGTCACATTCTGGGTCGCGGCGTCTTGCTCGCGCCGGAGGTATATTTGTTCGTCGGCCGCGACACCGCGGAGATTACGGCTGCTCGGGTGCGCATCGTCAAGGCGTTTGGCTGGGTGATCGCCGGATCGATGCTGTTCGCCGGCATTGGCGGCACGTTGCTCCGCGTGCAATTGATGCGGCGGGTGGATGCCATCACGCGTACCTGTGAAGGAATCATCGCTGGGCGTTTCAACGAACGTATCCTGATACGCAGTCGCGGCGATGAGTTGGAACGTTTGTCCGTGGCGATCAACGAAATGCTGAATCGCATTTCCGCGCTGTTGGATAATCTGCGGCAAGTCTCGAGCGACGTCGCGCATGACCTTCGAACCCCGCTGACGCGCCTCCGAAATCGGCTCGAGGAGGCAAGGGGCGGGTCTGTTACCACCGTCGATTACGCGGCGGCCGTTGCTCGCGCCATCGATGATACCGATCAGGTGCTGGCCATGTTCTCGGCACTGCTGCGAATCTCGCAAATCGAGGCGGGAACCCGCGTGGCGACCTTCACGCAGCTTTCGCTCAGTAAGCTTCTGGAAAACGTGGTCGACATGTACCGGCCCGTCGCCGAGGATCACCGGCACGTGTTGTCGGCCAGCATTCAGCCGGAGGTCGGGATTCGCGGCGACGCCGAACTGTTGACGCAGCTTTTCAGCAATCTCATCGAGAACGCCATTCATCACACGCCCATGCACACCACCATTCACGTCGCGCTGCAGTCGTCTGAGGATGCCATCGTCGCGTCGGTCAGCGACGACGGTCCCGGGATTCCGGCTGACGAGCATTCGAAAGTATTGCGGCGTTTCTATCGCCTTTCGCGCGATCGATCCACGTCGGGGCATGGATTGGGTTTGGCCTTGGTGGCGGCCATTGCCAATCTGCACCAGGCAACCCTCAGGCTGGCGGACGCCAAGCCGGGTTTATGCGTCAGCACGAATTTTTGCTAGTAGGCCGGTGCACATGAAATGGCAATCCGCACCGGCGCATCTGCGGCGCCTCATCGGTGATCCCGCCGCCGGTGCCGACGTGCAATGGCGTGCACTCGTAATCGGAATTGTCGCCTATGGGTTTTTTCTGCGGCTCATCTACAGCGCTCAGGTCGAACTGATTCCGGAGGAGGCGTACTACTGGAATTATTCTCGCCATCTCGATATTGGGTATCTGGATCATCCCCCGTTGGTTGCGTGGCTGATTCGCTTCGGCACCACGTTGTTCGGCAATACTGAATTCGGGGTTCGCTTCGGCGCCCTATGCTGTGGTGCAGCGGCGGCTTTTTTTGTCTTCCGGCTGACGCGAAATTTGTTCGGCGAGCCCAGTGCGCTGCTGGCCTTGGGCATGCTTCAGGTGCTCCCCTTCTTCTTCTTGTCCGGAATGCTCATGACTCCGGATGCGCCCTTGACGGCCGCTTGGGCTGCCTCGCTGTACTTCTTGGAGCGCGCGCTGATCGGCGGACGATCCCGCGCGTGGCTGTGGGCGGGGTTAGCGGTCGGCATCGGCCTCATTTCGAAGTATACGATCGGGCTGCTCGGGATGGCGGCCTTCGCGTTCATGCTGCTCGATCCGCCCGCGCGTCGCTGGCTGCGCCGTTGGGAACCATATGCCGCACTGCTGATCACCGCGGCGGTGTTCGCTCCCGTGATCATCTGGAACGCCACGCACCATTGGGCGTCGTTTGCGTTTCAAACGTCGCGCCGCTTGGCCGAGCCGCCGAGATTTTCCCTGCATAAGCTCATCGGCTCCGCACTGGTGTTGCTGACGCCGACCGGCTTGCTGGCGGCGGGAGCCGCCGTGATCGGAATCACACCTCGGACACGTGCCTCGCGGTTCCTGCAAATCGCAGTGATGGTTCCGATGGCGGTCTTTGCACTGTTCAGCCTCCGTCACGAGGTGAAGCTGGACTGGACCGGCGCGCCGTGGACGGCCGCGCTGCCGCTGATGGCGTACGGTCTCGCCGAGGCGAATGGCGGCGGCCCGGGCGCGAGACGCTGGTTGCGAGTCGCGTGGCCGCCGACGGCTTTAGTCATGCTCTTGGTCTATGGCGCGGGGCTGTACTACCTAGTGCTCGGGATTCCCGGCCTGGGCTATACCCGGCATACCGAGTTGGTACCGGTCGGATGGCGGGACTTCGCGCGACAGATCGACGGTATCGCGGACGCGTTGCGCTCGAAGTACGGCGACAAGCTCTTGGTCGTTGGCATGGACCGCTATGCCATTGCAAGCGAGCTGGCGTTTTACTCGCATGACCAGGTCGAAGCGGTGGCCGCGACGTCGAGTGCGCATTTGTTCGACGACGTCGGTCTCATGTATGAGCAATGGTTCCCCGTCGAGCTGCAAACCGGCCGCACGTTGCTGTTGGTTTCATGGGATCCTGCGAATCTCGCGGCAACGCATCTGGAAAATCGAGTCGACGGGTTGGAACCCGTGCGGGAAGGCGTGCTGACGCGGGATGGCAGCGTCGTCCGGCGCTATTATTATCGCGTCGCCCACGACTATAAGTATCCCTAGCGGTCTGCCGGTTCGCTATACTTTGTGCGCAAAGTAGATGGAGGTTTCGCATGAGGGATCTGAGCCAAGCATTGGCCGAGATCAGCGCGATTCGCGCCCAAGTGGCGCGCGGCACCCAATTTCGCGGCTACGGTCCCGCATCCGTGGCCGCCAGCGGCGTTCTGGCGCTGACCGTTGCGTCGGCGCAGGCGTTTTGGTCGAAAGATCCCGGTCGCGACGTTATCTCGTTTCTCGCCGTGTGGGTGGCGACCGCCGCGGTCTCGGTGGCGTTATCCACGCTGGAAACCATTGTCCGTGCGCGGCGTGTGCATTCGGGGTTTGCCTGCGAGATGCTTCAATCCGCCCTCGAACAGTTCCTGCCGGCCACGGTTGTCGGACTGTTGCTGACGGGTGTGTTGCTGCTGGCTGCACCGACGGATCTTTGGATGCTGCCCGGACTTTGGGAACTGATCTTCTGCCTCGGAGTGTTTGCCTCGTGTCGCTTTCTGCCGCGCCACATGTTCGGCGTGGGCGTGTGGTATCTTGCCTGCGGTCTGACTTGCTTGATGATTGAAAGTGGGCCGCGGGTGTTGTCGCCCTGGGAAATGGGAATTCCATTCGGCGTAGGTCAACTGCTCGTGGCTGCGGTGCTGCGCTATGGGTTCGAGGAATCCGTTGAAGAATTCTAAGATTCGTCCGAGACGGGGTTCCCGCTTTGCCTACGACGGACTCGATCGGATTATTCACGAACGAGCGCGCTTGAGCGTGCTCACGTCCCTGATTTCCCACACAAAGGGCTTGCCGTTTGGCGAGCTCAAGCAGCTTTGCGGCCTGACGGACGGCAATTTGAACCGGCATTTGATGGTATTGGAAGACGCAAAAATGGTCGCCACGATCAAGGGCGTCGAAAACGGCCGCCCTCAGACCGTGTGCCGCATCACCCCCCTGGGCCGCAAGCGCTACATCGAGTACCTTGCCGTTCTGGAACAAGTGGTGCTCGATGCCTCTTCAGCGATCAAGGCGGACACGCCCCCCCGAGGCGGCCATAACCCGGCAAATGCGTGAAATAGGGTAGTTGGCCGCATCATCGCGGCGTCGGAATCCACAGGACGTTTTCAATGCTCACCGGTCAGACGATCAAGAATGATCATGCCGACGTTTTCACGTTTCTTGCCGGAAATCTGCAAACGACTGCCAGCCACTGCGAAATTCCAGAACAGGCTCTGAGCGGGAGCTTGGTCTATGCCAGCACGCCGGACCAGGCGGCCGAAGCAATGCTGCACAGCCCCGCGATTCTAATCATCGCGTCGCATATGTGCGGAAACTTCGATGGCGCCAAGTACGGCGACACCTGTTGCTTCTCGGTTCGCGACATCGCCATGGGCATGGCGAAATTGCTCAAATATTTCGATCAAAAGCGTTTTCGCTTCACGCAGTGGGGTGAGCGCCACCCGACGGCGGTCGTCCATGCGGAAGCGAAGATCGGCGAAGGCGTTTTTCTCGGACCCTACTGCGTCATCGGTGCGGCGGCACTCATCGGTGACGGCTGCCTGATCGGCGCCCATGCCGTGGTTGAAAACCATGCGCGAATCGGCGCCCGGACGGTGATCCATCCTCACGTGTTCGTAGGGTTCGATTGTGAGATCGGCGAGGACTGCGAAATCCACCCGCATTCCACCATCGGCAGCGACGGTTTCGGTTATTCCGTCGCACCTGATGGCCGGCCGCTGAAAATCAGTCATCTCGGTAACGTCAAGATCGGGGATAAGGTGGAAATCGGAAGCAATTGCGCAGTCGACCGCGCCACGCTCACGTCCACGCATATTCGGTCGGGCACCAAGTTGGACAACATTTGCCACGTCGCGCACAACTGCGATCTCGGCGAGGATGGTTTGTACACCGCGGGCTTCATGACAGGCGGTTCCACCAAGATAGGTCGGCAGTTTGCCACCGGCGGCGGCACGGTCGTCACCGCCCATGTGACCCTGGCCGATAACGTGGTGCTCGCCGGGCGATCAACGGTGACGAATGACATTCACGAAGCGGGCCGGTACGGGGGATATCCGCTGCAGCCGTTGAAACAGGCGATGAAGACCGTGGTCAGCATCGGGCAATTGAACGAGTTGCGCCGCAATCTCAAGCGGGTCATGAAGCATCTGCGGCTGGTGCCGGAAACAATGCGGTAAGATTCGGCCCATGGCTCAATACAAGCTTTACGGACGACCGGGCTCGGGTTCCCTCGCTGTGCAGATGGCACTCGAAGAAATTCGAGTGCCTTACGAGCGCATCTGGGTGGCCGATGGGGCTGCCGATGTCGCAACCTTTCGCACGATCAGCCCGACCGGCAAGGTGCCTGCGTTGGCTTTGCCCGACGGCACGGTGATGTTCGAATCGGCGGCAATGCTCGTACATCTTTCGCTTGAGCACCCGCAGGCGGAACTGGCGCCGCAACCAGGCACCAGCCACCATGCACGATTTTTGCAGTGGATGGTGTTTTTGTCGGCGAATGTCTACGAGTCGGCCCTGCGCGTATATTACCCGGTTCGATATTCGTCGCGCGGCGAGCGTGACGCCGAACCAATTCGTGAACAGGGAACGCGCGATTTTCTAGCGCATCTGACGCTGATCAGCCAAGGCTTGAATCCCTACGTGCTGGGAAACCAATATTCCGTCGCCGACCTCTATCTCTACATGCTCGCGTCGTGGTTTCCGGGAGGCAAATCGGATCTGAATGCGCGCCTGCCTGCACTAGGCACGCATGCGCAGAAATTATCGCTTCGGCCCGCGGTCGGGGCGGTGGAAGCCGACCACGCGGTTTAGCCGATGCGTGCGAACAGTTTTACGGCTAACCGGTACGTGACGGTCGGCGGCGGACTCGCGTCACCGGCCTGCCAACATGAAAGGTGTCGGCGAACGTCCCACGCCCGCGGCGATCTGCTGCATGGATCTGCCCGAGGCGACCGATCGGTCAATAGCGGCGAGCGCCTCGCCGCCGCCGTCGCGGGCATAGGCGTCACGATGTTTGATGAGCAGCCAATTCGTCCGCTTGCCGCCACTACGGTCATTTTTCAGGCGTACCAGCACCCAACTGCCATGCAGATGCGTGCCTTCCAGAGTGAACTTCAGATTGCCGGAGGCCAGCGCGTCTTGCGGTGTTTTGTCGCCTTCGGGATACCAATAACCGCGGTCCCAAAGCTGAACCGTTCCACCGCCGTATTGCCCTTGGGGTATGGTTCCCTCGAAGTCGCCGTAGTCGAGCGGATGATCTTCGACTTCCACGGCCAGCCGCTTGTCGGCGGGATCGTTTGACGGGCCGCGTGTGACGGCCCAGGACTTGAACACCCCATCGAGTTCCAGCCGCAGATCGAAGTGAAGTCGGCGTGCCGCGTGCTTTTGCACCACGAAGCGCAGCCGGTCTGACGCAAGCACCGCATGCTCGCCGCGCGGCTCCGCGGTCTTGGAAAAGTCGCGCTTTTCGCGATACGGCGCCAGGGGTTTCTTACGCATGGTTGGGCCTCGGCCCGCTAGCCGGGCGGCACGAAAATAGCGCGGCCCTTGCCGGTGGTTCTGAAAATTCCGACCGACGCGCCTAGCCCTACGCTGATCGAGCCATGTGCGGAGTACGAGTCCGAACCCGCGCCGCTGCCGATGGATCCGGTTTGCGTTTGGTCGAAGCCCTCGATGATGATGCCATTGGCGCCCACTTTGGCGGCCTCGGCCTTCAGGCGCTCTACGACTCTATCGGTGCTGCGTTCGCCGCCCGGCCTAAAGATGCTTTTACGGGATGCCTGGAGCACCGCGATTTCCTCGAACCTCGGCGGCGCATCGGAATAGATCTTGACCTGTGAGGGCGAGGTCGGTGGGCGAGGGGTCCCGGTCAGCACGTGCCATGACGGGGCACAAGCCACTAGCAGAACGGCGGCGGCTCCCATGGCGGTGGTTCGGCTCGCCGATCTAGAGCGTCTGCATGCGTCCACGGATGAACGTCCCGGTCACGTCTAGGACTTCGAACCGGGCTTGGGGGACTTCGCCTTGGGCGGCACGCTGAACGACTCGAACTTCAGATCGATCACGGATCCCGATTCCTGATGCGGAATGCAAGTGGTGTGATTCTCGACATTGCGCGTCGTGAACATCGGCAGCACGTTGTTTCGAAACTGCTCGACGAGTTCGCAGTCGCCTCTGCCGAGATCTCGAGGCTGCTGGTAGGCAAGAGCGACGGGCATCCAAGTGCCGTCGACGGGCGCACTGCCTGCGGCCTCTGCGGCGCCCGCGGGAGCCAGCGTGTAAAAGGTCAGGTCCGCCCGGGCAAACTTGTCGGGCCGGCCAAATCCCGACGCGCAGGCGCCCGCCTGCGCCTTGGCGTCCGGCCGCGCTCCGGATGCAATCAGCAGTAGTTTCAACTTGCTCGCCAGCCCGTCGCAGGAATACGTCGACGTAAACCCCATGAAGGCAAACGAATACTCATGTTTTTGCCAAACTCCGCTTTCGGGCGGCGCGGAAGACGATGCGCCGACGGCGAAAATCGCAGTTGATCCGAGGACCGCACACACCAAGCCGCAGCCGGCAATCGAACTAAGCTTCATGGGCATCGACACGATGGGTATTCGCACGTTGCTTCTCCGATACGTTTTTGGCCGCCTCGCGGGACATTTAGCATAACGAATTACCCACCCCGAGGTTGACAGCGGCGGTCACACGCCGGTCCGCGGCGGCACGCGAGCGCGCAGCGCCATCGCGATGAGCGCCACTCCGCCGAAGATCAAATTGATTCCAACGAGCAGACCGATGGCCCACGCCGCCGTGGCGGGCAGACCGGCGAAAATCATACCGGCGAGAATCAAATCCACGATTCCGCTCACCAGCATGAAGCTCCAGCGAGGCGAGAGTTCGCGCCGATGCTCGAGTGCGTACATGATCGACGCGATGCCCTCCATCGCGAGAAACACGCTCAATATCACCGTCAGGGACAGCGCGCCGGAGAGCGGCCACGCCAGCAACACTATACCCGCCACGATACCGACGATGGCCGAGACCAGCGACCACCCGAAGCCCGGTGCGCCGCGGGCTCGCAGGGTCATGACCAAACCGATGATTCCACTCGCCAGGACCAGCCAGCCGATCAGGATTTCAACCGCTATGGTGGCTACGGGCGGCACCACGATGGCCGCCGATCCCAGAACCAGCAACACGATTCCCTCTATCAAAAAAAGTGGCCAATGCGCGTGCAGAGACGTCGCCACCGCTGCGCGCATTCGCTCGATATCCTTTCTATCCATTGACATAAGAATTCTTCAGCCTCGACTCGGTCGCCGCCAAGGCCTTATCCAACGCCACGATGGCGCCGACCAGATGATAGAACGTACTCGCTGGGGACGGTGAATCGATAAGTTCACCGCTCGGTAGCCGGATATCGAGCCACAGGCCGGCGACGGGCGTCTCGAGATAGGGAACCAGCGTGGCTGCGGCGGCAGCCGCCATGGACCAATACGGCTCTTCCCCGGTGAGTTCGGCGGCGATGAGTGCAGCTTTGAGCCGTTCGGTTTGCGGCCAACAGCGGGCATTCGGGTCATGGATGGAAAAGTCATCGAGCAGCGCATTGATCGCGACTTGGTTGTGCACGCCGGATTTTTCTCCGATAGAGACGAGCCGCAGCGCCGCATCCCGCACCGGACCCGGATGCCGGCTCTCGTAGCGCATCAACAACCAGGCCCATTCGAATTGATGACCCGGCTCAACGATACGCCCGGCGATGCCCGGAGCGGGCTGCCAATCTGCGGCAAAGGACTCGCCTAGCGCACCGCTGCCGCGGCGAATGAACCTTTGCATTGCCAGGTCCACCAACCACCGGGTCCATTCCGTCCAGCCGGGATCATCACCGATCTCAGCCCAGGCCAGACATGCCTCCAGCAAATGCATGTGCGGGTTGGATTCGAACAATCCTTCCGGCGTCTCGCCGGAGTGAAATGCCCCGTCGCTCGCCCGAAACTGCGATTCGATTGCCTGACGCAGTTCGAGGGCGCGCTTCTCGAAGTCGCTGCGCGCATCGAGCGCGCTAGCCGCGGCAGCATACCCCAGCAATGCAAACGCTTGATCATAGAGGAGCGCCCGATCATCCAATGGCGCTCCGTCGACGCCGGCCAAGGTCCGAAACAAGCCGTCGCGTCGACGATAGTATGTCGTGAAATAATTGGTTCCGCGCAGCACGATACCGCGTACGTCGCCCGTCCAGCCCAGGCTGGACGCTTGCGCGAATGCGTAGACCTGTCGCGGGTGAACTCGGGCGCGACGCGGATGCGGCAGTCCGACTCCATTCTGTCCAAGGGATTCGATGAAGCCGCCGTTCTCGGGATCGATGCCGTGTTGCGCCCACAACGGGTAGGCGGCGTTCGTCAACCATGTAACGAGCCGCTCGCGCACAGCGGCAAGCCGGATTTTCGGATCTGTCAAGTCGGTGGTCGCCATGCACCAATTGTGACATGACTCGCCCGGTAATTCGCTACGGCGCGGCCGCGGTGGGCGCAATATTGAGTGCCTCCGCCATGAAAGGTAGTGGACAATGACGACTATGAACCGAAGGACTCTGCTGGCGTGGTTTGGCTGCTGGTTGGCGGCGATGACCTTGCTTGCCCGGTCGGCCCATGCGGCGGACCCGCCTCGCCCCGCCATCGTCGTTTTCGCGGCATCGTCCTTGACCGATGCGATGCAACAGCTGGGCACGGACTTCGGCAAGTCCACCGGCATCGAAGTGAAACTTTCCTTTGCCGCGAGTTCCGCCCTTGCTCGGCAAATCGAAAGCGGTGCGCCCGCCGACGTATTTTTCTCGGCCGACATCGATTGGATGGATTATCTGCAGTCGCGCAAGCTGATTCAAACGGAGTCGCGGCATGATCTACTCGGCAACCGCTTGGTGCTGATCGCCCCTGCAAGCAGCACGTTGAGATTGAAAATCGCACCTCACTTTGCGCTGGCGCAAGCGCTCGGCAAGGGTCGCTTGGCCACCGGAGATCCTGACTCGGTGCCGGTCGGGCGCTACGCCCGTGCGGCGCTGGCCACGCTCGGCGTATGGGATTCGGTTGCCGATCGTTTGGTCCGTGCTGAGAATGTTCGTGCGGCGCTGGCATACGTGGATCGCGGCGAGGTGCCGTTGGGCATCGTCTACGCGACTGATGCGCTGGTCGACCAAGGCGTGCGCACGGTCGATACGTTTCCGGCCGACACTCACCCGCCTATCACGTATCCGATCGCGCTTACCGTGGGAGCGAAAAGCGATGCGGCGAAATTCGCGGCATACCTGAGTACGCCGGCCGCCGACGCGGTGTTTGTAAAATACGGCTTCGTGCCGCTGCATTGAAATCTCTGGGAGTTGCTCGCCGTGCATTCAAGTCCACCATCGCTGATCGACCTGCGCAGCGACACGGTCACGCAGCCGTCGCCCGGCATGCGCGCTGCCATGGCCGCCGCGCCGGTGGGTGATGATGTGTACGGTGATGACCCGACCGTCAACCGGCTTCAAGACGTGGCTGCCGAGCGCTTTGGCTTCGAGACGTCGTTATTTTTTCCGAGCGGCACGCAGAGCAATTTGGCCGCGTTGATGGCGCATTGCGGACGCGGCGACGAATATATCGTGGGCCAGGATGCGCATACGTACAAATATGAGCAGGGTGGCGCCGCCGTCCTCGGCAGCATCCAGCCGCAGCCGCTCGAGCACGAACCGCATGGCGGCATTGCGATCGAGCGCATCGCTGCCGCCATCAAGCCCGACGACCTGCATTTTGCGCGTACGCGGCTACTCGCGCTGGAGAACACGATGGGCGGCCGCGTGCTGCCGATTTCCTATCTGCACGACGCCACGAATTTCGCGCATGCCCACGGTTTACGTACGCACTTGGATGGCGCGCGCGTATTCAATGCCATCGTCAAGCTCGACGTGGATCCTCGGACAGCGGTGGCGGGCTTCGATTCCGTGTCGGTTTGCCTGTCCAAGGGGTTGGGCGCGCCGGCAGGGTCGGTGCTGTTGGGTTCCCATGAGGTGATCATCGCGGCGCGGCGCTGGCGAAAGGCATTGGGCGGTGGCATGCGACAGGCCGGAATTCTCGCCGCCGCCGGGCTCTACGCGCTCGAGCACAATGTTGAACGCCTGGCCGAGGATCATGCCAATGCAGCTTTTTTGGCCGATGGCTTACGGGATCTCGGGCTGCCGGTGGAACCGCCGCAGACCAATATTCTTTATGTCGACATACCGGTTCGCCACGTAGGAGCTCTGACGGAATACCTGTTGCGGCGCGGAATCCGCGCGTCAATCACGCCACGCACTCGCCTCGTTACGCATCTGGATGTTTCGCGCGCCAAGATCGATGTCGCGCTCCAGGCATTTCGCGAATATCCAGACTGGTCCTGAGTTAAGGGTTCTCCGTAAGGTTTTTACACCACTTTTACACTGGCGGCGGGTAAACTCTGCCGCGTTTTTCTGCGTACAAGCGTCGGATCGCGCACAATAGGCGGATGACCATCTTGAGCGAACAGCGCCCCGACCCCGATTCGCTATTGGCGAGGGTCACCCTGCAAGAGGCCAAGGCGCAGCGCGGTAAGCTGCGCATTTATTTTGGTGCGTCGGCCGGCGTCGGGAAGACCTTCGCGATGCTGCTGGCTGCCCGAAAACTCCACAGGGAGGGTTGCGACGTCATCGTCGGCGTCGTGGAAACTCATGGTCGTTCGGAAACCGAGTCGCTGCTCGACGGTTTTGAAATCGCCCCTCCCAAGACGGTGTCGCATCGGGGTCGGACGCTCACCGATTTCGATCTGGATGCCGCGCTCGAGAGGCATCCCACGCTCATTCTGGTCGATGAACTCGCGCACTCGAACGTCCCTGGCGCGCGCCATCCGAAGCGCTGGCAGGACGTCAACGAGCTGCTGGCCGCGGGGATCGATGTGTTCACGACCCTCAACGTGCAGCATCTCGAAAGCCTCAACGACGTGGTGGGCGGCATCACGAACGTGCGGGTGTGGGAAACCGTGCCGGACACGGTGTTCGATGCCGCCGACGAAGTAGTGCTGGTCGACATACCGGTGGAGGAACTCTTCGAGCGGCTGAAGTCGGGCAAGGTGTACATCCCGCAGCAGGCAGAGCGCGCCGCCGAGAACTTCTTCCGCAAAGGCAATTTGATGGCGCTGCGCGAACTTGCGTTGCGCCGTACCGCCGATCGCGTCGAGGGGGACGTCCAAGCCTATCGGGTCGATAAATCCATCGGCTCCATCTGGAAAACCGCGACCGCACTGTTGACCTGCGTCGGTCCTGATGAGGGCGCAGAGCGAGTGGTGCGCGCAGCCGCTCGTCTGGCGAGCCAATTGAATGCGGACTGGCATGCAATCTACATCGAAACGCCCGCACTTCAGCGGCTGCCCGCAGTGCGGCGCGAGACCATACTGACGACGCTGAATCTGGCGCAGAATCTCGGCGCCACCACGGCGGTCATATCCAGCCTGGAAGTTGCGGAGAGCGTGGTGGCGTACGCCCGCAAGCACAACCTCTCCAAACTCGTCATCGGTCGCGACCCCAAGCGCCGCTTGTGGCCTTGGCAACGCTCGAGCGGCCAGAAGCTCGCGCTGCTGGCGCCCGATATCGATTTGATCGAGATCGGGCGCAGTTCCGGGTCTGTGCAAAATGGCGGCATCAAGCGCGTGGTGATGCCGCCGACCCCACTCGGTTCCGATGCCGCCGATCGCCGTAGGCGCAAGCACTTGCGCTACTTGTGGACGGCCATCGCCTGCAGCGCCGTGACGGGGCTTTCGATGCCCCTGGCGCAGCGTTTCGACCGCTCCAATATCGTGGCAATTTATATTTTGACCGTGGTGCTCGTCGGCGTTCGGTGGGGCCGTGGACCAGCGGCCCTCGCCGCGGTGCTGAGCGTCAGCGCCTTCGATTTCTTTTTCGTGCCGCCGCGGTTCTCGTTCGCGGTGAGCGATGTTCAATATTTGCTGACGTTCGGCATCATGTTGGCGGTCGGCCTGATTACAGGGCAATTGACGGCCGGTTTGCGCTCTCAGGCGCGCGTCGCGTTACATCGTGAAGAGCGGGCCGCCGCCTTGTACGAATTGGCACGCGATCTATCGGGCGCCGTGCAGCTCGATCAGGTGGTCAAGATCAGCGACGAGTCCATCGAGCGTACGTTTCACGCGAGTGCAGCGCTGTTGCTGCCCGATGCAACGGGACAACTTACCATGGCATCCGCGCGTTCTGATCCTCCTCTGAGCGTCGATCTCGGCATTGCGCAATGGGCGTTCGACAAGGTACACCCGGCCGGCCTCGGCACCGACACGTTACCGGGCAGCGAGGTGTTATACATTCCGTTTCGCGCTCCGGTCCAGGCGCGGGGCGTGCTCGCCTTGCGGGTGAAAAATCGCCGGTTGCTCAAGATACCCGAGCAGCGGCAGCTGTTGGATACCTTTGCTGCCCTGATCGCCATCGCACTCGAGCGGGTGCACTACGTCGGCATCGCCCAGGATGCGTTGGTGCGGATGGAGTCGGAGCGGCTGCGCAACTCCTTGCTGGCTGCGCTGTCGCATGATTTGAGAACTCCGTTGACCGTACTCGTGGGCTTGGCTGAATCGTTGACGTTGGCCAAAGCGCCCTTGTCGAGAGAACAGTCGGAAACCGCGGAAGCAATCCAGGACGAGGCGCGGCGCATGAGCACGCTGGTCAGCAACCTGTTGGACATGGCCCGCATCGAGAGCGGGGAGGTCAAGCTCGACCTGCAATGGCAGCCGCTGGAAGAAGTGGTTGGTGCAGCGCTCGATTCCGCGAGAAGCATGTTGAAACAACATCGCGTCGAGGTGCGGCTGCCCGCCGATCTGCCGTTGGTGCAAATCGACGCGTTGTTGATCGAACGCGTACTGGTGAACCTCTTGGAGAATGCGTCGAAGTACACGCCGGCCGGCAGCAACGTGACCCTCTCCGCCGAAGTGATCGGGGATCAGCTCCAGGTCTCCGTGTCGGACAATGGGCCGGGACTGCCGATCGGCCGCGAGGAGGCATTGTTTCAAAAGTTCACGCGCGGCAACCGAGAGTCGGCCACGCCCGGAGTGGGGCTCGGCTTGGCGATCTGCCGCGCGATCATCGAATCCCACCACGGCAAGATCGTCGGCATCAACCGCCCCGAAGGCGGCGTGACTTTCTCGTTCATGCTGCCTCTGGGCAGTCCTCCCGTAGCGGCCGCCGAAGTGGAATCCGAGATTGCCGATGGCTGAGCCCGTGCCGATTGCGATTCTCATCGAAGACGAGCGTCAAATTCGGCGTTTCGTCCGCAGTGCTTTGGAGGCCGAGGGCTGGAGCGTGGTGGAGGCGGAGACGGTAAATCAGGGATTGACGGATGCCGGGACTCGCAAGCCCGATCTCATCATTCTGGATCTTGGATTACCGGACGGCGACGGCATGGATTTCATCCGCGATGTGCGAGGGTGGTCCAAAGTGCCCATCATCGTGTTGTCGGCGCGAGTGGGCGAACAGGACAAGATCGAGGCGCTGGACGCCGGCGCCGACGACTATTTGAGCAAGCCGTTCGGCGTGGGCGAGTTGCTCGCGCGCGTGCGCGCGGCTTCGCGCCGCCAGCAGGCTGCGGGTGCCGCACACGGCGCAATATTCCAGTTCGGCGACGTCACGGTCGATATGAGTCTGCGCACCGTTCATAAAGGCGCCGCAGCGGTCCATTTGACGCCCATCGAATATCGCTTGCTGAGTCTTCTGGTCGCGAATACAGGCAAGGTGCTGACCCACCGGCAGATTCTGCGCGAAGTATGGGGTCCGTCGCACGCCGAAGATGGACATTACGTGCGCGTATACATGGGTCATCTGCGGCACAAATTGGAGGACGATCCCGCCCAGCCCAAACACATACTGACGGAAACCGCCGTGGGTTATCGCTTGGTGCAGAGCGCTAGAATCTAGGGCGGACGCGGCGACGCGCAAACTCGAGGTCCCGCGGAGTGTCAATGTCCAACTCCGCGGAAGGCAGCACGACCAGCGAGACGCTGTCTTTGGGCAGACGACGCACCACTTCTCGCAGCCCTTGATCGCCCTTGAGTCCAGCCGTTCGGGCATACAGCCACCGGGGCAGGATGAGCGGCACTCCCGGTTCACCCTGCACGCATCGCGCGACGACGCGGCGGCGGGCCCCACGCCAACAGGCGATCAACTGTGCGATATCGCGACGCGCCAGGTCCACCAGATCGACCGGGAGCAATAGCGCTCCGGCGGAGTGCCGAGCCCGACGCAGCCCCAAACGCACCGAGCTCGACAGTCCGCCGGCACGCCGCGAATTGGCGAGGAACGCCGCCGAATGCGCGTCCGAGCCGAGTTTGTAACGGCCGGCAGCGGGCGGAATCACGACAATGATCTTGGACGGCGCCGCAAACGGCGCCAACACCCTGAGCGTCCTTCGGAGCAAAGTCAGACCGTGAACCCGCGCCAGCGCTTTGGGTTGCCCGAGACGGGCGGAAAAGCCCGCCGCGAGCACGATGATGCGCAGCGTAGGCAGCGAGCGGGCTTTCATTGGTATCATGCCGCCATGATGACGAACCACGCGAGATTGCAGCGGCGGCCGTTTTTGACACCCATTTGGTTGTCCGCGCTCGCTGTGGTGCTCATCTTAAGTTTCTTAGGTTTCTTGAGCTTCGAAGCTTGGATTTGGGCCACCGCGGACTCGACCACGATTATAGTGGTGCGGCATGCGGAAAAGGTAACTGACGACGGCGGCGACCCGCCGCTTACGCCGGCCGGGGAGGCACGCGCCGCGCTGTTGGCTCGCATGTTCGGCGATGCTCGCGCACCGGGGCACATCGATGCCATCTATGTATCGCCCACATTGCGCAATCGGATGACGGCAGCGCCCTTGGCCGCAAGGCTCGGGGTGACACCCATCATCGCCCCGGCACGCGATGCGAAGGGCCTTGCGCGCCGTGTGCTGCGCGAGCATGAGGGTGGCCGAATCTTGGTGGTTGGACATGGCGATACGGTGCCCGAGATCGTCGCGTCGCTGACCGGCGCGAAGCATCTGCCTCAGATCGCCGACGACGAGTACGGCACTATGTATGTCGTCACCGTGCCGCGCATCGGCCGCGCGGATTTCTTGCGCTTGACGTACTAGGCTCCTAGGGCGCGGCGGCGCGTAACAGTATTGCTTTTCGCACGAAATCCGAGTGCCGCCCGATCCTGAAGTCCGCCAGCACCGCATCGTGAATTCGCCGGCTTCCGTCGATCAGATAGGTGGCGCGGCGCACCCCGATGCCGAGAGGCCCGTTGACCCCGTACATTTTGATGACCGATTTGTCCTCGTCGGACAACAAGGTGAAAGGCAGATGGTATTTCGCCCGAAACTTGGCGTGTGATTGCGGATTTTGCGGGCTGATGCCGACGACGCGTAAATTTGCATTTTGAAGGTCTGCCTGCAAGTCGCGCAACGCGCAGGCTTGGCGAGTGCAACCGGGCGTGAAATCGGCGGGATAAAAATACAGGACGATGGCGCCGGCGTTCAGGAAGTCGGTCAGCGATCGATCTTTCCCGGTGTCGTCCGGAAGAGTGAATTCCGGCGCGCGTTCCCCTGCTTTGAGCATTTGACAGTACCCCCTTTACCGAATCGTAGCGATTTTTCCATACCCATGCGCAGACTTTGGCTAACATTGGTCTTTGCTGCTAATATTCCTGGCCCTTTTAGGGGGAGTAGCTCAGTTGGGAGAGCGTCGCGTTCGCAATGCGAAGGTCGAGGGTTCGATCCCCTTCTCCTCCACCATATCGGAAGGCCGGAAATGCATAACTTCCGGCCTTTTCTTCGTGGCCTCGGTAGCTCAGTGGATAGAGCGAGTGCCTCCTAAGCGCTAGGTCGCAGGTTCGATTCCTGCCCGGGGCACTTTTTCGCAATCGAACCCAGGACCGTCGTGGTCGAAACTTCACGGCATTGGGGAAAAACCTTGTCAGAAGTGCGGCGCAAGTGTGCGTGGCCCCTGGATATTAGAATCCCGATCGCCTGACGTTTACGATTGACCCTGCCGTTCGCCGATTTGCACGGGAATATGGGAGAAGGGCGAAAAATCGTTTAGAAATAAGAGGATGGTGAAGGATATCGAAAATCGATTGGCAAGCGGACACCTTGCCAGCAAGCACACGCGGGGGCAATTTTGGGACCTGTTGCCCCCAGCAATGACTCAAATTGAGCGAGTTGCCCCAGGGCTGCAAATCGATCGAGGTGATCATACGTCATTGACCTACCATACGCCATTGGTGTATGGTTCTATATGGTTTTTATTGAAACCCCAATCTTTACGGCCGACGTTTGCGCGTTACTCAGCGATGAAGAATATGCAGCTCTGCAACGGCATCTCGTCGCGCAGCCGAATGTTGGGGCCGTAGTTGCCGGTACAGGCGGTTTGCGGAAGATTCGATGGGCGGTCGCGGGGAAGGGCAAACGGGGCGGGACTCGTGTGATCTATTATCACGTGGTCGCGCAAGCGCAGATTCGGATGATTCCGATATACCGAAAGGGAATCAAAGACGACCTGACACCCAGAGAAAAGACAGTTTTGCGGCGTATCAACGCGGAGTGGTAGCGGTGGATAAAAAGCTCTTCAGGCGACTGGTGGAAAGCATGGGACAGATGGACGAGATTGTGCGCGGTGTGCGCGCACCCTCGCGCGAGTTTTATGTGGATGCCGCTAAGGTGAAGGAAATTCGCGCCATCACGGGCTTAAGCCAACCGAAATTCGCGAAACTTCTTCACGTTGATGTTGGAACGCTGCGCAACTGGGAGCAAGGACGGCGCGAGCCGACGGGGCCGGCGCAGGCCCTCCTGAGGGCCATCAAGAACAACCCGCAAGCTGTGTTGAAGGCGCTGGCCGCGTAATGATAAATCGGAAGATGAGGCCACAGGTGTGAACCGGCGTCGGGGTTGGACGCCAAACGGCGGCGCAAGTAATTGATTCGACGATCACTTAGTGCGCAATATCTGGTCAATCGCCGCTGCCGGATCCCATCCAAGCGTTTATTTGAAGACGAACACCACCCGTGGAAGCCAATTTGCGTAGATACACGTTAGCGCGAGCAGCCCCATCCCGACAAGCGCAATAAACCAAATCCACTGCTGTTTAGTCATGATGCCCCCTCCGCCCCGTTGCGGGAGCTTCGCCAGGTTGGCGTCGTGATCGAGCGTGTTCCTGGCGGTGGTGACGCAGAGGGCCCACTGCTTGAGAATGCTTGATCAAATGTGCATTGACAATGGTCCATGCTTTGTCGCGAACCTCGCGAGCGACCCGAGTCCACGGCTACGTACAAGATTGAACAAGGAAACAACCAAATCAAACCGCCGGACAGAGAAAACGAGTATTACTGAAGCGGACTGATTTTGAATCAGCGTGAGCGAATATGGAAAGCAAAACCAGATTATCGAATCTCGGCGTAATCGTCTCGGTGCGCGGCAGTGTCGTGGACATTCGGTTCGATGAGCATTTGCCGCCCATTTATTCAGTGCTGCTCGCGGGGGCGGAAAAGCAGATCGTCATCGAAGTGCTGGCGCAGCAAGATGCGCGTCACGTGCGCGGGATTGCGTTGACGCCCACGCAAGGTCTCGCTCGCGGCATGGCGGTGGAGGACACGGGTGGGCCGTTGAAAGCGCCCGTCGGCAAAGCGGTTCTCTCGCGGATGTTCGACGTATTCGGCAACACGATCGATCGCGAAGCGGCGTTGTCCAATGTCCAATGGCGGTCAGTGCATCGGGCGCCGCCGTCGCTCGCGCGCCGTTCTACCAAGTCCGAAGTCTTTGAGACTGGCATCAAGGTCATCGACGTACTTGTGCCGCTGGAGCGCGGCGGCAAGGCAGGGCTTTTCGGCGGGGCAGGCGTCGGCAAGACGGTGCTGCTGACCGAAATGATCCACAACATGATCGGCCATCACGAGGGAGTCAGCATATTCTGCGGCATTGGCGAGCGGTGTCGTGAAGGCGAGGAGCTTTATGACGCGATGAAGGAAGCCGGCGTATTGCCGAACATGGTGATGGTATTCGGCCAGATGAATGAACCGCCGGGCGCCCGGTTCCGCGTCGGTCATGCCGCGTTAACGATGGCCGAGTATTTCCGCGACGATGAGCACCGCGATGTGCTGCTGCTCGTCGATAACATTTTTCGTTTCATCCAGGCCGGCATGGAAGTATCTGGCTTGATGGGCCAGATGCCATCGCGGCTGGGTTATCAGCCGACCATGGGCACCGAGCTGTCGCGGTTGGAAGAGCGGATCGCCAACACCGATACCGGTGCCATCACTTCCATTCAGGCCGTGTATGTGCCGGCGGACGATTTCACCGATCCGGCGGCGGTGCATACGTTCTCGCATCTGTCCGCCTCGATCGTGCTCTCGCGCAAGCGCGCCAGCGAAGGGCTTTTCCCGGCCATCGATCCCCTACAATCCAGTTCCAAGATGGCCACACCCGGCATCGTAGGCGAGCGGCATTACGGTCTGGCGCAGGAAATCCGGCGGACGCTCTCGCAATACGCTGAGCTCAAGGACATCATCGCCATGCTGGGCCTGGAGCAACTGTCGCCGGAGGACCGCAACGTGGTTGTCCGTGCGCGCCGGTTGGAGCGTTTTCTCACCCAGCCCTTTTTTACGACTGAACAATTCACCGGCCTCAAAGGTAAGCTGGTCAGCCTCAAAGAAGCGCTGGACGGTTGTGAGCGCATCCTGCGCGATGATTTCAAAGACTATCCGGAAAGCGCACTCTACATGATCGGGACGATCGACGAAGCGAAGGTAAAGGCAGAACCCATCGCCCCCGCAGCGCCGGCCAAACCGGAATCAACTTCTGCGAAGCCCGGATTGAAGGACGGCGCCGGGCTGCGGACCATGCATGAATCTTAAAGTTCTCCTGCCGTTCCAGATTTTCGCCGAAAAGACCGGTGTGTCTCGTATCGTCGCCGAAACGCGCGAGGGGTCGTTTGGGCTCCTGCCTCACCGACTCGATTGTGTGGTGGCGCTGGCGCCGGGGATTCTGACCTACGAGACAACATCGGACGGCGAAGTTTTCGTGGCTGTGGATGAAGGGGTGCTCGTCAAGACCGGTCCGAACGTCCTCGTATCCGTGCGCCGGGCGCTGGTCGGACGGGATCTCGGCCAGTTGCGCGAAGCGGTGGAGCGAGAGTTTTTGACCCTGGATGAGCGCGAGCAAAGCATGCGCTCGATGTTGGCGAAAATGGAAGGCGATCTCATACGGCGCATGGCGAGCCTCCACAATGACTGAGAAACCTCAAAGCGAACTTGCAAAGCTGAGGCCGTCGCTCAGCCAAGAGGTTGGCGCGAAGGCGGCGCGTAAGCTCAAGGCACGGCGCAAATCCGCGCAGGGCGTCTGGTTTGGCCTGGGGATGATGGGGCTGATTGGCTGGTCCGTGGTGGTACCGACGCTGCTCGGGGCGGCCCTCGGCATCTGGCTGGACCGACATCATCCAGGTAAGCATGCCTGGACGCTGGCGCTGTTGGTGGCCGGGCTCTCCATCGGCTGTTTGAATGCGTGGCATTGGGTGGCCAAGGAAGAGAAGGATATTCGGGCCGAACAGGAGGACAACGATGAATGAGGTGCGGTTTCTGGCACCGCCAATGGCGGCCGGCTTTTTTCTCGGAGCGTTCTTCTTCGGTGGCCTGTGGTGGACGGTTAAGCGGGGCGTTTCTTCACAGCGGCCGGCGCTTTGGTTCCTCGGCAGCACGCTGCTGCGCATGAGCATTACCCTGGCGGGATTTTACTTTGTCGGGCGCGAGAATTGGAAACGGTGGCTACTGTGTCTCCTAGGCTTTGTCCTGGCGCGGCTCGTCGTGCAGTGGCTGACCCGCCCGCCCGTTGAACGCCGCAACGCCCGCGCACCGGAGACCCCATATGCGCCTTAGCCCCGACGCGATGATCTTCTGGCAGCACGGGTTTCTCAAACTCAACGGCACGATAGTGTTTACCTGGGGGCTGATGTTCGTGCTCGCTGTCGGCTCAAAGCTCGTTACGCGAAAGCTTTCTACCAATCTGAAGCGATCCCGCTGGCAGAACCTGCTGGAAATCGTGGTCACCGGCATCGAGAAGCAAATCCAAGATGTCGGTCTCCGACAGCCAGAGAAATATATCGGCTTTCTGGGCACGCTCTTTCTGTTCATCGCGTTAGCCAGCCTCTGCACCGTCATTCCCGGGTATGAGCCGCCGACAGGATCGCTCTCAACGACCGCGGCGCTCGCGCTGTGCGTATTGGCAGCCGTGCCGTTTTTCGGCATCGAGGAGGAAGGGCTGGGCGGCTACCTTAAATCCTACCTGGAACCGACCGTCATTATGCTGCCCTTCAACATCATCAGCGAACTATCGCGCACGCTGGCCCTCGCGGTCCGCCTATTCGGCAACATGATGAGCGGCACGATGATTCTTGCCATATTGCTGACTATCACGCCCTTCATCTTTCCGATCGCCATGAGTGCGCTTGGTCTGCTCACCGGCATGGTGCAGGCCTACATCTTCAGCATCTTGGCCGCGGTTTATATTGCGGCCGCTACGCGCGGCCGCAAGTCCAGGTCTGAACCGACGCAACACATTTAACCCATGAACTACGACAGCGAGAACAGACACTATGGATAACATGACGCTCATTGCCATCGCCTCAATCGTCACCGCCGGTCTGACGATTGCCCTGGGCAGTATCGGACCTGCGCTTGGCGAAGGCCGGGCGGTCGCCACGGCATTGAGTTCTCTGGCGCAGCAGCCCGATGCCGCCACGACCATCACACGCACCCTGTTTGTTGGGCTGGCAATGATCGAGTCCATTGCGATCTACTGCTTCGTGGTTTCGATGATTCTTCTATTTGCCAATCCGTTCTGGAACCACGTCATCGCCCAAACCGCAGGAAAGTGATTCATGCTCATCGATTGGTTCACCGTCGGTGCGCAAGCGGTCAATTTCATCATCCTGGTGTGGCTGCTGAAGCGCTTTCTTTACAAGCCGATCCTCAACGCGGTCGACGCGCGCGAGAAGCGGATCGCGGCGGAGCTTGCGGACGCTGACGAAAAAAAAACCGAGGCGCAGCGGGAGCGCGATGAGTTCCAGCGCAAGAGTAAAGAGTTCGACCAACAACGCGCGGCGCTCTTGACGAAGGCGACGGACGAAGCGAAAGTCGAACGCCAACGACTCCTCGACGATGCGCGGAAGGCAGCCGATGCTCTGAGTGCCAAGAGACAGGAGGTGCTGCGAAGCGACGCCCACAACCTCAATCGGGACATTCGCCGCCGGACCCAGCAGGAAGTGTTCGCCATCGCGCGTAAAGCGCTCACGGATCTTGCCGCGACAAGTCTGGAAGAGCGCACGTGCGAGGTGTTCACCCGTCGCCTGCGCACGATCGACGGTAAGGCCAAAGAGAGGCTCCGCGAAGCCCTCAAAACGGCCTCTGAGCCCGCCCTCCTGCGCAGCGCCTTTGACCTGCCTGCGGCGCAACGTGCGGCAATACAAGAAGCGCTCAATGAGACCTTCTCGGCCGACGTCCACGTCCGCTTCGAGACCGCGCCCGACCTAGTCAGCGGGGTCGAACTCAGCACGAATGGACTGAAGATAGCGTGGAGCATCGCGGACTACCTCTCGTCTTTAGAAAAAGGCGTCGGTGAGCTTCTGAAAGAACAGGACAATCCTGAACCGAAGCCCGCAAAGAAGCACCCATGATCATCGAGCCTGAAAGCTTGCAGACCATCTTCGACGGCACATTTTCTGCAATAGACCAGATGCGGGAAGCATTCGCGCCGCAGCTGACACCGCGAGAGGTGGGCACCGTCACCAGCATCGCCACCGGCATCGCCAAGGTGTCCGGTCTCCCCTCTGTGGGCTTTGAGGAGTTGGTAGAATTTCCCGGTGATTTGCTCGGCATGGCATTCAACGTCGACGAGGCGGAAATCGGCGTCGTGCTGCTCGGCGAATACTGGCATCTGAACGCCGGCGATGAAGTCGAGCGCACCGGCCGGGTCATGGATGTGGTGGTCGGCGATGGATTGCTGGGGCGCGTCATCGACCCGCTCGGTCGGCCACTCGATGGCAAAGGCCCGGTGATCGCCAGCGAGCGACTGCCCATCGAGCGCGCGGCGCCACAAATCATGGATCGCGCGCCGGTTACGGTCCCTCTGCAGACCGGATTGAAAGTCATCGATGCGCTCATTCCGGTCGGGCGCGGCCAGCGCGAGTTGATCCTCGGCGACCGCCAGACGGGCAAGACAGCCATTGCGATCGACACGATCCTCAACCAGCGCGACCAGAATGTGCTGTGCGTTTATTGTGCCATCGGACAGCGCGCCTCGGCCGTCGCGAAGGCCGTGGCAACCTTGCGGGAAAAGGGCGCGATGGATTACACCGTCCTGGTCGTGACCGAGGGTAACGACCCGCCGGGCCTCGCATTCATCGCCCCCTATGCCGCGACCAGCATCGCAGAGCATTTCATGGAGCAAGGCCGTGACGTGCTGGTTGTTTATGATGACCTCACCCATCATGCGCGCGCCTATCGCGAGCTGTCTTTGCTGCTGCGGCGCCCGCCCGGCCGTGAAGCGTTTCCCGGCGACATCTTTTACATTCATGCGCGACTACTCGAACGAGCGACGCACTTGCGCAAAGAGCTGGGCGGCGGCTCCCTCACCGCTCTGCCGATCATTGAAACCGAAGCGCAGAACATTTCCGCCTACATTCCAACCAACCTGATTTCCATCACGGATGGCCAGATCTATCTCTCGCCGTCGCTGTTCGAACTGGGCGTGCTGCCTGCCGTCGATGTCGGCAAATCCGTTTCGCGCGTGGGCGGCAAAGCGCAACGCGCGCCCTACCGTGCCGTGGCGGGCGACCTCAAACTCGCCTATGCGCAATTCGAGGAGCTCGAGACCTTTGCGCGATTTGGCGCCCGGCTGGATGAAAGCACCCGCAAGATCATCGAGCACGGTCGGCGCATTCGTGCCTGCCTCAAACAATCGGAATGCGCGCCGGTGTCCGTCCCTGCCCAAATCGCCGTCTTGCTGGCATTATCCGCAGGACTCTTCGACCGCGTGACGCTCGACCAGATGCCGGATGCGGAGCAAGCGGTTCAAAAGGCCGCAGCGAACATATCGGCGGAAGTTTGCGGGCAATTGGAAACTGCCGACAAGTTGAGCGATGAGGATCGTCGTACGATCATTGAAATCGCCCGCCAGGCGCTCGACCCTTTCCAACCCAAGCCGCCAGCCAAGGATGACTCATGAGCGACACCATGGAGAGCTTGCGGCGCAAGATCAGCAGTGCCGGTGATCTTCGATCCGTAGTCCGCACGATGAAAGCCTTGGCCGCATCGAATATCCAACAATACGAGAAATCAGTGATCGCGTTGGCCGATTATTATCGGAGCGTGGAACTCGGGTTGGGGGCGTGCTTTCGGGCGTTCGAGCCGGTAGCCACGATGGTGAGACGAAAGGCGTCAACGCATGCCGTTACCGTAAGGGCCATCGTTTTCGGGTCTGATCAGGGTCTGGTGGGGCAGTTTAACGACGTCGTCGCCGATTATGCGATCAAGACCCTCGCGGCTTTGGCGGGAAAGTGTCATGTGTGGGCGGTCGGCGAGCGTGTTCATGCGCGTCTGGCGGACGCGGACCTGCAACCGGTCGGACTCTTCACGGTGCCCAACTCCGTCCAGGCCATCACGCCGCTCGTCGGGCGGATTCAAATTGAAGGTGAAGCACATCGGGACAAGGGCGAGAATGCGCCTCTATGGGTGTTCCATAACCAACCGCTGGCTGGAGCGCTCTACGAACCGGTTAGCCAGCGGCTGTTGCCGCTCGATGCCCAGTGGCAACAAGGGCTCGGCAAAATTCATTGGCCGACCGCGAACTTGCCCGAGGTCATGGGCCATGGCATCGCGACTATGCGCGCGCTAATCCGCGAATATCTTTTCATCTCACTGTTCCGCGCCTGCGCCGAATCTCTCGCCTGCGAGAATGCGAGCCGGCTAGCGGCAATGCAACGCGCCGACAAGAACATCAATGACCTGCTGGAACAGCTTAACGGCAGCTTCCACCAGTTGCGCCAGAGCGGCATCGACGAAGAACTCTTCGACGTGATCTCCGGATTCGAAGCATTGTCGAGCGGAGTGCGATAGGGGCCCGCGAACTTAGAATGGGAGAGGGTTTGCCATGGATGCGCAAATGGATTGATAACGGCAGACTGTAGTAGGCGCGAGCGCGGCTCTCGGGGCGCACATCGCGTGGGGCGCCTGCTCGGCAGCCATATGGGGTAATATCACCCGCCATGGCTGTTAAGAAATACACACCAATGGCCTGCTACTTCACCGCGCCAAACGGCAGCGCTGCGAAAGTTGAGCAAGGCAACCAGCGCTCCGGTCACGCATTACGTGCGGCTGGCCGTCGATGAATTTCTAATGCGACACGGAAAGAAAAAGCGCAGTAGGCATTACCCACTGGGCTTTATTGATAACCCCGGAGCCTAGATTATTCTTCGACGCGCGTCAGTAACCGTTGGCGGTTGGGCCTGGGCGTGCATTTGATGTCAATTGTGCCGTTTTTCGAAATCTGCCCATTGATTTCTCAAGAATTTTTAAAGGCCAACACCGTTGTCCGAAAGCGCACACTAATAAAATCAAGATGATAGCGCCCGCTACATCCCCAATTCGGCACTTGCGACATCAATTGCACGGGGAGGCCAAACCGCACTATTTGCACGTTTCCGTAAACTCCCCCATCAATATAGATGTCAACACGGATGGCAATTGCCGAGCGTCCTCACGGGGTCATGTCCGCTACGATCCAATCCCGTGCCTTCGCCTTCTCATCAAGCGGAAAAATCTTCGTCACTGCGGGAATCACAAAACTGAATGCTCGGATCGTGTAACGAATCCAATCAACATCGGTAACCACGGCGATGCGTTCCCACCGCAGGACATGCTCCATCCCGACCTTGAAATCGTCCCACACCGCGCCAGGCTCAATTCCGGAAAAGTCGGGGTCGATCTGATAATAAAGACGGACCTTGCCTGTTTGCTTGAGAGCTTCTTCCACAGCGGGAATCAGCACAGTTTCGTAATCGCGTTTCGTGACGTGTCCCTTGCAAGCGAAGGCAAGAACCTTAGTGGGAAATCCATTCAGTGCTTCAATCATCTACCCGACCGATGCAAGGTGCGCGAGAAGCGCGTTCATGCTAGCGGAAAACGACGCAAGGCCTTCGCGCTCCAAGTCCATGCTCACTTGCTCGAGATTGATGCCCAACGTCTGGACCTCTCCGAGCAGCGCCGCGACCTCAAGTAGATCCTTCTCGAGCGTCGGCGCAGCTGCACCGTGGTCACGATACGCGTTCAATGTATTCATAGACATGGCGCTGATGGTGTCGCGGCCGACTAATTCGTTCACGTATTTCACGTCGCTGTAGTTCGCGTCCGTGGTGCCGGTGCTAGCCCATAGCAAGCGTTGAGTCTGCGCATTGTGCGCGGCTAACGCCGCTGCAATGCCACCGCGAATAAACGCAGGTGGGGATTGGCTCGACCACGTGGGTCTCCTTAGTATCAGCCACGGGGCGCCTCGGTGGCGAGGCACCGAGGCG
>JBKQSA010000058.1:0-34200 GCA_052143815.1 Steroidobacteraceae bacterium | reverse complement strand
GCTGCGGGAGTTGATGCCATCGTAACTACCTACGTCAGCGCGAAAGCTGCGCGCGGGAAATCCGCACACGCAGTTTGGGAGGCGGGCGGAGGCGAGCCCTTCAGTGGGCGCCTCCCCCGACCCGACTAGATACCACCGGTGCAAAATTTGAAAGGCCAGAGGTGCAAGCCCGTTGAGTCATCACCTAAGCATTCTCGTGTTGGGCTCCTGACCTCAGGCCGCCAATTTCAGCGTCAGCAGCGCAGCAAGTTTTCCGTCCACTATCAGCGGTGGGTCACGCGGGGGAAGCGGATAGGGGACAAACGTGGCGATCTCTTCGCCAGCGACGGTCCTTTTCAGTGTTCGGCCAGTGGAGCGCATATCAATAGCTCTATGAAATCATTCTTTACTAAGCGATTCCGTTAGTAAAGGAACATTTCCTAGCGAGGCAGACTAGTCAGGGCCCGAAATCGTGTCTGGGGGCAGGCTGTCTTACGTAGGTCGTCGTTTGGATCAATGCAGCTACTGTGCAGGCGATACTACAGATCGTCGCATTTAGATATTCGGCGGCTTCAGTCTTTTATTTCTTTGTCTAAATCGGCGTACTGATCGGGAACCCGGACGTTGCGGATTGCATCGATTTGCCGTTGCGACAGTTCGCCGGCGGCAACGACTCTGCGGTTACGGCTTCGTTCCGCCAAGCGACACGAATATAGGGACAACTTCGGAGTCATATCAGCGCACGATCGTCGCGTGTCAACGGAACCCTTCATGTGAGGCCCCCTCGTTAGCGGGCTCACTACTATCGGCCTTGACCGTCAGAGCCGACGGATCACGTGTCTTTACGAGAATCAGCTCGCTACCCAATCCGATTCTAGTGTCGCCCGCAAGGGTAGTGATCTGCACAATTCGCGTTCCGTCGACAAATGTGCCGTTTGTGCTGGAAAGATCCTCGATAGTCGCGCTGCCCGCGCCCACCAAGATTCGGGCATGTCGGCGGGATACCGTCGCGGCGTCAATTACCAGGGAGCATTCAACGCCTCGACCAGCAATGTGTTCGCCATCGGTGAGCGGCATGAGCTGTTCATTCCAAAGCAGACTGATGGCCGCGGCCGGAGTAGCCGGATTGGCGGATACACTGACGTCTGCGCAGAACGCGTACCCTTTCTTATAGACGGTCCGAATGATATTCGATTCCCGCGGTGTATCTTTGAGCAGGGACCGTAATTTCGACACGAGGTGTGTCAGGCTGGTGCGGGCGACATAGACATTCGGCCAGAGAAGCTCGTCGAGCTCGTTGTTGGTTACGACAGCCGGTCGTCGTTGAATCAATATCTCCAGAAATTCGTACATCTTCGGCTCGAGGGGTACAACCTTGCCGTCGCGCCATAGCTGCTGCGCAGCTACATCGAGGACGCAGTGGGCAAACGAGATTTTCATAGGCTCCGAGGCCGCCGTATTGCTTCTCATCGCGCGACTCCCGGTTGAGCCGCTTTCCCTAGACGTATGAAAAGGGTAACCCACCGCGCCCTGCTGTGCCATCAAACGACTCGAAACAGGTAAGATGTGTCGGGGAGTCGGTGGGGTTGGACCTTTAGGTTGATCCCCAAATTCCGATATCGCCGGAATTCTCGATCGCCGGGCCACCTCCCGCGCTGCTCAACAGCCTTTAGCTTGTAACCGCCGCCCTTAAAGCCCTCGATCGGTCCTCGACGGTCTGTATTTACAGGGAATATTGCTCTGACGCGCATATCGATCCTCGGTTTCCAACCTCCTTCACACCGCTCGAGGACTAACTTAGCAACCGGCCGCTTGGAGATCCTCACGGAGTTCTTAGCAACTTGTGAATTTGCTCGGTTCTCGGAGGATCTGACGCGGGAGCGACGCGTAGCGTTTGCCTCATCGAAGCGGGATACCAGAACGCTTTTGGCACCGCACCAAGGCTGATGGGCGCTGAAGGGGTCGCGGACGAAACGAAGGGTGTGTACGGCAAACCAGACAATCTTTCAACATCAAACCGAGTGACGAGAGCGGTTCAAAATCCAGGGATCCGGAATCTATCCGTGGGTCCGGATCCCTGGCAAACGTCGCCCGCGTACTCAACGGATCACTTAACCGAATTAGCGGCGAAAGTGGCGACGGGGCGTCCGGTCTTCTTCTCAAAGTAGGCGGTCAGTGCATCGACATTGACTTGCTGCACTGCCTTGGCTTCCGCCTTTTGGGCGCAAACTCGCTCTTCTGCCAGTTGGCCCAAATCCCGCCGCCCCGAACTGCACACTCGCAGGGCCGCCGCATGAATGCGCGAGTAAAGAGTGGCCACACCGGCGGGCGCGCTTAGATTGAGCTCACCAAACTTGACGACTTCGCTCGGCGTTTGCTCAATGGTCGGACCGGCGACGGCGCTGCCGGTTGCAAGGATGCATGTGAACATCACAGCGGCAGCACTGGCGTCGAAGAGAATACTGGAATGCTTGCTATAGGTGGTCATGGTTGTCTCCTGATGAAATGGATTGATTGGCTACTCGGCTTGGGACCGTGATTCGTCGGCCCTTTTGCCTTGGTGACAAACTAGCGCCGTGGTCGTGGCAGATCCTGACGGAGTTATTATCAAGTTATGAATTAGCGCGGCCCGTGCACGGAAATCGGTTCCCACCAAACCCAAAGCCCTCAACACAAGAACAGAAATTCGCATGACCCATTGATTCGCGTTCTTGCGCGTTATACGCAAGCGCATATGCCGTATATTCTGGAAGGAAGGATGAAGACCGCCAAACTCTTTAAGAACGGTGATAGCCAAGCGGTGCAGCTTCCGAAGGAATTTCGATTTGCCGGCAGCGAAGTGTTGATCAAACACGCCGGGGACGCCGTGGCTTTGTTGCCTAAGGCAGCCTGATTCATGGTTTTCTTACCTCAAGTTGATCGGAGCAGATATGGACGAGTCAAAGCTTAAGCAGCTACGCGCACGCTACGCCGATCGGGAGGTATTCCACGACG
The DNA here is from genome assembly GCA_052143815.1 of Steroidobacteraceae bacterium. Classification (GTDB taxonomy): domain Bacteria; phylum Pseudomonadota; class Gammaproteobacteria; order Steroidobacterales; family Steroidobacteraceae; genus Bog-1198. The sequence continues at coordinate 31,227 of JBKQSA010000058.1, read as the reverse complement.
GCGAAGACCCGGTCCTGACGGCAGCCGGCCGTCAGGTGCAATCGCCCGACGGCAAGCGATCTCTGCCCTATTCAGGCATACCGACGCTGCTGGGCTTGCCGTCGGTGCCGAGTGCAGCAGGATTGGACATTGCCCTCGTGGGCGTGCCCATGGATTTGGGTGTTTCGAACCGCCCTGGCGCCCGGTTCGGGCCCCGTGCCGTTCGAAGCATCGAGCGTATCGGGCCCTATCATCCGACCTTTCGCGGCGTGCCGAAGAGCGTCGTGCACGCGGCGGATGTCGGCGACGTTCCGTTTCGCAGCCGGTTCAGCTTGGAGCAATCGATCGAGGATATCGAGCAGTATTACGATGCACTGACGGCGCAAGGCGTGCGTCCACTGTCGGTCGGCGGCGATCATTCGATCACTTACCCGATTCTCAGAGCGTTGGGAAAGAACGCGCCGGTCGGACTGGTCCACATCGATGCTCACTGCGACACCATGGGCGCCTTTGACGGCTCGAAGTTTCATCACGGCGGACCGTTTCGTCTCGCCGTATTGGATGGAGTGTTGGACCCGGAGCGCACGATCCAGATTGGCATTCGTGGAGCTTCCAACATGTTCTGGGAATTTTCGCATGCCAGCGGTATGACGGTCATTTATATGGAAGACTTCATGCGTATGGGTGTGACGGCAGTCGCCGAGCGCGCTCGCGCCGTCGTCGGCGACGGACCAGTCTACGTTTCAGTCGATGTCGACGGCTTTGATCCCGCCTACGCTCCGGGCACCGGTACGCCGGAAGTCGGCGGCTTGGAGGCGCGCGAAGGGCTAGCGCTGTTGCGGGCGCTTGGCGGTCTCAATGTCATTGGTGCGGATGTGGTTGAGGTCGCGCCTCAGTACGACCCGACAACGAACACCAGTCAATTGGCCGCCCAGTTGCTCTTCGAGGAGTTCGCGTTGATGGCGTTCGGATCGAAATCGGCGCTTCACGGGTAATCGGCCGGTGCGCTCAATTGATGACTGGCGGCAGCTCATCCCACGGTCATGCCGCCGTCGACGACGAAAGCCGCCCCAACGCAGAACGATGCGCGGGGCGATGCAAGAAAGGAAACTACTTCGGCCACTTCATGGGGATCGGACAGCCGGCCCGCCGGAATGTGGGTGGCAAAGGATTCCATTCGGTCGCCGAATGCGATTTTCAGCATCGGGGTCCTCATCGCGCCCGGGCACACCGCATTGATTCGAATACCCGCCGACGCGTATTCGAGCGCGAGAGCTCGGGTGAGGCCGAGGACGCCATGTTTGGCTGCTGTGTAGGCCGCGGACTGGGCCATCCCTCGAATGCTGTTGGTGGAAGCGATATTGACGATGGATCCGCCGCCACTGCTGGTCATGTGCGGAAGCACGGCGCGCATGCCGAGATAGGGTCCGGTTTCCATGACCGATAGCAGTTTGTGCCACACTTCCGGCGTCGTGGCATCGAATGGATAGATGCCGGTTAGGCCCGCGTTATTGACGAGAATATCGAGCCCTCCGAACTCCGACCGTGCGAAGTCGACCGCTCGTGCCCAGTGCGCTTCGCTGGTAACGTCATGGGCGATGAATCGTGCCGCGGGGCCGAGGCGCGCGTTTTGGTCCTTTCCCTCCTCGCTGAGCAGGTCCGTGGCAACGACCTTGGCCCCCTCGCGCAAAAACACCTCGGCGATAGCAGCCCCGAGTCCTCGTGCTGCGCCGGTTATCAGCGCCACCTTACCATCGAGCTCGCCCATGAGGACCTCACTGATTGCCGATCAAAAAGGCGTGTCGACCGCGTCCCATAGTTGCCCCGAGTTCTGCGGCGTGTGCGTCATTAATTTCCTGCCGGTTTCACGCGGGCGGCGGTGAGGGCGCCGGCGAAAGCCGCACCGCCGGGGGCAGCGCGCATGGCGCCCACCCAACCGCCATCCACCAGCACATCGCAGGCGGTCATGAAGCTGGCCTGCTGCGAACACAGGAACGCGACCACGTTGGCAACCTCTTCGGCCGTCCCGCGCCGAGAAATGGGGGCCGCTGCGAGTGCCGCATCGGCGGTTGCGCGGTTGGCTTCGCTTTCGAGCCGTCCCATCGGCGTGTCGATGATGCCGGGGGACACGGAGCAAATGCGCAGCCCCTTTTTCCCCCACTCGACGCCGACCCGCTCCACCAGGCGCAGCACGCCGTACTTCGACAGGGCATAGGCCATACCGGTCACCCGCAGCTCAGGCGCCAAGGTGTTAATCACACGCTGACCCAGCGCGGGCGAGGCTGCGTCACGGAGCGCAGCGTCGGTTGGTGCATCGATCGGCCCTGGAACGTGACCGGCGATGGACGAAAAGCAGACGGCGGCGCCGGCTTCGTTCATCACCGTGGAAAATGCGTTCAATACCCGTGCCGTGCCGCCGAGATTGACCTCCATGATGCGCTCGAATGGCGCCATGGAGGCAGACAGTCCGGCCGTGATGACCAGAGCGTCGACGCCCGACTCGCATCGTTTCACCAATTCGCGCACCGCGGGGTCGTTGGTGACGTCCACCGCGATTGCCTCGGCACCAAGGCGCGAGCTCAATGCTTGCAGGCCCTCGAGCGCGAGATCGGCGAGCACAAGTCTATATCCATCTTCATGGAGGCGAACTGCAACGGCAGCTCCCATTCCCGAGCCTGCGCCGATCACTACCGCCACACGCCCGTTCGATCGCTGCTTGTTCATATTTTTCAATTCCCTTCGTAGCCCTGACCATCGAGGTCACCCATAGACGGATCAAGCCTGCTTATTGCCCAGCCGGATGGGCAGCAAATCGTAGCCCCACATCATGCCTCCGTGTAACACCGGCCGGGCGTCGGGATCCGCGAGTTCGTAGTCGGGAATGCGGGCCAGCAGTTCCTCGAGCGCGACCTTCAGTTCGAGTCGGGCGAGATGCAGCCCGGCACACTGGTGGATGCCATGTCCGAACGTGAGATGTCGGTTGGGGGGCCGGTCCAACTTCATCTCGTTCGGCGACGGAAAGGCGGCCTCGTCCCGATTCGCCCAGCCATAGACAAGGAGTACGCGGTCGCCGGCCTTCATGTCGGCGTCGCCGAGGGTGACATTCTTGGCCACATAGCGTGCGTCCATGAAGGCCGACGCGTTCATGCGGAGACTCTCCTCCACGGCGGCCGGGATCAGACTGGGATTGTCGATGAGCGTCTGCCTAATCGCAGGATTGGATCCGATTTCGCGGACGGCATGACCAATGGCGTGTTTGGTGGTATCGATTGCCCCGCCCGCCGCCGACCACATTAGACCCAGGCATTCGTCCTCGGTGTAGCGCCGGCCTGCCACTTCATGACGAAGGATGGCCGATACCAGGTCGGTGCCCGTCGGGTTGGCGCGTCCCGCATTCAATTTTTCCATCAGAAACGACTTGAAATCGTTCACGGCGGTCATCTGCCGCGCAACGTCGCCGCTGCCGGCAGCGTGGACCAAGGCGGAAAATCCCTGCTCGAAGCGGTAGGCATCATCGTCGCTGAACCCGAAGATCATGGCCATCGAACGGGCCGGGACGAGCGCCGCGAATTCCCGCACCGCATCGCCTGCCCCGCGCCGAATGATGGCTTGCAGGGCGTCGACGACGATGGCGCGGATGCGCTCCTCGTGCTCCCGGACCGCCTTGGGCGTCAGAAAGGGCGTGAGCACGGATCGGTAGAAAGTATGGTTTGGCGCATCCGATTCGAGAGGGATGACGGGCACCGGACTTTTTTGCGGCGGCAGCGTGATGCGTTGCGAGCAAATGAATGTCTCGGTATCGCGGCAGATGGCAATGATGTCCTTGTGGCGGCTGGCGATCCAGAATCCGCCGTGAGCGTCGCTGTAAGCGATCGGCGATTCGCGTTGCAGGCGTGCACCCCAGTTGAAGAGCTCGCCGCTGATGCGCGGGTCCGCATGATCAAACTTCACATTCGCAACCGTCATGAATATTCTCCGTTCAAAACCCGAGCACCGATCATCACTGCGACAAGGGTGGCGTCGGCGGCGCCGCGGTTGTGCCAGCGGTGCCTGACGCCATTGAGCACGGCACTGTCTCCCTTGCGCAGGACACGCTCCTCGCCCCGGTCCACCTCCAGAGCCAGCTCGCCGTTGAGCACGACGATGAAGTCGAGTGTCGGCGTTCTGTGAAATCCTGGATGTCCGGGTTCGGCCAGATCGCCGAGCACGTGCGTGACGAACGCATGGTAATCGTCGGTCGCGCCTGCGGCGACCGTCAAAGTGGAAAAGCGGCAGCCCCCCGGCGCAGGAACTCGCCCCACGTCCCTCGGCATGGACCCAGCGTCGGGAAAGGTCGCGACGTCGTCGCGCGCCCAAAGAAAACGTGCGCGCACCGCTTTGCCGACCAGATCGATCTCGGGCACGGGAGCGTCGGAAACGATAATGGCGGCACCGTCCGGTGCGTGACCGGTGACGACGAGACGTCCGCAGTTGAATTCATCCATCGCGTCACCCTTCTTTCACGCCGGAACGGCCAGGTCCATCAATGGTGCGAACTGTTGGCCGCCCGCGACGTCGCAGTCGCCGACGTCACCGGCGGCGCGCGCGCGCGGCAGACTAACTTTGAGCGCATTGGCTTGCGCAACGTAAATGATCTTGACCGTTGCGGCATCGACTCGATAAATCGCGGCGATGCTTTCCGGCGTCAAGACGTGCGCGTCGATAACCCGACGGCAATCCTCGGGCCCGCTGAAGAAGAGGTCGATGGTCAACATGAACGGCCCGGCGTTTTTGCTGCGGATACACACCGCCAGATCGCGTAGACGCAGCGTCGCCGCATTCGTTGTCTTGCTCATTCCACGGTCTCATAATCGATGCGGAAGGGCTCGAGCGGGTCGTCGACCTCGATCACGTGGTTCACGTTGAAGCGGTGCATGAGTCCTCGATCCATCACAGGAGGATTGAACGGCCACGCAGCCGTGAGCACCCCACCGCGCCACCCCGACGGCGGAAAATGAATCAGCGTATGCCAAGCCAGCGTGGCGACACCGGATGCCATCGCCTGGGTGGGCGCAACGGCGTCGAGCAGAAAGAAGGCGTCGGCTTTGGGAATACCCAGGGGTTCGAGCCCAAACAAATCGGACCCATTGCCGGCGCCGTAGGTGCGGATGGTCAATGTGGCGTCCTTGGCGGAGGCACCGAACACGCGAGCCACCTTGGCGTCGATTTCAGCCCGCGTGCGCTTGAGCCAAACCGGCAACTCCTCGAGCAGAACGCGGTCGTTGTAAGACGCCATCGCAATACTCTGGTAGCCCGCCGGTTCGACGCCCTCGAGCTTTACCGTGTAGACACGAGCCGGCGTGAAGGAAGCCCCGGAGATCCGGACGGAGCGCGCGTCGGCGGCGGTAAATGCCACCTTCGATGTGTCGATGGTGCCGGAGGGTTCCACGAAATGAATCGGGTCCGCATTCTCATAGAGTTGATGGGCGGCCACACTCCACGGCGTGCAGCGCGAACTCGCGGCCAGCGGGGAAACGACGAAGCCTTCGTGGTCGACGATGACCCGCAAGAGATCCGGACGCGCAGGTTCGCCGATCGCGCCGCCGCACTCGGCGACTTTTGCTGCGTGCCAGGCCACTGATTCGGGATAGCCGTTGGCGAGCGGTATCGCGGAAAATATCGCCGAGTCGGTAGCGCGCCCGGCGAGGACCACGTCGGCACCGCCTTTGAGGGCGGCGATGAAGGGCTCCGCGCCCATCACGCCGGTGATGCGCGAACTTCGGGCAACATGCTCTTCCGTATACGGAAGCTGCAGTCCCGACAGGGGATGGAGCAGCCCGTCGCGGATCTTGCCGCACAGGTAGTTTCGGTCGATCTCGGAATAGATGCGCGCGACACGAAACGGCGCGAGGCGCGATTCGCGTGCGATCTCCCGGACCATACCGGCAAACCAGTCCACGCCTTCGTTTCGGCCCGATCCACCGCACGACCCGATGACGAGAGGGACGCGCATGTCCCGCGCCGCGGTCAACGCTCGCCGCAGATCATGGCGGCAGAGTGCCTCGCTGAAGATCGTGCCGCTTCCGGCAAGCTGGTAAGGCCCGACGTCGATGGTACCCGCGTCAGCACCGATGAAAGCAAGATCGAGTGACTTCGCTGCGGCGAGCGAGTCGTCCGGAAACCCGGCACCGACAAAAAAGCTGAGGTACTCCAATGTCATTGAAGCCTCTGATGCCGTGGGCGGCTCATGCGTGCCAGTCTCAACCCGGCTTGATGATCGGACCCGAGTACCTTCCTATGTCGCCAGGCGTCAAGGGTCGTTTCGCGACCTCGTCGAGCGGCGTCGAACATCCCATGTAGACGGTCTCGCCGATCAGCCGCAGCTCGGAATCAAACGGCCAGATGACCATATGATGAGCGTCCTGCAGATAGAATGTATTCGGATCCGCGGCGATGCCTGCCTTGATCAGCGTGGAACCCTTGACCGCGTTTTTCTGCTGTCCCTCGGTGATGACCGCGTGACCGTCGACCATGCACAACACGATGTCCCATTCGAGATTGGCGTCGATCGCGTCGAAGATCATGTCGTAGAAGTCGCGCTTGATCGCTTGCCTACCGGAAATCGTGACCGCCGGCTTGGAGGCCTCGTAGATGATGTATTGGGAGTTCGGCGCCAGCCTCTCGAGCGCTGCGTCGATGTTCAATGCGGACTCGACGGCAATGTGGAATCGGACCTCCTCGAGCATGCGCCGGAAGGCCGGATTGGTTTCGTCCTTGAGGCGCACGTCCACGCCTACGGGGTTCTTGTTTGGATCAATCAGTGGCATCGCTTTGTTGCTCCCCAAAAAACGGCCAGGTCTTCGCGTACTTATGAGATCGATTTGGCACAGCCAGAGAGGCAGAAGTGCTTAGCAGGCTAAATAGCCTTCTATTTGAGAATAGCTAAAGCCGCTTACCGCTGTCAAGGTGGTGCCAAATTCAGGGGCTCTCGTGATGATTGCAAGCGAAGGAAGGCCTCCACTTCGCTAGATTCACAGGAAATTTTCGCAGTATCAGGATATTCGGCGGAAGGAAGATGGTGCATTCAGCCGCGATACCATCGCCATGATCTGCCGGCCTCAGCGCGCAAGATTTCACCTCGGACGACCGCGCATCCATAAAATACCCGCAATACATCGGTATTTTATAGGCGGAACCGACGTTATAGTGCAAAAAATTCCGACCAACCTCTAATTATGAGCGGGAAATTTGCATGTATTAGTAGGCGTAATGGGCTAAATTGCCTTGCACTTTGGCGTTCGGCAGGAATAGACTAAAAAAAAGCCGGGTGGGACAGGCGGCAGCGAGACAGCCGGGCGATCGGGAGCGGGCCTCCAATACAATCATCGAAACCGTGTTGGAGGAGTCGGCCCCGATGCGTCTGATTCTCGGCACCACGGCATTGGAGATCGCGCGCAATGCGAGCCGCGCGCGGATGGACGACGTCGAGCGGAGCCGTGACGTCGCGGCCGCAAGCGATTTCCCCAATAGCATCGCGAGTAACCGAGCCGACGCGGGAGGCGTACGCAGTGAACGACATGATAGGCAAGGTTGCACTCATCACGGGAGCGGGCAGCGGTCTGGGCAAGGCCATTGCGCGCATGTTCGCCGCCCGGGGCGCAAGCATCGTCGTGGCCGAAATCAACGCAGAGTGGGGATCGACGGTCGCGGAGGAAATTCGCGCAAGCGGCGGCGAGGCGCTATTCGTGCGAACGGACGTCTCCAGCGAAGAGGATATGCGCGCCGTCGTGGAAAACACGATCGCGACTTTTGGTCAGCTCGATTTCGCCGTCAACAACGCCGCCATCGAAGGCGATGTGTTGCCTTTGGTGGAGCAGCGCACCGATATGTTCCAGCGTGTGATTGCCGTCGACCTGGCCGGTGTGTTCTTCGGACTCAAGCATCAGATCGCGGCAATGGTGAAGCGGGGCGGGGGTGCGATCGTCAATGTGGCTTCGATCGCCGGCGTGCGCGCTCATCCGGGACTGGCTCCTTACGTTGCCGCAAAGCATGGCGTCAATGGGCTGACGAAGACGGCCGCGATCGAGTACGGTCCCAAGGGTGTGCGAGTCAATTCCGTGTGTCCCGGCGGCATCAAAACGCCGCAGTTGCAACGATATCTCGACTCCGCGCCTGAGCTGCGGGCGGCCATCATCGATGCCAATCCGCTGCGGCGCCTCGCTGAGGCCGACGAGATCGCCGAGGCCGTGGTCTGGTTGTGCTCCCCGGCGTCCTCGTACGTGAACGGCCACGAGTTGGTGGTCGATGGCGGCAAGATCGTGTCGGATGTGTGAGCCGCTTTGGACCGACGCGTGGGCACATTTGATTCCCGATCGCCGGGTTCACCGCACCGATCCTAAACGGGCAATGGTTCTGACTTGCGACAAGGCCCACTTCGTAGCTCTAGCGCGACTATCGGCCTCGCAATGTGTGGCTCGTGCTGCCATTCAATCTGGCGAGGCTCAAGATTGGTCCGACCGCTTGATGGCCAAATAGCCTTCGGATTGGCCGCAATTTGGTAGAAAGTGCCCGGTAAGGAGCAAATGAGCCTCCCTGTCGGTTTCCGTAGGCTGAATGCATCAATCGAGGTGCCAATATCGGCAAGACCCAGGATAAAAACTCCAAAATTAGCCTTGGAACCCGCCTGAACCGCGGGAATTGATGCCCATCGGCCCGTAGCGCCCGCAGAAAAAGAGCCCTATCGCATCATTGGTCTCACCCGAATCGTATGCCAGAGTGGCTTCTTTTATAGGCGGAAAAGGGCAGATTGAACCAGCAAACTCGGCTCAGCGGCCCCTTTTTTGCCAATAACGGGCATTTAATAGTAGGCTTAATGGAGTTAAAGACTTGCACTCGGCCAGGAGTGCGGCTATAAAGCTCACAGATAGCGTTCCGTAGCGGCTGCTGACCGTCAAGGAAGCAGTGAGGGGGTCTTGCATGGCTGAAAGAAAGCGTCTGGATTGGCTCGTGTCGTGCGATGACCACATTATGGAACCGCCCAGTCTTTGGCAGAACTATGTGTCTGCCAAATTTCGCGAGCGCGCCCCGAAACTCCTGCACGAAGGCAATAAGGACTTTTGGGTGTTCGAGGACCGCAAGACGCCCATGCTCGGACTGCTCACAGCCATGGGTAGGCCACGGGAGGATTGGACGCCTGAGCCGACCACGTATGCCTCCATGCGCCCCGGTTGCTACGACGTCAAAGAACGGCTGAAAGACATGGATCAAGGCGGGATTCTGGCGTCACTGTGCTTTGGGACAGTAACCGGGTTCGCTGGTCAGATGTTCCTCAACGCGACCGACAAAGAGCTTTCTCTTGCATGCTTGAAAGCGTGGAATGATTGGCTGTTCGAGGAATGGGTGTCCGCAGCGCCCGGTCGATTCATTCCTTGCATCCAAATCCCGCTCTGGGATGTGAATTTGGCCGTGACGGAAGTCGAGCGCTGCCTGCCTAAAGGCGTCCGAGCCATTACGATTCCCGAGAACCTGGGTGCCAACGGCCTGCCAACGCTGAATGACCGCAATGGATATTGGGATCCGTTATGGGCGGTCGCCGAAACGGCGCAAATAGTGATCTGCATGCATCAAGGCACCGGTGGCAAGCGCATGCGTACCGCGATCGATACGCCGGAAGTGGCGACGATGGCATGGGCGATCGGGACCATGAGCAGCGGCTGCATGCTCGACTGGCTTTTCTCACCGGTGTTCCATCGCTTTCCGGCGCTGAATATCGCGTTGTCGGAAGGCGGCATAGGCTGGATGCCGTATTTCCTGGAGCGCGCGGAAGAAGTGCTCAATAACCATCGGTCCTGGGCATCGAAAGGCGACCGCCGCATCGATCACACCACCCAGAGCCTGGGCGAGGCCACCGAGAATCTGGTGGATTTCAACACGCTCGATATCCGCAAGTTATTCCACCAACACGTGTCGGGGTGCTTCATCAAGGACGAGGCGGGACTTGCCACGCTCAATATCATCGGGGAAGACAACGTCTGCGTCGAAACCGACTATCCGCACTCTGATTGCAAATGGCCAAACAGCATCGAGCATGTGCTCAATCAAATGCGTGGGCTCAGCGACGATGTGAAGTACAAGATCCTGCGCGGCAACGCCGAAAGAATTTACCGATTCACGCCATCAGAGCCGCCGTTCGAACGGCGAATCTGACGCGAGAGCCGCAGCGCTGACCGCATGATTGGCACCCAGCGCGTTTAGCAGAAACTTCGGGGACTGAGCAGTAGTAGGTCGAGTAAACGAACCAAGCAAGAACGTCTGACAATAAAATCTGGCCGAGAATTTGGGGGAGTCATGATTCATAAAAAATGGAAACTCGTCGTCGCCACTACCATCGCCTGTGCGGGGTGGTCTTTGCCGCAGACGGCCTCCGCGGCGGAGGCAAGCAGTGGGGGACTCGACGAAATCGAGGTGACTGCGCAAAGGCGTACTGAGAAAGAGGTCGACGTTCCCATCTCGGTGACGACTCTCTCGGATTCTGCGTTACGCAATAATGGCATCACGAGTATGGACGGCCTGGCGCAGGCGGTGACCAGCATGCACATCGACGCCACCGGCCCTTACTATCAACCTTCGATACGCGGCGTGGGTACTGCGGTTGCAGGGCAGGGTGTCAGCCCGAGCGTTGCGACCTATATCGACGGAATTTATCAGCCGAATCCTTTGTCGAACGACTTCGCGTTCATCGATGTCGACTCGATCGAGGTGCTGAAAGGCCCACAAGGGACGTTGTTCGGTCGCAATACGACCGCGGGTGCCATTCTGGTTACAACCAAGGGGCCGACTTTCGACCCGCAATTCGAGGCCCGATTAGACTATGGGAGCTTCAACACGGCGATGGCCAGTGTGTTTGCCGCGGGCGCTATCAACGACAAACTCGCGGTCAGTCTAGCCGCGGGATATACCCGATCCGATGGGTGGATTACCAACCTCGCGAATGACAGTAAGGCCAATGAAAGCGACACCTACACGGTGCGCGCGAAAGTGCTGTTCAAGCCCAACGACGCCATGAAGTTCACGCTGACCCTCGACGACGAGAAAAATAATGATCCCACCGGCTTCGCGGCCGGTACTTACAATGGGTACACCTCAGGGACCGCGTTTTTTGGACTTCCCAACGTCAGCAACAATCGGTCGAATATTCTCATTCAACCGGGAAGCTTCGCGCACGTCATCAGCGGCGATGGCCTGCTGCTGAAAAGCGAGTTCGATCTGAATTTCGCCACCCTAACTTCCTTGACCAGCGGGCACCGTGAGGGCGGCCACGAGGAATCGAACGAAGCGGCCTCGCTATACCCCGCCAATGGAACGCTGCCGGTGCAGCCGTGCCCGACGCTCGCGACCTGCAGCTATCTGGCAACCGGTGGCTACTCCTTTCTGGACAACGTCTCTTACTACCCCACCGAGATCACTTACTCGCAGGAATTCGACCTCAACTCCAAACCGGGCGGCCCGGTCGATTGGGTGACGGGACTTTACTTTTTTCATGACCGGACTTACTACTCGCCGGAAATCCTGGGGATCTATGGTCCGTTCGGCGCGGGCGGCGCGTTGACAGGGGCGCTGCCCCCGTGGCCCGCCGGCTCTTACGTGCAGTTCCCGTTTACCTACATCGAAGAGGCGGGCACCACCGCGGAATCCGCGGCCGCCTTCGTGGATGCCACGTATCATCTGGGCGACCTTCACTTTACCCTCGGCGGCCGCTACAACCACGATCGCGCCGGCGTCTTCTATTCCGCGTCGCCCAATCTCGCCGACGGCTTCAAGGACTACCCGCTGCTGACCGGTTCCGACGATTTCAACAGCTTCACGCCCCGGGCGGTCATTCGCTATTCGTTGACCCCGCAGTCGAATGCCTATGTGTCCTGGAGCCAGGGACAAAAGTCTCAGGTCTACAATTCCTCGGGTTTCAGTTCCGAAAACACGGTCATTCAGCCCGAAAAGATTACCGACGTCGAAGGCGGCTACAAGCTATCGACCCCGAACACGCAGGTCGATTTCTCCGCCTTTCACTACAACTACAAAGATCTCCAGGTGTCGACCTATCAGAACGGCATCGCGCTGATCCAGAATGCGCCGCTCTCGAAAATGTGGGGGGCGAACCTCGATGTGCAGCAGCGTTTGTCGGCGAATTTCAGGGTGAGCGCGGGCATCGCGTACACGCACGCCCGCTACATCGATTTTCCGAACGCGGCCTATCAATCCTTCAGCACGGCGACGGGAGTGTCGAACCTCACTGCCAATGTCGGCGGCGGTACCATGGAACGAACTCCCGCCGTGACCGCCATCCTCGGTGCCGCCTACTCCCATCCGCTGTTCAATGGGATGTTCGACCTGAGCGCGAACTATTGGCGTCAGACGAAGGCCTCGTTCGATTTCCCCGGCACCATCGTACAAAGCGGCTATGGACTCTTGACGCTACGCGCCGCGTGGACCGATCCATCCACCCATTGGACCATTTCTGTCACCGGCCGGAATCTCACGAATGAGACCTACTTGACGCAAGTGTTGCCGGATTCAGGCGGATACGGCGCGGTGTACGGAGCGCCGCCTAATTACCTGGTGGAGCTGGCGTACAAGCACTAAGGAAACACCGACACATGTGAAAGGCTGACCGGCACGCGCAGGAACGTTTTAGCGAAACGCCCTGAAGAAGGTTCGCAACTCTTGAACATAGGTGCCGGGGACTTCCGCCGGCGCGAAATGACCGCCTTCCTTCAGGACATTCCAATACACGAGGTTGGAGGCCTGTTCGCATATCTTGCGCGGTAGAAGTGCCACCTCTTCGGGGTAAACACCGATTCCCGTAGGCGCCTCGATTCGCGCCGGCAACATCGTTCCCCCGTAGTTGTCGGCGGCGATCGCCCCCGCGCGGAACTGCTCTGCGTAGAGTTGCATGGAGGAGCCGATGCTTTCCGTAAACCAATACAGACAAACGTTAGTGAGTAAAAAATCACGGGAGTAGCGGGAGTAGAGATCGCCATGACAATCGCTCCAGTTCCGTCGGCGCTCCAGCAGCCAGGCCGCGAGCCCCACGGGCGAATCGTTCAGTGCCCACGCCAGCGTCTGATGGTCTCTGGAATGCACCGTCAGGTGCGACACGGCGGTCTGCCATTTGCGTCGTGTCTTTTCGAGCCAGCCCGCCTCGGTAGCCGCGTAGTCTTCGCTTCGAAGATTCTCCACGCCACCGGCATGCCACAGCGGCGGAAACGAAAGATACACCCCGGTCATCGATGCCGCATAGCGTGTGCCCAGTTCCCAGGTGACGAAGCTCCCCCAGTCGCCGCCCGCGGCAGCAAAGCGCTCGTATCCGAGGACGTCGTGCATCAGTTTGTGCCAGAGGTCCGCGACTACCGGCGCGGTGATGCCGGTTCTCGACAGCGGCGTCGATAGGCAAAATCCGGGCAGCGACGGCACGATGACATCAAAGGCATCTGCCGGGTCGCCCCCATAGCTTGCGGGGTCGCTCAAGGGACCGATGAGCTGATGCCAATCCCAGAAGGTCCAGGGCCAGCCATGGCTGAGTATGATGGGCATCGGAGCGGGCCCCTTGCCGGGCTCCCGGATGAAGTGCACCGGAACTCCATCGGCGAGCTCGAGCCGATAGTGCGCATAGCGATTGATCTCGGCTTCCTGCTTGCGCCAATCAAAGCCATATTGCCAGTACTCGACGAGATCTTTGAGAAATGTGCCGTTGGCACCGTACTCCCATTGAGAATTCTGAATTTCAGGCGACCATCGTGTCCGGCGCAAGCGCTCCATGAGGTCATCGATGGCGCTTTGCTCGATGCGGAGCTTGATCGGTCCGGGGAGCTGCGACATCGCTTCGCTCAAGCCACAGTCGATCCCGAGCGCTTCTGCTCGGCGATAGCGGACGTGCCGGTCAAAGGGTCGGGCGGATCAACCGGGGATGCCGTGGACTGTTCGGATTTGGGGGCCGCGCTCGCAGCGACGCGGTGAAGATAATTGCCCATGCGCCGCTGAGCCAGCGGCGCATCTCCACCCTGGATCGCTTCGGCGATGCCGATGCGCATTTCGCTTGGCCCACAATATGATTGGCCGCCACTGCTAGCCGCGATAAAGCGGTTCAGGATTGACGCGAAGAGCTGCAAGACTTGATTCCGGCCCAGGGTCGAAATCAGCGCCCAGAAGTCTTCCGAATCGCCATTCGCTTGGCTTCGCGTGAGCGCAAGCAAATCCTCCCTCTCCTTGTGCGTGCTGCGCTTCGCAGCACTGCTCGCCATTTCCTGAAAGATACAGCGCCGGGTATTCACATAGGCATCGATCGGTACAGCGGTGCTCGTTTGATACGCAAGCAGATAGGAAGTCGCCGATTCGATCGTTTGTTCGGGCGACGGCCGGCCGATGTAGAGGCCGCCGCCTTGCCCGCGGCGTACACACACGATGCCGGACGGCTCCAAGATCCGCACGGCCTGACGCAACACCCACGGGCTGACGCCGTAACGGCCCGGCAGATCAGCTTCATCGCCCAACCGCTCCCCGGTCTGCCAGCCCATCCGGGCGATGTCGTCGCGAATGGCATACGCAATCTTTTCGGCCAATTTATTCGGGGTTTCCCGCCGCAGCGGTCCTCCCTCGAGCAAGGGTTGGGCAACCGCGAGTTCGTGGGCGCGGTGCTCGCGCCGATCGACATCCAAGCGAACGTAGTGTGCCGCCAATGCGCCGTTGCCGGCGACAATGGCCTCGACAATGCCCGACAGATCGGCCGCCATTCCGTGCTCGAATTCCCGGTCTCGATAATGAGTCCGCAAGTCGGGCCGGACGTAGTGGGTCAATACGCGGACGAGCGACCGCATGAACAACAACACTGAGCGGCTGCCGCTGGCCTCGGCGATTGCGAGACGCAGCTGCATCGCGGCGCGGTGCAGGCCTAAATTGTCGTCACTCTTGGTGACGTCGGCCGCGGCGGATCTGAGTGCGACTATTTGATCCTCGGTGACATTTTCCGCCGCCAAGCTCACGGCTTCCGTTTCAATGAGTCGCGTCGCTTCGTATTGTTCCGCCAACGTCACATTGGACAATTCGAGATAGGTGGAGATCGTGCGGGAAAGGGCTGCGCGGGCCGAGTTGGTCACGACCAAGCCGCCGCCGCTGCCGCGACGCATCACTGCAGCGCCATAACGCTCCACCTGCCGCACCGCCTCCGTCATGGTGGCGCGACTGACATTGAAGCGGGCCATCAAGTCGGACTCCGTGCCGAGGGATTCACCGACCGGCCAGCCCCGACTGCGAATCTCCTCCATCAATTGGGCGGCGACGATTTCGCTCAATTTTTTGGTCCGCGGCGCGTCTTTTGGTGCTTTGCTCATTCCTGATCCCTTTAATGGCGCCTCTAGTCCAATAGCTTTTTGGCCAAGTTGTTGCGATGAATGTCCGGCGTGCCGCCGGCAATCGTCGCACCCCGTTGCGCCAGAAAGATCGGCATCGGCATCAGCGCATGTGATGGGCCAACGAGTGCCGCCTCGGTGACGACGCGCCGCGCCTCCCGCTGGTCCGGAAGGGCATAGTAACCAATTGCCTCGACCGCAAGTTCGGTCAAGGACTGATCCAGCTCTCGAATTCGGATATTCAACAGCTCCGCTGCCGAGCCTGGCGACTGATTTGGCTTCGAGGTCAGCAGCAGTTGATCCGCCGCAAACTCGGCGGCTTCCACCGCGATTTCAAGTTCAGCGATTTGTTGGGCGAAATCGGAATCCGCGAGCAGCCGGTCGCCGTGACCGTCCGATTCCTGCCGCGCAAGATTTCTGACCCAATTGGCACGCCGGCGTAATTCCGCGGCGGATCGAATGATTCCTACGCCGTGTTCAAACAGCAGCAGGTAACGCGCAACGGCCCAGCCATCGTTTTCCTCGCCCAGTCGCCGATCTTTCGGCACGCGGACGTTCGTGAAAAACACCTGATTGAAGTCGTGCTCGCCGGCGAGGTTGATGATCGGTTTTACTTCAATGCCTTCGGACTTCATGTCCACCAGCAGAAACGTGATGCCATGTTGCTTTCTTTCCGACCGGGCGGTTCGCGCCAGCAGAAAGATGCGGTTGGCGTGATGGGCAAAGGTCGTCCATATTTTCGAACCATTGAGCACGTAAGAATCGCCGTCGGACTCGGCCGCCAGCCGCAGTGCCGCCAGATCCGAGCCCACCTCCGGTTCGGAATACCCCTGCGCCCACCAATCCTCGCCCGACAAAATTCTAGGCAGGAAGAAATTCTTGTGTTCTTGTGTGCCGAATTTCATGATGCACGGGGCGGCGTAGTCGCGACCCATTCGCATCACTTCCGGGGGCTGGGCTCGCGCCTTCTCGAGCTCCCAAATCAAGATCTGCCTCGGGCTCCACCCGGCGCCCCCGTATTCAACCGGCCACAATGGTGCTCCCCAGCCGTGCTGATGGAGGATGTGTTGCCACCGACGGCCGTATTCAAATTCGGCAAAAGTCCACGTCGTCAGCTGGGCTGCACGCCGAAACTCATCGGTCAGATTTCGCTCATAAAACTGGCGGACTTGGTCTCTAAATCGCAATTCTTCGGGGTTCAACTGTAAGTCTTCAATGTCCATTGCGGCTGGTCTCTTCAGTTAGATTCCCTAGGTCAGCGTAGCGGCGAAGATGATATTGAGTGCTTCCAAACGTGGCTTGGATGGCCGTCAAGCGCTTGAAGTAGTGACCTATGTCCAGTTCGTCGGTGGTTCCCATGGCGCCATGCATCTGCACGGCGCTCTTGCCGACAAACGCGGCTTCCTTCCCCACGCTGACCTTGCACGCGGATATGGTTCGTTTGCTGTTGGTACTCGATGTGCTGAGTTTGAGCGCGGCCTTGATGGCAATCGCGGACGCCTGTTCATAACAGACATGCATATCGACCAGCCGGTGACCGATTGCCTGGAAGTGGCCGATCGGCTTGCCGAACGCCTGGCGCGTCTTCGCAAATGCCACGCATTTCTCGATCAACGCCGCCATGGCGCCCACCGCTTCTCCGCATATCGCGGAAATCGCTTCATCGACCACTTGCTCGACCGCGGGCAGGGCGGCACCCGGCTCACCGACGAGAGATTCGCGAGGAACATGAACGTCGTTCATGTTGATGTCGGCGGCCGACATGCCGTCGATGCAGGTATAACCACGGATCTCGAGGCCCTCAGCCTCTTTCGGAATAAGGAATAAAGAAACGCCGTCTCTATCGAGCGTGTTTCCGGAGGTTCGCGCCGTGACGAGCAGCATGTGGCAGTCCGGCGCGCCCTGGACCACGATTTTACGCCCCGTCAGCACGAAGTCTCCTGCGACGCGCCGCGCGCGTACGTTGACACTGGGTAGATGGAAGCGCGACTGGGCCTCAGCGAACGCCAGAGCGAGGCGCAATTCTCCAGAGACTAACCGTGGAATGAACTGTGCCTTGTGCCGCTCCTCAGCGGCAACTCGCAGAAGACCTCCGCCGAGAACTATGCTGGCTATGTAGGGTTCAATGACGAGGCCACGCCCGAACGCTTCCATGACCACGAGCGTGTGCAGAGCTGATCCGCCGCTGCCGCCATACTTCTCCTCGAATGGCAGGCCCAAAACGCCCAACTGCGCAAGCTCTGTCCAGACTTCAGGGTCAAACCCCCGCGCCACGCGGCGGCGCCGATAGTCGACGTTGTAGCGATTATCGACATACTTTCGCAGCGTCGACCGTAGCAGTTCTTGCTCTTCATTCCACGTGAATCGCATGGGTTCACTCGCTTAATGCCGGCCAAATTGCATCAGTCGCACGGGCAGCCGCAAGTACGGGCCCCTGCTGCGCGTGGAGCAGCCACCGGACTCCGGCGCGCACCAGCGAAATCCCCAGATGGAGCCCATTAATGGCTTTATTAATAATAGGCTGATTGGTATGATCCTGCTCAAGATTATCGAAAAAGTCAATTTTACAGGCATCATGGTCGTCAATACATAGGCGGATTTCGATGATTCCTGGCCTAATTGGCGGTCAGAAGGGAAGAATAGCATTGGGTTATGAGATCGCGGAGCGCGAAAACTGGCGTGTTCTCTCAGAATAGGTGCTGCGATGAACGCCATCTCGCCATCTCATCAGCTATGACAGATCGAGCGCTGGCGGGCAAGCAAGGGAGTTTTTTCCATGGATGCGTTTGAGTTTCCCTATACGGTCTTGCCTCAAAGCGCCCAGGCTTTGAGATCGGAAGTGCGGGAGTTTCTGAAGGCGGA
This sequence comes from Steroidobacteraceae bacterium, assembly GCA_052143815.1. Classification (GTDB taxonomy): domain Bacteria; phylum Pseudomonadota; class Gammaproteobacteria; order Steroidobacterales; family Steroidobacteraceae; genus Bog-1198. The sequence continues at coordinate 13,006 of JBKQSA010000058.1, read as the reverse complement.
GCTCACCGGTCGACCGATTGGCGATCGCGCTCGCTCGTGGACGGGTGTTGATTTGAATTTCACGCGAAAGCTCGGTGAGCGGGGATGGATCGGCATGTCATTCCCAAAAGCCTACGGGGGTCACGAGCGCAGCATGCTGGAACGCTATGTGGTGGTCGAGGAATTGCTGGCTGCGGGGGCGCCCGTTGCAGCGTATTGGGCAGCCGATCGACAGGTTGGTCCTCTTCTCCTGCGATTTGGCTCGGAAGAGCAGAGACACCTGTTTTTGCCGCAAATCGCCGCCGGAGAGTGTTTCTTTTGTCTAGGGATGAGCGAACCGGATTCAGGCTCGGACCTTGCCGCTGTCCGAACGCTGGGGACGCCGACCGCCGGCGGCTTTCGCGTCAATGGCTCAAAAATTTGGACTTCCGGCGCCGACCGGGCGCATTACATGGCGCTGTTCTGCCGCACGGAGCCGAAGACGGACGACCGCCACAGCGGATTCAGTCAACTTATCGTCGACATGAAGACACCCGGTATCACTGTACGCCCGATACTCGAGATATCGGGCCGACGCACCTTCAACGAGGTGTATTTCGATGATGTCTTCGTGCCAACCGACCGTGTCATTGGCGAACTCGGGCAGGGATGGCGGCAAGTGACGAGCGAACTTAGTCTTGAGCGTAGTGGACCGGACCGATTTCTTTCATCCTTCGTATTGTTGGTGGAATTGGTACGGGAGTTGGGTCGATCGAGTTCGGAGAAAGCCGCTGAGGCCATCGGTCGATTGATAAGTCACATCCACATCCTGCGACGGATGTCTCTGTCGATTGCAAACATGCTGGAAAATGGCAAAGACCCTGCCCTACAGGCATCGCTGGTCAAAGATCTCGGGGCCGTCTTGGAGCAAGAGATCCCGGAAATCAGCAGGCTGCTTGTTGAAATCGAAGCGCCTGCCGTGAGCGACGATTTTCGGCTTGCTCTGGCTCATACAACGCTGATTGCTCCGGCATTCTCATTGCGTGGCGGAACTCGCGAGATTCTGCGCGGCATGATAGCCAGAGGCCTTGGCCTGCGATGAAGTCGGACGTAGGAGAGGCGCGTTGATGCAAAGCATCGTGGATTACCGAAAGGATGGGGCGATCGTCACGATCAGCCTTAACGACCCGCAGAAGCGGAACGGGTTGTCTCCCGAGCTGGTGGACCTGCTGATTGCTTCCTTATCGCGGCTTGCGGAAGAAAGTGATGTCAGGTGCGCCGTGCTAACGGGCAGTGGCGGTGTTTTTTCAGCCGGCGGTGACCCGAAGCGCATGCTTGCCCCCGGGCTGTATCCCGATATGACCACCGCGGAACTCCGGCGCTTTTATGCGCGAGGTATTCAGCGCCTGCCGCTGGCATTTCGCGCGCTGGAGTTGCCGATCATCGCGGCCGTCAATGGGCCGGCCATCGGCGCAGGGTGCGACCTTGCGTGCTTTTGCGATCTGCGAATCGCCTCGGCGAGCGCTTCCTTCGCCACGAGCTTCGTGAAATTAGGCCTCGTTCCGGGTGATGGCGGGGCTTGGGTCTTGCCTCGGATAGTGGGTCTCGCCAACGCGGCGGAAATGCTGCTGACGGGCGACTCCATCGATGCGTCAGCGGCGCAACGGATCGGGCTTGTGTCAGCGGTGGTCCCAGCGGACGAACTATTGAAGGAAGCAATCAGCCGCGCTGCGCGGATCGCAGCCAATCCGCCGCACGCAGTGTCACTGACCAAGCGGCTCATTGCCGAAAGTCAGTCGCTCACATTGCCCGCAGCCCTCGAACTTGCCGCAACGATGCAAGCCATGTGTCACAAAATGGCCGATCATCGTGAGGCAGTGACGGCCCTGATCGAAAAACGTCCACCCCATTTCACCGGTCGATGACGAAGCACAGCCATGGTAGCCATCACTGACAAGCCGATAGCGACCGACACGGGCGACACCGGTCGGCTCATTAGGGAGACCACGCGCCGGCTGCTGCAGCCGCACTGCTCTTCGGTGCAATTGAAGGACGCCGAAGGCTCATGGAGCGAACCGCTTTGGCGAGAACTCGACGATACCGGTTTTACCCGCGCGCTGGTGCCGAGCGGCGCCGGTGACCTAGAGATTCCAATTGCCGATGCCCTCAGCATCATCCGCATCGCGGGATCCTTCTGTGCACCCGTCCCATTGGCGGAAAGCATGTTGGCGCATTGGATGCTGCAAACGGCGGGTCTTCCGGCCATCAAGGGACCGCTGAGCATCGCGCCGGTCAATGCCGAAGAGCGCTTCGAGCTCCGGCCGGCGCGCTCCGCTTGGCAATTGAAAGGCACCGCCTCGCGGGTGCCGTGGGGACGATATTCTGCAACAGTGGTGGTTGTTGCCGAGGTAGATGGAAAGAGCTTCATCGCAGCAGTGCCATGCTCCTCTTTCCTCGACGTCGTGCACGGCGAGAATCTTGCGCGCGAGCCGCGTGATCAAATCCGCATCGACGCCTCGATTCCGAGCAGCTTGGTTGCGCCGTTCGATCCGGGCGTCGAGGGCATCTACACCCTGGGGGCGGCTATGCGAGTGCTGCAGATGACGGGGGCGCTCGACTCGGTCCTGCGTCTCACGGTTCAGTACGCGCAGGACCGCAAGCAATTTGGGCGTGCAATCGGCAAATTCCAAGCGGTTCAACAGAACGTCGCCGTGATGGCCGCCAACATCGCTGCGGCACGGGCCGCGGCCAATTCAGTGGTCAGGATCATCGCGGAAAGCGGTTCCTCTTACGGAATCGCGGCGGCCAAACTGCGAACCAACGAAGCGGCGACAATTGCCGCGAAAATAGCTCATCAGGTTCATGGCGCGATCGGCTTTACGCAGGAATACGAGCTGCATTTTCTCACCAAGCGATTGTGGTCCTGGCGCGATGAGTTCGGCAGCGAAGCCGTGTGGGGACGGAAATTGGGCCGCGCCGTGTGCGAGAGAGGGCCGGACCAGTTGTGGGCGTTCATCACCTCGGAGATGACTTGAGTGGGCGCGGAGAATTGACATGGCTGTGGGCAGCGCGCCGAGAATGAATCAGGTTCTCGGGAATGTGAGAGTGCTCGATCTCGGGCGTTTTGTCGCCGGCCCCTGCTGCGCAGCAATTCTGGGAGATTTGGGCGCCGACGTCATTCGCGTCGAGAGGCGCGAGGGCGGTGAGGACCGGTGGTTGGGCCCCGTCGGCGACAATGGCGAGGGCGGAATGTTTCTGCAGAACAACCGCAACAAGTTGTCCGTGACGCTCGATTGGCGGCTGCCGGAAGGTGCGCAGATCCTGAGAAAACTGGTTGCAACCGCCGATGTGGTAGTCGTCAATCTGCCGGGAAGTGCCTTGAGCGAGATGGGTTTGACCTACGAAGACCTGAAAAGGGTAAAGCCCGATATTGTGATGACTTCGATATCGGCCTTCGGCAACGGTGGCCCTTACAGCCATCGATTGGGGTTTGATGCGGTCGGCCAGGTCATGTCCGGCGCCGTATCGCGGGCGGGATGGCCGGATCAACCCGTGCGCACCATCGTGCCGTATGTCGATTTCAGTACGGCGCTGGCATCGGCCGTCGGCACGCTGGCGGCCCTCATGCACAAGAACGCCACCGGGGAGGGCCAATTGGTCGAATCGTCCCTCATGTGCACGGCACTGATGATGACAAGCGCCATGCTCATCGAACAGCAACTCATCAAGCCCGATCGGGTCGCTACGCTGAACCGCGGCCAGCTGTCGGCGCCGAATAACATCTATGCCGTAACCGACGGATGGATCATGGTGCAGGTCGTCGGTCAGCCGCTATTCCAGCGTTGGGCGCGGCTGGTGCAAGCGGAATCCTGGTTGTCCGATCCGCGTTTTCAGGACGATGCTGCGCGTGGCGAGAACTGGCAGATTCTCGATCAGCGCATGGCCGAATGGTGCCGAGAACGAACGAAACAAAGCGCACTCGACGAACTCGAGCATGCCCGCGTGCCCGCCTACCCGGTAAACACCATCCAAGACGCGCTCGACGATCCTCACGTGCAAGCAATGGGCTATCTCAAGGAGACCGAATACCCGGGGCTGCCGCGTCCGGCCCCGCTGGTCGAGACACCCTTCCGGCTGTCGGCGACGCCGTGCGCATTCCGGCGGCGTCCCCCGCTGCTGGGAGAACATACGGATCGCATCCTGCGCGAGTTGAACTATAGCGACACGCAGATCTCAGAACTGCGTGCAAAACAGGTCATTTAGAGAGCCGCTCGTTCGGCCGGAGTTGAATATGTCTACGCCAACGGCTCGCGTGCTGCAGCCGCTCGGGTCCTTCATCAAGGTCGACTCGGCCGGTAATCCCTTTCTCGAGGGTGTGCAGTGCGCCACCTGCGGAGAAGTTTTGCTGGAGTCTCGCAGGGGCTGCCCGAAGTGTGCTGCGATTGGCACGCTCGAACCCGTGAGACTGTCGGAGACGGGCAAGCTATTCAGCTACACCATCGTGCACCGTAGTTTTCCCGGGATAGAGACGCCGTTCATCTCCGCAATCGTCGAGTTGGACGGCGGCGGCTTCCTCAGGGGCAATCTGATCGGTGTTGAACCGAATCCTGCAGCCCTGCGCTTTGATATGCCCGTCCGCGTGCAATTCGATCATACCCAGGTCACGGGAAAACCCGACCTTGAACTCCTGAGATATGTCTTCGTGCCCTTGGTAGGTCGAAGGCCAATGAATGTAGGAGGCAACCATGCCTGACGTTTACGTCGTCGGAACCGACATGATCCGGTTTGGGCGTTATCCGGAACGCACCGTCGATGACATGGGCGCAGAGGCTGCACTGCTGGCGTTGGCGGATGCGCGTCTCGGCATACGCGACATGCAGGCGGTGTACTGCGGGAATCTAGGCCAAGCCAATGCAGCCGTCGGTCAACGCATCATGAAGCAGATCGGGCAAACCGGCGTGCCCGTGGTCAATACGGCCAACGCATGCGCGACCGGTGCAACGGCCTTCCGCGAGGGGTGGATTGCCATCAAGGCGGGTCTGTACGACCTGGTCCTGTGCGTGGGCGTGGAACAAATGGGCAAGGGCATGTTGGGTTCGCCAAAATCCTACGCCGGCATTCCGGTAGAGGGCTTGCTCGGCTCCGCGACCATGCCTGCTTCATTCGCCACGCTGGGCATGGAGCATGTTCGAAACTATGGTACGACCTTCGAGCAGTTTGCAAAGGTGTCGGTCAAAAATCATCACCATTCCACGCTGAATGGAAAAGCGATGTACCAGTTTGAAACGCCCCTCGAAGACGTCATGAACGCGGAAATGATCGCCTATCCGCTCACGAAACTGATGTGCTCGGTCAACGTCGATGGTGCTGCGGCCGCCGTTCTTTGCTCGGAGACCAAAGCAAGGGAGCTAGGCTTAATGAGCCGTGCCGTGCGTATTCGCGCGTCGGTGCTCACCAGCGATCCCTATACGCCCCAGAATCTGGCGAACCAGGACTTCAACGCAGTAACACGCCTCGCCGCACACGGGGCGTACGAGATGGCGGGCGTCGGGCCGGGCGATATCGATCTCATCGAATTGCACGATTGCTTCGCCACGGCGGAGCTTCTGCATTACGAGAACCTCGGCATCTGCAACGACGGCGAAGCTGGTCGGTTGATCGACACGGGCTACACGGCGTTGGGCGGCGAGTTGCCGGTGAATGTGTCAGGCGGCTTGTTGTCCAAAGGTCATCCCCTCGGCGCCACGGGTATTGCGAACATCTACGAAGTCACCACACATTTGAGGGATGAGGCCGGCGCTAGGCAGGTGCCGGGAGCTCGCCTCGGATTGACTCACGTGGTCGGTGCCGGAGCCGCCTGTGCGATTCACATTCTTGAGAAAGTCTGAAGGGGACGGCCGGGGAGGAGATTTCGTGTTTGATCCCGAGAAACTATATGGTTGCGCAAGCGAAGCGGGTCTGCTCATTGACGCGCTGCGACGCTATCCCGACAGGATTGCCATCCGGGATGGTGACGCTTGCATCACCTATCAGGATCTCCATCAGGCGATCAGTAGGTATTGCCGGGCTTTATCAAAGGTCGGGCTGCGCCAGGGCGATCGGGTGGGACTATTAAGCGGTAATCGAGCAGAGGTGGTATTCGTAACTTGGGCCCTGAACATCCTGGGTTGTTGTCTGGTCCCAATGCATCCCAAGGGATCGCTGCGCGATCACAGCTATTTCGTTCGAGACGCTGGCGTGACGACACTGGTGTTCGATGCGCGGGACTATGCCGCGAGGGCAACGGAGTTGATGCAGGTTGGAATCGACTGCGCGCTTAGTCTCGGTGAAACTCCAAATGTCCCGGACCTTATCTCGCTATCCAAGACTTTTGCGCCGGGCGTCCTCACGCCGCCGGCCATCAAGTCGAACGATATGTGCCGTCTTAGCTATTCGGGCGGCACCACGGGCGAACCGAAGGCCATCATCGGCACATATTTATCGTTGCTGACGAAAACCATGATACAGCTGGTTGAGTGGGAATGGCCGTCTGAAATACGGCAGTTGATCTGCGCACCATTGAGTCATGCGGGCGGTGCCATGGTGCTTCCGACGTTCATTCGCGGTGGATCTTTGGTCGTGCTTCCCGGCTTCAGCCCGCCGGCGGCAATGCAGGCTATTGAAAAATACCGCATCACTTGTCTTCTCGTGGTGCCGACCATGATTGCGGCGCTATTGGAACATCCCGACCTGGACAGGTTCGATCTCGGCTCTCTAGAGACCGTATTTTATGGCGCATCACCCATATCGCCCGATCTCTTGCGCAAGGCCATTCGAAGGCTGGGTCCGATATTCTTTCAGTTCTACGGACAGACCGAATCGCCGATGACCGTTTCGGTCATGCGTAAGCACGAGCATGACGTCAACGACCCTGAGCGGCTGGCATCGTGCGGCCGGCCGGTTCCCTGGGTGAGCGTAGCGCTGCTCGACGACTCAGGCAAAGAAGTGGGCAATGGTGTCCCCGGAGAGATTTGCGTTCGTGGCCCGCTGGTGATGCTTGGCTATTGGAATAAACCAGAGCAAACCCGGGAAGCATTTCAGGATGACTGGCTACACACCGGGGACATGGCTGTCCGCAATCCTGATGGGTTCCTGCGGATCATCGACAGAAAGAAAGACATGATAATTACCGGCGGATTCAACGTCTATGCACGCGAAGTGGAAGAGTCGATTTGCGAACACCCGGCCGTGGCGGCTTGCGCTGTGTTCGGGATTCCGGACGCCCGCTGGGGTGAAGCGGTGGCTGCGGCTGTGGTTCTGAAGGCGGGCTCGAATGCCACGGTCAAAGAACTCGTCGATCTCGTGAAAGAGAATAAAGGCCCTATTCAGGCACCGAAGACCGTGGAGTTCGTGGAAGCAATCCCGCTCACATCTCTGGGCAAACCGGATAAGAAGGCGTTACGGGCGCGGGCGGCGTCGCGCGACGGTTCCCCATGCAGACCGTGAGATCGACGCACGTAAATCTCCCTTAAAGGATAGTTCTTCGATGAGCAACTTCGAAACCATTCTCTTCGAAAAAACCGCCGACAAGGTCGGTACGGTAACGATCAACCGTCCCGATAAGCTCAATTCCTTCAATGGCACCATGTGCGCCGAATTTCAGAGCGTATGGACGCTGATAGCCGAGGACGATGACGTTAATGTCGTCGTACTCAGAGCGGCACCGTGTCGGGCATTTTCCACCGGCATGGACGTCTGGAATCCGGGCGATTATCTCGGATCGGAAAAGCTGTGGAACAAGCGCGATCCGGGCGAGCGTCTGGGTCCAAAGCACAACCATTGCTGGAAGCCTGTGGTCACCGCAGTCAGCGGCATGTGTGCCGGGGGAGCCTTTTATTGGCTCAACGAATCCGACATCGTGATCTGCTCGGACGATGCGGAGTTCTTCGATCCTCATGTGACCTACGGCATGACAGCGGCGCTCGAACCGATAGGCATGCGGTGGAAAACCGCACTCCCCGAAGTACTGCGCATGGCCTTGATGGGCAATGATGAGCGGATCGGCGCAGCCACCGCCCTTCGCATCAGTCTCGTTACGGAAGTCGTGTCCCGCGAGCATCTCTGGAGCCGAGCCCACGAGATCGCCGCGACCATCGCCCAGAAACCTTCGGTCGCGACCCAGGGAACGGTCCGTGCAGTCTGGGAATCTCTCGAGATGACGAGAACCGCCGGACTCAATACCGCGCTCAAATACTGCATGTTGGGCAATGACTCGGGCCGAAAGGAAGTATCCAGAGAAGAATTGATGAAAAAAACCAAGAGTTATCGGGTTCGTTGAAGACTCGGCACTCGTCTGAACACCGGGAGTTGCAAAGATGGCATTTGAAGACATCACGCTGAGAGTCGAAGAGGGTATCGGTATCTTGTCGCTCAATCGACCCGAACGCGGTAATGCGGTCCGGCCGCAGACGCTGGCGGAAATTTGTGAGGGCATGGACAGCCTCGATAAGGACGTAGGCGTCAAGGCAATCATTTTCCGTGGCGAAGGAAAGCACTTTTGTACGGGAGCGGATTTTGCCTTTCTGGACAGCTTGACCACGATGTCGCCCGTGGATGTGCAAAGTCAGATTTACCATCATTTTCAGGGGGCAGCCAGGCGCATCTACCATTGCCGCAAACCGACCATAGCGCTGATCGCGGGCGCTGCCGTGACGGTGGGGTGCGAGCTGAGCCTTGCGTGTGACTTTAGACTGGTGTCCGAAGGCGCATTTTTTCAGGAAAGCTGGATCAAGCTCGGATTGCTTCCTCCCCTTGGGGGGTTGTTTCTTTTGCCGCGCATGGTGGGTTTGGGCCGCGCCAAACAAATGATTCTTCGAGCAGAAGCGATAACTGCTGAAACCGCCATTTCGGTCGGTCTCGCCATGGAGGTGCTCAAGCGCGAAGATCTGGATGCCCGCGGCAAGCAAGTCGCGCTCGAGTTGTCGCGCCTGGCTCCTTTGGCATATGCGTCGGCTAAGCAGGCCATGCATCGCGGCATGGAAACCACCATGGAAGCGGAGTGGTCGTCAAACGTGTTGAATCAGGCGGTGCTGCTGAGTTCGAACGACTTTCGGGAGGGGTTGAGCGCCGTTAAGGAAAAGAGGCAACCCTCATTTCATGGTTCATAGGCAAGAGCGTCACTTGACCGATTCCAGGATCCGCTGATACGGAGCAACTCAATGAGTGCGACAACCCCCATCCCGAGCCATGTTCCGCAAGACCGTGTTTTCTATTTTGACATCTACCGTGACTCCCGAGTCACGGAAGACGTACAAGGTTCTTACGCAAACGCGTTAAAAAATGCGCCGGACATTTTCTATACTCCCGCCAACGGCGGGCACTGGGTAGTTCGCCGTCTCAAAGATATGAGGGAGGTTTTGACGGACGCAGAGCATTTCTCGTCTCGGGAGGCGACGATCCCGCGAGTAAAAAATCCCCCGTTCATCATCCCATTCAATCTCGACCAGCCCGAAAACATTCCCTATCGTTCGGCGCTTCTGCCTTGGTTCTCCGCCAAGGCCATTCAGAGCCTGGAAGTAAAATTGCACCACTGGGCAAAACAATTTGTGGAGGACGTGGCCGACAAAGGCGAGTGTGATTTCATCGCTGATGTATCAGCGCGTTTTCCCGTTTCCGTCTTCATGGAATTCATGGAAATGCCGTATGAGCGGCTTCAGGAGTTCCGCAGCATCGTCGATGACTATTTCCGGTGTATCACATCGGAAGACTATGAAAGAGTTACCGGCAAGATTCGCGGGATCATGTCTGCTCTGATAGAGCTGCGCACTTCTGAACCCGGGAAGGACCTCGTCACCCATCTATTAGCCGCGCAGATCAACGGCCGGCCCATCAGCAAGGATGAGGTTCTTGCCATGTGTCACCTCTTATTCTTGGGTGGTATGGATACGGTCACCAACGTTCTAGGATTTACTTATCAGTATCTTGCGCAAGATGTGCCGCTGCAAGTGCGCCTAAGGGACGACCCCGCATCGATCCCGAAATTCGTTGATGAGGCCGTGCGCTGTTTCGGGACTGCAAACTCGGTACGTATCGTCCGACGGGATTGCAAACGCTTCGATATTGATTTTCGTGAGGGAGACATGGTTTTAAGCGCCTTGCCGATTTCTGGCCGTGACGATCGCGAAAACAAAGACCCGGATCGGTTTGACATCGATAGGCAAGGAAATGTGAGATCGAATGTAACCTTTTCCAGTGGCGCACATTTATGCCTGGGACACATTCTGGCGAGGGCGGAGATACGTGTCTTGACGGAAGAGTGGGTTAAGCGCATTCCAAGTTTCTCGGCCAAATCCGGTGTTCGCCATGGGTTCCGGATCGGACTGGTGCACGCCATTGAGTCGTTGCCCTTGCGCTGGGATGTGGTGAGGCTCCCCCAGGAGTAGTGAATTGATCTCGCGAACTAGTGATGGACCAACAGCGAACGGCCTGGGGCCGCTCGCCGGATTGCGGGTTGTGGAATTCGTCAGTATTGGTCCCGGTCCGCATTGCGGCATGTTGCTGGCGGACCTCGGCGCTGACGTCGTCAGGATCGACCGGCCGGGCGGCAACGGATGGCCGAATCCCATCGTCGACCGCGGACGCCATGTGATTACCGTCGATATGAAAGAGACGAAGGGAAAAGCAATATGCGCGGCGGCGGCATCGAAAGCGGACGTTTTGCTGGAGGGTTTTCGTCCGGGGGTAATGGAGCGGCTGCACTTGGGGCCGGATCTGCTTCTCAAGAATAATCCGCGCCTGGTGTATGTGCGTTTAACCGGATGGGGCCAAAGCGGCCCGTTGTCTCGAGTAGCCGGCCACGACATCAACTACATCGCGCTCACGGGAGCGCTTGCGGCCATCGGGCCGGCCGGCGAAGCGTCAGTGCCTCCATTGAATCTGGTCGGTGATTTTGGCGGCGGTTCGTTATTGGCTGCTTTCGGTATCATGGCCGCTTTGTGGGAGCGGGAACGTTCTGGGTTGGGACAAGTCATCGACGCGGCAATCGTGGATGGGGTTGCATCCATGATGACGATGTTCGCGGGCTTGCTGCCGTCCGGCAGGCTCTGTTTGGACAAGAACCACAATCCGCTCGGGGGCGCAGCGCCGTTCTATCGCTGTTACGCCTGCGCCGACGGCGCGGAAATCGCGGTGGGGGCCCTCGAGCCGCATTTTTATGAGGAGTTCATACGGAAAATAAACGCTCCGCCGGATTTTCTGCTCCATCAATACGATCAGTCCAATTGGCGCAGCCGCGCCGAGGCGCTACGCAAGATTTTCCTGACCAAGAGCCGGGCGGAGTGGGGCGAAATATTTCGTGGGTCGGATGGTTGCCTGTGTCCCGTCATCAGCCTGCAGGAGTCGTATGCGGATCCGCATCTGAACGAGCGGGAAACGTACATCGACGCGAACGGGTTACGTCAGGCGGCGCCGGCGCCGAGATTTTCAAGGACTCCAGGGCAAATTCGTACATCCGGCTCCGGCCGCGACATGCTCACATCGTGGGGCGTCGATGTTGAAGGAGATGTGCATGAGTGAAGCGTTCATCGTAGCGGCCGCACGGACTGCGGGCGGCCGTCGTGGGGGGCGGCTCATTTCGGCCCATCAAGCTCTGCATCGAGAAAGGCCAAATAGATGAAAGACAAGGCGTCGACCATCGATAGGAAAGAATTCCGCAGCGCTCTGGGTGCCTTCGCGACAGGCGTGACGATTGTCACGACCTGCCATGAGGGAATTGACGTCGGCCTGACCGCCAATAGTTTCAACTCTGTCTCCTTGGATCCGCCGATGGTGCTGTGGAGCCTCGGCAAGACGTCGCTGAGCCTGCCGCATTTCGCGGCTACCAGTCATTTCGCTGTGCACATTCTTTCCGACGAGCAAGAAGCGCTCTCTGCCCGCTTTGCCACGCGCGGCGCCGACAAATTCGGCGGCCTGGACTTTGAGCGAGGTCATCATGACCTGCCTCTGTTGACGGGATGCGTCGCGCGCTTCCAATGCCGCAAACTGTTCGAATATGAGGGAGGCGATCACGTCATTTTTGTTGGCGAGGTTGTCGCATTCGACCACGTTTCCAAGCGACCGCTGTTGTTCCATGGCGGACAATATGCGGTTGCGGCGCCCCGGAAGGAAACCGACGAATCGAGGGCGCTCGCGGATGCACCCGCCGAAAGCTTGGGATATCTGATTACGCGCGCCTATTTCGGTCTGCGTGCGCCGGCGCTCCGGCATGCGGAGGAACGGGGCATTGGTTGGGCTGACCGGTATCTGTTGGGCGCGTTGCTCGACATGAACGGACGCGCTGTGCAAGAGGTGAACGATCTCATAGGCTACACGGGGCTGAAGGCGACCGCCGAATCCGTGCGACGCCTGGTCAAGGACGGGTACGTCACAACGACGCGGTCGACCGACGGCACCGAGACAATGTGGCTGAGCGAGTCAGGGCGGGAGTATTGCCTGTCAATGATTGCCAGAACCAGGGCCTCCGAGGCGGAAGCGGAAATACAGTTGGGTCAGCAGGGACCGGTACTCAAGCACTTGCTGAAACGACTCGTGGAGATCGCCCATTCGACTGAGGACAGTCGAATGGGCCGCCACATGGATATGATCGCCCGGAACATCGAGAGTTTTGGCGGGCTCGACAAGCACGGAGGCCCGCCTGGAGGTTAATGCCTGCAGCCAGGGTAATAGCGGCGACCCGAGCGGGTTTGACCGGATGCGCCCGATTCGTGAGCGAAACTACCGGTCGATCGCACTTGCAGAAAATCAACGTCAAGTTCGGCACGACCCGCCGGACTCAGGCGGTCTGCGTTGCGCGTAATCTTAGGTTGATATGAGGCCGGTCGGCTTCACGGCGGCGCCGCGCGGCGCTGGATACCCCATTGACGAGCAAGTCGACGGCGACCGCCGCCATCGAATACGCGGTGGACGGCGGCAAGGAACTGCTGGCGATGTGCCGGACGCCCGAGATCATGGCGGATGCTGCCTACTGCATTCTCACACAGCCTTCGCGCGAGTTTACCGGCCGTTTTTGCAT
>JBKQSA010000057.1:0-66910 GCA_052143815.1 Steroidobacteraceae bacterium | reverse complement strand
ACCGGCCTGCGGGTCTACGCTTTGGCCGGACGGGCTTCGCACCCGCTGGATGAGCAATCCAAATTTCAGAACGTGTCCGACCACGTCCCTCCTTTCGGACCAGTCTTTACTGGTCGCTTCCACCCTCCCGACCGTCGCGAACGTCGGCTTTGCGGACCGTCAAGCAAAAACCTTTCCGTAGTGCGGTGGGCAACCGAACGCTGGCGACAGGAATTCCTCACTTAGCCTGAATAATTCATGAATTGAGAAAGCACAAAGGCCTCGATCGTGATAGAAACCCTTTACCACAAGCGTTTCGCATCACAACAAAGGCCTTTGCATGGATGACGATAGCACACGACAAAGTGTTCTGTTTTTGGATTTGGCGGACAAGCCGGTCGTCGCTAAATTTGACCAGGAACATGCCAGTTCCGACGGCGGCGCGATCCTGCTTCAGGCTTGCGACCGGCGACTCGGGCTCACCGACGCATTGATCGGCGGCATCGATGACCGACGCCAGTCGGGCAAGATCCGGCACGCAATCGGGGACTTGGTGCGCCAGCGGCTGTATGCCATCGCCTGCGGTTATCCGGATGGTAACGATGCCGGGCGATTGGCCGGCGACCCCATCAGCAAGCTGCTGAGTGGTCGCGATCCGGTCAAGGGCGAGGATTTGGCTTCGCAGCCGACGCTCTCGCGCTTTGAGAACTCGTTCGATCGGGCGGATCTGTACCGAATGAGTGTGGCGCTCGCCGACGCCGTGATCGAGCGGCATCGCCGTCGCCTGAAGCGCAAGGCCAAGCGGATCACGATCGATCTGGACCCGACCGACGATCCGACGCACGGCGCCCAGCAGTTGACCTTCTTCAACGGCCACTACGACACCTGGTGTTATCTGCCGGTGGCCGGGTTTTTGACCTTCAACGAGGAGCCGGACCAATATTTGTTCGCCTACGTGCTGCGCCCCGGCAATGTCGGCGCCGGGGTCGGTGCAATCGGGATCCTGTCGAGGCTGTTGCCTAAGTTGCGAGCGGCCTTCCCGCGTGCACGGCTTCGGGTGCGCTTGGACGGCGGCTTTGCCTCTGCCGAACTCTTCGCTCTCCTTGAGAGCGAGGGACTCGAGTACGTGGTCGCCATGGCTAAAAACAAGGTTCTTAAGCGCCGCGCTGCGCGTCTGATGGGCACCGCCCGGCGACTGTCGCGCGAATCGGGCGAGACTGCACATATCTATAGCGAGACCCGCTATGCCGCCGGCACCTGGGATCAGCGCCGGCGCGTCATCATCAAAGCTGAGGTTGTCCGTCATCCGGGGCGCACGCCCAAAGACAACCCGCGCTTCGTGGTCACCAACCTCAAGCAATCGCCCCGGCATCTGTACGAAGCGATCTACTGCGCCCGCGGGGACATCGAGAATCGGATCAAAGAACTGCATCATGGACTGGAGATCGACCGCACCAGTTGCAGCCGCTTTCTCGCCAATCAGTTGCGCGGGCTGCTGACTGCCGCCGCCTACGTGCTCTACCAGGAACTGCGTCTGCGGGCCGCCCGCACCGCCTTTAGATCTGCCCAGGTCAACACCTTGCGCGAGCACCTCATGAAACTGGGCGCCTGGGTAGAGTCCTCCGTACGGCGCATCGTGCTGCACCTGCCCGCCACTTGCCTGCACCGCCACGACTGGCAGATCATCGCCCGAAGCCTCGGCGCTGCGCCCGCATAGCGCTGTCGGCTTGGCAGCGCGATCCATCGAATGCCGTCCGAGTAACTCGGACCGGAAGCCCGTGGCCGAAATCACGCGCCGATAGCCGACCGCGCTCGACAATCGATCGCCAACGTACATACCGCCCGCAAAATCAACGCCGCGCATCGACATCACGCCCCGACATCGCCAAACTTGCGCGCATGATCATAAAAATCTGTTCCTTCATGCATAGTGCAGGCTAGGAGTTGTCCTATCGGAGAATGCTGCGAATTCTTCTCGCGAGCTCACGACGCCGATAAGGCTTGGGAAGAAGCTGCACACCGGGATCGAGGCGCCCGTGATGGACGATCGCGTCCTCTGTGTAACCAGAAGTGAACAGCCGGTGAACAAAAGATCGATATCGCCGTCACGCGTGAGGATTTCCAGCGCTTCCACGCCATCCCGAGCCTGCGGGACATTGTAGTCGAGCGCCAGCCCCGTGCCCTTCCCTTTGGCCTTGGTCGTGAAGAAGTGTTCGAAAACGCGCAGCAGAATTTCCGGGGCAATTCCGCTCTTCGAGCATGGTCAAACCGGCATGATTCAACTCGGCAACCACGCCCCCCGGAGTCACCACCATAATGCAATCCATGGTGTGCTCGATGATGGAGCGCAGGCGCTGTTCACTGTTACGCAGCGCCTCTTGAGTTTGTCGCCGCTCGGCGCGTAGCTGCGTTTCGTTGAGCGCCCGTTCCACGGCGCTCGCCAACCGAATGCGGTCCTTCAACAGATAATCGGTCGCACCGAACCTCATCGCTTCAACGGCGACCTCTTCGCCCACCGTTCCTGATAGCCAGACCAATACTTCGACTCCGTCCATTTCCGGCATGACCAGGTCGATTGCGAGTGCACGGCCTTCCGTCGCCTCCGCCGCCAGCCGCTGGCAGTAAATCCGCAAATACGCTCCATACGCTTGTAAGGCCAGAAACGCCATGGTAGCGTTCCGACACGCATGTGCTACCAGCAATACCCTGAACCCGTTCTTCTCAGGGGAGCAATGCAGATACGTTCCTTCCGGTAGCCGATAACAATGAACTTGCAAAAAATGCCAGGAAAACGTCAGCGAGGGACCGAAGTAGACGGATCAGGACTTGGCCGTCGGTCGCAGTACCTGACTCCCAACCAAGTCGCCGATCGACTTCTAGTGGCGCCTGTGACGGTCAGGCTGTGGGCTAGCCGGGGACTTTTGAAGTCGGTCAACACTCCTGGCGGCCATCGGCGGTTTTGCGTTGAGGACGTGGAGGAGTTCATTGCAAAGCGTCAGCAGATTCAAAACACGGCTGAAAAATCCCCGTGGCGGTTGCTCATCATCGACGACGATGCGCGGTTTGCGCGTTACATGTCGAACCTCATTGAGTCACGAGTTCCAGCGGTAGCCGTCGATATTGCGGTTGATGGGTTTTCCGCCGGTATCAAATGCGAAGCCATGCGCCCTGACGTGGTCACCCTTGATCTGCAAATGCCCGACATGGATGGATTTTCCGTTTGCCGTCTGTTGCGCAGCATGTTTGGCGACCAAAAGCCGCGAATCGTCGCGCTATCTGGATTTCTATCGGCAGAGAATATCAAACGGATTCAGGCGGCGGGCGCGGATATCTGTCTGGCCAAAACCACGCCGCCCGATCTACTGATTCAGGAGCTTGGGTTCCCATTGGTTCGACCGGCCAGGCCGGTGCGCGCAAGATCGTAGCGGCCGCAGACTATGGCCGCAGCGCCGATCGAAACTGTTCCTAATGCTCTGAATCTCCCTGTTTGGTGTATCGCGTCGGATTCCGGTGACGTTATCTATGCGAACACCTGTGCTCGAGAGCGCTGTGGTTAGCGCACGGGCAAGCAATATCGCGACATGAGCATGCTTGCGGCAATCTTGTCCCTCGAAACCGACGCGCCAATTCCACAAATCCAAACAGCGAGGCGGTCGGCGAGATTCGTATCGGCGTTACCAGGGTGACAGACCTCGCGGCGATACTTGAAGCACTTGCCAAGTATCACGGTAAACCGGAAAAAATGAGCATCGCCACGTGCATCGGCAGGAAGTCCCAATTACTTCCGGCAGCGTCGATTCCATTTGGCAGTGTGATCCTTCGACCACGGTCGATGCGGATCCCGATCGCGTCCGCACCGCGATCCGCGCTTGGACCCAGTTGGCATCGGCGGATACTGAGATCGGCTCGCCTCTCATGTTTACCGTAAGTCATGTGAGACGTTCTCGAGCAAGATTCCGGCGGCGCGCCAGGTGAGCGCACTCGAGCCGTTTAACATAAGCAAGGCGAAACTGTCCAAACTGCTACCCGCGCCGCAACCCGCTATAATAGACAAATTCGCTATTATCGCTATAATATTTTTTCTTAGCCTGGCGACGGCGTTTGCGCGTAGCACGCTACGTCGATAAGCGGCATTAGTTCAATATGGAGATGTCTATGCAGTTTTCTCACGGTCTAAGCTCGAGATCGACACCTTTGCCCGGGATCATCGGCAGCAATCGCCGAGTCCGGCGCGTGCTGATCGTCGACGACCATCCCATCGTGCGCCAGGGCCTGCGCCGTATCATGGAAAACGAAGATGATCTCGCCGTCTGCGGCGATGCAGAGACGACGCCCCAAGCGCGGGCCTGCATCAAAGAATTGAATCCCGACATCGTCATCACCGACATCAGCTTGACGCAGGGCGACGGCATCGAACTGGTCCGGGATGTGCGTGCGCATCATCCGCAACTGCCCATCCTCGTGTTGTCCATGCACGATGAGACCATTTATGCCGAACGCATGCTGTCGGCCGGCGCGAACGGTTACATCATGAAACAAGCGGCGAGCGAGCAATTTCTCATAGCCGTGCGGCGAGTGCTCGAAGGTCATATTTACGTGTCGGAGGCCGTCGGCAACAATATGATTCAAAAATTCGCCGGCGGTACCGCGACTCTGTCGACCAATCCGATCGACCGATTGAGCAACCGTGAATTGCAGATCATGCACATGATCGGCAAGGGTATGAGCACGCGGGAAATGGCCGATACGCTGCATCTGAGCATCAAGACGGTTGAATCGCATCGGCAGCGTATCAAGCGAAAGCTGAATCTGAGGACGGGCATGCAACTAGTTCAGTATGCGGTCATGGGTTTCTCCACTCCGGATGCATCGAACAGCGCGTGATTTTGCAGGCTATGTTTTGATATTCGTCGCAACCCATGTGGCAAAGGCCTGCAAAAAGCTCTGTAGGAATTTTCGAGTTCCATCGTTGACAAGCTTGCCGTTCGCATCGAACAGCTTGTCCGCCCCGCCGACTTGACGATTGATTGAACCCTTTCTGAGACTGCCGACGATAACAGCGACGTCACGTGCCTTATCCATTTCTCGACCTCCTCTGAACAGGTTGCAACGATGAACCGCCGTCCCAGTTCGCCTACGGCGATATAGCGCGTGCTCCGAAATCGCAGAACTAGTTGGGCCGCACGCCCGCGTCTTTCATCGCCTCAAGCCGCACAAAATCAACGGCGCCGATGTCCTGTTCGAGTGCGGCCATTTCCATGCCATCGCCCGTCACCTCGATCATGAAGCGCTTGGCCACAATCGCGGTGATTTCGCCGTGCTTCGATTTATTATCATACTTTTCATGCACAGTTCGGCCGGCAACCGTCGCATTTCTTTCATAGCCCGAATCGCTTTCCGAACTCGTGTTCTGAGCCACCGAACTGGCTAGATCCAGCAGCCCGGATACTCCAGACATATCAGAGATTTTCATCACCGCGCGCGCGCCTGTTTGGTCTTGATAGTCGGCGGAAGCTGAAGATCCCTTGACCCCCAGAGCCTGTTGGCTGCTGCCTTGGGCATCGGTGCGCTGCAGTCCCGGCAATTCACTCGGCAACATGTCCTCCAGCGCATGGAAGTCGACGGGGTCGACGCGTCGGCTGCCGCCCATCGCGCCGCCGAGGGCGGTCAGCATTCCGGCCGTTGCCGCAGCTGCATTTTGTGGTGGGTTGCCGGCGTCGGTGCCCGCGCCCGAAGCCGTTGATGTCGCAGCCGGCGCAGTTCCGGCATTTTGTTGCTGTTCTATTTTCTTTCCGGCCTCGGCTAGATTATTGATGGCCGCACTCAGCCCGTCCTTACCTTTCTGATCCGTTCCCAACATTCCACCGATGACGTTGCCGGCTGCGGCGGCAGCCTGCTGTTGCCGTTCTTCCCGGGTCATCGTGACGCCCGGCAATTGGCCGTAGCCGCCAAAACCGCCCGTCGCCCTGCTGAACACGCCCACAAGAACGCCAATGAGAATCGTGCAAATGACCACCGCCGCGGTGTAGCCCGTCGCCTTCTCGCGTGCGCTTTTCATCAATAACGGCAAGCCAAGATAAAGGAGGTAAATGCCGTAGATGCCTGCTATCAACTGAAGCAGCGTGCCGAATCCGCCCAACAAGCCGAATACGGAACCTACCCACGCCGGCGTAAAGGCATAAGCGGCTGTCTTCATCGCCTGACGTTGATCCCGTACGCCTGCAAACGTGGGCGCCAAGGCGTTGATGATCAGCGCGACAAGAAACAAGCCGAGCAGGCCGAAACCGAAGCTCACCAGCGCGATCGTCAATCCGTTCACCAGTGGCGTGCGGAACGCACCCCCGAAAGGCATGCTCACGCCGATGAGGGACATGCGGACGAATGATATGAGAGCCGACAGCCCGGTCAAGGGCATCACGTAGCCGGTGTACAGCTGAACAATCGATGTGGATTCGGGCGCGATGACCGGCCATTCGGTCTTAGGGGTCAACAGAATGTTCTTGATTCGCTCAATGATGCCCGGCAGTTGACTCGTCGCGCTCGCCCATGCCGCCGATCCCGCAGCCGAGGCCGAAGGGCCGGCATTGGGGGAAGCGGAAGGCGTCGCCGGCGGATTGCTGGCGCTTGCGCCGAACGGCTCACCGCAGTGGCCACAGAATCGTGCGTTATCGGCCGAAGCTAGGTTGCATTTGGGACAGATCATGAGGAGCCTCCCTTTACTCAATTTTTTAAAAATCGCGCCGGTACGCACGTGGCGGATCAACGGCTGCGGCGGGTGTCCGGCGCCTCATAATGCGTTAATTTCCGGCCGCGGTCGACTCAGACCAATTGTTGAACAATGCGGGTGCCATGTCGAGCAGTTCGATCTTGTATGGATACTGTTCAGCGGTTGACATCGATGACCACGCGACCGCGCACCTGGCCCTTGAGTATGTCTGCGGCGAGGCGCGGCACATCGTCCAGGCCGGCAGTGACGGTCAATGAGTCGAGTTGCTCGACCGGTAGATCGGACCGCAATCGATTCCAAGCGTCGATCCGCCGCGACGTCGAGCACATCACGGAATCGATCCCGAGCAGATTCACGCCGCGCAGCAGGAATGGGATTACCGTGTGGTCGAGTTTACTTCCGCCGGCCAGCCCTACGGCGGCAACGGAGCCACGGTACTTGGTCTGCGCCAGAACGCGCGCAAGGGTGTTGCCGCCCACCGAGTCGACGCAACCGGCCCAGCGTTCGCCTTCCAGCGGCCGTTTGGCGGGCTCGGCGAACGGCGAGCGGTCGATGACCGTCGTCGCGCCGAGACTTCGGAGGTAGTCATGGGTCTCCGGACGGCCGGTGGACGCGACGACTGGATAGCCGCGCTTGGCAAGTAGGGCCGTGGCGATGGATCCCACGCCCCCGGCGGCCCCGGTGACCAGGACCTCGCCCGATACGGGAGTGAGTCCCTGTGTCTCGAGTGCGATGACGGCGAGCATCGCGGTCAATCCGGCAGTGCCGATGGCCATTGCGTGACGTGTGGTGAGGCCTGCCGGCAGCGGCACCAGCCAATCGCCGTTGACCCGTGCCTTCTGCGCGTGCCCCCCCCAGCGGACCTCGCCCACGCGCCAGCCCGTCAATATCACCTTGTCGCCGGTCTTGTAGGCCGGATGCTCGCTTTCGAGCACGGTGCCCGCGAAGTCGATTCCCGGCACGTGTGGATACTGTTTGACGAGGCCGCCGGCGCCGGTGGCCACCAGGCCGTCTTTGTAATTGACCGTCGAGTACTCCACGGCGACCGTCACATCGCCCTGCGGCAAGCTCGCCTCGTCC
Source organism: Steroidobacteraceae bacterium (assembly GCA_052143815.1). GTDB lineage: Bacteria > Pseudomonadota > Gammaproteobacteria > Steroidobacterales > Steroidobacteraceae > Bog-1198. Next base: position 59,124 of record JBKQSA010000057.1, on the reverse strand, counting down.
AGCTCCCGAACGGCGGCAGTAATGGCCCCGCCGACGTGATCGACCACCAATGCTGTGAACATGACATACGCCTCTGGCTGTGCCGCAGGAACCAACGAATTGGACAATTATCGCTATTTGACTTGGAAAAGCTCGATATGCTTGACGCACCACGCAACTCAATACGGGCATGAACCCATTCATTCATGATTAAAATCAAGCGCCGCCATTTCCTGTTGGCCGGCATCGGCACCGCGGGCGCGCTGTTGATCGGCTGGTCCCTCTCTCCTCCGCGGCAACGGTTGCTCTCGAGCAAACCGCTCTCGGTGGTGCCCGGCCAGGTTGCGCTCAACGGTTGGGTCAAAGTGTCCGCCGACAATACAGTAACCGTCGTGATGTCCCAAGCTGAAATGGGCCAGGGAGCGCATACCGGCCTTGCGATGTTGTTGGCGGACGAGATGGATGCCGCATGGGACCAGATCAAGCTCGAACAGTCGTCCTTCGACACGATTTATAACAACCAGGCAAGCATCGTCGACTCGCTGCCGTTTCAGCCGGATGATCACGGTGTGTTGAAGTGGGTGACCGAGCGAGTGGTTGGCAATGCGCTGCGGGAGATCCCCGGCCTCATCGGGACCGGCGGATCGTCCAGCGTCAAGGATCAATTCCTGCCCCTGCGCCAGGCGGGCGCGTCGGCACGAGCGATGCTGATCAGCGCTGCGGCGGAGATCTGGGGCGTTCCTGCTCAGCAATGCGCAGCGCGGGCGGGTCGCGTCTCGCACACCTCGGGCAAGAGCGCTTCATACGGCGAATTGGCCGCACACGCAGCCAAGTTGCCGGTACCACGGCGAGTGGAGTTGAAACATCGAACGGACTTCACGCTGATCGGCACGGCGGAACCGCGGATCGAGGGCACCGCGAAGATCGATGGCTCGGCGATGTTTGGCATCGACTCGCTACCACCCGGTGTGCTCTACGCCAGTATTGTCATGTGCCCTACCCTGGGCGGCAAAGTCGCGAGTTTCGATGCGGCGGCCGCCCGTGCGCTCCCCGGTGTGCACAATGTAGTCGTCCTCCAGCCCGTCGCCGGTGGATTGGCCGGAGTCGGTATGACGTCGGGAGGCATTGCCGTTATCGCGACCACGCGCTTCCAGGCCATGCAAGCAGTCAAACAAGTGTCCGTGCAGTGGGACCATGGCGCCGCGGCCGGCTTGTCGAGCAGGTCGATCGATGAAGAACTGACACGGGCGTTGGACCTGCATGTGGGGCAGGCTCACTATGAGCGCGGCGATGTGACGGCAGCACTGCAATCCGCGGCGAAGACGGTGACCGCGGAATATCGGGTGCCTTTCGTGGCACACGCAGCCATGGAGCCTATGAATTGTACGGTGCAGTTCAAGAACGGAGCCGCCACCGTCTGGGTGGGTACGCAGGCGCCGGGATTGGCGCGATTCGCCGTCGCCAAAGTGCTCGGTATCGACGCGTCCAAGGTGGACCTGCGCGTACCCTATCTCGGGGGCGGCTTCGGCCGCCGCTATTTCAACGACTGCATCATCCAGGCTGCCGCGCTGGCGCGTGAAACCGGCGGGCTGCCGGTTCAGTTGCTGTGGTCCCGCGAGCAGGACACGACGCACGACTACTATCGTTCCGCGTTCGTGTCCCGCAGCAAAGCGGGTTTCGACTCCCGGGGACGACTGATTGTCTGGCAGGCGACCTCCAGCGGTTCGAGTTTGGGCGCTCCCTCAGTCATCGATGCGGCCACCGACGGCGCATCGAATACGGCCTATGAATTTCCCAACGCGCGCATTGCGCATCAGCGCGTCGAATCAGGCTTGCCCACGGGTATCTGGCGGTCGGTGAATCACTCGCAGAACGCGTTTTTTACGGAGAGCTTCATCGACGAATGCGCAGCTGCGGTTCAACGGGATCCCGTGGCGTTCCGTATCGAGCTGCTGGGCAACCAGCCGCGGCATCTTACGGTATTGAGGCGCGTGGCCGCACTCTGCGCTTGGAATGAAGCAATCAAACCCGCCCAAGATGGGACACCGAGAGCTCGGGGAATCGCCATCCATCGCAGTTTCGGCAGCATCGTCGCGCAGGTTGCCGAAGTATCATTGAGCGCCGATCGTCGAATACGCGTGCATCGCGTCGTGTGCGTGGTGGAATGTGGCTTGGCGGTGAATCCCAATCTGATTCGCCAGCAAATGGAGGGTGGCATCGTGTTCGGCCTATCGGCGGCGCTGCAGAATGAGATCACGATCGACAAGGGGCAGGTGCAGCAGAGCAATTTCGACGACCACCTGGCGCTGCGGATGGACGAATGCCCCACCATCGAAACGGACATCATCGCGAGTCAGGAATCGCCCGGCGGCGTTGGGGAAGCCGGCGTGCCGCCGATTGCACCGGCGGTGGCCAACGCCGTCTTCGCCCTGACAGGTCAGCGGCTGCGACGTTTGCCCCTGCAAGTGTCCTGAACAGCCCCCGCAGGCTTGCCGGCGCGGCATGCCGCGCGAAAGCGTACCGAGTCACGCAGCGTTACTGGTCTCGTTCAAGCTGGCGGCGAATGGCGAGCAGCGCGCGCCGGCGTTTTGCGTCGACTTTGGGGTACGCCATTTTCAGGCTTTCGAGGGTGTCGAGAATAATGCGAGACACAATGAGCCTGGCGTTATCCTTGTCGTCTGCGGGCACGACATACCATGGCGCATGGTGAGTACTGGTGCCACCCACGCAATGCGCGTAGGCCTTCATGTAGTCCTTCCAGAATTTTCGCTCGTGGATGTCGGCAGCGCTGAACTTCCAGTTCTTGGCCGGTTCGTCGATTCGTTCGAGCAAGCGCTTCCGTTGTTCATCCTTCGAGAGATGGAGGTAACACTTCACGATACGCGTTCCATTCGTGACGAGATGCCGCTCAAAATCGATGATGGATCGATATCGGTGGTACCAGAGCCTCTTTCCGCCGGCTGGAGCATCCACTAGCCCCTCGTTGCGGATGAGCCCAGGATGCACGCGGTCGACCAGCACTTCCTCGTAATACGAGCGATTGAAGATGCCGATCCGGCCGCTCTCCGGCAGACGGCGTGCCGCTCGCCAAAGAAAATCATGCTTCAGTTCTTCGGCACTTGGCTCCTTGAAACTGAACACCTCGCAGCCTTGGGGATTGACCCCGGACATCACATGCTGAATGACGCCGTCCTTTCCGGCACTGTCCATGCCCTGAACAATCAGAAGCAGCGCATGACGGTCGGAGGCGTAGAGCAACTGTTGCAGTGAGCTCAATTCCGTAACATGTCTTTGGAGGAAAGTCTGGTATTCCTCTTTGGACTTGCATATGGGTGTTGTAAGCGTTGGCCAATCCGAGAGGTCGATCGATCTCCCGGGAGGCACACGGAAATCCTTTGCATTGATCATGTTGAGAGTCTCCCTGGCCCGCCGTGCGTTGGCGCACGGACTATCCTAACGCGTTGCGGCAACCGATCGCAGCGCCGTCGCTGCGCGGATCGCTGGCACCTTGGAAACCTTGTTCAACGTCATACACGATTGCGCCGGCGTGCCCCATGGCCTGATCGAACGGTGCAACTCTTTCGACGAGGTGTCCCGCCGCGGTCAGCTCTGCGATAACTTCATCGGGAAATCGACTTTCTACACGCAATGCGGTGCTCGAGTCTCGCCAAGTGCGACCGAGCACCCACCGCGGCGCGGAGATCGCGTCCTGCAGATCCTGACCATAGAGCGCAAACCGAGTGAACAGCGCCGCCTGCGTCTGCGGTTGGCCGTCGCCGCCCATGGCGCCGTACACCATCGTGCGCCCATCCCGGAAACGCGCAAAGGCGGGATTCAGGGTGTGGAACGGCTTGCGGCCCGGCGCTAACACATTCGGGCCATCTCCGGCGAGCTGAAAGGCGCAACCGCGGTTCTGCCACACGAAACCGGAGTCGGGCAGCCCGACGCCGGAGCCGAACTCGAAATACAGACTCTGAATGGCGCTCACGGCGCAACCCGCTTTGTCGATCACGCCGAACCACGCCGTGTCGCCGTCGCCCATGCCGCCATGCCACGCGGCCGCTCGTCTCCGGTCGATACGGGCGGCGGCCCGCTTGAGCTCAGGAGACGTGAGATAGCGTTCCAGCTCCGAGCCGGCATTTTCGCGATGGCCGATTTCCCGATTACGCACGGCAAACGCGAGCTTCGTGCTCTCGACAATGCCGTGAACGTGGGCAAACGAGTCCGCCCGCGTGACATTGAGTTCAGCGAATATGCCGAGAATCATGAGCGAAGCAAGACCTTGAGATGGCGGTCGGCAGTTGTAGACGTCAGCCGTCGGCAGTTCGACTTGCAATGGAAAACCGATGCGCGCGTTCTGGTTCGCAAGATCGGCCGCACTCAAGGGGACGCCGGCGTTCGCCAGCTCGGCGCCAATCTGGCGAGCGAGGTCACCCCGGTAGAAGCTACCGAGTCCCTCCTTGGCGAGACTATCGAGAGTTCGCCGTAGCGCGGGTTGGTAGAGCCGGTCACCCGCCTGCGGCGGCGCGCCGCCGATGAAGTGCAGCGCGCTGAAGCCGGGCAGCGTTTCGAGTTCCGCTCGGAACTGGTTGGCGGCATCGGCGTGACTCGCGGTGACGACGGTCCCGTGGTCCGCCAGCATCATGGCGTCTGCAAAAATGCGCGACAGCGGCAATCGGCCGCCCCATTCGCCGTTGATTTCCCATGCCGCAGCCCACGCCGAAACGGCGCCGGCCACCGTATTGGCCGCGAGCGCGCCGCGCCACGGCACTGCGCGCAAATCGAGGCGTTGATACAGTGACACGGTAACGCCTGAACCGGCGCGACCGGCCCCGTCGATGGTCACCGGGATGTTGCCTGGTGCGGCGATCAACCAGAAGCTGTCACCGCCGAGGCCGGTCATGTGGGGATAAACGACCGTAAGCGTCGCCGCGACGGCCAGCGCTGCTTCGATGGCGGTGCCGCCTTCTGCAAGAATCCGTGCTCCTGCCTCCGCTGCCCGCGCATGGGGGGCCGTCACCATGCCGCCGTGCGAACGCTGCGTCACCGGCATCATGGAAACACCCCGGCCGCTACTTGCCGCAGCCCTTGCGTCATGCCGCGGAAGCAACGCCTCGCGTGAAAGCCCAATCCATCCAGCGACTGACGAAACCGCCGCCCAGGCTGCTGGTGGCTACCTCGTGCAGATCGTAGGGGGCGCCGCTCAAAATGGAATCCGCGGCCAATTGACCGCTCCGGATCGCCGGCCCGATTCCCTCGCACAGGTCGCGGGTCGCCAGACCGGCAGCATCGCCGATGAGGAAGGCGTTGCCGATGCGCGCGGAATCGAGGGGCCCGCGGACGTAGTAGCTGTATCCAGGCGGTTCATCGGGCAGGGCGATCCCGAACTGGCGCTGCATTTTCGCCGCCAGGTACCGCCAGTGCTGCCGGATATTCTCGCCGCGCTGTTTCAGCCGCGTCGCCATGGCGCCGACCCCCACATTCAGCCAGCCGGACGCCTTCGGTACATACCAGCTATAACCCGGCAGGCCATGTTCGAAAAACCATAAATGACAATCCGGGTCCCGCCATGCGTACGGGAATTCCAGTTCCAGCGTCACTGTCTGCAGCGCGCGCGGCCGGGGCATTGCAGCCTCGAACAGAGCCCGGCGCACCGGGCACGAGGTACCGCCCGCACCGATCAGGTAGCGGCAGCGATACATACCATCGATGACGTAGTACTCGCCGTCGCGGGCGATGCCTCTGACGACGTGGGTTCCCACTTCGGCGCCCGATCGCTCGAGCAGCCAGCTATCGAACTCGATGCGTCGGATGGAGTGCTGCACGCAGGGCAGCGGCAGCTTCAGACCGCGCACATGCCAGTGGAGTCGCCGGAAGCTCAAGAAACCGTAGGGATAGCGCGCGATATCCAGCTTCAAATCGCGTACCACGTCGGGCGTGATCCAACCGGCACACAGCTTGTGCCGCGGAAAGCGTTCCTTGTCGAGCACGATCACGTCGACTCCGCCTGCCTTCAGGCGCTCGGCGGCCGCCGATCCTGCCGGGCCACCGCCGAGAATGATGGCCTCGGTGCTACGCATCGCATGGCTCCCTATTTCGGGTACATGTACTCGCGAGTGAGCGGGATGGCATTGTTGTCCTGTTTCGTGATCAGCACCTGAAAGAGTTGCAGCCAACCCGTTTCGAATCCCGCAATCGAACCCGCGAGGTAGAGCCGCCACATGCGCACGAAGGACTCGTCGGCAAACATCGAACGCACTTTGTCCAGCACACTGTCGTATCGATCCAGCCAATGGCGCAGCGTGCGGGCGTAATGCAACCGCAGATTCTCGACATCGAGCACCGACAAGTTCCATGGCTCGAATATCTGCATCATTTCGCCGAGCGAGGGGGGATACGCGCCGGGAAAGATGCGCCTTTCGATCCAAGGATGAAGCGGTTCCGGCCGATTGCGCCCAATCGAATGGATCAGTCCGCGCCCCTCGCCCGTGAGCGAGCGGGCGATGACATTGCCCAATTCGGGATAATTTTCCACTCCGACGTGTTCGAGCATGCCGACCGAGACGAAAACGTCGTACGTACCCGTGATATTGCGGTAGTCATCCTCGATGAATTCCACGCGGTGGTCCAATCCCCGCTCCCGTGCCTGCCGGCGCGCGAATTCCAGTTGTTCCTTGGAAATGTTGAAAGCGCGCACCTTCGCGCCGTAGCGGCCGGCGATATGCAGCGCCAGACTGCCCCACCCGCATCCCGCCTCCACGACCGAATCCCCGGCACTCACGCGCAGTTTGCGGCACACGTGCTCCATCTTCGCAACCTGCGCTTCATCCAGGGACGCGTCAGCATGCGGGTAATAGGCGCACGTGTAGGCCATGGTCTGACCCAACCACAGCGAGTAGAAGTCGTTACCGAGATCGTAGTGCCGGTGGATGTTGTCGCGCGATCCGGCAAGCGTATTGCGACGAGGGCGGTGAAGCCATGAAATGACCCGGTTGGCGATGGAATCAGTGGCGTTTGGCGGGCTCAAAGTGCGGAACAACGTCACCATGAACCTGACCAGATCGCCCTCGACCTCCAGTTGGCCCGAGCTGTAGGCATCGCCGAAACGAATCTGCGCGTCGCGCAGCAGACCCCGCAGCGTGGCGCGGTCCGCGATTCGCACGGTTTCCGTCGCCCGCATCGTATGCGCGGCGACGCGCTCACCGGTCCAAGCGAGTTCGAACTCGATGGGCGGATCGCCGAAGCTTGCGAGGAGCCGGCGCAAAAGACGGGCTTCGAGTGAAGGCTGCGTGTCCCGACCGGCGCCCCGAGTCGAGTCGTCGCGATTGACGATTCGTCGTGGTTCTGAGTCGGTAGACATAGCTACTCCATCGACCGCGACATCAGGTCACGGTAAACGCGATTTGGTCGCCCAGCTTGCGCATACGCTGGTACTGCATCTTCAAACCGTGTTCCAGCTCCTGGAGCTTCGATTGCAGGGAGGAGCCCTCCCATCGCTCGTGCATCGCGCGTTTCGCATCCAGAAGGCGCTGTTCGCGCAGATGAGTCCATGCGGTCACGGCATTGCAGAACACTTCGTACTCCTCGGCCACCCGGCGTTTGAGGAGTTCGATCTGCACGCGTCCCGGCTGATCGGAGAGATACCGTTCCGCGCGGCGGAACTGGGCGTCGAGCAAGGCGCGCTGGATCTTGAACCACGGAACACGCTTCAAGTTTCTGGCCAATCCCAACCAGCTCATGGCCGCAATGAACCATTTCGAGGGATCCCATTGCCATGCCCGCACACCGTTTCGGTAGTCGTGCGCAAACATATGATGGAAATTATGGTAGCCCTCGCCATAGGTCAGCAACGCCACGACCGGGTTATCGCGTGCCGTGTTGTCTTCGGTATACGGTTGAGAACCCCAGATGTGCGCAAGCGAGTTGATGAAGAATGTCAAGTGATGGCTCAGCACCAGCCGCAGAACGCCCGCCAACAAGAATGTCCCGAGCACGTCGCCACTGGCCCAGCCGAGCAACAGCGGCAGACCGATGTTCATCGTCAGCGCCAAGGGAATGTAAAATTGGTGTTGGTACCGCACCAGTGGGTCGCGCTCCAGATCCCGCACGGTGCTGAAATCCGGTTCTCCACTGGGATAATGACGCAGCATCCACCCGATGTGCGAGAACCAGAATCCACGTCGTGCGCAGTACGGGTCACGCTCCGTGTCATCGATAAATCGATGATGTACCCGGTGCCCGGCACTCCATACCAAGACACTGTTTTGAAGCGCCATGGCGCCGAACAGCAGATAGGCCACTTTGAGCACGGGATGGGCCTCGTACGTGGCGTGGGAGAACAACCGATGATATCCGCAGGTGATCGCCATCCCGTTGGCGCCGAGGAGCAGGGTGAACCAAATCCAGGCCGCCGCGTGATAGCCGAATTTAAAGCCATACCATGGCACCACGGTCACCGCGGTAGCAAAAGTCAATACAAACATGGCGCTGGTAATCCAATTGCGCGGAACCGATGTCGATTGGACAGGCATCATAGAACTCTCGTCTCTCCGGGCAGATCGCCCTGTTGTTCGCCAAAAAACCCAGTAACCGGCGTACAGCGCCTGAAATATAATGGATAATCTACAGTAAATCGGCAGCATATGTGAAGGCTGCTACACCCCTTGTCATGGGGGCTGGAACGCCTAATTCCAGTGCCTAACCGCCAAGCGCGAAGACTCCGACGGCCAATCCGACGATTGCGGCATCGCTCATTGGGCGCATGCTGATCGGGAATTGGTACGGAGGGGTGAAAACCCTGTATTATCCGCATTTAACAGTGTGATCGGCCCTGCTTTAGCGTGCCAAGCGGGGTCTATCCGCCGCTGCGTGTTGTCCCGCCCTGGGTAGCGAGCTTGTATTGAACCCGTAGAATTCGAGTGGCGGAACGCTATTTCCGCGAGGCCTATAAATGACGTTGAGAACACTATTTCTGCAGGCGCCGTCGTTTGACGGTTTTGACGGCGGCGCCGGCTCGCGCTACCAAGCCAAACGCGAGATCAAATCCTTCTGGTTTCCCACGTGGTTGGCGCAGCCCGCGGCGTTGGTGCCGAACTCGCGTGTACTGGACGCTCCGGCCGACGAATTGACCGTGGAGGCGAGCCTCAAGATCGCGCGGGACTATGAGCTGGTCATCATGCATACCAGCACCCCGTCCTTTCCCACCGATGCCAGATTCGCAGAAATGCTGCGGCAGGCCAATCCGAACATCAAGATTGGTCTGGTCGGCGCGAAAACCATGGTGGATCCGGAGGGCTCCCTGAAAGCGGCGGCCGCGGTGGACTTCGTGTGCCGCGAGGAATTCGACTATACCTGTCAAGAAGTCGCCGAAGGTTTGCCGCTGAAGGACATCAAGGGGCTGTCTTACCGCGGCGCCGATGGCCGAATCGTGCACAATTTGCCGCGCGCGATCATCGAAAACATGGACGAATTGCCCTTCGTTGCGCCGGTCTACAAGCGCGATTTGAAGATCGAGAATTATTTCATCGGTTACTTGAAGCACCCCTACGTCAGCTTCTACACCGGCCGTGGCTGCCGCTCGAAGTGCACATTTTGCCTGTGGCCGCAAACCGTCGGCGGTCATCGCTATCGCGTACGGTCCGCCGCGAACGTCATCGCCGAGGTGCAGTGGATCAAAGAGAACATGCCTGAAGTCGAGGAAATCATGTTCGATGATGACACCTTTACCGACACCTCCAATTTACCTCGCGTCGAGGAAATCGCCGCAGGTATGGGCAGGCTTGGCATGACCTGGAGCTGCAACGCCAAAGCCAATGTGCCGTACAAGACGCTGAAGGTTATGAAGGATAATGGCTTGCGCCTGCTGCTGGTCGGCTTTGAATCGGGTGACGACCAGATCTTGCACAATATCAAGAAGGGATTGCGCACGGATATCGCGCGACGCTTCAGCAGCGACTGCCGCAAGCTCGGTATTTTGGTCCATGGCACCTTCATTCTTGGACTCCCAGGGGAAACCAAGGAAACCATCGACAAGACCATCAAATTCGCGAAGGAAATCAATCCGCATACCATCCAGGTATCGCTGGCAGCGCCCTATCCCGGCACTACGCTGTACAAACAGGCCGTCGATAATGGGTGGCTCCAGGAGAACGAAGCGGTCAATCTGGTGAACGACAAGGGTGTTCAGCTGGCGGCAATCAGCTACCCGCATCTTTCCAAGGAAGAGATCTTCCACAGCATGGAGGTGTTCTACAAGGAGTTCTACTTCCGGCCCAATAAAATTTGGGAGATCGTGCGGGAAATGTTGACGAGTTGGGACATGATGAAGCGGCGCCTGCGCGAGGGCGTAGAGTTTTTCCGATTCCTGCGCGCTCACGAGGCCTGAAGCCCCCTCCCCATCCCCGAGACTTGAGATGTCGTATCTTCACACGCTGACGGCGATTATCGGCTTTGTCAGCTTGAGTATCGCGGCGAGTTATGCGGTTCTGACGTTCATCGCCTTTCTCGTCTGGCAACTCCGCAAACCACCGCGAACTTCCGTGCAGCTTCCGCCGGTGACGTTGCTCAAGCCTCTGTGCGGCGCAGAGCCCGGTTTGTACGAACATTTGCGCGCGTTTTGTCAGCAGGATTACCCGGAATATCAGATCATCTTCGGCGTGCGCGATCCGGCGGACCCGGCATGCGCCGTCGTTGGGCGTTTGATCGAGGAATTTCCCTCGCTGCCCATCGATGTCGTCGTCAATCCACAGCTGCATGGCAGCAACTTGAAGGTCAGCAACCTCATCAACATGCTGGCGCGGGCACGGCACGAGTTCTTGGTGATGGCCGACAGCGATGCGTTTGTCGGTCCCGATTACTTGGGCATCGTGACGGCGCCCTTGCTGGACCCTGCAGTCGGCCTCGTCACCTGTACCTACCGCGGTGTGCCCACCGAAGGCATTTGGTCGCGTCTCGGCGCGATGTACATCAACGAATGGTACGTGCCGTCGGTGCTGCTCGCCTGGCTGTTCGGCTACCAAGGGTATGTCTCCGGCCAAAGCATGTGCATGCGACATGACACCGTGCGGGCGATCGGCGGCTTTCGCGCCATTGCTAATCATCTGGCCGACGACCATCGGCTGGGCGAACTGGTGAGCGAGTTGGGTTTGCGCATCGTATTGTCCCCCTATATGGTCGAGGGCGAGCACGACGAACAGAACTACGAATCGCTGGCTCGCCACGAAATCCGATGGATGCGCACGATACGCGTGCTGCGGCCGCGAAGCTTTCGCATGATATTTCTCAGCTTCAGCTTCCCGCTGGCGCTCTTCGGCCTGCTCCTCACTGTGGTTGGAGAGTCAGGGTCGATTGCGGCCTGGGCACTTTTCGCAATCACGGGCATCATCCGGCTGGCCTTTCACTTCGCTCCCCGGATACAGGGAAAGCAGCCCCTATTTGCGGACATGTGGCTCTTGCCCGTGCGAGATCTCTTGCTGTGCTGGATTTGGTGCCGGAGTTTCTTCACGTCGCGCGTCACTTGGCGCGGCAGTGAGTTCGACGTCGACGCCGACGGTTTCATGCGCAGGCTGACCTGATTACGTCGCTGCTGTCTACGTGAGAATTGCAGGTTATATCGGAGGTCTGCTGGGGTTGACCTTGCTCGTGGCGCTGGTCCTCCGCACGGACCTGCCCGCGATGTTGCAGGCTCTAGCGTCGGCGGGTTGGCCGTTGTTATGGTTGATCCCCTACCGCGCGCCGTACTTTCTGCTCTTTGCCCTCGGCTGGTTTTATTTGCTTCGGCCTTACGACCCGGAGGGGCGGGCCGGGTTGGGCTACCTGTTCTGGGTGACGAGCGTACGCGAGGCGATCGACCGTCTGCTCCCGGTCGCAAGCGTGGGCGGCGGCGTGGTAGGCGTGCGTCTAGTGCGCTGGCGTGGGATTGCGGCCGCTCCCATCAGTGCCACCGTGATCGTGGAGATCGTTTTGACGCTGATCGTGTCCTATGCGTTCACCGCGGTGGGCTTGATTTTGCTGCTCGAGATGAGTCCGACCGGTGTGCAGTACCATCGATTCCTCCTGGTTTTTTTGATCAGCCTGCCGGCCCCGGCCGCCATGGTGCTGTTACTGCGCTACGGCTCCGTGTTCGCGCGGCTGGAAAAATTTCTGGGCCCGTTGGTGGGAGTAAGCGCACTGTCTGAAGGAGCCGCGTCGCTGGATCGTGAACTCCGCGCCTGCTTCAAACGCTGGCGCAGTCTGCTCCTGGCCGGGTTGTTGCAGTTCGCGGCCTTGGTGATGGGATCGTTCGAAGTCTGGTTCGCGCTGCGACTTTTTGGACACCCTGTGACTGCCGCCACCGCACTCATTCTCGAGAGCATGACCCAGGCGATGCGTCATGTGGCATTCGTCGTGCCGGCGGGTCTTGGCGTGCAGGAGGCCACCTTGGTGTTGTTCGGCCACGCGCTGGGCATCAGCAGCGAACTGGCGTTGGCCGTCTCGATGGCGAAGCGCATTCGCGAAGTGCTGTGCGGCCTGCCGTCATTGCTGTCCTGGCAATGGATGGAAGGCCGGCGACTCCGGAGACTGGTCCGCGATCCGAGCTAGGACCGCTTGAGGCCGATGTATTGATAGGGCAACGCTGCTACCTCGTCCGAATGACAGGCGACCGCTCCCTTATTCGAGAGATTGCCGATCGATTCCCCTCGGTCCGTTACGAAACGCCAGTGCGTCTGCGTCGGTGCCCCGTCGTCTCGCATCGCAGAGCGCAGGGCACTCAATAAGATGGCGCTTTTCGGCGAATACACCAAAAACCCCTCTTGGGCAACCGCGGCGTCCGCGATTTGCAACGCGGCGCACAAGCGATGCCTAACGTCGACGTCGCGGGCGTCCGTATCGCGCCACTGCCGAATGTCCTGCCGAATTTCATCATTCATCACTCTGCCATTGTGCATCAATAGCGGGAGATGGGACGCCCACGCCTCCGGCGGGCAGGCCTTTTTCCCGGGCTCCAGTCGTATGGTCGGATTGATTTCAGCCGGATAGATGCGGCACACGAGCGGGCGTCGCTCGTAGATCCCGCACCGTTGGTCAGGCAACAAATTCGGACAATCCCCAACAACATTGGCAACGAGCATCGCCACGATTCGCGCGGGCATCGAACCGCTCGTTGCCGCAAACGACCGCCGTTTCAGATGCGCGGCTTTTGCGTCGTCAGCCGCCGGCTCATCGATCCAGGGCGACGCCTCACAGATGATTTGCACCTCGTTCCCGTCTTCGAGCCAATCAATGGCTTCCGTCGCCGTCAAGGGGATTTTGATGTTGCGGCAGCAGATCCCGCATTGGGTGCAACGATAGTGAATGTTCAAGCGGATGGCTTCCTCGCGCTGACATAGGCGATCCGCTCGATGTTGAGGTTTTTGCCGGATTCGACGGTCGGTCTGACGATGGCTTCAAAAAATCGCCGTTCTTCCTGTGAAAATTGCTCGTCGAGAATGGCGGAGAGCGACGGTGCCCAAGGGTGCGGTGAAGTGTCGAGAAAAACTTCCCATGACGTGATGAGCGATGGCGCCACTTGGATGTGCAGTTGCAGGTGAATGTCGGAGAACCCCGCGGCGCGGACAAAATTGAGCAAATCACGCTCCGAAAAGTTCACCAGCGGATTCCTTGCATAGGCTTCCTCGGTATCCGGGAATTGGGCGGATTTCCAGCGATGCAAGAGCGTCAAGAAGCGGTCCGCCGGTTGGCCCGCCTGAGCATCGACGCGCGTTCGCAGCGCCCGGGCCGCAAATGCCTCGTCCTGCAAAATCGGCTCGGCAATCGAAAGACGACCGCCGGGCTTGAGAACGCGATGGAATTCCCCGAAAGCAGCCCGTTTATCCGGAACATAGGCTATCGATGCGCGAGCGACGATTGCATCGATAGTCGAATCGCCGATCCCCAAAAGCTTTTCGGCCGAGCATTCGAGAAACGTACATTGACCCTCAACCTTCCGGTCGACGGCACAGGTCTTCGCATGACGCAATAACGGCGCCGAGATATCGGTGAGGACGACGTGAATCGCCGCGCCGATCCGCTCGATCGCGCGGAAAGCCAGCAACCCATCTCCGGTTCCGACGTCGGCTAACGTCATGCCGGGAAAAAGGTGGGCATCGTCGAGCACAGCGTCGGCGTAACGCTGCACGACTCCTCTCACAACCTCTTCGTACTCCCGATTGTCTCCATGACGGCGATGCAGCAGCCATTCCGACCAAGCGTCGGAGTTCGGATCTCGCTGTTGGGCTACCACGGATTCTTCCGCGCCTTTGAAAATGTGATGTAGTTCCTCACGCGCCTCAAGTTATATCAGACGGTTACTTTGCATTGCAAAGTTTATCAGGTTCGATATTCGACCGTTTATCGAGCAATACCGCACCGCTCACGGTCAATATTCGTCGAGACATCTCGCGCGGCAACACATGCATGAGTAAACCGAGGGGGAAGGAGAACGGATAGGGTCGATTGAGTCGTTCAGACTCCGCGGCGCTGGTGACGACTTTACTCCCCTTCCAGCCACATTCTTCGAAGAATTTGAACCAATCCTGCACTTGGAATACGAACGGTGCGGCCTGTAATCGCTTCGCCCAACTGTGTGGCGTCTTGCGCGTGCCGGCGTTGTCGAAATCCAGCACCCAATGCTGAAACGACGCGATGGCTCGTAGATCCTCTGCGAGATTCGCGGCATCCTGATTTGAGAAGTACGGGATGACTCCTTCCGCGATCAGCATGACTTTTCGCGACCGCGATCCAATACCGGTGAAGAGCGCATTCCGAGTTGAACGATCCAGGAGGTTCAATCCGATGCGCTCGACCGTGCAACTCGGTGTATGACCAGCCAACGCCGAGTTTTTTAATTCGACAAGCTTTGGGAAATCAATCTCTATCCACCGAATGTCTTTCGGGAGCGTCATGCGATAAGGGCGAGTATCCAGACCCGCACCCAAATTAATGACGGTATCAATGCCCCACTGCAGGGCCTCTTCTATCAGCAGATCGAGCGCGGATGTGCGAATGGCCACGGCCCATTCAACGGCCGCGGAATTTGGAAACGAACGGGCGATTTTCTCGCCGCGTACCCCCGCGAGGATCGAAGCAAGCGGATCTTGAAAAACGGCATTTGCGCGCTTCCCCTCCCTTGCCCGCAACGCCGCTACCCACAAAGCCGTGTCGGTTACATCCGTAATCGCGATTTTATTCTTCATCGGCAGTGCATAATATTCTAGATTAGTGCGGTAATGTATTGTTTAATAAAGACTTATAACTTTCGCTCTCAAAGGATTGCGCGATCGGGCGAGATCCGCACTACACCATGCCAAGGGCCGCTGCTGCCACTATCGCTTGCACGAAAGGCTCGGCCGGCGCACCCTGGGGCTGCTATCGATGAACGCCGGATCGTTAGACGTCCATGAAAGTAATACCCAGCAACCAGACCCTGATATTAGCCAATGAGCGCGGCGTTTCCGGCGGTCGACCCGCTGCCGCACTTGGCCACGCGCCCGGTATCGGTTCGGGCGATTCCGTTCTAACGCGCGTAACCATCGTCGCTGCTCACCCCGATACCACCCTCGTTTACCTTCAGGCAGATTACGCCTCTGCGGAGCATTCGGCCGGCAGGACGCAATCGGTCAATGCGGCATCGCCCGGCGCTGTGGTTGCCATCATTCCGAAATCCGGCGGCCTGGCACCCGCGCCCCAAGCGCCGCGGAGCTTCCCGCAAGCGCTGAACCGTGGCGTTGGGCTCTATGCCAGCA
This sequence comes from Steroidobacteraceae bacterium, assembly GCA_052143815.1. Classification (GTDB taxonomy): domain Bacteria; phylum Pseudomonadota; class Gammaproteobacteria; order Steroidobacterales; family Steroidobacteraceae; genus Bog-1198. The sequence goes on along the minus strand of JBKQSA010000057.1, from coordinate 43,384 downwards.
CGCAGCGCATCCTTGCCGACGCGCCGGCGACTGTACATATCGACGTTCACGCCTAGACCGTCGATGTCGAGCGGGCACGTTCGACACTTCAAGTAAATTCTGTAATACTATGAAAATGCTGGTGTTTCGGTTCCGTTCGAGCCAATTTTTGCCGTGGCGAAGCGCTGCGCCAGCTTGAACAGCAGCGTCGATCGCAACGTGTCGCGGCCGGCCGCGTCGGGCGCCGAAAGACGCAGTTCCAATATGACCGCAGCCGCTTCCACCTTGGTCAGGTAACAACCTGTCACCGCGTTCTCGCCAACGCTTTCCTTGGCCACGTCCAGCGCGAGTTGTCGAGCAGCCTCCCAATCTGCATCCCGGTCCAAGCGGATTGTGATCGCGATCGATCCGGGCGCAAAGGTCGTGTTCAGATTAATGATGACTTGGGTGGCGGCAATACTGTTGGGCAGAACGATCAGATGTCCATCCGCCGCACGCAGTGTCGTGTATCCCAGCGAAATCATTTCCACGACGCCGATGTCGGTGCCCGTGGGTGCGGCTACCTGCAGCGTATCGCCCAGGCGAAAAGGCCTATAAATCGTAATCGAGACGCCGGCGACCAGATTGCCGAGAGTGCTCTGAGCCGCAAGACCGATGACCACCGAGGCAACGCTGGCTCCGGCCAATAGCGCAGTCCCCATGGATCGCAGGACGGGGATGAGATGCGCGTAGAGAATCAGCAGGACGACCCAGATCAGCACGGTAGCCATCTGCTGCAGGAAGATGATGGTAGTGCGATCCATGTGCCCTTTGCGGGTCATCGCGGCATGCACCGCCGCGCGCAGCGCCCGCGACAGCAACATGGCCGCAACCACAAAAATCACGAGGTATGCAATTGCGCCTATGAAGCTGTCCGGCTTCAGATAGGACAGCAGGTCATGCTCGCCTACTTTCAGATCGTTCATGGCGAAACCATCGCGCCTGAGTGTCAGTCAAAATAAGGTCCCGGCACCGCGTGCAGCGCCGGGACATTGAACTATTTCGCGATATTGATGATCCGCGACTGCGTCACCGACCTGTTCGCAAACGCGCTGAGTGGTGGGTTGCCGGTGGCCGAGGCCCCAGACGTATGTTGCCAGCGCACGCACTTGATCTGCCGACAGCTGCGCGCCCCCCATGGCCGGCATGGGTGCTCGATATTCCTTGGGCTGCATGACTCCCGCGGTGATGGTTGCAGCGATGCCGTCGACGCTGCCGTCGCTCCACAACCAGCGTTTGCCCGTGAGCTTCGGGCCCAAGGGAGTGCCGGCGCCATCCGCGCCATGGCACCCCGTGCACGACGCACCGCCGGCTTCTCCGTGATAAATGCGATTGCCCAGGGCCACCATCGCCGCGGTGGCGCCGGTCGGTACCGGCAGTGTTGCGCCGGCGTCAGGATTCGTCCCCTCGGGCGGTTTGGCTTTCATGTCGCTGATGGGTCCGGCGCCGGCTGCGGCATCGGGACAGGGCGTGACCTGCGCCGCCCCGGCGGCGGTGCCACCGATGTACACGATCCGATAAATGCGGCCGCGCACATCATCGGACACATACAGCGCACCGTCCGGCCCAAGGCCCAATCCGCTCGGTCTGTGCTCCGCAGCGCCCGGTGATTTCAACGCACCGGCAAACCCGTCTGCAAATATTTCGCACTTGCCGGAAGCCTGGCCGTCCGCCAGCGGCTGAAACACGATGTTGTAGCCTTGCTGCCCGTAAGGAGCGCGATCCCACGACCCGTGGAAGGCGATGAAAAGACCGTTGCGGTAGCGCGCCGGAAACTCGTGCCTGTCGTAGTACAGCATGTCGTTGGGCGCCCAGTGAGCGGGAAACGCCGCGACGGGACCCGTCTTCGTCGCGCATTGCCCGACCGTCCTGCCGCCGTCACCGCCATATTCCGGTGCAAGCACCAGCTTCTTCTGTACCGGATCGTAGTAGCACTCGGGCCACCCGTAGTCGCCGCCCTGCGTGAGCAGCATGGCCTCTTCAGCGGGTAGTGTGGCCTCTTCCTCGGGTTTATAGAGATCGGGCCAGTTCGCGTGCAATTGGTCGCGCCCATGCTGGGTCACGAAAATGCGGTGCCCCACGGTATCGACGGCGATTCCCTCGGCGTTGCGAAGTCCCGTGGCGTATCGCTGGCTCGGCGAGAACACCTGATCGGTCTGGTTCGCGTCGAAGCGCCAGATGCCGCCACGGGTTTCGAGCTCGACGCAGGGCTCCACGCCCGGGGACTTGAGCGTGCGATTCTTGACCTGACAGGTATTCGTTGCCGTGCCGACATCGACGTACAAGCCCCCGCTTGCGTCGATGGAAAATGGATGCATGGGATGGTCCCCGCCCAGGGGCAAACCGGAAACGACGGTTTGCGGCGGACCCTTCGGAGTGACCGAGCCCGGCGGCAGCGAGTAACGCACGATCTTGTCATTGATCTCCGCATACAGCCATCCGCCGTACAACCCGATTCCCGTGCCGCCCGCGCCGCCGGTCTGTAACATCTCGCCGAACCGCTCACTCACGTCCGCCTTGCCGGTGCCATGAGTGTCTCGGAGCGCCACCAGGAACCCGCCTGCGGGGGGCGCCGCATTTCCGTAATACCGTCCCGACCACGTATTGACGTACACGACTCCTGCCGGCGACACCACGAGGTGGCGTGCATGCCCGGTAGCATCCGCAAACACCGTGGCGCAGAAGCCGGGAGGTAGCTTGAGGCCGCTGTCATCCTGCGGGCATCCGGCAGGCGCAGGCAGCGTGGCTCCGACGGCGCGAGACTCGGGCGCGGCCAGGCACGGAGTGCCCAGCGCTGCGATCAGGCACCAACGGGCCACGGTCGAGCTCGATAATTGCATTCAACGCTCCCAATTCGATTTGAGCGCGCGTCCGCGGAAAGGCGCTCGAGGATCAACGACGTGATTAAACCGCGTTTTCCGTCATTCTAATCTACCGGAAAGGACAGCCCTCTTATCCATGGAGGCGACCGGCATCGAGAGGGCGGCCGCCGTGGAACCGGCCACATAATCAATCGGCAGCAGGCCATGCTCATTCGCTATGAGACGCCGCGCGTCGAGTGCGTTAGCGTTGTCGGCCGCGGTATCCTAGGAGTTTCACATGGTCGAGATCGCCGAGAGTGCCAAGTCTAGGTTGCCCGTGCGCACCTCAGTTTGGCGCGAACTCCTTCGCCAGGAGGATTGGTGGGCCATCTGGATCGGTCTTGGACTGATAGCCGTTGCCTCGCTCCTGTTCTCGAGCGGCGGCAGTATCAAATGGCTTGCGGTCGCTCCTCAGAAGTGGAGTCATCTGTCCGACGTGTCCGCCCAATTGCGGCAGCACGGACTGCGCTATGGAGCGTTGTTCGTGATGTGGGCGGTGCTGTTCGGATTAGGACTGGCGGCGCTCGGCATCCAACTGTCGAAGTTCCTGGCCGGCTTTCTGGCCATCTATCTGGTGGCAACGGCGCTGTATTTTCTTGGGGTTTGGGATCAAGCGTCGCACTACAACCTGGAGCCGCCCCTGGTGGCGTTGGCGCTCGGACTGCTGGTTTCCAATACCCTCGGCGCGCCGCGCTGGCTCGTACCGGCGCTGCGCGTCGAGTTCTACATCAAGACCGGCATCGTTCTACTCGGTGCGAGTTTGCCGTTGATGCTCATCGCCTGGGCGGGTCCGGTCGCCATCGTGCAGGCAGCGATCGTTTCCCTGGTCACCTTCGGCGTGATTTTCTGGAGCGCGCGACGCTTGGGGTTGGATCCGCGCCTGGCGGCCACCTTGGGAACGGGGGGTGCGGTATGCGGGGTCTCCGGCGCCATCGCCATCGGCGGCGCGGTTGGCGCCAAGAAAGAGGATGTGTCGGTTGCAATCTCACTGGTGGTCGTATGGGCCATCGTGATGATCTTCGTCCTGCCGTTGGCGTCTAGATACCTGCATTTGTCGACCGGGGTGGCAGGCGCCTGGATTGGCACGTCGGAATTTGCGGATGCCGCAGGACTTGCCGCTGCGCAGGCCTACGGCGGTTATGCCGGCAAGATACCCGGCATTTCGGGAAGCGCTGATGCTGCGGTGACCGCATTTACCTTGATGAAGGTCATCGGCCGCGACGTGTGGATCGGCGTTTGGGCCTTTGTGCTGTCGCTGATTGCCACGACCCGCTGGGAGCGCACCGGCGTTCGGAGCCGCAGCGGCGCCGCCGAGATTTGGCGACGATTTCCGAAGTTCGTCCTGGGATTCCTGATTGCATCGGCCGTCGTCACCGTGATTTCGCAAGGCCACGATTACGCTGCCTACAAAAAGGACGTGATACCGGCTCTCGTCGCTCCGCTGCAGGCACTGCGAACCTGGGCATTTACGTTTGCATTTCTCTGCATCGGACTCACGACACGCCTGCGCGACTTCGTGACCGTAGGCGCTCGACCGTTCTACGCGTTTACGCTGGGTGTCATCGTCAACATTGCGGTCGGGTTCTTTTTGTCGACCCAGGTTTTCGGCGACTTCTGGAACCGACTCGGACAATGATGCCGACTGGCGACCCTGGCTGCCGCACGTGCCGGCATTTCAACAACTCAGCCGCCGCGATCGAGGCGGCATTGCCCGGACTATCTAGTTTGAGTTCCGCGTACGCGGCCGTGCGCTCGGACGACGGATTGTGCGAGATGCGCGATCGTTATGTTGCGGCCGACTGCGTTTGCAGCGCCCATGCACCAGGACTCGCTACAGCGCTGCGACTTGAACCAAACAGTCGTAGAAAATCGGTGCTCGGCCGATATCGGTAAGCGTATCGCTGCTGGTCAACTCGTTGGCATTCTTGTGATCCCGCGCGAGCTTCTTCCACCAAACGGACAGCGCCACGACGACGCCCGGTCGCGCGCGATCCGTAACCCGCGCCCGCAACTCCAAACTGCCGCGATCATTGAATACTCTGACGTAGTGCCCATCCGTGACACCGCGGGCTAGCGCGTCGTCGGGGTGCAAATCGAGCCAGGGCTCCCCCTCCGCAGCCCGCAGGCTTTCGACGTTCACAAAGCTGCTGTTGAGGAAATTGCGCGCGGGCGGCGATATCATCGCCAAGGGAAACCGGCGCGCGAGGTCGCTGCGCGTGTCCTCGCGGGCCGCGATGTAATCGGGCAGCGGGTCCAGACCCCAGGTTCGCGCCGCCGCCGACAGGAATTCCACCTTGCCGGAAGGTGTGTCGAAGCCGCCGTTCGCGAAGCGCGCGACCCCCTTCGGCGGCCCGATGCGCTTCCACCCCTGATCTCTAACGCTGTCGAAATCCCAGTCGCCCGCGATGGCGGTTTGCGCAATCATTTCATCGGAATCGCCGAAGCAAGCCTCGCTGAAACCCATGGCCTTCGCCAACAGCCGAAATATCTCGGTGTTCGGCTTGGCTTCGCCCAGCGGCTCGATCGCGGGGTTATTGGCGACAATGTAATAGTGGCCGTACGGTTTGACGACATCCAGATGTTCGAGCTGCGTGGTGGCGGGCAGCACGATGTCCGCGAAGTCGGCGGTGTCCGTCTGAAAATGTTCAAGCACGACGGTGAACAAGTCCTCGCGAGCGAAACCGCGCGCAACCCGGGTAGAATCGGGCGCGACCGCGACCGGATTGGAGTTGTAGACGATCACGGCACGAATCGGCGGCCGTTCGTCGAGCAGTGCATGACCGATGGTAGACATGTTGATGGTTCGCGGCCGTCGGTTACCGAGAAGCTCCGGCCGCGACAGAGCTGCCTCGTCCACGGCGAAATTGCCGCTCGTCGACAGCAAGAGGCCGCCGGCGGCATCACGAAACGCGCCGACCAGAGCGGGAAGGCATGCAATATTGCGCGTCGCCATGCCGCCGCCGCGCGCCCGCTGCATGCCGTAATTGGCGCGGATCAAGGACGGGCGCGTGGTTCCATACAGGCGTGCCAACGATTCGATCTCGCCGGCCGTGATGCCGCAAATGGCAGCCACGCGCGCAGGGTGGTACTCACCGGCGCGTCCGCGCAGTTCCGCGAAACCCAGGGTGTGCCGCGCCACATAGTCGTGATCGATCAAGCCGTCGCGGATGAGTACGTGCATGATACCCAACGCCAGAGCGGCATCGGTCCCCGGCAGCGGCGCAATATGAATGTGGCATTTCTCGGCAGTCAGCGATCGATACGGATCGATGGCAACGAGCGTCGCCCCCCGGCGCTTGGCCTGCTGCGCTCGCGCCCAGAAGTGCACGCTCGAAGTAATCGCATTGCAGCCCCAAAAGACGATGAGCTTCGCATCATCGGCAAGCTCCATGTCCATGCCGATTCTCGAACCCAAGGTGATTTCATGACCGGCGGAACCTGCCGACGCGCAGATCGTACGATCCAGCAGGCTTGCACCCAGGCGATGAAAAAAGCGCTGGGCCATGGATTCGCCCTGTATCAAACCCATGGTTCCCGCATAGCTGTAAGGCAAAATCTGTTGCGGATCTTCCGCTGCAATCGGCGCCAGTCGCTTCGCGATGGCGCCGATCGCCTCATTCCAGGAAATCCGCTCGAAACGCCCTTCCCCTTTCCGGCCCACCCTGCGCAGCGGGTGCAAGAGTCGGTTGGCGTGATACGTTCGTTCCGTGTACCGCGCTACTTTGGTACATAACACACCTGCCGTCGGCGCATGCGTAGCCGATCCCGTCACCTTGAGTGCGACGCCGTTCCTGACATGAACGTCCAGCGCGCACGTATCCGGACAGTCGTGCGGGCACGCGCCCTTGACCAGCGTCACCTCAGGATATTCCCGAGTCGCACTCATGCGGGTGCGTATCCCGTGTCGAGAATACGGTTCATGAATGCCTCGCATTGCGCCAATTGTTCGAGCGCAACGAACTCGTTCGGCCGATGAGCTTCGGCAATATCACCCGGTCCACATATCACCGTGGGCACGCCCATTTTTTGGAATAGGCCCGCCTCGGTACCGTACGACACCTTTCCCACGGTTGAATTGTTCGAAAGTTGCATGGCCCACTGAACGATGGCGTCGGTTTCCGATGCGGCGAGACCGGCGGTTTGGCTGGCCCATACGAGGTCAATGCCGGATTGCGGATCGATGGCCTGCATTTCCCGCGCCAGCACTTCGGCATAGGTGCGGATCTCTTGATAAAGAGCATCGGGCGACGCCTGCGGCAGCGTTCGCATATCGAAATGGAACTCACAGTCCTTGGGAACCACGTTGGCGGCGATGCCGCCGCGGATCAGACCGGTCGACAAGGTCGAATAAGGAACCGTAAAGCCGTAGTCGCGCTTTTCGATTTGGGCGAGGCGATCGGCGATCTGACGGATGTACACGACCAGGCGAGCGGCGTACTCGATGGCGTTTACGCCATGAGTGACATAACTCGAATGCGCCTCGCGTCCGTGAACCGCACAACGGAACCGATGCGTCCCCTTGTGCGCGATGATGGGCTGCATGGAGGTGGGTTCACCGACCACGCAACCGGCGGGCCGGATGCCGTTATCCTCCAAATCCCGAATCAAACCGCGCACACCCAGACAGCCCACTTCTTCGTCATAACTCAGCGCATAGTGCAGCGGAGCGTCCAGACGATTGCTGTCGAGAGCGGCGACGAATTTCGGCGCTTGGGCGAGGATGATGCCGATGAATCCTTTCATGTCGGCCGAGCCACGCGCGAAAAGCTTGCCATCCCGCTCGGTAACGCGGAACGGATCGGAATCCCAATTTTGACCGTCCACAGGAACGACGTCGGTGTGGCCGGACAGGATCAGCCCGGGTTTTGGGGAATCTCCCAGCGTGGCAAAGAGATTGGCCTTCTTTCCCGTCGCGTCCTGGGTGAGCCGTATCTTCGCGCCATGGGACTGCAAATAATCGCGAACCCATTCGATCAGACCCAAATTGGAATCGCGCGAGACGGTAGGGAAGCCGATCAGCCGGTCGATCATGGCGCGGGCCGCCGGGCTGGGCTCGGCACCGGACGGATCGGGTTTGGAAACAGCATTCATGACGGAGCACCTGGATCAAAGCGTTACTTTACTTGACATCCTCCCCTGCCTCAACGCGCGGAGTCGAGTCCATCGGGCACGCGGCAACGCCGCTGCGATATAGTCGCTGCATGCAGCCACTCTTTCTGTTGTGCGGCCTCTTGTGTGACGATACCGTCTGGAGCGACATACCGGCGCGGATTGCCGATGTGGCGGACGTTCACGTCGTCTCGTTCGGCGGATTGTCCTCGATCAGCGCCATGGCCGATCGCGTATTGTCGGCCGCGCCGCCGCGATTTGCGTTAGCCGGACATTCCATGGGCGGTCGGGTGGCGCTCGAAGTGTGGCGGCGGGCGCCGGAGCGCATCGCGGCGTTGGGTCTCTTGAACACCGGGGTCCACCCACCACGAGACGCGGAATACGAGAGCCGCGGCCTTCTCGTGCGCCTTGCCAGGGCGCAAGGCATGACGGCGCTCGCCGCCCAATGGTTGCCGCCCATGATGGGGGCGTCGCCCGCGCGGGTTGCCCAAGTCATGCCGAGTCTAACGGCGATGGTCGAGCGCTCCACCCCCGATTCGTTCGCGGGCCAAATCAACGCATTGCTGCAGCGGCCCGATGCGCGACCGGTCCTATCGTCCATCAACGTTCCGACGCTACTGCTCAGCGGCACCAACGATACCTGGTCATCGCTCGCCCAGCATGCCGATATGCAGCGAAGCGTGCCGCACGCGACTCTGGTCGAAATTGCCGGCGCGGGCCACATGGCGCCGATCGAACGGCCTGATGCGGTGGCCAGAGCACTCCGAGCCTGGTTGATGAAGGCTTAGGGGGGCGCCTAGCCCGGGGCGCGTAGCCGGGGGCGCCCAGCCCGGGGCTGCCTAACCGGCGAGGCGAATCAATGCGGGATCGTCGACGGCGGCGGAATTGATTCGTGGACTGACGGGATGCGCGTGCATCCAGTCGGCTCTATACGTCTGTAGCGCAGCTTTCGCCTCGGCGGGATTGCCGTGCAACCAGAGCGAATAGTCTTTTCGCCGCAAGATCGCCGGCATTCCGCTCAAGGGACCGCCGATTTCCGACAGGAGCTCGTTGGCCGGAACGCAAATCACCGTGCAGCTTTCGATTACGTCATCGTCATCGTCATCGCTCACCCATCGATCCCAAATCCCGGCAACTCCGAACACCGATCGATCCCTCAAGCGTACGAAATACGGCTGCCGATAGTTCTCAGCGGTGAGCTGCCAGGTGTAAAACCCGGCCATGGGCAATATGCAGCGTTGGCTATTGATCCACGGGGTTCTACAGCTCTTGGAGTACTCGATGCGACTTGTCTGTACGCGTGCCCTAGGCTGCCCCGTGGGATGCCCCTCGACCCAGGCCGGAATGAGGCCCCATCGCAGCATCACGCCTTCGCTCTGCTTGTCGTGCAAGCGGATCGCAGGCACGTACTGCTCTGCCGAGACGTTAAATTTTGCGGCGAACTTCCACCACGCCATGGTCGGCAGAAACTCGCGCTCCGCCGCAGCTTGGTCTGGTAGAACATAACGCTGGCACATGAAGGCAAGGGTACCGCCGAAAACACCCCAAAACCGTGACGAAGCGCCGCTCTTCGGCAATCAACCCCCAGGTCCCGCGCGGGAACGACGCGGCATATCCCATCTAGGCCACCTTGCTCCGAACCGGGGGTTCCGCGGCGCCGGCCGAGCCGCTGCCCATCACCAGAGTCAGATCCTTGAGCAGACCTGCAAGTTCTCCGGCCATCACGGCGAAATCGATGTCGAATTGCTCGGCAAGGTCGACGTCATCCCCTTGCGGGTCGTCTTTGCCCATCTCGAGAAATTCGAGCCGCTTCACCTGCAGCTTATCCGTCAGGACGAAGGACAACCGATCGTTCCATGTCAGGCCCAATCGAGTGGGATATTTGCCCGCAGCGAGATAGCCGCGGATTTCCCTTCCGTCCAGGGGATGACGTGTATACCGGATGATGGTCTTGGATTTATCGGCGGTCTGCAGCTCCAAATCGTCATCGATCGAGAACCGCGCCGGGGCCTGTCCGCGCAGTAGCCACGCCGCCATCGCGGCATGCGGTGAACGCTCGGTCTCGATCATCTTGGGCGCAAAACTGCCAAGCGTATCGCTGAGCGCTTCCACGACCATTTCGGCGCGCGGAATGCTCGACGCATCGATCGCGAACCAACCGCCTTGCGGATCGATCCAGGCACGCGTGATGCGGCGCCGCGTGAGCGCACGTGCACGTAACTCGTCCGCTACTCGGGCGCGCAGATCACGCATCTGTTTACTCCCCACCGGAAAGCCTTGTTCCTGCGCTTGAATGTCGGCGCGCTCCTCCGCGACCTGCCGAACGATGGAACCGGGAAGCAATTTCGCGTCCACGCCTAGCGCAATCATGTGCTGCTGATTCACCGTGTGCAGAAGCCGTCCGCCATGCGTGACAGTGACCCAACCCCGGCTCGACATATCAAACGGACCACAAGGGCGCAGGGTGTGCCCGGCAAGTTGACTCTCCAAATCGGCGGCAGAGATCGCCCAATCCGCGGGAAGACGATAGAAAACTAGATTCTTGAACATGGACGGCATCCGGCTACGAAAAGAGCGCGGATTATATTGGCGCGGAGCCCAAATATTATTTTTATTTTGCGCCTCGGGCGATGCCCATGACGGGTGCGATGGATCGTCGCGCTGCCGTCCGGCCCCCCCCTCATCCATGCAAAAGCGCCCCAGCTCTCGCCGAGGCGCGCTCTGCCCTCGACTACTTCACCACCGTATAGCTGTACGGAATGCGAACGACCTCGTCGCCAGTGCCGACCACCGGATTGAACGTATCGACATAGACGTAGCCGTTGATCGTCCTGCCGATCTGGCTCTTGTCGGGCGTGATCGTCAGCGTGATCGTTCCGCCCTCGCCGGACGCCAGCACCAACGGGTTGAACGTGTTGGTGCCGAACACGAGATCCGCCCAGACATCGCCGCTGTCGGCCGCAACCGCAGCATCCCATTGCTGAGCCACCACGTAAGCGGTCGAGGTCACCGGCTTGGTCGCAGCGCCTACCGAGCCGTACGGTCCGATGAGCGCAGGGACTGAATACCAGGCTCCATACGGAACCTCCGGCTCGGACAAAGAAGCCTCGACCGTGTCCGTTGCGATCTGCTTCGCGAACACGTCCGGCGATCCCGTGCCACCGACGCTGTAGCCCACGCTATTGTAAGAATCCATCTCGATGGGCACCGTCGACTTCGACAGGAATTTCACGTTGCTGACTTGGGTTGGCACATAGAAAAGGGTGCAGGTACCGGGAAGCGTCGCCACTGCCGCGCAGGTTTGCGGCGGCAGCGCGGTGACGCCGAGCGTACTCAACCGCGCGTCCGCGAAAAACGCCTCGGTACCGACGGCGCTGTTGATGACCGTAATCGTGGCGGTTACCGGAGCGCTGCTCGCAGAGATCGTCGTTTTCGGGTTGTCCGGGAGGCCGCTCGCGGTAATCAATGCCGTGTTGAACCCGATTCTCGCCGTGAACGGCAGCGACGTTTGATTGCCGGACGACGTGAAGACTTGCACCAGGATGAACTTCCAACGCCCGGGCTGCGGGTTGTAATGGAACAATTGCACCCCGTATTGCGCATCACCAAACGGATCGAGATTGGGCTCGACGCTCAGCTGCATACCCTGCGGGTCGACCAGCAGGCCTTCCAGCAGATAGCCGTTATCGGCGGTCTGCAGCGCCAGACTCAAGTTGTTGACGCCCGGAGGCACGTCGAACTCGAAGGTTTGCGTGGGTCCAGCACCCGGGCGACCATTGCCGCCGGTGAGGTTACCCGTGAAGGACCCCCCCGTCGGGCCGACCGGTATCAACGTACGCAAGGTCACGGGGATCTCGTGGAGCGTCTGGCTGCCGTCCGTTGCCGTATCCGAATAGCGGATGCCGGCCGCCAGGTCGCCCGGTTCCGCCGGCATGAAAAAGTCGGCGGTGATCTCCTGGGTGGCGCCGGACGCGATGTCGAATTGCGCCGGATACACCGATCCAATATTCACGTACCGCTCGGCCGCCCAGGTGAACTGAACGGGCCCCGAGTAGCTGCCGGTGCCGGAAGGACGAGTCCAGATGATCGCGGTCCACGTGCCCGCGGCCGGCTTACCCACATCGACGTGGCCATAGCCGCTGCCCAAGCCCTGCGGGATGCTGTAGGCCGCCTGACGTCCGGACGGGTCCAACAACGCAATGTACGCGATGGGGGTGGCGGTGCTGTATAGCGAGACCTTCCACGCGATCGCCGCATCCAAGTGCTGCGCGCCGGCGGGAACGTTGAACTTCTGCTTGATGTAGGCCCGCGGGGCGCCGGTCGGGCTGATGAACGTCGGATCCGTGCTCGGCGATAATTGCAGGTTGAGTGTGGCCCCCGCAATCGGCGGTCCGAGCGTTTGCAGCTCTGCGGTCAGGTGCTGCGTGGACGATCCCTTATTGGTGATTTTGAAGGTATGCGACTCGTGTTCGTTGACCGCACCGGTGATATTGGCGCCAGTCGTATTGACCAGTAAGCCCTCGCCTTGCACTTTCGGATGGCCGTCGGCATCGTGGATGGACAATGCCACTTCGACCGCTGCCAAGGCATTGATGAGCCCCGCGCCTTGCTCGCTCGTCGGCGCCTGCAGATCGGTTGCCGTACTCATGATGATCCGCTTGACCAAGGCCGGTGAGGGATCGGCGCCGCCGTGGGTGCTGCGGTAGGCCTGAATCACCAGCGCAGCCTCGCCCGCGGTGAGCGGCGCCGCTTCGCTGGTGCCGCCGAACGCTTGGACCGGCGCGCCGACCGGAGTCGATTGATAGTTGGTGCAGTCGGTATAGAGCGTGATGTTCGTCGAACACAGCGCCCATCCCAGATCGCCGGGCGCCACCACGTCCACGGTTCCGGCCGAGGGCTGCGAGAATCCGCCGGAACTCAGGGCCGAGATGTTATCGCTCAAGAAGCCGTTGGCCAAAGACTGTGCACCATAGCCGGTCTGCGCATAGAGTCGAAATTGCGTGCTGGCACCGGCGGCGATCACGAGGGGATCGGTGGACGGGGAGCCCAGCGTGCCGGCGGAGCCGGCGTCGCCGCTGCTCACCGTAACCGTGACGCCCGCGTTTACGGCCGCGTCGTTCGCCAGAGAAATGGGGTCGTTCGCCGTGTCAGGATAGGGATTGCCGCCGAACGACTCGTTGATCACGTCGACATCGTCATGGGCTACCGCGTATTCGATGGCTTGAACGAAGCCCGAGGTGGTGGTGTAGCCGAGATTGGAAAATACCTTGAGTCCGACCAGTGAGGCATCCGGCGCCATGCCGCGGATTTGGATGTTGCACGGTGATGGCAGCGGATGGGCCGCATTGACGAATCGACTGATATCAAAACTCAGCGGCTTGCCGTTCGGCGAGTTCTGGGCCGCGATGGAACTCGCATCGCCGAACGCCTCGCCGCCGGCCGTCGGGGTCCCGGCGGGGTCGCCCGAGAAATCCTGGTAATCGATGAAGACGTGGGAACCGTCGGGACGAATGAATCCGGGGATGTTCGGATCCAGGCCGTCAGCCAGGAACGCGACTTTGACGCCCTTGCCCGTGACCGGCAGGCCATTGCCGTCGAGCACCGACTGCGCTTGCGCCGTCGTCGAATTCAAAAATGCGGTTTGGGTGAGTTGCAGCGCCTCCGGCTCCAAGGTGCCGCACAGCCCGGCTGAAGCGCTGGAGGAAACCGCCGCGGCAACGCCACCGCCGCCGGCAGCGCCGGCACTCTGGTCACGAATCTGCCGATGAATGATCCGGTCGGGCACCACCGCTTGCACCAGGGGATGCGCCGCCAGTTGCTCCGCCTCCGCCGCCGACACGCGGGCGGCGAATGCATTGATGGTGCTGAACGAGGTGACCTTGCGCGCGCGCGACTGTTCCAATTGGGCGACCACGGAACTCTGCGATGCGGCGATGGCCATCGCCCGCCCGCTGATGGCGCGCCGCGCCGGAGGTACGTTGGCCAACTGATCACGCAGGATGACGATGACGTCGCGCTGCGCCAGCTGCTCTGCCTCGGCCGGCGTCACCGCGTTGGGCACGGCGCTTCCTGCGGCCGACAAGCCGACGATAACTGAAATGCAAGCTCTTAGAGACAAAGCAATACGGTCCTTCACCTTCATGAAATCCCTCGCGTGCGATCTAGTTATTCGCGACCGAGGTGCAGTTCAGGGCCCCGCCGATCGCAATGTCAAGGTACTTGACCACAACCAACCGTCAAATCGCAAGTTAAACTACCTTGGATGACGGTCGGCAGGATCGCCCACGCTGCTCGAACTTTGCTTGATTAATAGGAAACAACACCGATGAGAATGACTCGCAGGCTTTTGAGCGTATGCGCCGTTGCGGCGCTGTGGGCGATTCCGTATGCCACCATCGCCGACGACATTCTGCTCATTCACGGCCACTTCTACACTGGAAATCCGCATGCCAAATGGGCGGCCGCCGTGGCGGTCAACGGTGCTCATATCGCCGCCGTCGGCGACGATGCGCAGATTCTCAGGCGTCGGCATAGCCGCACGCAGATCGTCGACCTCCACGGCCAGACCGTGATCCCGGGCATCGTCGATTCGCACATGCACCTGCTCTACGGCGCGTATGCGCTGCACGGACTCAATTTGTCGACGCCCGAATCGAGCATCACACCGGACAAGCCCGACATTCTCATCGAACGTCTGAAGGCTTATGCGGCCGCACATCCGCAGGACAAGGTGCTCATGGCGCGCGCCGATTTCAGCACGGTACCGCCGACGACACCCACGTTCGCATTGCTCGATCGCGCCGTCCCGGACCGTCCGCTGGTCATCCACAACACCTCGGAGCACGCGCTCTGGCTCAATTCCGCGGCGCTCAAGCTCGCAGGCCTCACCGATCGACCCGTGCAGGACATCGATGAAGAACGCGGCATCGTCCGCGACGCCAGCGGTCACGCGACAGGCGTGCTGCTGGAAGCCGCCATGCAGCTCGCCGCACGCGCCGTCGCCGGTCAAATTCCGTTGGATGAACAACTTGCGATGCTGCGCACCGCGACGCGCTTCTTGAACAGCTACGGGATTACCAGCGTCGTCAACGCCACCGGAGATCTTGCGGAACTGCGGCTCTATGCGGCCCTGCGCGACCGTGGAGAGCTCACGGTTCGCACGCGTACTGCCTTCGGCGCGGTCGCCGTGCCACACCATTTGACGCAAGCGTTCCTTGCTGATCTGGACGCGGCGCGCGGGCACTATCACGATGACTGGGTAGCGGCCAATCTCGTGAAATTCTTCGCCGACGGCGGTACCGGGCTGATTCCTCCCCTGGTGTATACGGCCCAGGAGTATGAGGCGCTGGTGATGGAACTGGATCAGCGCGGCTATCAGATCATGACCCATGCGCTGCGCGCCGATTCGGTGCACATGATCCTCGACACCTATCAACGGCTCGAACAGGCGCACGGCCCCCGTGACCGGCGACTGCGCATCGAACACGCGGATCTCATCGATGCGGGGGATTTGCCGCGATTCGCCGAGCTCCACGTGATCCCCGATATGCAACCGACTTTCTGCTGCGCCGAGGACGGCGGGAACTTCGATCCCGCTGAAGCGATTCCCTCCGACCGTTGGCAAGCGCTCGAGCGCAGCGGCGCAACTCTCGCATTCAGCAGCGACTGGCCGTGCACTTGGCCGCCGGATCCCTTTGTATCCATGCAACAAGCCGCGACCCGGCAAGTTTGGCGTTCTTCGGACACCGCGAACATTGCCGGTGAACCCATGGATGGCGCGGCCCAGGCCGGAGCCCAGCCCACCGGCGGCATCTACGTTCCGGAAGAGCGGATAACGATCGAGGATGCCGTTCGCGCATACACCCACGGGTCTGCCTACGCGGCTTTTGCGGACGATCGAGTCGGAACGCTGGAAGTCGGTAAACTGGCGGACATGGCGGTGCTTTCGCAAGACATCTTTTCCGGCGTTCCGTTGACGGTCGGCAAGACGCACGTGACGATGACCATCGTCGGAGGCAAGATCGTGTACCGCGCACGATGAGTCAGGACGTTTTCAGGCGCTTACCCCCACACCTCGCGGGCCGTTTCGACAATCAGACGGAGCTTGGCGATCTCTTCGTCGACCGTCAGCGCATTGCCCTCGACCGTCGATGAAAAACCGCATTGCGGACTCAAGCAGATTTGTTCCAGCGGAACGTATTTAGCCGCTTCGTCAATTCGCCGCTTGAGCAAGTCTTTGCTCTCGATGGTGCCGCGTTTGGACGTAACCAAGCCCAATACGACCCTTTTTCCCTTCGGTACGAAGCGTAGAGGCTCGAAGCCGCCCGAACGCTCGTCGTCGTATTCGAGGAAAAAGCCGTCGACATTCAACCGGCCGAATAACGCGTCCGCGACATGGTCGTAGCCGCCCGCCGCAACCCATGAGGAGCGGAAGTTGCCGCGGCACAGATGCGTGCACACGGTCATTCCGGCCGGCTTCTTCGTCAGCGCAGCATTGATGAGGTCGATATACACCAAGTGTTGACCCTCGGCATCACCACCGATCTGCGCGATGTGTTCGCGCTGTGCCGGATCGTTCAGGTACGCCAAGCTGGTGTCGTCGAGCTGCAAGTACGTACACCCGAGTTTCCCGAGCTGCTCGACCTCGTCCGCATAGACCTGCGACAAATCGCGCCAGAATTCCTTCATGTCGGGATACACGGCGGCATCGATGGCCGCGCGTCCGCCGCGATAGTGGATCATGCTCGGGCTGGGGATAGTCAGCTTCGGCGTGCCCTTGGTGATGGACTTGAGATAGGTAAAATCCTCGCCGAAGATGCACTTCTTGAGCCGCAGCTTGCCGGTGACTCGCAACGCTGCCGGGGTGAACTCGATGTCGCCCTTCTCGTTATGAAACTGAACCTTGAGGTTATCTTGAACCTTGGTCGCACCACCCAGCTGATACAGGAAATCCATGTGCCACGAGGCGCGCCGGAACTCGCCGTCGGTAATGCCTTGCAACCCGACGTCTTCCTGCATCTTCACGACGTTGCGGATCGCAGCGTCCTCGATGGCGCGCAACTCCGCGGCTGAAATTTCGCTGTTCTTGAAGCGTTCTCGAGCGTCCAGGAGTTCCGGAGGCCGCAGCAAGCTGCCGACATGGTCCGCACGGAAAGGGGGTCGACTATTGTTCATGGTAGATTCGCTCCCAGACGGGGAAACACTTTCCGTGCGTTGCCCTCGAAGATCTTGTACCGGTCGCCGTCGCTGATCGGCAGTGCGTCCAAATAACGCTTCGTGTCGTCGAAGTAGTATCCCGTCTCGGGATCGATGCCACGCACCGCACCCACCATTTCCGATCCGAAGAGGATGTTCTCGGCCGGTATGACCTTGAGCAGCAACTCGATGCCGGGCAAATGATACACACAGGTATCGAAGAACACGTTTTTCAGCAAGTAGTCGCCGAGCAGCGGGCGCTTCAGATCCTGCGCGAGGCCACGGTAGCGGCCCCAGTGATAGGGAACGGCGCCGCCGCCGTGCGGAATGATGAAGCGCAGCGTCGGAAAATCGCCGAATAGGTCGCTGGTCAGGAATTGCATGAATGCCGTGGTGTCGGCGTTGATGTAATGCGCGCCGGTGGCGTGGAAATTGGGGTTGCACGATGAACTGACGTGCACCATGGCGGGAACGTCGAGTTCAACCATCTTTTCGTAGAACGGATACCAATACCGATCCGTGAGCGGCGGCGACGTCCAATGACCGCCGGAAGGATCCGGGTTGAGGTTGCAGCCGATGAAGCCGAGGTCTTTGACGCAGCGTTCAAGCTCGGCCGCGCTGTTGCCGGGCGCCACTCCGGGCGACTGGGGCAACTGGCATACACCGACGAAATTCTCCGGATAAAGCATGCAAACTCGATGGATCAAGTCGTTGCAGGCCTCGGTCCAGCGCCGGCTGGTCGTCTCGTTGCCGATGTGATGAGCCATGGCGGAAGCGCGCGGTGAAAAGATCGTCAAATCGGTGCCGCGCGCGCGCTGCAATTTCAGCTGGGCGTTTTCCAAGCTCTCGCGAATCTGGTCGTCGCTGATCGGACTGCGCGCGTCCAAAGACACATCGAGACCCTCCTTGAGTCCCGCAATCTGCGCATCGCGAAATTTTTGCAGCGCCGCCGGCGCCGTCGTGTAATGACCGTGACAGTCGATGATCATACTCAACTCCAATACATACGGGTGGGATTGTCCACCAGAATGCGAGTCCGTACGCCCGGATCCGGACACATCTCGCCGAACAGGTCGACCAGTTCGCCGTCGTTGGGCATGTCCTTCGAGATATTCGGATGCGGCCAGTCGGTGCCCCAGAGAATGCGCTCCGAATCCACTGCAATCAGTGCCTGAGCGAACGGAACGGCATCGCGGAACGGTCGCTTGCCCACGGAAACACGCTCGGCACCGCAGACTTTGATCCAGGCCAATGGATTGTTTCGATAGAGTTCGAGCAGCGCCTGGAAAGGCCGTTGTTCGAGACCATCGGCGGCCTTGACGCGGCCCATGTGGTCGATGATGAACGGGACGTCGATACGGCCCAGCAGCTCCCGCTGGGTCAGGATATCCTCGGCATCGAAGTGCAGCACGATGTGCCAGCCCATCGGCTTGATTCGGGCAACCAAACGATAAAACACGTCCAGGTCCGGCACACCGCCCAAGTGTTTGACGAAGTTGAAGCGGATCCCCCGGATCCCGCCCTCGTGCAAGCGCTGCAGTTCACGGTCGGCGACTGAATCCGCCACGCAGGCGACGCCACGGTATGCACCCCGGCTCGACGCGATGGCATCCAAGGTCACGTCCATCTCCGTGCCATGACAGCTCGCGTGGACGATGACGGCTCTGGAGATTCCCAATCGTGCATGCAAACGCCGCAGGTTTTCGACCGGCGCATCGGGAGGCGTATAGCTGCGGTCCGCAGAATACGGAAACTTGGCGGCGGGGCCGAATACGTGGCAGTGTGCATCGCACGCACCGGGCGGCAGCACGAGCGTCGGTTTGATCGGATCGGGATCCGGCGGCAAACAGGTCTTGAACGCATTCTTTGCGGACGAATTCATCAGTGCGACTCTTGGTTGAACGCCGTTTCGTCGTCGAAATATTTCAAGCCGGCTTTGACGAGCGTGTCGCGCATGCCGTAGATATCGAGACCCAACTCACCCATCGCCAAACGTTGGCGATTCGCGGCTTCTTTGGCCTCGCGCGCGCCCGCGGCAGCGGCGACTTGCGCGGCGCGAGCTTTCGGCACGACCACCACACCGTCGTCGTCGGCAACGATGACGTCACCCGGATTCACCAAGGCTCCGGCGCAGATGATCGGCGTGTTCACGGATCCTACCGTTGCCTTCACGGTACCTTTACCGTAGACGGCTTTCGCCCAGACCGGAAATCCCATGTCGTGCAGATCCGCGGTATCGCGACAGCCGGCATCAATGACCAAACCGACGCCGCCGCGTGCGCGAAACGATGTCGCCAGCAAGTCGCCGAACATGCCGTCCGAATTGTCCGACGACGTGCCGAGCACCGCGACGTCTCCTTGTTGCAGCAGCTCCGCCGCGACGTGCAGCATCCAGTTATCGCCGGGATGCGCAAAAATCGTCACGGCGGTGCCGCATACCTTGGCGCCCGGATAAATGGGCCGCATATAGGGCGCCAGCAGTCCGACGCGGCCCATGGCCTCGTGAATGGTAGCGACGCCGTACTTGGCGAGCTCGGTCACGCTGCTCGAACCCGCGCGCTCGATGTTTCTAACCGCAATGCCTGACTGACCGATCATGGGATTCCCTTTCGAAGGCTGACTTCCGATGGTGAGCGATAACTATTATCACGTATACTATCAAGGAATGAATGGCATACCTGTTATAGCGAATCCGCATAGCCCCGGACGTCGGGTGCGATGGATCTAAAGCAGCTCGAGTATTTCCGCCACGTCGCGGAACTCGGTAGCTTCACGCGCGCTGCCGCTTATCTATCGGTGGTTCAGCCGGCGCTCAGCCGCCAAGTGCGCCAGCTCGAAATAGAGTTGGGGCAAAATTTGTTCGAGCGCAATGGCCGGGGTGTGGTGCTGACCGATGCCGGCTCTCGCCTGTTGGAACATGCCCGCGGGATCCTGACTCAAATTAGCCGGGCACGACAGGAACTCGAGGACCAACGCAACGGCGACTCCGGACACTTTGCATTGGGACTGCCGCCCAGTCTCGGCAGCAGCGTCACCGTGCCGCTGGTGAAGGCGTTCGCATCGTCGCTGCCCAACGCACGCCTGGCCACCGTGGAAGGTTTGTCTGCGTATATCCTGGAATGGCTGAACATCGGCCGGGTGGACTGCGCATTGGTGTACAACGCCACCGCCACGCCCACCGTGGATCTGCAACCGCTGCTCGACGATCGACTATTTCTCATCGCGCCGCGGGGATCCAAGGTCGCACGCAAGGCCGCGGCAAGCTCGCCTCCCGTGACGCTCGACGAACTGGCGGACTACCCGCTCATCATTCCGAGCCGGCCGCACGCCCTGCGCATGTCGGTCGAGAACGCGCTGGCAGGCGTCGAGCGCAAGATACGCGTCGCCCATGAGATCGAGTGCATCCCTGCGGTCATCGATCTGGTACGCCAGGGGCATGGGTTCGGCGTCCTGCCGCTGAATGCAGTGAAAGCCAGCCAATGGGCGAATGAAGTGCTGGTCAAGCCGATCGGAAAGCCCGCCTTGAAGGCATCGCTTTCCATCGCCACCTCATCGCAGCGTCCCAGAAGCCCGCTGATGCGCAAGGCGATCGAAGTAATCCGCGACATCGTGCGGCAAGAAATTCATTCAAGCTTGACTACTCACGCCGCCTCCAACGGCACGGAGATTTCATGACTCGGACAAACGACTACGACGACATACCCGGGACGTACGTTTACGATTCCGAGCGCGGACGCATGGGCTATGCGCTCAACATGTTTTGCATGTCGCTCAACAAGGCCGACAATCGCAAGGCCTTCAAGGCAAACGAGGCCGCCTATCTGGATCGGTACAAACTCACCGCTGAACAGCGTCGAGCGGTGCTGGAGCGCGATTGGCTCGGCATGCTGAAGGTGGGCGGAAATATCTACTACACCATCAAAATCGCCTTTTGCGACGGTCTCACGTTCCAGGACGTTGCCGGCATGATGTCCGGCGTGTCCAAGGAGGCCTACGCGCAGATGATGTTGGCGGGCGGCCGCAGCCCGGAAGGGAACCGATACAAAGCGACGGCGGATGCCGCGGAGAAGAAATGATGGCTAAAATAGTCGCAGGTATTGCGTGTTCCCACGTTCCCGCCATCGGCGTGGCCATGGACAAGGGCCAAACCGCCACCCCTTACTGGGAGCCGCTGTTCAAGGGCTATCAGGCGGCGCGCGAGTGGCTGGCGGCATCGGCGCCGGACGTGGCCATCGTCGTCTACAACGATCACGCGTCGGCATTTTCATTGGAAATCATCCCGACGTTTCTGATCGGCGTCGCCGACAAGTTTCCGATTGCCGATGAAGGCTTCGGTCCCCGCCCGGTTCCGGAGGTCGAGGGACATCCGCGGCTGGCGTGGCATCTCGCGGAATCATTGATTCTCGACGAGTTCGACATGACGATCGCCAACGAAATGCCGGTGGATCACGGCCTGACCGTGCCGTTGTCAATCACTTGCGGACAGCCTTCCGCGTGGCCGTTCAAGGTGATTCCGCTATGCGTCAACGTCGTTCAGTATCCGCCGCCGACCGGCGCGCGTTGTTTCAAATTGGGGCGGGCCATCGCGAAGGCCGTAAGGGCTTATCAAGAGGACTTGCGCGTCGTCATCTATGGGACAGGCGGCATGTCGCACCAGCTGCAGGGCGAGCGCGCCGGGCTCATCAACCGACCATTCGACACGGCATTTCTCGACAAGCTCACCAAGGATCCTATGTCGCTCACCACGATATCCCACACCGAATACATGCGTGAAGCGGGATCGGAGGGCGTGGAAATGGTGATGTGGCACGTGATGCGCGGCGCCCTCGACGACGATGCGGCGGAAGTATATCGGCACTATCACGTGCCCGCGTCCAACACCGCCGCGGCGTTGATGATTCTGGAAAACAGGAGTGCCGCATGAAAATCTGTCTCGCCGGTCACGGCGCGTTCGGCATCAAGCATCTCGAGGCCTTGGCAAAGATCCCCGATGTCGAAGTGATCACGCTGGCCGGATCGAATATGGACTCCGCCCGAGAAGTTGCCCAGCAATGGAAGATTCCTCACTGGACGGACAATCTCGCCGAAAGCTTGGCGCAGCCCGGCCTGGATGCGGTGATTCTCACGACGCCGACGCAACTGCATGCGGCGCAAGGCGAGCAGTGCATGCGCGCCGGCAAGCACGTCATGATCGAAATTCCCATGGCCGACTCGGTGGCGGACTCGGAACGATTGGTGCGAATTCAGAAGGAGACCGGTGTCGTCGCCATGGCCGGACATACGCGTCGCTTCAATCCCAGCCATCAGTGGATTCGCAAGCGCATTCTGGCCGGTGAGCTTAAGGTGCTGCAGATGGACGTGCAGACCTATTTCTTCCGCCGCACCAATATGAACGCGCTCGGCAAGCCGCGCAGCTGGACCGATCACCTGTTGTGGCACCACGCCTGCCACACCGTGGATTTGTTCGGGTATCAAACGGGCGAAGGCATTTCGAAGAGCTTTGCCTTGCAGGGTCCCAAGCATCCTACCCTCGGCATTGCCATGGACATGAGTATCGGACTCAAAGTGCCGTCGGGCGCCATCTGCACGCTTTCCCTGTCCTTCAACAACGACGGGCCTCTGGGGACTTTCTTCCGCTACATCTGCGACAACGGAACGTACATCGCACGCTACGATGAACTGCTGGACGGAAAGAACAATCCAATCGATGTCTCGCGCGTCGATGTCTCGATGAACGGCATCGAACTACAGGATCGTGAGTTTTTTTCTGCGATCCGCGAACGTCGCGAGCCGAATGCCAGTGTCGCGCAGTGCCTGCCCGCGATGCAGACCTTGGGCCGCCTGGAACTGCAGCTGCAAAGCCAGGAGCCCCGGGTTACTGATACCGAACGAGGTTGATGTCTTGCACCAACAAGACTTCGCAGGCTCCGGCACCGGTATCGGTCCGCACCAACGACGTCTTGATCCAGGCGCCGTCGTCGCGTTTTCCGTCCACCAATATTCCCGTCAGCGTGACCACCTGGCCGCGCCGCAGGCGCGACAATTCGCGTGCGATCAGTGAACTGTCGGGAATGACATGGGTGTTGGCGCTGTGCGAGATGATGACATCCTTCGGCAGGCCAACGCGGCTCGACGAGCGCCAGAAGTAGAATCGATTGGATTGAGAAATTTCCATGTTGTCGAGAATGCGGCTGTCCGACATCGGCCCCCAGCCGAGCGCCAGATCCTCCGGAATGAGCGTAGCGAGAAAGTCGAAATGATAGCGTTCGACGCTGAGGATTCGCGCCGTGATCTGGTAGGTGGCGCGAGGCGTGAGCGTCCACCGGCCGAATTGATAGGTCTGCACGGACCGCAGCTCGCCCTGGTCCGGCTCAGCCGCTGCGAGGATGCCATCGGGAGGATGCACCGGAATACTGATGAACCAGTTCCAGCCGCCCCATGCGATATAGGCGAAAACTGCGACCTTCAGCAACGGGTGACGCCACATGACGGCATCTTGGCGGAAACTACGGCCGCGTGATGTGAATCCGATCCTATGCCGAAAGTAGACGTCGTGATCGCCGGCGGCGGAGCGGTGGGTTCCGCGACCGCGTACTTCTTGACCGGTCACCTGGGCTTTCACGGCAAGGTCGTCGTCGTGGAGCCCGATCCTACCTATACCTTCGCCGCCAGCGCCCGCTCCGCAGCCTCCATCCGCCAACAGTTTTCAACGCCGCTCAACATTGCGCTGTCCGCCTTTGGCATCCAATTTCTACGCGCGTGCCGCCGCGATCTCGCCGAAGTGAACTTGAAGGAATCCACCTATCTCTGCCTTGCCTCTGCCGAAGGCGCAACGGCGTTGGCGCAGAACGCCGAGGTGCAGCGGCGCTGCGGCGTCGAAACCCGGTTGTATGATTCCGCCGCCCTGGCCGCGCGCTACCCATGGATCAACGCTTCCGATGTAGCCGCCGCTGCCGATACGCCGAGCGGCGAGGGTTGGTTCGATGGCTATGGTCTGCTGCGCGCGCTGCGGCAGGCCAACGAGCGCCGCGGCGTGCGCTACCTGCGCGACCGTGTCGTATCGGTCGCCATGAACGGCGGGAATGCAGTGGATGGCGTGCGCCTAGGCAGCGGGGAAACCCTGCCCTGTCGATGGCTCGTGAATGCCGCCGGCACGCACTCGCGAGCCATCGCGGCCTCTGCGGGCATCGATCTTCCGGTCTTTGCGCGCAAGCGCAACGTGTTCGTGTTCAGCTGCGCGCACGCACCGCTGAATTGTCCGATGGTCGTCGACCCCTCGGGTCTGTGGTTTCGACCCGAAGGGGAAAGATTCATCTGCGGGGTCGTGCCGCCCGTCGACCCCAACGTCGCCCTAGACGATTTCGACGTCGATCATCACCAGTTCGAGGATCTGGCATGGCCCGCGCTTGCGCACCGTGCCCCCGCCTTCGAAGCCATACGCCTCAGCAGCGCCTGGGCCGGTCACTACGACTACAACGTCTTCGATCAAAATGCGTTCTTGGGCGCGTGCGAGAGCGTGCCCAATCTGATTCTCGCCAGCGGCTTCAGCGGCCATGGACTGCAGCATTCGCCTGCGATCGGCAGGGCGCTGGCCGAATTCATTATTTTCGGCGAGTACCGTACCATCGACATCACGCCTTTTTCCTATGCTCGGTATCTGCGCGGGCAGCCGCTACGGGAGCACAACATCATCTAGAGGAAGCTTGCATGCTGCAGCTCGATGCCCGTGAGGTCGCTGCGCGGCTCGACCGGGAGCCGCTGATCAACGCGCTCGAACGCGCGTTCCGTTCGGAATTTCACGCTCCGCTCCGGCAGCATTATGCCCTCGGCGACCCGCAGAGCGGCAAGGACGTCTTGCTCGTCATGCCCGCCTGGCAACACGGCGGCTGCATCGGCACCAAGCTCACCACGGTGTTTCCGGGTAACGGCGCTCTCGGACACCCCGCCGTTCACGCGATTTACGTCTTGTTCGACGCCACCACCGGCTTACCGCTGGCGGTGCTGGACGGGACCGAACTGACGCGCCGTCGAACCGCCGCGGCCTCCGCACTCGCCGCTCGATATCTCGCACGGGCTGACTCCAGCCGCCTGCTGATGGTGGGCACGGGCGCGCTGGCGCCGCACATCATCGAGAGCCACGCGGTCGTGCGTCCGATCACAGCCGTGCGGGTATGGGGGCGGCGATTGGACGCCGCCCAAGCCGTCGCCCAGGGTTTCGCCGGCCGCGACTTCGACATCGAGGCCGTCGGCGATCTCGAGGCCGCCGTGGGTTGGGCGGATATCATCAGCTGCGCGACTCTGGCCGAAACGCCCTTGGTGCACGGCGCCTGGCTGCGTGCGGGTCAACACCTCGATCTCATCGGCGCGTTCACGCCGCAAATGCGAGAAGCGGACGATGACGCGTTGCTACGGGCGAGCATCTATGTGGACACGCGCGCCGGCGCACTCGCGGAAAGCGGTGAGCTGGTCCACGCGATGGCCGGCGGCCTCATCACCGCCGCGAACATCCGCGGCGACCTTGCCGATCTTGCCCGGGGCACCGTCTGCGGGCGGCGCTCGGCCGAGGAAATCACGCTGTTCAAAAGCGTGGGCAGCGCCATCGAAGATCTCGCCGCCGCCGAGTTGGCCCTGCGAGGCCAACCGGTGTGACGCGCCCGTGGCATACACGCCATGGGCCGGAAAGGCGCGCAAATTGGGTACTTTCAGCCCATAATGCGGGTACATCCAAGGATTACCTCGGGCTCGATTCACGTAGGGGTGCAGCTCTTTCATCTTGCGACAACTCCAGACTATACTTTAGCCGCCGGGGATCGATGGGTAACAACTATCAAAGGACTTCCATGAACGCTGCGCTCGATTCCGGTGAAGTTCGAAATCTGCATCTCGATGTCTCACGAGTTCCGATCGGCCGGCCACTGACCTGGGTGTACCGGGGATGGCAGGACATGCGCCGGAATTGGGCCGCCAGCTTGGGCTACGGCGCTTTGATCGTCGCACTCGGTTGGACGCTCCTGGTGTTTTGCGGAACCCATCCGTATTACGTTGCCGCGGCGATTTCGGGATTCCTGCTCGTGGCGCCGGTGATGTCGGCCGGCGTAACCGAAATGTCGCGGCGCTATTCGGCGGGACAACGGGCAAGTTTCGACGACTCGCTGGATGGCTTCGCTCGTAACTACGCCGCGTTGCTCGCGTTCGGCGCCATCCTGGCTGGGTGCGCCATCGTCTGGTTCGCAATTTCCGCGGTCATGCTGGGCACGGTGTTTCACATCGCTGCGCCCGACATGCAGGAGACTTTGTATCGGGGCTTCGTCGATACGATGAACCGGTCGCAAGTGGTGGCATACGTGGCCGTCGGCGGAATACTCGCCGGCGTCGTGTTCGTTCTGTCGGTCGTTTCCGTGCCGCTCATCATCGATCAGCACGCGACCGCCGGACAAGCGATGCGTACGAGCGTGAAAGCGGTGTTCACCAACATTCCCGCCATGTTTGTATGGAGCGCGCTGATTCTGGTGTTGACCATCATCGGCTATGCACCGCTGCTCTGCGGTTTGTTGATCATTGCCCCGCTGTTGGGACATGCGACGTGGCATGCCTATCGGGACATGATCCGGTAGGACGCAACTGATTTGACGCAACTGCGCGAACGTGTGGCAGCGCTGCGTGCATTGGTCCATGACTCCAGCGCGCGTTTCAGTGCTTCCCAGATAATCACCGATCTGCAGCAGCTCGAGCAAACGGCACGCGCTCGCTCCGATGCGCAGCCGGAGTTGCGCCAGATTCTTATCCTCATGGGCGTAGTCGAGTGCCAGCGCGGCGAGGCCGCCAAGGCGCGCGACCTGCTGCGCGCGGGGTTGGACATCGAAGCCGGCGAGTCGCTCGACCCGAACCAACTCACGCGAGACCACTACTTTCTCGCAAGCTTAGCCACCGACCTCAAAGATTTTCAAACCGCGGCGGAGCACTACGGCAAGGCGGCGGAACTTGCCAAGACGGCGCCGGGCTTTGAGACGAATCAGCGGCTCGGCATTCGTGAAAAGCACGGGTTTGCGCTTTGCGAAGCCAAACGCTTCGCCGAGGCGTACGAGGTCAATTCCGCGTTGCTCGCCGACGCCGAGCGGCATTTTGGAGTCGATGACCATCACCTCTCCACGGTGCTCATCAACACGGCGCAGAACCTCTACGCGCTCGGTAGACTGCCGGAAGCCGAACGCCATCTGCAGCGCTGCTTGAGGTTGGCGCGCGCGCGGGAGGATGGCGAGCGCGAACAGGACCTGCTCTACCAGCTGGCGGTGCTGGCCGGTGAACAGGGGCGGCCGATGGAGGCGCGGGGCTATTTGACGGAGCGCGTCGAGCGGCTGGAGAAACTCGGGATAACCGGACGGCTGGAGGCTGCGCGCCGGGGTCTGGAGCACTTCGATCGCCGCCAGGCGAAGACGCCCTGATTAGTTGAGGCGCTGCTTGAGGTCGCACGGCGGGAAAGCCCCCGCCGTGCGACCGTTACTCTCTAAAACTTCTAGTGCAGCCTAACTTCTAGTGCAGCGATTCCAGATAGAACGCCACAGCCTTCATGTCGGGATCCTGAAGCGGAGCTGCAATGCCGTTCATGACGACCTGCTCCCGCGACCCGCTGCGCAGCGCCTTTAACTGCTTGATCAAGTACGAAGCATGCTGACCCGCCAGGCGCGGAAACTGATCCGAACCACCGGCATCGGCCTGATGACAAGCCGAGCAAGGCGCAACCCCATTCGCAGGAACACCCTCGTTGTAAATGCTCTTCCCGCGCTCGATCTCTGCAGCTACGTTGACGAAGGGTGCAGCGCTGCTCGCAAACGGTGTTTGCTTGCTGAAGTAGTCGGCCAGCGCAGCCATCTGCGTGTCCGACATATTTGAAGCGATGCCCCACATCATGCCGCGCGCATACGGATCGGCGCGCGTCTGCGCCTTGAACGCCTGTAATTGCTCCAGGATGTACCACGCCTTCTGACCGGCCAGCGCCGGATAGATGGGGGAGATGCTGTGCCCCTGCGGACCGTGACAGAGCGCGCACTTGGTGTAGACCAGGTTTTCGGCCTCCGCCGCCGCCGCCGGAGTCACAGCGGGTGCTGCGGCCTCCTGAGCCATCGCCGTGGATGCCGCCACCAGCGCCACAGCCGCCGAAGCCAGCGTTGCGAGAATCGTCATTGGTCGAGTTTTAGTTTTCATAATGATTCTCCCCTTACAGCGCAAACCACATCAAGAGGTACGTCGTGTCGTTGTCCGACGCGTTCCGCCCGACGCCATCATAGTTGGTCGATGCGCCATTGAACTTCGTATAGTGCGTGTATTGCAGCACGAACTTGACGTTGAGCCAGGCCATGTAATTCAGCTCGGTCACCCAGGCATTGGTCGTGGGATTGCTGTTGGCGCTGTTGGTCACACCGACGGGGATAGCGCCTGGTGTCCCGGCCGCAATCCCGGTGCAGGAATTGGCAGCGCACAGGGTGGGCGCTGACGGGTACATAATCGGGTCCGTCGACCCCTTGGTGGAGAGATACCCCACCGTCGCTCCGTACTTTCTCTTGTACCAGTAGGTGAAGTCGGTCGAGAGATAGCTCACCCAATCGGTCGCATTCGACGCGCCGAGCGCGTATGAGGCATCGAGCGACTGATGTTCCTTGACGTAGGTACCTTTCCAAGTGGCGGCGTTGTTCTCGCCGATGAACTGGAACTGGAAATCCTCGGCCACGTCGGTGTAATTGTTGGTGAGACCCGTCAAGGCGTTCCCGCCGCCCGGGTAGATCTTGAACCGGGCTCCGTAAGTCCCCACCTCGAGGGCATAGCGATCGATGTCGTATTCGTACGCGAGCCGCCAGTAGGGGTTGAGTCCGGCGGGCACGCCCGAGGACGACGAATCATACGGCGCCGCGGCTCCGGTGATCGGGTTGCCGGGCGATCCTACCTCCGCGGCCTTGTAGAACCCGAACGCGCCATACAGTTGCTCGTTCCACAGGGCATAGAACACAGGGCCCGCGACGTCATAGGCGAGGGCGGCGTTGATGACCGGACCCGTCAGGGAGGGCACGTTGATTTCCGGCGGAACATACGGAAAGCCGAACGCGGGGGTGGTGTTCCAGGGATCCTCGATGGTCGGGTTGTTGTTGATCGACACGCCGTAGGTCAGCTTGGTCTTGTTTGGCAGGACGACCGTATCGGCGAACCGGAAGTCGGTGTTGTCGATGCCGAAGGTACCGGCCGAACTATCGTAAGTCACCTGCGCAAAGCCACCAAAGTGCGGTGCGATCTTGCCGCCGTACAGCAACGATACCTGTTGCGGGAACTGGATGCCGTCCTTGAAGGATTGGGCTCCTGCAACATTACTGTCCGGAAGCGCCTTCCCCAGCGATACGTACCCGCTCATGATGAACAGCGCCAGGTTCGGAATCGCGGGCAAGGACAGCAACTGCTTGCCGTCATCCGTCGTGACCTCCAGATCCTTCCCGTCGTCCAGCTGGTAGCCCTGCAGCTTGAACATGCGGCCGAAGTGCGTGAGTTCCGGGTAATTGGTATGGCAGGCCAAGCAGGCCATGCCGGTCTGCCTCGCAAACAGCGGCAGCGCTTGCGCCGGATGGGTGCCCATGACGCCGAACAGCACCAACGCCAGAACGGCGCATCGTTGAAGCCAAGTGTTGAGTTGACACCAAGCCTTGAGTTGAAACCAGTTGAACTGTTCCATAAATTTTGGACACCCCTTAATTATTTATTCCCACCGAGCCCCCACCGTCTACGCGGCCGGTAGCGCGACGGTTCGAGGTGACATTATCACTAGCTTTTCACGATGTACATCCTTGTTGCACATTAGCAACGCATCGCGGGCCTACCGGCGAGATCAATCAAGTCTTCGTGGGACCCTTATCCTTCTTTTGCGGCATCAGGATGTACCACGACAACAACATGCTGGAGAAGGCCAGGGCTAGGCAAAAGGCTGTCGCAATATAGGTAATCATATTGTGAGTGTTCCGCTTGGTGTGTTGTTGAAGGTTAGTGTTGCCGGACCGGCTCAGCCTGGTTTTCTGCCTCATCATGGCGCTTGAGCGCTATCGCCAGGATCACGACATAAGCGAAGCCAAAAATGATCATGCACCAATTCATGAAGCCCGCGAAGGTTCGCGGATCGTAATCCAGCGGCCACCAGCCGCCCCAGTCCGCAAAGCCGCCGCGACCTAAAAAGCACATCATGGCGGCGCCAAATACGCTGCCGTTGCCCATGCCGGTCACCATGCCGCCGATGATGATCAACCAAAATGCACGCGATTGTATCGACTTGTTTTGCATTTGCTTAGCCCCTGATACTCTAGAATTTAAGCACCACGCTCCCTCGCAGCGACTGTACTCGAAGGCATCCATCGATGCAACGGAACAGATTGCGTCAATTCGCCGCGGCCCCGGCGGCGCGATCCAGCGGACTCAATTCCAGAATGCGCGCACGGCTGGCGGCTGCACCGGCGTCCCCGTGCGCACGCTGCAGTGTCCACAGAGCCCGCCAGGCCTCCACGGACCAGGGATTGATGAGCAGTATTTTGTGCAGCAACTCCTGCCGACTGAGGCCGCGCTCAGGAGCGGCATCGACATTCGCCAGCAGCCGGTCGGACACCGCATAGTCGATCCAGCGATCATGCGGGTCGGCTTCGTAGGCAAGTCCCAGCAGATGGTCAGCCTCGAGCGCCGAGCCCTGCCAGCTTGCCAGCTCGCTTCGCACGCGCAGTTCGGTGCCGATATAGGCCCGTCTGAAATCCTCTTGTTGCGGCGGTGGAACCCGCAGCAGCCGGGTTGCTTGTTCGATGGTCGGCCGCCGCGCCAACAAAGATTGCAACAGCGGGGCCACGTCGGCGCCGGGGCCATAGTGCAGGCGCGGCAGCAGAAATTCGATGACGGGCGCCCATTCATGCTGGGTTGCCCCAGCACTCATCTCGATGGGCCCGCAGTAGCGTCCCAGCCATTCGCTTGCACCTTCCGAGGCGGTGATTTGCGTACGCTGCTCGGCCGTCAACAGGTTCAGGTGGGCGATCAGCGCCGGGGCACCCTGCCAATGACCTCTTGGCCCTACCAGCGCCAGATGCATGCCATCGAGGAACAGTTGACCCTCGGGAAACACCTGCCGGAAGCTGCGCAGCACGATGGCCAGTGTGTCTTGATCGAACTGGTTGAGCGCCAGCCATTGTACGAACAGCCCCTCTTCCGCGAGCCGCGCTCGCGCCCGCTGGAATTGCTCGACGGACAACATCGAACCTACACCCGCCAGATCCGGGTGAAACAAGTCGCCGACGATCACATCATAGGTTTTGGGTGTCGCACTCAGGAAGTGACGTGCGTCGTCCTGGTAGACGAGAGTCTCCTGAAGTACACCGTGATTGCTCGCCGTGAACCAGCGGGCGGCCGCCTCGATGCTGCCTGCGGATAACTCCACGGCGCTGCGCCGCAGGTCGGGAAAAGGCAGCGAGCCTGCGAGTGAAATGCCCGTGCCAATGCCGAGGAACAGCACCGTGCGCGGCCTGGCATGCAGCATCAGGGGCAGGCGTGCCTGATTGGTTTGCACGAAAACCGCGGTTGGCTCGGTCGAGGCATCGCGCCGGCGCAGATCCGTCAGCAGGACGCGCTGCCCGTCGTTCTGCTCGACCACCTGGGTGATTGCGATCGCATCTTCATAGCGATAGAGGTCCTGACTGCCCGCCATCGCCTGCGGCAGCAGATCCACAACCCGCGGCAGGACGGCCACGGACCAGGCGGCGGCGAGAACCAGCGGCACGCCCAGCCAGGCGCGGCGGGAGCGCCCAAGGATCAGTCCCGGCAGCAGCAGCAGCACCGCCGCCAGCGCCAGTGCGCCGGCGCTGCCGATTCGTGGAATCAGCACGACGAAAAGCAGCGCCCCGAGCGCTGCTCCGAGCGAATTGGAGGCGTAAAGCCAGGTGCCGTTCAGGCTGAACCTAGAGGACAACGCGGGCAACCAGGCCCCCAAAGAGAGCGTTACGGGCAGCGTCAGCGCCGCCAGCAGCAATCCCTGGCCCAGCATGGCCGCACCCAGCGAATGGAAGTTTGTCCGCTCAATCCAGCCCGAGACCGTGGGCAGCAGCCAAAGGCCGGCGATGGCGTATCCGGAAGCACACCAGGGCAACCCCGCCATGATCCGGGAGTCGGGCCGTCTGGACGCGATCAGGCTGCCAAGGCCCATGCCAAACAACATCACCGCGAGAATCAGCGCCAGCACATATTCCGTGCGCAGCATCACGAGGCTGAACAACCGCATCCACGCCATTTCCAGCAGCAGGCTCGCGGCGCCAATGATGCCGTAGTTCAGGAGCGGCACGGACGGCTTGGGTTCGCCCGCCGGGATCGCACGTTGCGCAGCGCCCCGCCCCCGGCCGTCCAGCGTGTAGAGGCCCGCGGCGACGATCAGACCCAACAGCGCGACGGCGCGTAGCGCATTACTCCAGCCCATGCTGGGCAGCAGCAGCAGGGGCAACAGAGCGCCCGCTCCGGCCCCGAATGTGTTGCTGCCATAGGCCATGCCGATGCTGCGCCCGTACCGCGCCCAGCCCTCGAGCAGCAACGGAAATCCCGCGCCCATCGCGGCGGCCGGCAGCGTCAACAGCAGCACTGCGGCCAGCGCCAGCAGCGCGTGCCACTGTGGCGACGACAGAGTGGCGGCAGCCGCATCGATGAGCGGGGTCGTGAGGTGTACGCCCCACGGCAGCAGCAGCGCGAACACGGCGATCCCGGCTTCCAGCAGCGCGAGTAGCCGCAGAGGCCTCCGGCAGCGAGCTGCGTGCTCGGCCATGAGGCCGCTGCCGCCGGCGAGCCCCAGCATGAACGCCCCCACCGTGACGACCGCCGCAAATGTGCTCACGCCAAATTGCAGTCCCAGCATGCGGGCCCACAGGACTTCGTAGGCGACGCCGCACAACCCGGAGAGTGCGCCGAGCAGAGCGAGCCATGGCGCTCCCGTGCGCGAAGTGCGGCTGTTCAGAACGGGAAGAACCAGACCAGCCCGACGATCACATGCACCAGCGCCACGGTGACCGTCAATCCGGCAAGGATCATGTGCAGCAGGAACAGCGGCTTGCCGAACGCCGCCACCGCGATACCGACGGACGCGGTACTGATCAGCAGCACCAGCAGCACGGTGCCGATCGTGAACATGATGACTTGTCTTTCATGCTCGGCGATGGTGGTCGCGCGTGCGGGGCGCTGCGGCTGCTGGCGACCGAATTCTTCCAGAATCTGCGGGCCGTTCGACGTGGCGGGCGGCGCAGCGCGCGCCGGGCACAGCGGCAACTGCGCCAGCAACAGGAAGCTCAACGCCAGCAACCCACGCAAACCGCTAGTCATCGTTCCGAATCTCGGACTTGGGCGCTGAAATCGGCTTGCGCATCGCGCGCCACCACATCAATACCACCATCAGGATGAAGGGAACAAACACGGCGACCAGCAGAAACAGAAAAATCATCCAGGGCGTTTGGATGTTGACGTGCAGATACCGGTAGCTGTCGATCGCGAAGCCGGCGTCGGCGTGCAACAGCATGAGCACGAGTCCGCTTGCGGTGAAAACTCGTCTCATTTCTGCGCCCTCACCGCGACACTGCTCGCACAGCGGAAGCCGTAAAAATCCGTGGCGTGGTTGGGAAAGGCGAAGTCGCGGTGATACAGCGAAGTCGAAAACGGATCGCCCTTCCAGGAGCCGCCGCGCAGCACCTTGTAGAGGATGCCCGGCGATGACTTGCCGGCAGTCGCCGCGGCGTTCCCGCCAAACGACTCCCACGACGCCTTGGCGCCCTCGTAGGGCCGCAGATCATCCGCCGTCCATTCGGCGACATTGCCGGACAGGTCGTAAACACCGTAAATGCTCTTACCCTGCGGATAGGCTGTCACATTGCTCGAGGAGCCAACGTTGTAGTAGGTGTTCAGGCGGCTCGGAT
Organism: Steroidobacteraceae bacterium; assembly: GCA_052143815.1. Classification (GTDB taxonomy): domain Bacteria; phylum Pseudomonadota; class Gammaproteobacteria; order Steroidobacterales; family Steroidobacteraceae; genus Bog-1198. Next base: position 9,252 of record JBKQSA010000057.1, on the reverse strand, counting down.
CCATCTTGTCGCCCCAGGGCCAGCGGCGCCCGTCGGTACCGCGGCCGGCCTTTTCATATTCGGCTTCGTGCGGCAGACGCTTGCCCACCCATTGGGCGTAGTCGGCAGCATCATTCCACGTCACCATCGTCACCGGGTTCATCAACTCGCCCTGCGGAATTCGCCCGTCTTTCCAGTTGATGGGCGGCCGTCGTTCGGTAGCGGCGACGAAGCGCGCGTATTGGGCGTTGGTCACCAGATATTTGTCCAGGTAAAACATCGGCAGCGTGACCTTGTGCTGCGGCTTATCCTGCGGGTCGGCGCGTTCCAGGTCAGTGCCCATCACGAATTCGCCGGCCGCGATGGGGACCATGCTGTCGAGCTCCTCCCACTGTTCGCGGCTAAGCAAGCGCTGGGCCTCTGCGACCGAATAGCCGGCGCTGTCGGCGCGTCCCGCCTCATGGGTCGCCTGCAGCACGATGTCCTCGCCGGCTGCACGCACGCGGGCACTTTCTTCCCCAAGATCGTAGGTGGCGAGCCTGCGCATGTCGCCGAGGCGCAGCCTGCCGAGCATGACGACATGGATCGTGCTGCCGATCATGACCAGCACCAGACAGGTCACGAATGTCATCGACAGTAAGCGGCGGCGATGCTGCCTTTCCTTGCCCGACAGCGGGGCCGGACGATACACCGGAGCCATGCGTAAACCCTCTAACGCTGAATCGGCGGGACCGACTCGGTGGCCTTCTGCGGTGCAGACCGACCATAGGTTCGCTTGATCATGACCTCACCGATTACGCCGCCGATTGCCGCGGCCTCAATCGCCAGAATGACATAAAAGCCCCACCAACCCAGCGGCATCAGCGACGATCCCGGTGGAATAGCGGTCAGATGATTGGCGATTGCGAAGTAGCTGGCCGCTCGCACGATGAGCGCTGGAACGCAGGACAACCACTTGCCGCCGAAGCCGTAGATCAGTGAAACCAGCACACCGGTCAGGAACGGCACCAGAAACATGTCGAGCACCCAGGATGGGCTGAAATACCCGATGCCGCCCGAGAACGCCTCGATCGTGACGCCCAGAATCCGGTCGCCGAAGTGATTGAACGCCGAACCCAACAGTAGTGCTGCCGCACCGCGGTAAAGACGCTGCGAGTTACTTTTCCGCATGGACCCCAGGATACGCTTTCCCGGTGAGCTTTTCATATTCGGCGGCACGCGCGCTATCCAGGTACCAGTCCTTCACCTTGAGGCTTGCCATGTACTGCGCGAGCGTGCGCCGCTCGTCGTCCGGGAGACTCGCGAGCGAGGGCATCCGGTATTCGAGCTTCAGGCGGCTGGGCAAAATGCTCTGGGGATCCGGGGCCGAAAAATATCGGTAAAACCACTCTTCGCTGCGCAGCGATCCGATGCCATCGAGCGCGGGCGCCGGGACCGACTCAAAGGGACTCTTCACCGTCCAAAGCGAGTGGCACTGGCGACAATTGTTGCTGCGGTATAAGTCCCCGGCCGCCCGCGTCAATCCGGGATTCGCGGTACTGTAAAAAGGAATACCGGGATCCTGATGGCCCCCGGAGTGCAGGCTAATCGCATTGCGTGCCATGAGGCCGGCAACGACCACCCCGATGGTTGCCAGTATCAGAGCTTCGCCACGCCTCATGGTGCAGGTCGGTGCGACTCCGCTTGCAGCGCGAGATGCCGCTCCCGACTCGCCGTCTGCGCCGCCAGCACCTCGCGGCTGTGCCGGTACTCGTCGGGAGTCATCTTGTCTTCATCGGATTCGGTAAAGACCAGATACTTGATGTCCTCATCAAACTGCTCGTTGTGCCACGCCCAGCGGATACCGTAAAGGCTGACCACGATGATCGAGGCTCCAACCACCAGCCAGAGGTAGATGCTCCAGCCGTCACCGAGTGATTCAAGAAATCCCATAGTCGTCCACCTCCATCCAATGCCCTCGGCAAGCTAGAACAGGACACCGGATAACATCTGCAAGGAAGCAAACACCACGGCAGCCACCACCCCGAAGATGATAGCGCCGAACATCCACTTTTCACCGGTTCGGGTGACCCTTTCCCCCCCCGTACCACGCATCACTGCAACGATAATCCCGGCAAACAACACGATCCCCAGCATCAACAGAAAGAAAACCCCGACGCCGAAGCGCTGGCTATGCATGCCCTCGATACTGAGATCAATCCGCGAACCCGGCGCGCTCAGCGCCAGAACCATCATTCAAAAACTACCCTTTGATCTGCGGATTTTTCTTGTCGTACTTGTCGACGAAGAAACTGTAAATAAATGGGACCAAAAAAGCGATGCTGATGGGCAGTAGGATTGCCACCGGGCCATAGTCAAAATCAATCATTTCGCTACCCTCCAGATCAATTGAAGCCACCAACCCCGGGGTCGGCGCCGTGCCGGATCAGTGCTCGCTGCCGTGCCGGGGTTCCCAGGTCGTGGGCGGCAGCCGCTTGACGACGAGAAACACGCCCAGGAAAAACGCCGAGAGGTAGAACACATCGATAGTATAGCCCTTGTCCCACCAAGGCTGCTGGCGAATCCGCGTGCCGTCAGGCCGGTAGTTACCCTCGAAATTCGCTATCACCACATTCTCGCCAACCACGGTGTAATCGCGCATATCGACGTCTGGGCGTGACTGCAGTGCCTGAATCTGCGGCCTGATGAGGCGCAGGTCATCCATGCTCAGCGGGTGGCGAGCGAGCTGCGCATCATTATTGCCTACGCCCTTGTTCATGGCGACGATCTTTTGCATTGCTTCCACATCGTCCTTGGCTGCCAGCACCTCGGGCTTGTCCATTGAATTGACGTAGGGTGCGTACAGAGCCGCGGTCGGCCGCTGCCCCCAGAGCGGAAAGGTCACGCAAAAAGCCGTACAGACCGTCAGAGCGACCAGCCATATCACCGGCTGCGGGACGGGGTTGTTATCTTCAGTGAGTCCGCCCAGCGATTCTTGCTCCCAAAGAGTCTCCGCCTTTTGAACGGTAGGAGTATCGCTCAGGGTCGTAAACGGCGCGTTAAAGGTCCAGGCCATTGCTTTGTCTCCGGTGATCTGCGCGGATTATTTCATGTTCAGAACGAAATCGATCAGCCAGCGTGCCTCGCTATTGGCTGCGTACGTCGGTACGTCCGGCGGAACATCCCGCTTGCCGGCGCGGTAGGCATCAAACTCGGCATCCCACTTCGCATAGTCGATCTTCTGCCCGTTGGCGTCGAGCACTCCCCAGAGATAGTCATAGCGCGGCATGATGGAATGCGGCTGGACCAGTCTTGGATTGTAGAAGTGCAGCATCATCCATTCCCTGGAGGAATTGCGTGAGCCCACGTGCAGCAGGTCCGGCGCCTTACGGTCGGAGCCGAAGGCGGTCGGCGACTCACCGTTGAAGTCGCCGAGCATCGGCGGAGCACCGAAGACCTGCCAGTCCTGCGTCTGCTCAGGCAGCATCGTGTGGCACCACCAGCAACCCTCACGCACGAACAGCGTCTTGCCCGCTCCCGCGTGCGATATGTTCTCGTCCCCCGCCGCCTTCAGGACGGCCTCCGGTTCCCACCCCTTCGTCGCGGTGGCGTACTCGATGTAAGGACGCTTCTGATCATCGGCCCCAATCACAAAGACCGCGCCCTCTTTATTTCGTGCTTCGCCGATTTTGCCCACACCGAGGCTGAGCTCCTTGGCGTGCGCGCCGAGGTTATCCGGGTGCAGGATGCCGCCCGGAAACGGAGTGCCCTTTTCGTAGACATAAGCGTAGACCGGCTCGATGGGCGTACCGCTCGCGGGGTCCGCCTTCAGCAGAACCTTCATGGGCTTGTGGTTGCCGAGCAGCAGGGGATCGTAGATGTTGAAGCCCGTCTCGTAGCCCGCCGTCAATTGCTTGTCCATCGAGATGCTGGTGGCATCCACGCTGGCAATATCCAGGCTGGGTAGCAGCAGCGTAATGCACATGGAGCCACCGAGCGCCAGTGCAAACATGCGACTGCCGATTTTATATTCTCTGAAGTTCATCGTAGTCTCCTCCCCGGTGGCGCGGCCTAGCGCTCGTAGGCCAGTTCATGAGGCATGCGCCCCTTGGGTACCACCGTGCCGACGCGCGTCGTCATCCACATGTTGTACAGCCAGACCAAGTTACCCAGGAACACCAGCGAGCCTCCCAGCCAGCGGGCAATCATGTAGGGATGTTCGGCAATGACCACGTCGATATAGGGAACTTCGTAGATCTTGCCGGCGCCCTGAATGAGGCCAGCGATCGTCATCGACACCCAGTAGATGGTGAAGCCGATCAGCAGGGTCCAGTAGTGGACGTTACCGAGCGTCAGCGAGTAGAGCTTGCGCTTCAGGATCGTCTGCAGGCCAAGGTACACGCCGGCGATTTCCATGAACGTCGAAAATCCGAGCAGCGCCAGATGCGCGTGGGCCACGATCCAGCCGGTGCCGTGAATATACCAGTTGATCGCACGGGTCTGCTGGAACCCGCCCTGCATGTTCAGCGGAATGGCCAACAGCGCACCGGTTACCGTGAAGCGGACCTCCAGATTCTCGACGAACATGTGCCACTTGCCTTCCATCGTCAGCAGGATATTGGAGACGAAGGCAATGGCCGGAACCAGGATCAGAACGCCCTCCACCGAGGCGAAGGACTTCAGCCACTCGGGCAGCGGCGCGGACATCAGGTGATGCGCCGCCGGCGTGGAGTAGAACACGACAACGGACCAAAAATGCAGATGGCCGATGCGGTGGGAATACAGCGGATTGCCCGTCACCTTGGGGATCGTGTAGTACGCGATGGCCGCCGCCACCGGGGTAATCCACAGCCCCAATACGTTATGAGCGAACCACCAGGTCAGGTAGGCCTCGGTGAGCCCGGTCAGGTGGAAGTATTCCGGCAGATTGCCCACGATGAAAACGACAATCAGCATGAACGTGGCTGCCGCGAAGAACCAGTTGGTGGTGTAGATTCCTTGCGTGCGGCGATTGATGATCGTCATCCAGACATTGATGCCCAGAGGCAGCGCCATGAACAAGGAAATATAGATGTCGATGAACCACGGAAAATCGGAGTACTCGCGCCCGGAGGTCATGCCGGCCCACAGCACGGTCAGGCCGAGGGCAAGGCCGCCATTCCACAGGAAGCAGTTCCAGAGCCCGAGCTTCTCCGACCACAACTTGGTGTTACCCAAGGCCGGCGTGATGTACATCATGGCCATCGCAAATGCCATGGAAATCCAGCCGAAAATGACCGCGTGTACATGCACTTGTCGCATGTGGCCGAACGACACGAACTCGAGGCCGTGGACGAAATCCGGAAAGGCCAATTTGGCGGCATTGAACGCCCCCAAGCCGGTCCCGATGACAAACCAGACGATCGATGAGAAGCCGAAATAGACCGCGGAGGCCCCCGCCGGAATATCCTCGTTCTTGGCTAACAGGTATTTGAACATCTGCCATTCCCCCCTGCTTCAAACCGACTAAATTCTTATCCCCCAAATCAGTCTCGTCAGCAGCCTCGCTCAAGTTTTACTTGGCGAGCAACACTATCGTGTGCACGCTAATCGATTTCGCCCCTCAATGCAACGCCGAATGAGCGATGTGAATTGATCAGGCCGTATTTTTTCATGGCGCCGCGAACCAGGAAAAAAGCCGTCGTAAAGACCACCAAGGACGTGGCTATCGCGAAGGGCGAGAACATCGGCAACGGCGAGTCCGCAGCGGCCCCCGCAATCCAGGTGTAGCGCTCAATCCAGTAGCCCACGATGATCGACACGGCGACGAACGCGATCACTGCGCGAGAATGACGCGAATAGGGCATTATCAGCACCGGAAACGGAACAACGAACTTCAAGACGAAAAACAGCCAGAAGAGCGTTGAAAACGGACCGTTCTGCAGCCGGAACAGGCGCCCAGTCTCATCGGGCAGATTGGCGTACCAGATGATGAGGTACTGCGCGAAGAAGGTGTAAATCCACAGGATCGTGAAGGCCAGCATCAGCTGTGCGAAATAATTAAAGATGTACTCGCCCGGGGGCGCCTTCAGTGCCTGGTTGCGCACCAGCAGTATCAGGGAGAGCGCCAGAACGGAGAGCACCATGCCAAAGGAGCTGACGAAGTGATACATGGCATAAATGGCGCTCGACCACCCTGGCTGCAGCGTCATTTCAAAATCCCAGGCGACCATTGTGCAGAACAGCACATGGACGAACGGTATGCACAGCGCAATGTTCCGGAAAGCGAGCGCCTGCGCCGCACTTCGGGTTGAAACGGCCTGAAACTTGATGAACAGGCCGTATACGACGCCGACCACGAGGAAGCCTGCGATCTCGCGCGCCGCCAGAAATTCAATATTGTTCCAAGCCGGCATGGGAGCCGATGAGCCCACCCAGGGGAATGTCTTGGAGCCGTTGAACAGCAAGATAATCAGCAGGCAAAACGCCAGCGGAAACAGCGCAAAGAAAGAAACACTGAAATAACGAATGGCAAAGCGCCACTGGGCATTGACGAGGTGCAGGAGTGCCGCCAGCGTAACGCCACCCAAGGCGAGATGGAGCACAACCAGAAAATCAACGGTGAGCACCGACCAGCTGGCAAAGGGCATCGTGATTTATCCCTGTGATCGAGATTCAGTGAACCGCCGCAAAGACGCAGTCATTCTCATTCTCATTTCGGTTTGGCGGCCGCGCCAGTGCTCGCCAAGCTATGGCTAGCCAAGCCGTCGCTGACCAGGCCATGACGTACGTAATTGACCACATCCCAGACCTCGCTCGGCGACAGATCATTGCCGTACGACGGCATCAATGCCCCGCCAAACGCGACCGTGCCATAGATATACCCCTCGGGCAATTCCTTCTGCTCGCTCACCGCAGTCAGGTCAAACGGACGTATCAGGAATTTCGCGCCGACCAGGCCGTCGCCGGTACCCGATTGGCCATGACAGGGCGTGCAGAATATCTGAAAGAATTTCCGCCCATGGCTGACCGACTCCGCTGTCGCCGGAACTGGGTTGACCAACTTCATGGCGCCATCGCGATCATGCACATGGATCAGGGTCTTGGTGCCCGCCATGGGTATCGAATGCTGCGGAAATGGCCGGATGGAATCGGGGCCGTGCTGGGGCTTGATGCTGATCTGATTGGCCATGTCCCGGCTCCACGGCCAAGCACCCGCCACCGCGGGGAACAGCGCGATGCCGGCAAGCGCGAGCGCGCCCGCTATCCGCCCCGGCATACTTCTATTGCGAGCCATCTATGCACTTTCCGAAATTTCGAGCGCGTGGTACCGGGTAAAAATTTCCCTGATACCGGCGACCGCGGCCGGCTCCGCCTTGACCAGAATCCCGATCTTGTCGACCGAGACAGCGGTGTTGTACAGACTGTTTCTCTCGTAATAAATCGTAAAGACCACATAACAGGCGATGATCGTGAAGAACACCGCCGTCAGGATGAACAACTCATACGTAATGACCATGTTGGGGGGGATCGGAACAATGGGGAACCCGCCCCGCGGCTGCCGCAGAAAGTTTGCCTGCGCCGCAGAAATCCCCAGGAACCCGAGACTACTGCCAAGCACCGCACCCATGAGCGAGAACCACTGTATATAGACCGGCCGGTCGCCCAGTTCAGCCGCACATTCGGGATGGTCGATGGGGGATTTCAAGGTGACGTCCTGCATTCTGAATCCCTTGAGCGAGGACTCCCGCAGCATCGCGAGCGCCTTGGCTGCCGCTTCAAAATCATTGAATAACGCCAGGATATACGATTTCTTGCTCATCGCTCAGCCCTCCGCCGGCTGCGGTACCGGTTCTTTACGGGCGCGGCGACGGTGGTAAACCATTTCCTTCACCTCGTACATCGATACGGACGGGAAAATCTTGCAGAACAACATGAACAGCATGTTGAACCAACCAAAGCTGCCCAGCACGATGCCAATCTGGACCCAGTTTGGCCACCAAGTGTGAACCCAGGTCCACGGATAGTAGCCGTGGGCAAAGGTGGGCGAGACGATCATGAATCGCTCGATCCACATTCCCAAATTCAGCAGCAGAGACACCACCAGCATGGTAGGAATGTTGGTGCGCAATACCTTCACCGTAAGCGCGAACGGCACTACCGAGCCGAGAATGTTCATAGCCCACCACCATCGCGCGTAAGTGCCCGTGGCCCGGAATATCAGGGTCTGCTTCGCAACGGGGTCGGTGCCGTACCAGACCGCGGCATACTCGATCAGATTCAGGTAGGTCCATACCATGGAAATGGCGAACGTCAGCTTGCAGAGCTTCTCGAGAATCGGAATCGTCATGTACTGCTCAAAGCGGAACGTATAGCGCAGGATAATGAACAGCGTAATGATCGCGGCGCAGCCGGAATACAGCGCACCCGCGACAAAATAAGGCGGGAACGAGGTGGTATGCCAGCCTGGCTGCTGCGATACGGCGAAATCGCTCGCCACGATCGAGTGCACCGAGACGGCCAGGGGTATCAGCAGACAAGCAAGGGTCAGATACGTGATACGAAAATTGGACCACTGCCGATCGGTGCCGCGCCAACCCACGGACAACGCCCGATAGAAAGTCCGCCGGAACCCAGTCGCCTTGTCCCGGCAAATCGCCAGATCCGGGATCATGCCGAAGTATAAAAAGATGACTGACGTCGTCAGATAGCTGCCGATCGCCGTGGCATCCCAGACCAGAGGCGAGTTGAAGTTGGGCCAAGTCCAGCGTTCGCTCGGATAGGCGACCACGTAGTAGAATTGCCACACCCTGCCGAGATGCACCAGGACGAACAGTCCCGCCGTCATGAGCGAGAATGTCGTCATGGCCTCGGCGAATCGGTAGATGGGCTTGCGCCAGTCCGCATGCATGATGTGCAAGATCGCTGACAACAGCGTGCCCGAATGGCTCATGCCAATCCAAAAGATGAACGTGGCGATGTAGAGGCCCCATACCTGCGGGTTTTCCAGGTCAGCGACACCCAAGCCACTATTGTATTGGTAGATTTCGCAATAGACGCCGAAACCGAACAACGCCAACGAGGCCAAGAAAATCACCCAAAAGAGCGGACGTGGGCGCTCGAGACTGCGCAGCACATCCTCGTTGATCTGCGCCCACGCGATATCTTCGTTGATATCCTTCGCCTTCGCGACGAAGCGCTGCTCAATGGCGACTTCTAGCTCATCGTGACTACTGGTCATTTACCGCCACCGCGGGCCCGCAGGCACTGATTGAATATGGCCATTTATTTATACTTCCGTGGACCGGATGCGTT
>JBKQSA010000056.1:0-37971 GCA_052143815.1 Steroidobacteraceae bacterium | reverse complement strand
ATCGAAGACATTGTTGCGGCGGTAGCTATAGTCCTCGGCGCGACCGTCGAGCGAGAACCATTTCGGCCGTTCCCAACCGAAGGTTTCGGTGTGCACACAGCCGCGTGCCTGCAACGTTTCGTGCAGCGGACTGGTCTTTTGCGGGCGTCCGGCCATTTCTTCTTCGCCGGGTCTGCGCGTGGTGAACGTCAACCGATAGTCGAGAAACACCTTGTCGCGCGTATAGGCGGCATCGGCGAACTTGCCGAACCGCCGCGGGTCGAACTCCGTCATGTTGATTTCGGCGTCGCCGTGCAACATCCACTGCGCCAGATACTTGCCGCAGCCGCCGCCTTGCGCGATACCGAAGGACGTACCGCAGCACATCCAAAAATTCTTCAAGCCTGCCGCGGGGCCCAACAGCGGTGCGCCGTCCGGGGTATGCGGAATCGCTCCGTTGATGACACGGCGGATTCCGGCATCGCCGAAAATGGGCATGCGTTCAATGGCACGTTCGAGCCACGGCGCGATGCGCTCCAGGTCGTCCGGGAACAACTCGTTGCAAGACTCCCACGCCGGAAAGCCCTGAGGCGCCCAGGCTTCGCGCAACTCCGTGCTTTCATAGACGCCGATCAGCCCGGACTTTTGTTCCTGCCGGAAGTAACCGGAGGTGTAGGAGTCGCGCATGACCGGGATCTCGTCGCTGCGATCGATGAATTCCTGAATGGGATGCGTCACCACATAGTGGTGCTGCATATTCGTGATGGGTGCGTCGGCGCCGACCATGGCGGCAATCTGGCGGGCGTAACAGCCGGCGGCATTCACCACCATCTCGGCAACGATGGAGCCTTTCTCGGTCACCACCTCCCACTCGCCGCCGGGACGCCTTCGAATATCGATGACCCGGTTATGCCGCATCACGGTAGCGCCCAGGTCACGCGCGGCTTTGGCCATCGCGTTGCACAGCCCGGACGGGTCGCCGTGTCCGTCATCGGTGGTCCAGGCGGCGGCCAGCACGTTGTTGGTGGTCAGAAACGGATTCAGGCGCTTGATGACATCGAGTCCGACGATGTCCATGTTGAAGCCGATGCTCTTCGAGTACCCGTAGATGAACTTCAACCAGGCAAGCTCATGCTCGTTGGTGGCCAGGCGCAGTCCGCCGGCAGGGTGCCAACCGACGTATTGGCCGGTCAGCGCTTCCAACCGCGGGTAGAGCTGATTGCTGTAGGCATGGATTTTCGCGAGGTTGTAGCTGCCGGTGATGCTCGGGCATTGACCGGCCGCATGCCAGGTGGATCCCGAGGTGAGCTCGTTCTTTTCGACCAATATCGTGTCGGAACAGCCTTCGAGCGCCAAATGGTACAACAGGCTTGCGCCCATCATGCCGCCGCCCACCACGACGATGCGTGCGTTTGTTTTCATGAATACCGACTGGGGAAAGGTGTTGGCCACAATAAATTGATCCTTAGTCCCACGCAACTGAGTATTTTGGTATCTTTGGCTATAAAATTTTTGTGCATATAGCGCTATGAACACCGTCCGACCCGTTGTCGGGTTACCGAACCTCGCCTGGCTGAGGTCCTTCGAGGCTGCCGCCCGAACGTCGAGTTTCGCGGCGGCGGCCACGGAACTTCGCCTCACCTCGGGGGCGATCAGCTATCAGATACGCGCCCTCGAAGCGCACCTCGGGTTCTCTCTCTTCGAACGGCTGCCGCGCGGCGTCAAGCTAACCCCGATGGGCGTGGCGTACCTGCCTCCCGTCCGAAAGGCGTTCGAGGAACTTGCAGATTCCACGGTCGGGCTGTTCGGCGGGTCGGAACGGGTGCAGATCACGGTCCACGCACCGGTATCGCTGGCTGCGCTTTGGCTTGCCCCCAAACTCCCCGCGTTCAGCGCAGCCTACCCTGCGATCGATATCAGGCTCGCCTCAGTGATCTGGGACAACGCTGTTCCCGACGAGGCCACCGATTTGGAAATTCGCTATGGCATGGGTCATTGGCACGGTTATCGTTCCGAGCATCTGCTGAACCAAATTATCGTCGCGGTGTGCAGTCCCCAGTTACTGCAGGCGTCGCGGCTGAAGGGCGAAATGGCGACCTTGGTTCCGCAACATTTGATTCACATCATGGGCTACGAGAATCATTGGCTGAAGGTCCGTCAGGGCTTGGGTTTCGAGAATGTCGGGGCAAACCCCGGCCCAACGGTCGATACCACCCTGGCCGCGCTGGAACTCGCTGCGAGTGGCGCGGGTTGTGCGTTGGTACACCCACTATTTCTTGCCCCGTACCTGTCGACGGGGCGACTGGTGCCGGCGATCGACCGTGAGTTCGCCGACGATAACTCGTATTTTGTCGTTACGCCGGAGCGACCACAGCGCCCGCGCCGCGAAGTCCAGGTATGCCGTGATTGGCTTATTTCGGCGGCAGCCAGCGATTGCGCGGCCGCGCATCCGCGGTCACCGTACGGGTGACCTCGGACGCATCATGCTCCGACTGGTGGCCGCTTCAGCTTCAAGGGAAAGGGCGGCGATCCAAAGCTTTGCCGAATCTAGCGGCTCACGAATGCCCGTTCGATGACGTAATCGCCCGTCTCGCCGACGTGCGGCGAGATATGAAAGCCGCGAACGTCGAGCAGCGCCGAAAGATCCTTGAGCATGGCCGGACTGCCGCAAATCATCACCCGATCGACCGCGGGATTCAAGGGCGACAGGGCAACATCGGCGAACAACTTGCCGGTCTCGATGAGTTCCGTGATCCGCCCCTCGAACTTGAACCGCTCGCGGGTCACCGTCGGATAGTAAATCAGCTTCCTGCGCACCTCATCGCCCAGGTACTCATGCGCAGTCAACTCCCAATCGATGTAGTCGCGATACGCAAGCTCGCTGCGGTAGCGAACACCGTGCACGAGGATGATTTTCTCGAAACGCTCATAGGTTTCCGGATCCTTGATCAAACTCATGAAGGGCGCGAGACCGGTTCCCGAACTCAACAGGTAGAGATGCTTGCCGGGTTTGAGGTCCCGCAACAGCAACGATCCCGTGGGCTTGGTGCTGATGAGAATCTCGTCCCCCGGCTGGATGTTCTTCAGGTGCGAGGTCAGCGGACCATCCGCCACTTTGATGCTCAAGAACTCCAGGAATGTTTCGTAGTTCGCACTCGCGATGCTGTAGGCGCGCATCAAGGGGCGCTCGTTGATGACCAGGCCGACCATGACGAAATGACCATTGTCGAATCGCAGGCCCGGATCGCGGGTGGTGGTGAAGCTGAATAGGCGATCGTTCCAGTGGTGGACCGTGAGAACTTTTTGGGTGCTGTGCGTCGCCATCGATGGTTTCGATCTCGCTGAGTGGTTTGCCGGGTCGCTATGATAGCGGATAGATTCAGGATGTCGGCTATCGACGGAAGATTGCGTTATATTCGGTATCGGGGCTGCGGCTAGCAGGACACGGAGTGCGTCATGATGAGTTATCGAATCAGTTTCGATGGTCCGGCGTCAGCCGATCTGCAACAAGTGCTCCATGCCCTCGAAAGGCAGCTGCATTGGCACGATATCCATGCCCAGACTCCTGCCGATACGGCGGCGTCGGTCGCGGCAGCATCCGCAGTCCGACCTTGCCCGAAAGGCGAAGTGTGTCCCGATAATACTCACGGCGGACATGAGCCCGCGGTCGTGGTCATTGCCATCGTCGCCTTGGTGGTCGGGATGGTTATCGGCTACATCATCGGCAAGGGGTCCCGGTCGACGTCCATAAATCGCTGATAGCCAGATCAGTGAGGGTCGATCTGCGGCGAAGAAGCGCGTATTGAGATGTGCTGCAGCAGCACATCTGATTCGATCGCGGGTGCGCTGCCAGGCGAGAAGTAGCGAAGCGCCGCTTCTCGCGCGCGCCTGGCAAGCGGGATTGCGGCATGGTCATCACCAGCGAGCAGCAGGTATTGCGCGCGAATGCCCCAAACATAGGGCATGATGCGGATGTCGTAGAACCCTTCCAAGTGGTCGATTTCTTGCATCGCACGGCTACTCGATTGCGCGGCAATGCTTGCATCGCCGCGTGAGATAGCGATCGCCGCCAGACCGGCTTCTGCATAGACGGCAAATTCGCTGGGGTGGCCTGCGGCAAGGCGCAGCGCCTCATTGAATGCTGCTTCGGCCTCATTCATGTTCCTTTGAGACAACAAGAAACGGCCCCAGCGCTCATAGGCAGGCCCGAGCTGTGATGCGGGCGCTTTGATTTGCTGGAAAATGTCCAGCGCGCTGCGAAACGCTGCGCGCGCATCGGCAATCCGGTTGCTCGCTTCATAAGCCTTACCCAGATCGAGCTGCAACGTACCGGCATCCGCCGGATGTGGAGCGGCCGTCCTCAATAACGATTGGGCCTGCTCCAACAATTGTATGGATCGCGTTCCCTGCCCGTCGTTGGCTAGACAGCGACCGTATTTGCGAAGCACTTCTGCAGCTTCCAATGCATCGGTGGCATTGCGAAAGGCGGCCCGATCATTCGGCAGACTTTGCATCACCGCTTGGAATTCTTCCAAAGCCGCCTGACGCTCCCCGCGTTCATAGCGAAATAGCGCCCTGTCCGACGCAATCATCCAATAATTGTGGCTATCACGGCCGAAGGTCCGCGCCGCAATATCCAAGCTGCGCTCGAAAGCTGCAGCTGCGCCGCTGAAATCGCCCAGACGCTTCAGCGCCAGAGCCAGGCCTGCATTCGCCAGCAGCGAATTGCCCGCCGATTGCGAGGTCGGCTCAGCCGCCTCGATGGCCTGTCGGTAGTAATAGGCGGAGGGACTGAATTGCGCTCGCTCCAACGACAGGGCTCCGAGGTCCGTAAGCGCCTCGGCATAACGCGGATCCCGTGGCGCCACGGCCTTGAAGAGTGCTGCGGCGGCTTTGAGTGACCCCTCCGCGTCTTCGCCCTTCTCAGCATCGTCCATCATCGCCTCGCCGCGCGTCAGCAGCCATCGCGCACGGATTACCGTCCCGTCCAAGTGCGCTTGCCGAATGAGCGGATCAACTTGAGCCAGCAGCCGAAGGGCGCGAGCGTCATCGCCATCGGTGTCGGCGTTATCGGCTTGACCAAGCAATCCGTCGATCGCGTGTGCATCTATTGCTCCAAGATAGTTAGATGCGAGTTCTGTCTCACGCGCATAAAGAGCCGAGGAACGTCGCGTCTCGTCCAGCTCACGGTAAATATCGGCGGTGACGCCGAGCAGCTCGATTTGGGTACTCGGATGTTGTGCGAAACTGGCATCAATTTTTTTCGCACTCGCGTCCAACAGCTCCCGCGCCGTGATTTCGCCGCGCGGCTTATCCGCGGCGATCCGCGGATCGCTCGCGCGGAACACGCCGACGAGAAAATCCTTGATGGTGGTGGCACGCTGCGCTTCGCGTTCGGCGCGCACCGCTTGCCAGGCGATGCCGGCGCTGCCGCCGATGAGCGCCAGCAACAGACTCAGCGTCATGGTGACGCCCACCCAATGACGGCGGACGAACTTCAGCGCCAAGGTCGGCGGACTGATGTGGCGGGCGGAAATCGGCCGGTGCTCGCGGCTGCGTTGGATATCCTGCGCAAATGCCTCGGCCGAGTGGTAGCGGAGTGCCGGATCGGCCTCGAGCGCCTTGGCAATGATGGCGTCGAGGTCCCCGCTCAGCGCGCGCCGCAATTGTTTGGCATCCAAACCGCCGACACATGCGGCGTGACCGAGTTCGATCTGCGCCGAGGCGCGCACCGTATCGCCGGGTCCGGCGGTACCCTTGCGCTTGCCGTAATTCGGGCGTTGGCCGGTCAGCAATTCGTGGAGGATGACCCCCAACGCGTACAAATCGACGGCGGCTGTGATCGGCTCTCCGGCAAGCTGCTCGGGCGCCGCATACCCGGGAGTGGCGATGCAGTGGCCCGCTCGTGTCAGTTGGGTTGCGCCCATCTCAGTGTCGCCAACCAGCAGTTTGGCAATGCCGAAGTCGAGCAGCTTGACTTGTTGGTCGCGCGTCACGAGGATGTTGGATGGCTTCAGATCGCGATGTGCGACCAGCCGGCCATGGGCGTAGCCCACCGCATCGAGGATTTGCAGAAACAAGTCCAGACGCCGCAGCAGCGGGAGCTTCGCGTCGCAGCAGTGCTGATTGATCGCAACGCCGTCGATCCATTCCATGGCGAGGTAGGGATACTGAGAATCGGCGACGCCCGCATCGTAAAGCTGCGCAATATGCGGATGCGACAATCCCGCAAGAATATCCCGCTCTCGTTCGAATCGACGGCGCAACACACCGGCCATTAAATGGGTGTGCGGCAGCTTTAGCGCAACCCGACGATTGAGCGTTCCGTCACTGCGGGAGGCCAGCCACACTTCACCCATACCGCCGCTGCCAAGACGCCCTTGCAGGAGGTAAGGCCCAATTTGCTGACCCTGAAAGAATTCGGACGACGCGGGATCGTGCATGACCGGCGCCTTCATGAAGTCGGTCTCGAGCGTCCCCGCATTGCTGGATATGACCTTGACCACCCAAGGCCGGACTGCCGCGTGCTCGGCACCCAGCGAAGCCAGCCATTTCGGGCGGTCGCTTTCCGGGAGATCGAGGGCCTCGTCCAGCAAGGCTGAGAAGGCAGGCCACAATTCCGGGGGGCAGGGCAGTTTGGGCATTCGCAGTATCGCGCGTTGTTAAAGAGGATTACGGTTTTCCGGAGGAATTTCGGACATTCGGATTCACTCCGGGTCGGAAAGCATGGCCTGCAGCAGCACTCGCGCCTTTTGCCAGTCGCGCTGCACGGTACGCGCCGTTATGCCGAGCGCTTCGGCGACCTCCTCCTCGTGGTAGCCGCCGAAATAACGCATCTCAACCACCTGCGCCAGCCTCGGTTCGAGCTTTGCCAGATCGCCCAGCGCATCGTCGACTCGAAGGGGCTCATCGTCGGACGCCAGAGATTCACCCAGCGCAGTGTTCAGCGTGATATTTCGTTCGCCGCCGCCGCGGCGACCGGCGTTTCTCTCGCGCACCAGGTCGACGACGACCGAGCGCATGATCCTGGAGCAGTAGCCGAGGAAATGCGCACGGCTTTCAATCTGCAAATTGTGCTGCAGCGCGAGGCGTTTGTACGTATCGCTGACCAAGCCGGCCGTATCGAGCAGGGTCAAGGGACCGTTGGATCGCAGCCGCGCTTTTGCCAACCGCCGAAGATCTTCGTAGGCGGCCGCACTCAGGGCGGCGACGTCCATCCCGCCCGGCGGCATCGGCGGTAGTGGCTTGGGCGAATCGTCCGACACAGCATCCCTCCGAGCTCGCGCTGAGCGCCATCAAGTATATCCCCGCTCTGAACCATCACACACCGCCTCATTTCGAAGCCGTGTCCGTTCTCGGGCGCAACGACCGTCTATGAAGAGTGAAGGGCGAAAAATCTTGGCGACGCTGCCTGATCGCGTATTTGAGGCCCCTATGGGTGACGGTTGAATTTCATTCACAAAATTGCGCAATCGCACGGAGAATTTCATGACAATCGACAAACCGATACCAACCTCTCATGTGGGCTCGCCAATTAGTGCTCCGCTCGAGGGCAGCAAGCAATGCCCGTACTGCGCGGCGGATCGAGGGGTGCCGGCCGACGCGCCATCCGTGTCCAACGAACTGAGCTTACTCAGCCACTTCCTCGGCGTATGGGAACGTCATGAAGGGGAGCCAGTCATGACCGGCCGCACTTCATGGCGATCTGATCACGCAACGACATCCGTGCCTCGTGGACGAGCACGGATTGCACCAACGCCATGCGAAAGCGCCTGCGGAAAGTTGCCAACTTGACGGCGAGCCTTCGTATCGTACTCTTCGCTCAACAGTCCCACATCATTGCGAAGTGCCAGTAGTCGATCGATCGGCGCGGTTGCTTCCGCGTCACGACCTTGGAGGAGGTATGCATCAGCCAGCCAAAAGCTGCAGGGTATGAAGACGCCTTCGCCTGCAGGTAGACCATCCGCGCCGCTCTCGGTTCGATATCGCATCACGAAACCGTCGACGAGGAGTTTCGCCCGATCGATACTTACCTATGAATCGCGTCACGTGAAGGCGTTTGCGGCTCTCGTGGTCGCGGTGGTCCTATTCACGGTCGTGCTGTCTAGAACCGCAGGGTCAGCGAATCGTAGAAAGTGAGGCGCGGGCCGTACGCGGATTGGAAGATTCCAATTCCCTCGGCCGGTCGAATAAGATTCACTCGGTCGAAAACATTCAGCACGGTCATTCGGTTGACCAGTTCGCCAACTCCTGGAATGGGGAATTTGCGCTGCGCGCCGATGTTGAACTGGATCACATTCGGCAATTTTTCCTCGTCGGCGAAACCCGCGCGCAAGCCGCTGCTGTAAATCGCATCGACGCTGACACTGTAACTCCGATGATTGTAAATGAGCCCTGCGGAGGACCCAAAATGCGGCTGATGGTCGAGCACGATGTAATGACTATCGATATAGGCCAGCTCCTCTGCCGGAAAGTTGAATTGTCCGGTGCTCACGCCCTTTTGCATGTTGGTGCCCACGGTTAGATTGGCATACGCGCTGAGCGCGGATCCCTTGTAGTTCAGCGCCAACTCGCTGCCCCAGATATAGCCGTGCCCATAGTTGAAAGGTGCGAAGATCGGCACGACGCCGAATTGCCCCGTATCCAAATAACGGCGAGTTCTCTCGTAATAGTTGTCGACGGAGAGCGTCAAGCGCTTACTGAAGTGGTGCACGGCCCCCACGTCCCATTCATAGTCGTCTTCGGTCAACGGTGTGGCGATGCCGGTGGGGCCGGCGGCCGTTGTACCGGCGAACGCAGCGGCAGCCGTCGGTGAAATCCCCTGGAAGCTCGGAACCTGCATGTAGCGCGCGAAGCCTGCATGAACGGTCGTATCGCCGGTGACACCGAAGGCGACATTCATGGTCGGATCGATTTGGTGATTGTTCGTGAAGCCGGTCAACGCGTCGCGGCGTAAGCCGATATTGGCGCGTAGCCGGTCATTGATGGTCCACAAGTCGTTGACATAGACGCCGCTCACGACGTTGATCGCATGCGCGTTGTTGCTGATGCCGAAGGGCGTGTCGCCCGCAAGTTGCGTGTTGGGATCGACCGGAAACACCCACGACGTATCGTCGGCCGCCACCCGGTATTCGCCCAAATAAAAACCTGTCCCTACGCTGTGAGCGCCGTTTTGGAACGCCAAATCGCCTTCCACCGTATTGTCGACGTCGGTGTGCGACGCGGTCGATGCAACTCCTTGGTAAATCAGTTCGCCGGCATTGTCGGGCCGGAAATTCTCGGAAATCGTGTGCGCTGAATAGGCCAGCGTGTACGTCCAGCCATCGGCGGGCGTGCCGGAAAGCGCGAACATCGCGAGGGCATCGCGGAAATTCAGACTGGAATTGATCGCCGCCGACGCCAGGGCACCGGCGCCGGCAAGAGCGTATTGGGGTGCAAGGCCGGGGACGTTGGGTAGTTGATTGTTGCTGCTGGCGGCAGAGAGCAGGAGACTGAGCCGGGTAGTCGAATCCAAGGCGTACGAGAAAAATCCGAAGGCCTGTCCCGATTGCGTCGAATCGTGGACAGGCGTCGGCCCGGGCGTCGCGGAACTGAAGGCGGTGTTGGACTGAGCGTAGAGGGCGCTGACGTAATAGCCGAACCCGCCGCTGCAGCCGCTCACTTCCGCACTCGGCTGAACCGTATCCCGTTGGCCGACGAACATCGTGACATCGCGGCCCTGCGTTTCACAGCCGTCCTTGGTCTGAATATCGACGACTCCCCCGGCGGCGTAGCTATAGCGTGCGGGCAGTACGCCGACCTGTAGATCCAATTGTTTGATGAACAGCGGATTGATCATCGACAGGAACGCTGGGTTGGTGTTGATGTCGAGCGGCACCAGCACCCCATTGATTTGGTACTGGAATTGGGGTCCTTCGGTGTTACGGATGTGAATTTGCTGGTTCTGGTCAATGGCCACACCCGGCATCTGCGCCAGTACGTCAGTCAATGCGGTATTCGTTCCCGCCGGTAAGTCGGCGATGGTCTGCGCCGTCGCCGTGTACTCCGTGTTGGCGCCCGGCGCCAAACTAGGGCCGCTGATGCGTTCCGCCAGCACTGTGATCGTGTCCAGCATCGATTGGCTCGGTATTCCCGCCATCAACAACGGGTCCTGCGTACTGGTGTCCGCGCGGCTTGGTCCACCGGCAAACGGCACTGCGAGGGCGATGAGCGGTAGGATCCCGCACCCGCGAATGAACTTCTTCATAGTCTCCTGAGAGGTTGCCATCTTACCAATGCGTATTATAATACGAATGATAATGATTCTTATTCGTAATGTATAGCCAATGGTTACGGACGAACAGGGCAGCCGCTAGGTACCCGTTACGGCGCGCACTTTCCTGGCTCATTCCTCGACAGGGAAGGGCGGGGTGCAGGACCCAATTGGGCCGGCCCCCAAACGCCTACGGTGCTCCACGGGCATCGCGGCGGCGCGCCGACGTTGTCTCGCCGTCACCTAAGTAACGGCTTCCTTTACTCGGGCAACCAGGCCTGCGATTTTGTGCCTGACGTCCGCGCGGCCGACGCGCTCTCGAGAATCTTCGATTTCATCGGCGGGAAACCAACCGCTGACGCAGTTGCCTTCCGCCGTCACGGTCAGGGTCGCCCCGTTGGGGAGCGGTTGCGAAGCATGTACGTCGAACATGACGCAGTGATACTCGACACCGATGCGTCGGAGCGCGTCGCGCGCCTCGGCCATGATACTGGTCTTGCCATGTTCGAACTCGCTGATGGTACCCCGCGCCTGCATGGTCGTTATTGGACCGTGATATAGGGGGCGCACTTGCCGTTCTGCGAAAGGATTTCGAACTTCGCGCGGGAGCCGGCGTATTCGCAGATCAACAAGGGAGTACCGCCGAAGTAGCCATTCAGATGATGTCCGATCAATGTCGCTCGCGCGGTATATTCGGCATTCGCCGTCACCGCAAATAGAAGCCCAGCATAGAACGCCAACGTTTTCAATTTTGTTTCTCCCGCGTTACAGAAGTCGAGGCGACTATTTTGCGCAGGCGGACTCGCTGTGCATCGGCATGGATGTCTCAGGTCCAGCGTTGCGCCGCGTGGCTTGCGTCACTCTTTCGAGCAGCAACGTTTTTGATGCGACGTAATATTGCTCGCGCCGCCGGCCGGGCAGGCTCGGCCGGTCAGGCGGGGTTGCCCAGCGAGCCCGTGCATGGCAGGCCGCGTGCGGCACTCGAAAATGAAAACGGCCCGGACACGCTTCTTAAAGTGCGCGCCGGGCCGATTCGAATCGACTGCGATATGTGAAGCAGCGTCGATCAGCCTGCGGGGCTACCCTCGACCTGAATCTGCAGCTTTACCCACATCTTGAAACCGACCGAGTCGCCGTAGTTGATTCCGAAGTCGCTGCGATCGAACGCCGCCGCCGCATCGGCGCCGCAGACTTCTTTCTTCGTCATCGGGTTCGGTTTACACAGGAACGAGTTGATCTTGAGTGTGACCGGCTTGGTCACGCCGTGCAGCGTCAACGTCCCTTGAGCCTCGGTGGGCGCGGCGCCGTTGAACTTGGTAAATTTACCGGTGTAGGTGGCGGTGGGGTAATTGCCCGCATCGAAGAGTTCCGGCGACTTGGCGTGCTCGTTCAACTTTGCATAGCCGAAGTCGATGGAATTGATGTTCACCGTGACGTCGATCGAGCCCGATTTCGCTTCTTTGTCATAGACCACCTTGCCGGTGGTATCGGTAAATTTACCGCGCCAAACCGACAATCCGCCCAAATGATCAGCCTCGAAACTCGGATATGTGTGGCGCGAATCGAGGTCGTACGTGACGGGCGCGGCGAATGCGGATGCGGTCGCCAATGCAGCGAGTGACGCCAAGACAAGTCGGTTCATGAGGGCTCCTTGAGAAACAAACAGCTATAATTTCGGGTCGGGGCGACCCGGCGACCGTTTCCAGCGGCGCGTCGCTTGGCCGCGAATCATAGCCGATATAGGGCATGCTTATGGAATTATTGACCGCCATTGACACACGATCCTCAGCCGCGCGCTTGACTCAGCCCGGCCCGACGCCTGAACACCTGGCACTGATATTGGGTGCCGCCGCGCATGCGCCGGACCACGGTCGCCTGCGGCCGTGGAAATTTATCGTTCTCGATGGCGAGTTGCGAGAGAAATTCTCGTTCGCCGCGGCCGCCGCCAAGCGCGTTCGGTTGCCGGGCATGAGCGACGAGCAATTCACCGCTGAGCGCGAGAAGATCGCTCGCTCGCCCGCCGTCGTCGTCGTCGGCTGCACGGTGCGCCGTGAGCAGACCAAAATCCCGGAGATCGAACAAGTGGTTGCGGCAGCGGCAGCGGCGCAGAATCTGTTTCTAGCGGCGCACGATCTGGGCTATGGAGTGATGTGGAAGACGGGCGCAGCGGCCTATGATCCTACCGTAAAGGCAACCGTCGGGTTGGCCGCCGATGATCACATCATCGGCATCCTGCATTTGGGGACCCGGGTCAAGTAGGTCGCGAGGTTTCACTTCGGGCGGGCAGCGAACGCATGCCCACGCAGCGACACGGATTTCACCAGCGCCCAAGCCTCCATTCCCGGGCGTAGAGACAAATCGCGAGTCGCCGCCTTGGTGACCCGCGCCATGATTTCCTCGGCGCCGATATCGATGGTGATGAGATCCGAATCGTCATCATCGCCGTGAATACTCGTTACCATGCCCGCGAGACTGTTGCGCACGCTCAAATGCTGCGGGATGCGAGTGGAGACGATGATGTCGCGCGCCAGAAGCTGTACGCGCAGTGCGGTCCCAACGGCAAGACCTCTGGCTTGCACGTTCAGTTCACCCTGACCCACGCGAACTCTCGTCAAGTTGCTGGACGAATCGACGCCGAGCACGATGCCGTCGATGATTGCGCCCACTTCATCGGGGCCGATGATCGACCGCAGCCGTGGATTGAGGCTCATCTCGCCGACGGTCCCCTGCGCGGTCACGGAACCCGCTTCCATCAATACGATGTGCGTCGCGAGCCGCAGGACTTCGGTGAAATCATGAGTGACATACACCATCGGAATCGCGAGCTGGTCGCGCAGCGTTTCGAGGTACGGAAGCACTTCCTCGCGGCGTGCTTCGTCGAGCGCGGCCAGCGGTTCATCGAGCAATAGCAGACGGGGCTGCGTCAGCAACGCGCGACCTATGGCGACCCGCTGACGTTCACCCCCCGATAGTTGATGGGTGCGCCGATTCATCAACGCGGCGAGGTCGAGCAGACTGGTCACCGCGGCGAGGTCCACGTACGGCGCCCCGACAGCGCGCTTCTGCGCATACCGCAGGTTGGCGGCGACGGACAGATGCGGGAATAATCGAGTATCTTGAAAAACGTAGCCGATCCGTCGGCGTTCCGGCGGCACATCGACGCCCTGTTGCATATCGAGCAACACGGTATCGTCGAGCACGACGCGTCCGGAGTCCGGCTGCAGCAGGCCGGCGATGATGTTTACCGCGGTGCTCTTGCCGCAGCCAGAGCGTCCGAACAGCGCGACCACGCCGGGTGTCGGCAGTTCGAAGCGGACGTTCAACGCGAATGTGCCGCGCCGTTTTGCGGCAGCAACGGTCAACATCATCGACCCAGCAGGCGGCGCAAGCGCCGCGCCAGCCATTCGGACAACAGCAGACCTCCCAGACCGAGCGCCAGCGAAAGGCAGGCAAGCCGTGCGGCAGCGTGCTCGCCGCCCGGCTGTTGGAGGGCCGTGTACAGCGCCAAAGGCAGTGTCCGAGTTTCCCCGGGAATGTTGGAGACGAACGTGATGACGGCGCCGAATTCGCCGAGGGCCGCGGAAAAGGCAGTGATCGTACCGGCGAGAATGCCGGGCAGCATCAACGGCAGGGTGATGGTCGCAAACCGATCCAGCCCCCCCGCGCCCAGAGTGCGCGCCGCATCTTCCAAGCCGCGATCGACATTTTCCAGGGAAATGCGTATGGCCCTGACCATCAGCGGGAACGACATGACCGCGGTGGCGAGCGCGGCGCCATTGCGCGTGAACACCAATTCGATGCCGAAGGCCTTCTCCAGCCACGAACCGATGACGCCGCGAGCACCGAATAAAACCAGCAACCCGTAACCGACGACCACCGGCGGTAGAACCAGGGGCAGGTGTACCAGTGCATCCAAAAGGGTCCTTCCCACGAAGCGGTGTCGGGTCAGCACCCAAGCGAGGGCAATGGCCAGCGGCAAGCTGCATGCGACACTGCGTGTCGCCACGTCCAAGCTCAGGCGCAGCGCCTCGCTTTCACTCGGGGTGAGCCACATCATGCTCAAGGCTGGCTACACAAGGGTGCAGGGCTTCATTCGGTAGGCAGTATACTGTGAGCGCAGATTTTAAAAGGATTGGATAAATGGCCCATTATCGCGCCGTGGCGCAACCGCCGGCGTCGGCCCCTGCGCGTATTGGTGTGTTGCTCGTCAATCTCGGCACGCCGGATTCGCCCTCGTATTTCGCCGTCCAGCGGTACTTGCGTCAATTCCTGAGTGATCGGCGCGTCATCGAGACCTCGCGATTCATCTGGCTGCCGCTGCTGTATGGCGTCATTCTTCCGTTTCGTCCGCTAAAAACCGTGCGAAATTACCGCAAGATCTGGATGCGCGGCGGGTCGCCGCTGGCGGTGTACTCCAAGCGTCTCACCGACAAAGTCGGTGCCGTGCTCCAGAGCCGAATTGGCGACGACGTACGGGTTGCGCTCGCCATGACCTATGGCAATCCGAGCATCGCCGGCGCCATCAAGGCGCTGGCCGAGCAGAATGTCAAAAAACTGCTGGTGCTGCCCCTGTACCCGCAATACTGCTCATCGACCACCGGTTCGGTATTCGATCGGGCCAGCAAAGTAATGCACCGGTGGCGGTGGCTTCCGGAGACCCGATTCGTCAACGACTACCACAACGACACGGGCTACATCGATGCATTGGCCGCCAGCATTCGCAATCACTGGGAACGGGCCGGCGAGCGGTCTCACCTGTTATTTTCCTACCATGGGATACCGGCGGTGTATGTCAAAGAAGGCGATCCCTATCAAGCGCAGGCAGAGGCAACCACGCGCATGGTCGTGTCGCGGCTGGGATTGGCGGAAGAAGACTATTCGCATTGCTACCAGTCCCGCTTCGGGTCGGTGGTTTGGCTGCAGCCCTATACAGAAGACACTCTCAAGAATCTGGCAAAGCGCGGCTTGCGCAAGCTGACCATCGTGTCGCCGTCCTTCGCGGTCGATTGCCTGGAGACCTTGCAGGAGTGTGCGATTGAATACCGCGACAAGTTCCTGGAACTCGGAGGCGAAAAGCTGACGCTGGTTCCCGCCTTGAACGACGACGACCGGCATGCCGAGGCGCTGGCGAAGATCGTACAAAATCAGCTTGCGGGTTGGATTCCCCCGGCTTAATAGCCGATCGTGAACCGCCGCCGAATGTGCTGCGGCTTTTCCCACTCGCCGGTGAAATGGGCGAATTGGGCCATGCTTCCACGGTCGCTAAAGGATGTCGTGTTGCTCGCTCTGTTATCTTTGTGCATCTGGCTATATTTGTTTTTCGCGCATGGCAGATTCTGGCTGTCCACGCCGGAGCTGTCGCCGGCCTTGCCGGAGGAGCCTCCGGACGTCGATATCATCGTCCCGGCGCGCGACGAAGCGGAAACCATCGGCCGTGTCATCGCGTCGCTGGCGGCCCAGGAATACCCGGGTAAGTTTCGCATCATTCTGGTC
Source organism: Steroidobacteraceae bacterium (assembly GCA_052143815.1). GTDB lineage: Bacteria > Pseudomonadota > Gammaproteobacteria > Steroidobacterales > Steroidobacteraceae > Bog-1198. The sequence continues at coordinate 22,247 of JBKQSA010000056.1, read as the reverse complement.
GACGACGGCTCGAGCGACGGTACCGCGGATCTCGCCGCAGCCGCGGTACCGCCAAGCGCCGGACCGCCGCTGCACGTGGTTCCTGCACAGCCGAAGCCGACTGGATGGTCCGGCAAGCTATGGGCAGTGAGTCAAGGCGTCGCGCTCGCCCGCGCACCGGTCCTGTTGTTGGCCGATGCGGACATCGTGCACGATCCACGGCATCTGGCAACGCTCGTCGCGCGCCTCAACGCACCGCGGGTCGACATGGTGAGCGAGATGGTGCGGCTCAACTGTTCGAGCCGCGCTGAACGCGCGTTGGTGCCGGCCTTCGTGTATTTCTTTCAAATGCTATATCCCTTCGCCCGGGTGAACGATCCGAAGTCGAGAGTTGCCGCAGCCGCCGGCGGTACGGTGCTGATTCGCCGCGAGGCATTGGATCGGATCGGCGGCGTCGCATCGATCAAGGGCGCGCTCATCGACGATGTCACGTTGGCGAAGGCGGTGAAGCGGGGGGGCGCCATTTATCTGGGCCACTCGGGTTTGGCGGCGTCAATCCGCCGTTACCCCGACGTTGCCGATATTTGGAACATGATCACGCGCACGGCATTCACGCAATTGCATTATTCGGCCGCGCTTCTGGCGCTTACGTTGTTGGGCTTGACGCTGGTCTGGTGGGTGCCGATTTGCGAAGCTTCGTTGGGTCATGGCTGGCACCGGCTGTGCGGGCTGGCCGCCTTCGCCCTCGGCTCCTCGAGTTATCTGCCCACCCTGAGGCGCTACAAGCGCAACGCTGTCTGGGCACTGGCGCTGCCGCTGATCGCGCTCTTCTATATGGCAGCGACCTTCAGTTCCGCTCTGCATTTCTGGCGCGGCAGCGGCGCGCGTTGGAAGAACCGCGACTATGGAGCGCCAGGTTAGCCGGCCCACGTGGCGACGTCGCGGGGGTCGTATACATGCGTCATGAGACGGGGCAGCCAGTCACGGGCAAGCCATGCATCGTGGCGTAGCACCGCAACGGCGCCATAGGTCATGGTGGTCGGGCAGAGGGTGCCGCACTCCACTTGCGCTTGCAGCAAGTAGCCCGCGGCGCGCGCGGTATGTGCTCCGATGCGTCCTTCGGCCCGATCCCAAGGGCCGGTGTGATAGCCGCGCCCTACGATGTCCTTCATCAGGAGGTGCCAGGACGGATGGAATTCGATGGTATCGATGCGCTCGCCGCTGACGTTGAAGCGGTGCAGGATCGGCGGGTGGCAGTTGGCGAGCCGTGCGTGCTCCAGGGAAGCGGCCGAACCCAGTTCGGCGCCGGCGCGCGCCAGGTCGCTCTGCGCCCCGTGCGCGCCTTCACGGCGCACAGCCTGTTGCAACGCCAGGTCAGTGGTATACAGGTTGTAGTCCGCCAGAGGCGGGGTCTGATTGAACACCGAGTGCGTTGATCTAGCCTGTTCCATAGGGTTCTAAAGTCTTGCGTTCCGGTCGTCACCAATGCTAGATTCTGCGGGTATGTACTCACACCGGAGCAAACATTTCGCCGCCTCCTGCCGCGCGCCGCGCCTGCGGTCGATTGCACTGCTGCTGCTGCGCCGCTAGGCGCCACATACTCGCGCTATCGGTCGGCGCTTACAAGACCGGAAAAAAACCTTGAAGATCGCCTTTGACAAGCGAAGGTTAGAATTCGTGGCGCGCCGAACCCGAGTGAGAGAACATCATGTTGCGTAATCCGTCGACCAAGTACCACTCCTTCAAACCGATCGATCTTACGGATCGTACCTGGCCGAATAGGGTCATCCAGACGCCTCCCACTTGGTGCAGCGTCGACCTCCGGGATGGCAATCAAGCGCTGATCGAACCGATGGACGCGGCGCGCAAGCGGCGAATGTTCGACATGCTGCTCAAAATCGGCTTCAAGGAAATCGAAGTGGGTTTCCCCGCGGCCTCGCAAACCGACTTCGATTTCGTTCGGGAAATCATCGAGCAGCGATTGATTCCCGACGATGTGACCATCCAGGTATTGACTCAGGCGCGCCCCGAATTGATCGCGCGTACCTACGAATCCTTGAAAGGTGCACGGCGCGCGATCGTCCATGTATACAACTCCACGTCCGTCGCGCAGCGTCGACTCGTGTTCCGTACCGACCGCGCGGGCGTTATCGACATCGCGTTGCGTGGGGCAACGGCGGTACGCCAGTACGCGGAACTCGACCGTGGCACTGAATGGGTGTTCCAGTACAGCCCGGAAAGCTTCACCGCCACTGAACTCGATTTCGCGGTCGAGATTTGCGACGCCGTGAACGCCGTTTGGGAGCCGACGCCGAATCGTAAATCCATCCTCAATCTACCGGCGACGGTCGAGATGGCCACCCCCAACATTTACGCAGACCAAATCGAATGGTTTTCACGGCATGTCGGTCAACGGGACTCGATAATTTTGAGCGTGCATCCCCATAACGACCGTGGCACCGGCGTGGCCGCGGCGGAACTCGCCGTGATGGCGGGGGCGGAACGCATCGAGGGCACGTTGTTCGGCAACGGTGAGCGCACCGGGAACGTCGATATAGTGACACTGGCCCTTAATCTTTATACGCAAGGTATTGATCCCGCTCTCGATTTTTCTAATATTAACGAGGCGGCCCGGTGTGCTGAGGCCTGCACTCAGCTACCCATCCACCCGCGGCACCCCTATGTGGGGGATCTGGTCTTTACGGCATTTTCCGGTTCCCACCAAGATGCCATCAAAAAGGGTCTCGCCGCACGCGGTGATGCGGATATTTGGGATGTTCCGTACCTGCCGGTGGATCCTTCTGACCTCGGGCGCTCCTATGACTCGATCATTCGGGTCAACAGCCAGTCAGGGAAGGGCGGCGTCGCCTATCTGCTCGAACGCGACTATCAATTGGTGATGCCGCGGCGGCTGCAGATCGAATTCAGTCAGGTAGTTCAAGCCGCAGCAGATATCACCGGTAAGGAGCTGAGTTCGCAGGAATTATGGGATCTTTTTTCGAAAGAGTATCTGGCTCCCCGGCAGCCCTTCGTATATCGCGCGCACCAGTTGGCGGCATCTACCGACGGCGCCGATACCGAACGGTTATCGCTGCAAGTGGAACGCGAGGGGCGAGTGGAGACATGGCACGGGCAGGGTTCGGGTCCCATCGACGCGATGGTCAAAGCCGTCGGCTTGCCGTTCGACGTGCTCTCCTACGAGGAGCACTCGCGCGGTGAGGGCAGCGGCGCCAAGGCCGTCTCTTATATAGAGATCACAACGCGCTCTCGCCGGACTTTGTTCGGCGCCGGCATGCATAGCAACATCATTACTGCGTCCTTATTGGCCATTTTGTCCGCCGTGAATCGTGCGCTTGCCGTTGGCGCGCTCCCGGCGCGCACCGATACGGTGCTTACCGGGACATAGGCTCGCGGAACACTAATAGAAATCACCGGAAGTAGTTTGCTTATCCTCATGATTGAGCAAGATAAAAAAATCGTAATCTTGAAGTCATCGTTTCTTGGCCCCAATGCTGTATAAGCGCAACGACTGAAAGGCGTCGCGCTAGTTGAATGCCGGACAGAATCCGATATAGTGCGCAGCTTCATGCATCGGGCTGATCGATCCTATTGATTTCAAGGGCTTTTCTCGAACAATGAGCGAACGCGACGACGAACATTTTGATATCGATGATGAGTTTCTTGGCGAAGCCGAAGAATCGCATGACTTCGATCCTCTGATAGAACGCTCCGAGCGTCGGCCCAAAGCGGCGGCTGCCGGTAAGCGCGGCAAGGCGGCTTGGAGCCGCGTCGAGGACGTGCTCGCCGAGCGGCAGTTGGAAAAAGAGCTGCGCGATATCTTCGAAGACGATTGATAACGGCCTTAAGGTCGCAGCGTCCAGCCGGCCGTAATCCCACATGCGCGTTTACATCCGTGTTTGAAAACAGCGAAGCCTGGGTTGTCCTGAAGTTTGGCGGCACCAGCGTCTCATCCGCCGCTAATTGGCATAACATCGCCGGTGTGCTGCGCTCGCGCATGGCGGCCAACCTACGGCCCGCCGTCGTGCATTCCGCAATGTCCGGCGTTACCGATCGCCTCGAGTCGTTATTGTCAGCGGCCATTGCCGGCGGCCACCTTGCGGTATTGGATCAGATCGAACGAGGTCATCGGGATCTCGCACGCCAATTATCCATCACTCTCGGCGAGCAATTCGACGGTTTCATCGACGAACTGAAGCGCATGGCGGATGCGATTGCCGAAACCCGAGAGGTGAGCGATCGAGTTCGCGCCCGGGTCATGGCGATGGGCGAACTATTGGCAACATCGCTCGGAGCGACCTTCCTGAATGCTCAGGGAATCAACACGGCCTGGGTCGATGCGCGCCAGTTCTTACGCGCGGAACCACGCCATGGCACGAATGAAAAGGCGGGACTCTTGTCAGCCACGTGTGATTTCGCACCGGACGAGCGCATGCAGAGTCATTGGCGAGCGCTCGAGCGAGTGGTGATAACGCAGGGTTTCATTGCCGCCAACGACGACGGCGATACGGTGCTGTTGGGACGCGGCGGTTCCGACACCTCCGGAGCTTACTTCGCCGCCAAGCTCGCGGCGGTGCGGTTGGAAATATGGACGGATGTTCCCGGTCTGTTCAGCGCCAATCCGCGGTTGGTGCCCACCGCGCGGCTGTTGCGGGCCCTGCACTACGACGAAGCGCAGGAAATTGCCAGCAACGGTGCCAAGATTCTGCACCCGCGCTGCGTCCTGCCGGTGCGGCAATACAAGATCCCGCTGCATGTATACGCGACGCAGGCGCCCGGCCTCGAGGGCACCATCGTCTCGGCAAACGTCGCGGACAGCGCGGCGCAGGTCAAGGCCATCGCCATCAAGAAGGGCATCACGCTGATTTCCATGGAAAGTCCGGGGATGTGGCATCAGGTTGGCTTCTTGGCGGACGCCTTCCAGGTTTTCAAGCAGCAAGGCTTGTCCGTCGATCTGGTGTCGACATCGGAAACCAATGTCACGGTTTCGCTGGATCCGGCGGCCAATACCTTGGATCCCGCGGCGCTTGCTCGCCTGAGCGATGCGCTCGGCGAGCTGTGCCGGGTGGAAATTCTGGGACCCTGTGCATCCTTGAGTCTGTTGGGTCACAATATCCGCGGCATTCTTCACGAACTGGGCACGGCGTTCGAGCTGTTCCAAGATCACAAGATCTATCTCGTGACCCAAGCGGCGAACGACTTGAATTTCACGTTCGTGATGGACGAATCCCAAGGCGACCGGCTGGTTCATCAACTGCACGAGCGGCTGATTCAAAGCATCGGCTCCGACAAGGTGTTGGGACCCACATGGCAGCAATTGTTCGCTGCAAAAAAGACCGCCGCCATTGCGACCAATTGGTGGGAAGAACCGCAGAAGCGCCGCCGCCTATGCGAAATTGCCACGCGCGAATCCGCCGCGTACGTCTATGACGGAGCGTCATTGGACGCGTCAATCGCTGCCGTGAAGCGCATTCAATCCGTGGATCGCTGGGCCTACGCGATGAAGGCCAATTGGCATCCCGAGATCCTGCGACGAGTGCATGCTGCAGGTCTGTTGCTGGAATGCGTGTCGCAAGGCGAGATCGAACACGCATTCAAGTCGGTGCCCGGGTTGTCGCCGCAGCGTGTCCTGTTTACCCCCAACTTCGCGCCGCGCGCCGAGTATGAGTATGGTCTGGGGCTGGGCGTACACGTGACGTTGGATAATTTATATCCGCTCAAGGAGTGGGGGGAACTGTTTCGCGGCAAGGAAATATTCCTGCGTATCGATCCCGGGTTCGGGCGTGGTCACCACCATCATGTCCGCACCGCCGGCATCCATTCGAAATTTGGCGTGCCGATCGCGGAAGCGGACGAACTCGTGGCCCTTGTGCGGAGCGCCGGCGCACGCGTCGTCGGGTTGCACGCGCACACCGGCAGCGGCATCTTTGACGTGGCCAATTGGACGGAAACGGGGTTACTGCTGGCGGACTTGGCGCAGCGCTTTCCGGAAGTCAGAGTCATCGATCTCGGCGGCGGCATCGGCGTTCCGGAACAGTTGGGCCAGGCCGAGATCGATCTCGCCGCGCTCGGTTCGGGCGTGGCGGCACTCAAGCTCAAGTTTCCAACGCTCCAGTTTTGGATGGAGCCTGGCCGCTTCCTGGTCGCCAAAGCGGGGGTATTGGTCGCGGTCGTGACGCAGCTCAAGGGCAAGGGGGACGTGCAGTACGTCGGCATTGCCACCGGTATGAATTCCCTCATCAGGCCGGCGCTGTACGGCGCACATCACGATATTCGCAATCTCACGCGGCTCGAGCAACCGTTGACTCAGCGGGTGAATGTGGTCGGGCCCATCTGCGAGACCGCGGACCAATTTGGCGCCGATCGCTGGTTGCCTGCCACGGTCGAGGGCGATGTCCTGTTGATCGCAACCTGCGGTGCATACGGCTATGCCATGGCGTCGCACTATAACCGGCGGGCGCCTGCTCTTGAGTTTATCATCTAGGAGGAGGAGGCTCCTTATGACGAACATCGGCATCATTGGCTGGCGGGGCATGGTCGGATCGGTACTTCTCGATCGCATGAGGGCGGAGAAGGATTTCGACCTGGTCGAACCCACGTTTTTCAGCACCTCGCAGGCCGGCGGCGCAGCGCCCGACATTGGTCGGCCCGTAGGACCGGTGCAGGATGCCGCCGATATCGTGGCGCTCGCTCGCTTGCCGATATTGATGAGCGCGCAGGGCGGTGACTATACGACGGCCGTGCATTCACGGCTACGAGAAGCCGGGTGGCGCGGCTACTGGATCGATGCGGCGTCGACGTTGCGAATGGATGAGAACGCGGTCATCGTCCTCGATCCGGTGAACTTGGCCGTAATGCAAGCGGCTCGCGCACGAGGCATCAAGGACTTCATCGGCGGCAACTGCACCGTATCGCTCATGCTGATGGCGGTGTGCGGATTGATGCGCGAGGGATTGGTGGAATGGATTTCCGCCATGACGTATCAATCGGCCTCCGGCGCCGGCGCTCAAAATATGCGGGAACTTCTTGAACAGATGGGATTTCTGTTTGCGTCCGCGTCGCAGTCGCTGCGCGATCCGGCGGCTACCATTCTCGATATCGACCGCGCCGTGAGCCATGCGTTGGCCGATCCCAAATTTCCGAAGGCACAGTTCGGCGTCCCGCTCGCGGCCAGCCTCATACCTTGGATCGACAAGGATTTGGGCAACGGCCAAAGCCGCGAAGAATGGAAAGCCGGCGCCGAATCGAACAAGATCATGGGCACCGAATCGAAGCCCGTCCCGGTCGAAGGCATTTGCGTCCGCGTCAGCGCGATGCGCTGTCACTCGCAGGCATTGACCATCAAATTGACTCGCGATATCCCGTTGCCCGAGATCGAGTCATTGATCGCGGCCGGCAATTCCTGGGTTCGGGTGGTGCGCAATGACCGCGATACGTCGATCAAGGAACTTTCCCCCGCGGTGGTCAGCGGTCAATTGACGGTGCCCATAGGCCGGCTGCGGAAACTCGCGATGGGCGGCGAGTATCTATCGGCGTTCACGGTCGGCGACCAGCTCCTTTGGGGCGCCGCCGAACCGCTGCGCCGGACTATGCGATTCCTGCTTCCGCATGTGTGAGTAGGTTGATGGGCACGGATTTGACGCGCCAGATGTCCGCGCAATATTCGCGGATCGTCCGGTCGGATGAAAACTTCCCGCTGCGCGCGGTGTTCAAGATCGACATTCGAGTCCATCGTTCGGTATCGCGGTAGGCCGCGGCAACCTTCTCCTGGCATTCGACGTAGGACTGGTAATCGGCCAGCAATAAATAGGGGTCCTGGTACAGTAGTCCGTCGATCAGGGGCCGGAACAAATCGGTGTCCCCGCGCGAGAAGAAGCCGCTGCGGATCAGATCGATCACCTCGCGCAAGCTCTGGCTGCCGTTGTAATAATCCATAGGTCGATAGCCGCGGGCCTTGAGGTCATAGACTTCCTGCGCGCTCAAGCCGAACAAGAAGAAATTTTCGGCCCCGACTTCTTCGCGAATCTCGATGTTGGCGCCGTCCAGTGTGCCGATGGTAAGGGCGCCGTTCATGGAGAATTTCATGTTGCCCGTGCCGGATGCCTCTTTCCCGGCCGTCGATATCTGCTCCGATAAATCGGCCGCCGGATAGACGCGCTGGCCATTGGTGACGTTGAAATTTGGCAGGAACACGACTTTTAAGCGATCGCGGACATCCGGGTCGCGATTGATCACCTCGCCGACCGCCGTGATCAATTTGATCACCAGTTTGGCGAGGTGATATCCGGGCGCCGCCTTCCCCCCGAAGATGAAGGTGCGCGGTTGTACGTCGAGCGAGGGATTCGATTTGATGGAGTGATACAGCGACACGATGTGCAGCACTTTCAGATGCTGCCGTTTGTATTCGTGGATGCGCTTGACCAGGACATCGAATATCGAGTCCGGATCCGCGACGATGCCGGTACGCTCGAGAGCGAGGGACGCAAGGGCGCGTTTGTTGTGTTGCTTGATGTCGCGCCAGCGCTTGCGGAACCCGGCATCGTCCGCCAGCGGTTCGAGCCGCTTCAGCTGCGCCAAGTCCTTGATCCATCCATCGCCGATATGTTCGCAGATGAGATCCGAAAGCTCGGGGTTGCACAGCACCATCCAGCGCCGCGGCGTCACACCGTTGGTCTTGTTGCTGAATTTTTGCGGCCACATTTCGTAAAAATCCTTCAGAACGTCCCGCTTGAGCAGTTCCGAATGCAACTCGGCGACGCCGTTGATTGCGTGGCTGCCGACGCACGCAAGATGCGCCATGCGCACAAAACGCTCGCCCGTCTCGTCGATCAACGACAGGCGCGAAATACGCGCTTCGTCGCCCAGGAAGCGGATGCGGACCTCTTCCAGGAAATGCACGTTGATTTCGTAAATGATCTGCAGGTGCCGCGGCAGGACACTGCCGAATACGGCGATCGACCACCGTTCGAGCGCTTCCGGCAACAACGTGTGGTTCGTGTAGGCGAACGTCTTGCAGGTCACGCTCCAGGCCTCGGCCCACGGCAATATGTATTCGTCGACCAGCAATCGCATGAGTTCGGCGATGGCGATCGCCGGATGCGTGTCGTTCAGCTGTACCGCAAATTTTTCATGAAACGTCACCACCGGCAAATTCTGCCGCTCCAGGATGCGGAACATATCCTGCAAGGAACATGAGACGAAGAAGTACTGCTGTTCGAGGCGTAATTCCTTGCCGCGCAGTTCCCGGTCGTTCGGATACAGCACCTTGCTCAGATTTTCCGACGCGACTTTTTGATTCACCGCACCGTAATAGTCGCCGCTGTTGAAGATGCCGAAGTCGAACGACTCAGGTGCTTCCGAACGCCACAATCTCAGGGTGTTGGCGGTATTGGTGTGATACCCGAGAATGAGAGTGTCGTACGGCACGCCGTTGACGATCTTGTGCGGCACCCAGCGAACTCGCAACCGATCGTGTTCGTCAATGTATTGCTCGGTCGTTCCGCCGAACTTGACTTCGACCGCCCATTCGGGCCGGACCAGTTCCCACGGATTGCCGAAACGCAGCCATTTGTCGGTTTTCTCGATTTGCCAACCGTCGATGATCTCTTGGTGGAAAATCCCGAATTCGTAGCGGATGCCGTAGCCGAGCGCGGGCACTTCGAGCGTGGCGAGAGAGTCGATGAAGCATGCCGCCAGGCGGCCGAGGCCGCCATTACCGAGTCCCGGTTCCTCCTCCTGGGCAAGCAGTTGCTCGAAATTCATGCCGAGTTCCGTCATGCATTCCTTGACGGTATCGAATATGCCCAAATTGATGAGGTTATTGCCAAGGTGCGGACCCATGAGGAACTCGGCCGATAGGTAAGCGACGGTTCTCGAGCCGTTTTTGGTGTATGCGGCAGCCGTGCTGATCCACCGTTGCAACATGCGGTCGCGCACGGCGTAAGCGAGGGCCATGTAGTAGTCGTTATTGGTCGCGAGCGCCGGAAACTTGCCCTGTACATAGAACAGATCATCCAAGAAAGCATTCTTGATGGCGTCTTTACTGAGTGCCGTTCGGTCATCTGTGAGTCGGCGGTCGGGCTTCACGGGCTTCAAATTAGAGATCACTGCGGGCTTCCTAGAGTTCATCGTGCCAGGAAAATCCGTCCCGCCCTATCAATGCGCTGGAGGCGGCCGGCCCCCAGCTACCGGCGATGTAGGTCTTGGGCCGTTCATCGTATTGTTGCCAGCCGGCGAGAATCGGGTCGATCCACCGCCATGCGGCATCGAGTTCGTCTCTGCGCATGAACAACGTCAGGTTTCCCTTCACCGTGTCCATGAGCAATCGTTCATAGGCATCCAGACTCCGAGTCTTGAACGTCTCGCCCAGATCGAGCGCAAGGCTCACCGGCTTGAGCCGCATGCCTTCCCCCGGGTTCTTCGCGAGAATGGTCATGGTAATGCTTTCGTCGGGCTGCAGCCGGATCACCAGCTCATTCGCGGTGTTGGACGTTGGCGGCTGTTCAAAGATGGGATGAGGTACTTCGTCGAAGGTGACCACCAGTTCGGTGAGGCGATCTTGCAATCGCTTGCCCGTGCGCAAATAGAACGGCACGCCGGCCCAGCGCCACGTGTCAATTTCGACCTTGAGGGCGGCGAATGTCTCGGTCGTGCTGTCGGGCGCGATATTGGCTTCTTCCAGATACCCCGGCACCGGGATACCGTGCACCGCGCCCGCCTTATACTGGCCGCGCACCGTTTTCGTGAGCACATCGCGGTCGCGCAACGGACGCAACGCCCGAAGTACTTTCAGTTTCTCGTCGCGAACGGCATCCGGATCGCTGCTCGCCGGCGGTTCCATGGCCATGATGCACAACAGCTGCAGCAAGTGGTTCTGTACCATGTCGCGCAGCGCGCCTGTCTTGTCGTAGAACTGACCGCGCCGTTCCACTCCCAATTCTTCGGCGACCGTAATCTGCACGTGTTTGATGAGACCCCGCCGCCACAGCGGCTCGAACAACGCGTTCCCGAAGCGCAATGCCATGAGGTTTTGCACGGCCTCTTTGCCGAGGTAATGATCGATGCGATAAATCTGCTGCTCGGTGAACACCGCGCCGACCTGTTGGTTGATGAGATCGGCGGATACCGTATCGTGACCCAGTGGTTTTTCGAGCACCACCCGCGACAACGGCGTGACCACGCCGGCCTTGGCCATGTTTTCGCAGATGACGGCGAACAAATTCGACGCGGTCGAGAAGAAGAACACCCTCACGAATTGCTCGCGGCCCTCCAATGCGCTGGTGAGCTGTGCGTAATCTTGCGCGGCGCCGGCGTCGATCTTGAGGTATTCGAGAAGGTCGCTGAAGGCGGCCCATTGCGGCGCATCGAACTCCTTGCCGAGGAATTCCCGACAGGCGGCTTCCGCCTGGGCCAAATACTCGCCGCGTGACAGCGCAGTGCGGGCGATGCCATAGATGCACGATTCGTCCGACACCTGTCCGGCCGCATAGCGGCGGTAAAGCGCCGGCAATAGCTTGCGCGTGACGAGGTCTCCGGTGCCTCCGAAAAGCAACATATCAAATGTCGGTAATACAGCCACCGTCGCGAATTCCTCGTTTGCCTTTAGGAGAGCGTAGCACTTGCACCCGCTTTCTAGTAAGTCTTGCCGATATGGCACAATGAGATATGAGGACAATCTCACCCATGGTTCATCCGCAGCTACAGGCGGTCACTGAGCGAATTCGCGAACGCAGCGCGGTGGGACGCGCCGAGTATCTCGAACGCATGGAGGCCGCGAGATCTCGCGGCTCGGCGCGGGCCGGATTGTCCTGCACCAATCTTGCACATGGCTTCGCGGCCGCGAATGTCACGGACAAGGACGCTCTGAAACTCATGCGCTGGCCGAATGTAGCCATCGTATCGGCCTACAACGACATGCTGTCGGCGCATCAGCCGCTCGAAAACTATCCGGCCATCATCAAGCGGGCAGTTCGCGAAGTGGGCGCGGTGGCGCAGTTTGCCGGCGGTGTGCCCGCCATGTGCGACGGTGTGACGCAGGGAAGGCCCGGCATGGAACTGTCCTTGTTCAGCCGCGACGTGATTGCGATGGCGACGGGCATCGCACTCGCACACAACATGTTCGATTCCGCACTGTGTTTGGGCGTGTGCGACAAGATCGTCCCGGGCTTGATGATGGGCTGCCTGGCATTCGGACATTTGCCCGTCATTTTCGTGCCCGGAGGCCCGATGCCTTCCGGGGTGCCGAACAAGGAGAAGGCGCGTATCCGGCAGCTATATGCGGAAGGCAAAGTGGGCCGCGATGCGCTGCTCGAGTCCGAGGCCGCAAGTTATCACTCTGCGGGAACCTGCACGTTCTATGGCACCGCCAACAGTAATCAGATGCTGATGGAAGTGATGGGTCTGCATATGCCCGGCGCGGCGTTCGTGCCGCCGAACACGCCGCTGCGCGACGCCTTGACGGCGGCAGCTGCACAACGCGCCGCGCGCATTACTGCATTGGGGACCGAATATCTGCCGCTCGCTCGCGTGGTCGATGAGAAGTCGATCGTGAATGCCATCGTCGGCCTGCTCGCCACCGGCGGATCCACGAACCACACCTTGCACTTGGTGGCCATGGCGCGGTGTGCGGGCATAGCGATCACTTGGGACGATTTCAGCGACCTCTCCGCCGTGGTGCCGTTGCTGACGCGCATTTATCCCAACGGCAGCGCGGATGTGAATCGATTTCAGATGGCCGGGGGCATGGCATTTCTGATCCGTGAGTTGCTGGGCGCGGGTCGGCTGCACGGCGATGCCGTGACGGTGATGGGTGAGGGTTTGCATGCGTATTCGCTGGAGCCGTGGCTGGAGGACGGCCGTCTGTCGTGGCGCACGGCGCCTGGTTCGAGCGGTGATCTCGACGTATTGCGTCCCGCGGATAATCCATTCAGCAATCACGGCGGTATGCGATTATTGACCGGAAATCTCGGTAGGGCGGTCATCAAGACTTCCGCCATGAAATCGGAGCATCATGTGGTCGAAGCGCCGGCGGTCGTTTTCGACGATCAGGAGGAAGTCATCGCAGCGTTCAAGGCCGGACAGCTGTCCCGCGACTGCGTGGTGGTAGTGCGGTTTCAGGGGCCTCGCGCCAACGGGATGCCCGAGCTTCATCAACTCACGCCGTCATTGGCCTCGCTGCAGAGTAAAGGGTTTCACGTGGCCCTCGTCACGGATGGACGCATGTCGGGCGCCTCGGGCAGCGTACCGGCGGCCATACACGTTACGCCGGAAGTCTCGAGCGGCGGCCCGTTGGGCCGCGTGCGCAACGGCGACATCATCCGCCTGGACTGTCACGAAGGCGTGCTCGAGGCTAAGGTTCCCGATGCCATCTGGCAGCAACGCGAGACGCCGTCGCTGCATCACGCAAAAAACGAGTTCGGCTCAGGCCGCGAATTATTCGCCAGTTTGCGTCGCGCCGCCGGCGATGCCGAGGCGGGCGCCATCTCCCTGCTGTAAGAGGGTCAATGTCATTTTAACGGCCGCGTATTAAAGTTTGGCCGAAGGACGCCCAATTGAATATCCGTGAAATCGTCGGGATCGCGCCCGTCATACCGGTGCTCACCATCACCGAACTCGAACATGCGGTGCCGCTGGCGCGGGCATTGTCGGCGGGGGGTCTTAGAGTTCTCGAAATTACTCTGAGGACGCCGGTAGCGCTTGCCGCCATCGACGCCATGCGCAAGGCGGTGCCCGACGCCGTTATCGGCGTGGGCACCCTGACACGGGCGGTCGATTTCGCGGCAGCAGACCGCGTTGGGGCGCAGTTCGGGGTGACCCCGGGGTTGACGCCCGAGCTTGCGGCCGCTTCTCGCGGCGCGCGTTTTCCTTTGTTGCCGGGCGTTATGACGCCCACGGAATTGATCGCGGCACGCGCCGCCGGATTCAGCGTCCTGAAGCTCTTTCCCGCCGAACAGGCAGGCGGTGTCGCCATGCTGCGCGCGTTGGGCGCGCCGTTTCCGGATGTCCTCTTCTGCCCGACCGGGGGGATCACGCGCGCTTCGGCGCCCGACTATCTGGAACTGCCCAACGTGGTCTGCGTCGGCGGATCCTGGATTGCGCCGCGCGCCATGCTGGCGGCAGGGGACTGGGCCGGCATCGAGGCGCTGGCACGGGACGCGGCCGGTTTGAAAAGGGCTTAAGGTCGCCGCGTTGACGTGGAATACATTTGTCGCAGGGTCAGGATGGATGGCAGCCTTGCTCATCCTGGGTGCGTATGGGCTGTTGTCATTCGGCAAGATCGAGGCGCGCTCGAATGTGTACCAGTGGATGAATCTGGTGGGCGCCGTGGGATTCATCATCAACTGCGCTTGGAATGCCGCGTGGCCTTCAGTTGCCTTGAACGTGGTGTGGGTGGGAATCGCAATCTATGCACTGCGCCGCAATCGCAAAACCGCTTGAAAGCCGGCATGCATTCGTAATCGAGGTTCATTCGACGATGACCACCGGCATCCCGATCGTGGCCGCGTCGTAAACCTCCTGCATGTCGGTGTTGTCGAGAGCGATGCAGCCCCGGGTCCAGTCTTTCGGGGCCGGGGCTGGGTGATCCGAGGCTCGGCCATGGATGCAAATTTCGCCGCCGAGCTTGGTATGTTGCGGGGGCATTTTTCCGAGGCGAATCGCCTCGATGATTTGCGCATGTTCCACCGCGGTGATCAAGCCCGCCGCGAGGCCGCGCGCCGCATCTTCGGCGTTCGGGTAGCTGATGCACAGCGACAGTGAGAATTTGCTGCGCGGGTTCTTGGCGCAAACGTAGAATTCGCCGAGAGGAGTCGCATGATCGCCCTCGACGGCTTTGTCCGCCGCCCAATTCTTGCCGAGAGCCACAGGGTAGCCCCGATCCGTGCCGTCGGCGGTCGATAAGATCAGTCTCCGTTCGGTCTTCTTGATGGTGATTTTTGGTTGGTAGGGCATTTCTCGAGCCCGCGCGACATCTGCCGCTTTCGGCGCTAAACCTTTGTACGCCCCGCATGGCGCAATTCCAATTCAGTGACCACTTTCGCCAGCGACAGATCCTTGACCTGCAGCAGAAGCAGCGTGTGATACAGCAAATCCGCGGCCTCGCCGATAATATCCTCATCCGATTGCGCTACCGCGGCCAGCGCCAATTCCAGACCTTCCTCGCCCACTTTTTGCGCGATTCGCCGGGTCCCCTCGGTCAGCAGTTTGGCGGTGTAGCTGCCTTCCGGGCGCGACGCGATCCGCTGCCTGATCACCTGTTCCAACTTGCTCAAGAAGGCGAGCGGTGCGGTCGCCGTCTGCGGTGCGTTCTCTCCCCAGCACGTGCGGGTTCCCGTGTGGCACGCGGGTCCTTGAGGGTCGGCCAGGATGAGGAGGGTGTCGCCATCGCAATCCACCTCGATCGCGCGCAGTGCGAGGTAGTTGCCGGAGGTCTCGCCCTTGGTCCACAGACGCCGCTTGCTACGGCTCCAAAATGTCACGCGATTGCTCGCGAGGGTCGCGGCGAGCGCCTCGCGGTTCATGTAGCCCAGCATGAGCACGGCGCCGTCGCTGGCATCCTGCACGACGGCGGGCAGCAGGCCATCCCCTTTCCCCCAATCCAGTTTTGCCAGGTCGTTCAAGGCCGCACCTCGATGCCATCCGCGCGCAGCCGCTGCTTTAATTCGGGAATCTTGATTTCTCCGCTGTGAAACACGCTGGCGGCCAGGGCGGCGTCCACGTCTGCTTCCTGGAACACCTGGGTGAAGTGGTCCGCTGAACCGGCGCCGCCGGAGGCGACCAACGGCACGCGACATACGGCGCGCACGGCGCGCAACTGCGCGATGTCGTAGCCGTGACGCACGCCGTCGCTCGCCATGCAATTGAGCACGATTTCGCCCGCACCGCGCTGCTGCGCCTCGGCCACCCAGTCGATGGTATTGCGGGCGGCGTCGCGCGTGCGCAGGGCGTCACCCGTGAATTGCTGCACGCGAAACCCCTGCGAAACCGTCTGGCTGTCGATCCCGACCACGACGCACTGCGCGCCGAAGCGCTCGCTCAAGGCGTTGATGAGATCGGGTTGCGAGAGCGCCGGCGAGTTGATCGAAATCTTTTCCGCACCGGACGCCAAAACTTCCTCGGCGTCCGCAACGGAGCGAATGCCGCCCGCCACGCAAAATGGAATATCCAAGATTCGCGCGACGCGTTTCACCCAGGATCGATCCACCGAACGTCCCTCGGGACTCGCGGAGATATCGTAGAACACCAGTTCGTCCGCGCGTTCGTCGCGATAACGGGCCGCCAGCGACAAAATATCGCCGACGATGCGGTGCTCGCGGAAGCGCACGCCCTTGACGACCTGTCCGTCGCGCACGTCTAGGCAGGGGATGATGCGTTTGGCAAGAATGCTTGCAAATCCTCGAGTGGAATGAGTTCATCGAGCAGCGCTTTGCCGCTGACGGCGGCCTTCGCTCCGGCCTCGGCAAGCGCCTGCAGGTCGCGCGCGTCGCGGATGCCGCCCGACGCCTGCCATTCTATGGCGGGGAAGCGCCGCACCGCTTCCGCGTAAAGATCCACGTTGGGACCCGACAAGGCGCCATCCCGGGCTACGTCCGTGCACAGAACGTGCTTCAGACCGTGATCCACGAAAT
This sequence comes from Steroidobacteraceae bacterium, assembly GCA_052143815.1. GTDB lineage: Bacteria > Pseudomonadota > Gammaproteobacteria > Steroidobacterales > Steroidobacteraceae > Bog-1198. The sequence continues at coordinate 5,625 of JBKQSA010000056.1, read as the reverse complement.
TCGCGAGCGCATCCCACAGGGAGAGTTGCGACTGTTCGCGCCACCCGTGAATCGCGACGCGCGGCGTCCCGGCGTTGTCGAGGCGTATGTCGAATGCCAAAACGACGCGCTCCGGGCCGAAGTCGTCGAGCCAGGTTCGCACGAGATCTACGCCGGTTACGGCGACGCTTCCGACCACGGCTCGACTCACCCCCGCATTCAACATTTGCGATACCGCGCGGGTATCGCGTAGACCCCCGCCCACTTGCAGCATGATCGCGTTCAGGCGCGCCAATTCGACGATGATGTCGTGGTTCACCCGGTTTCCGTTGCGCGCACCGTCCAAATCCACGACGTGCAGCCAGTCCGCGCCGTAGTCGCGATATTTGGCGAGGAGGGTGCGCGGATCGGTGCCGTAGCGGGTTTGTGCGTCGAAATCGCCGCGCAGCAAGCGCACGCAATGGCCGTCTTTCAGATCGATCGCAGGGATGAGGCGCATTCAGTGGATCGCAAGAAAGTTTTTCAGCACACGGGCACCGACTGCCGCCGAGCGTTCCGGGTGGAATTGTGTTCCGTAAAAGTTGCCCCATTCGACGCATGCGGTGAACGGCGCACCGTAGCATGTGCTCGCCACCGTCGCGCGGCTCACCGGCAATGCGTAGCTATGAACGAAATAAGCATAGTCGTCCGCTTTGAGCCCGGCGAGCAGCGCGGACTCGCGCAGGGTGTCCACCGTGTTCCAGCCGATGTGCGGCACGCGGCGCCCGGGGGCCTCGGCAAAGCGCGTCGCGCGGCCCGGAATGATGCCGAGGCACTGAGTTTGACCCTCATCCGAGGCCTCGAACAGCAGCTGCATGCCGAGACATATGCCGAGCACCGGTTGGCGCAGGGTGGGGAGCAGTTCATGCAAATGAGCGCGGCGCAGCCGCATCATGGCGTCGGCGGCGGCGCCCACACCCGGTAGGATGACGTGCGTCGCGGCGCGGATGGTCTGCGGCTCGGCCGAAACCAGGGACGTCACGTTCAATCGCTCCAGCGCATATTGCAGCGATGCAATATTGGCGCCGCCGTTGGCGACGATCACGACGTGCGGTTCGCTCACAGGATGCCCTTGGTGCTGGGTAACTCGTTGCCTTCGAGCCGGATGGCCTGGCGCAGGCTGCGGCCCACGCCCTTGAAACACGCTTCGACCATGTGATGGGTGTTCTCGCCTCGAACGGTGATATGCAATGCCGCCCCCAAGGTTTCGGCGAACGATCTGAAGAAGTGGGGAACGAGTTCGGTCGGCAGGTCGCCCACGCGTTCACGGTTGAAGCGGCCTTCCCACACGAAATACGGCCGGCCGGAGATATCCAGCGCCACCTGAGCCTCGGCTTCGTCCATCGCGAGCAGAAATCCATAGCGAGCAATGCCGCGTTTGTCGCCCAAGGCCTGGCGCAATGCCGATCCCAATGCGAGTGCGCAGTCCTCGACGGTGTGGTGTTCATCGATATGTAGATCGCCGCGACAAGTCAGGCTCAGTGAGAATCCTCCATGTCTCGCAATCTGCTCCAACATATGATCGAAGAAGCCGATGCCCGTGCTCACGGTGATCTTGCCCTCGTGCGAGAGATCCAGGTCGACGGTCACGTCGGTTTCCTTGGTCGTCCGCTTGACGTTCGCGTGACGGGCCGCGCCGAGAATGCGTTGCGCTATCCGGGGCCAAGTTTCATCTTCACTTCCGTGCGCCAGCACGCGTAAGCCCTGAATACCAAGATTATCGGCAAATTCAAGATCGGTATCGCGGTCGCCGATCATGTAGCTGCGGGTCTTGTCCACGGGATTGGCGAGCATGAAGTCCTGCACCATGCCGATGTTCGGCTTGCGGCAAGAGCAGCCTTCATGCTTGTAGTGCGGGCAGATGAAGACGGCCGAGAATTCGATGCCCTGCGACGCGAACAGCGTCATGATGAACTGGTGTGCGAGATCGAATTGGTCGGTGGGGAGGGCCGGCGTGCCCAGACCGTCCTGATTGGTGACCATCACGAAGTCGAATCCGGCGCGCTTCAGATCCAGGAGTGCCGGGATTACGCCGGGTAACAGACGAATCTTATCCAAGCTGTCCACTTTTTCATCGTGCGGCTCCTCGCACAGCGTGCCGTCGCGGTCCAGGAACAAGATCCGCGCGCCGCTCATGCCGCCTCCACGCTGCTCGCCAACGCGTCGTTCTGCGCGCGGGTGCCCACGGTGATGCGCAGCGAATTCGGCAACGCCGGATTGCCGCGCAGATCGCGCACGATCAAACCGGCGTCGATGCTGTCGCGCATGAAACGATCCGCATCATGACTGTCGATGAGCAGAAAATTCGCATCGCTCGGCCAGACCTTGGCCACCAGCGGTGAGGATTGTAGGCGCCGGCGCATATATTCTCGCTCCGTAAGCAATGCATCGAGGCGGGCGCGTGAGGCGGTGATTTCATCGGGTCGCAATGCGCGCAGTGCCGCCTCGATGGTCGGTTGCGCCAGGCAGTAGGGCGGAATGACGCGCTTCGCCAATTGAATCATCTCCGGATGCCCGAGCAAGGCGCCGACGCGCGCTCCCGCGAGCGCATGGGCCTTCGACAATGTGCGCAGGATAGCGAGCGTCGGGAAACGTGCCAACCACGGCGTCAGGCTCGGCGACCGGGACCACTCGATGTACGCCTCGTCGATCACGACCATGGCCTTGCCATCGAGAGCCTTGCAGACGGCCTCGAGAGCCGCCTCGCCGAGCGAGTTGCCGGTCGGATTGTTGGGTGAGCACAAGTAGACCAGTTTGACCCGCGGCTGCCATGCAGCCAGCAGTCTGTCCACGTCCAAGGCCCATCCCCGCGATCGATCGAGCGGTATCTCGATCACCTCGGCTCCTTGGATGCGCGCCGCGACTTGATACATGCCGAAGGTCGGCGTGCATTGCAGGATGGCATCCAGTCCTGCGCGCAGATAAATTCGTGACAGCACGTCGATGGCCTCGTCGCTGCCGCGGGTGACGAGAACATTCGCCGTGGGAACGGCATACAGGTCGGCCAGACGCTCCACCAGCGCCTCGGGCTGCGGCTCCGGATATCGATTGAGACCTGCTTCCGTGGTGTCCCCCGGGGGACGCCACGGCGCTTCATTGGCATGCAGGCGAGTGAGCGACGGCAGCCAGGCGGCATGCGAATACGGCTTGAGGGTCAAAATCTCCGGTCGCGCCAGCGACAGCACCGGGTTGCCGGGCGCGCTCATCGCTCGCCGCGCTCGAGCGCCCGGAGCCGGATGGTCACGGCCGCGGCATGCGCATCCAATCCCTCGAGACCGGCCAATGTCTGAGCTGTCGGTCCCAAACCCTGGAGTCCCAAGGGGGTGAGCTCCTGAATGGTGATGCGTTTCTGGAAGTCTTCCACGCTGAGCCCGCTGTAAGCCTTGGCGTAACCGTAGGTGGGCAGGGTGTGATTGGTGCCGCTGCAGTAATCGCCCATCGATTCCGGCGACCAGTTCCCCAGGAACACCGACCCCGCGGCAGTGACCTGTCCCAACCACGTCCGCGGTTCGGCGATCTCGAGCAGCAAATGTTCCGGCGCATAGTCATTGGCGACGCGGAAGGCCGTCTCGAGGGAATCGACCACCAGCAGACGTATGTTGGCCACCGACGCGGCGAGTATCGCGGCGCGCGATAAGGCGGCCATTTGCCGTGTTACCTGCTCCGCGACCCGTTGCGCGAGGCTCAGCGACGTCGTCACCAGCAACGCTTGGGCGTCGGGGCTGTGCTCGGCCTGCGCGAGTAAGTCCGCGGCGACGAAATCGGCGCGTGCGCCATCGTCTGCGATCACCAATACTTCAGTCACACCGGCCGGAAGGTCGGCGGCCGCGCCGGCCGCGTCGTTTGCCGCGAGCAGCTTGGCCGCCGTGACCCATGCGTTGCCCGGGCCGAACAGCTTGTCGCATTTCGGCACCGATTCCGTACCGTAGGCCATGGCTGCGATGGCCTGTGCACCGCCGACTTTGAACACGCGCTCCACCCCTGCCTTGCGTGCCGCCACCAGCACCGCAGGATCAGCCGTGCCGCTTCGTGTCGGGGCAGTGCACATGATTCGCACCGGGCAGCCGGCGATGGCCGCGGGTACCGCAAGCATGATCGCCGTCGAGGGCAGGGGTGCCGAGCCGGCCGGGACGTACAATCCGACGGCGCGCACGGGCACGCTGATGCGCTCGCACACGACTCCCGGTGCGGTTTCGACGCGCAGTGGCGCGGCAACTTGCGCGGCATGGAATTTATGCACCGTGGCTATGGCCGCGGCGATTGCGGCATGTTGTTCAGGGCGTAAGGTTAGCTCGGCCGCGGCGAATTCTTGCTCCGACACCACCACGCCGTGCAACCGGACGCCGTCGTAGCGTTGCGTCAGTTCCAGTAACGCGGCGTCGCCGCTCAGCCGGACGGCATCGATGATCTGCTGCGCCGCCGCCGCCGTCGCTTTGGCGTCGCGCTGCGCCGGACGGCGCAAGGCAGCGTCTTGTTCGGACGTAGAGAGCGAATTCCAATCGAGTATGCGCATGATGGCGGCGGTTATGCCAGCATCTTCTCGACGGGCAGAACCAGCACTGAGGTCGCCCCGGCACCCTTCAGATCTTCCAATAGCTCCCAGAAGACGTTTTCGCGGCAAACAGCGTGTACCGCAACCCGATCGCCTCGACCTTCCAGGGGAATGACGGTCGGAGCTTCACTGCCGGGCAGTAGTTTGGCGATGGCCGGAAGCGCAGAGCGCGGCGCGTGCAGCATGATGTACTTGCTGCCTTTGACTTGTTCCACGCCGTCGATGCGCATCAGCAGACGGCGGGTCCAATCCTGCTTTTCCACCGGGATGGGGATAGGAGTGCGGATCAACGCCGCCTGACTTTCCAAGACCGTCTCCGCTTGCCGCAAGTGGTTTGCGGCCAGGGTCGATCCGGTGGATACCAAATCGCAGATTACATCGGCGCGGCCCAGGCGCGGCGCGATCTCGACGGCTCCGGAAAGCACGACAACCTCCGCCGTGATGCCGCGTTCGGCAAGGAAGCGCGACAATATATTGGGATAAGTGGTCGCAATGCGCTTTCCCTCGAGCGACGCCGCGCTGCGGTACTCGAATCCGTCCGGCACGGCGATGCACAGCTTGCAGCGCCCGAAATCGAGGAGCTGCACCGTCTCGAACAGCGGCGCAAGGCCGCGCGCTCGAAAGGCGAGGCGCTTTTCTTCGACTACGTTGAGGCCCACCAGTCCTAGATCGCATACGTCTTCCTGAACGAGGTCGGGAATGTCGTCGTCGCGCACGAACAGCACGTCCAACGGCATATTTTCGCCGTAGCACATGAGTTGGTCCTTGCCGCGGCTGAACTTCAGACCGCAACGCGACAAGAGGTCGAGCGAACTATCGGTGAGTCGACCGCTCTTTTGTATGGCTATTTTCAATCGCATGTCGTAGGTCGCTTGGTTGCTGAGCCTCTAGGAGCCTGTCTGAGTATTCCGCGTGAGCCGCGTTGGCAGGGAGAGGGAGCGGATGCAAGGCGCGCGGCGCAGGCCTAGGCTAAGCTCCAGGGCAAGCCGCGCAACGCCGCAGACGCCCCTCTCCCAGCCAACCCTTCGGGAGCGGGCAGATTTCCCCTCATTCGT
>JBKQSA010000055.1:0-154925 GCA_052143815.1 Steroidobacteraceae bacterium | reverse complement strand
GGGGACAACATCAAGATTGTGGTGGAGTTGATCGCGCCGATCGCGATGGAACAGGGTTTGCGGTTCGCCATTCGCGAGGGGGGTAAGACCGTGGGTGCAGGGGTTGTCGCCAAGGTGATAGCGTGATCCGTGCGACCAAGACCGTCGGCGCCGGCGTCGTTGCTAAGGTAATCGCTTGAAAATGCGCTTCGCGCAACTTTTAACGGGGTCGGGACGACCCCGAACTTTAGGGCGGGGCCGCAGCGGCCCCGTAGAATCTGCGCGTAGCGCATAGGAAGTTAATAATCATGGCCAATCAGAATATTCGTATCCGCTTGAAGGCTTTCGATCATCGGTTGATCGACAAGTCGGCGCGTGAAATTGTCGATACTGCGAAGCGCACGGGGGCGACCGTCAAGGGTCCGGTGCCGCTGCCCATCAAAATGGAGCGCTTCACGGTGTTGGTCTCGCCTCACGGCGATAAGGACGCTCGCGATCAGTTCGAGATTCGGACTCACAAGCGCCTCATGGACATCTTGAATCCGACCGACAAGACCGTCGATGCGCTCATGAAGCTCGAGCTTCCCGCAGGCGTGGACGTGCAAATCAAGTTAAATTAAGGGCGTGCGGGCGCTTGGCGCCCGGCGACCGCTTGTACTACGGGCGGAGTCCTGTATACTTCGCCGTCCAATTTTAGAGGTCGGAGCGCGTGGGTGCCGACGCCAGTTATCCCTCAAGGATCCTGGGGTCTCGAGCGCCCAAACCGCTGACCTGTTGCAACGAGCGGGAGCCCATCGTAGCTCTCGCGGTATGAGGATTTGACAATGACCATTGGTCTGGTTGGCCGCAAATGCGGCATGACCCGTGTATTCACCGACGCCGGTGTGACCGTTCCCGTGACGGTCGTCGAGGCGTTGCCGAATCGCATTTCGCAAGTCAAGAACGACAAAACCGACGGTTACCGTGCAGTGCAGGTGACCCTTGGGCAACGGCGCCCGTCGCGTGTGCCCAAGGCGCTCGCCGGACACTTCGCCAAGGCGAATGTCGCTGCCGGTTACACCTCCCAGGAATTCCGTTTGAATAAAGACGAAGGCGAGTCGCTGGCGGCCGGCGGCGAACTGAAAGTCGACATGTTCACGGTGGGCCAGATGGTCGACGTTACCGGTACCACGTTGGGAAAGGGTTTTGCCGGCACCATGAAGCGGCACAACTTTGCGGGCGGCATGAAAACCCATGGAAACTCTGTCTCGCACCGCGCGCCAGGGTCGATCGGTCAGCGCCAGACGCCGGGCCGCGTGTTCAAGGGTAAGCGCATGTCCGGCCACATGGGCGTGAAGAACCGCACCATCGAGAACCTGCGCATCGTCGAAGTCGACGTCACCCGCAATCTGCTGCTGATCAGTGGCGCCGTACCGGGCTCGGAAGGGGGTCGCATCGTCGTGCGACCGTCGTTGAAGTCGGTCTCGCAGGCTCGCCGTAAGCGGCTGGCGCCGAATAAGGCTCCCGTTGCCGCCAAGGCCGGCGCCGCCAAGGCCGGCGCCGGTAAGGGCGCGTCCAAATCGGATAAGAAGTAAATGCCATGAAGCTTCAGCTCAGGAACGTCAGCCAGCCCACCGAAATTCAATTGTCGGATGTCGCCTTTGGGCGCGCCTACAACGAAGCATTGGTGCATCAGGTGGTCACGGCCTACATGGCCGCCGGACGCGCCGGCACAAAAAGGCAGAAGTCACGCGCGGAAGTCCGCGGCGGCGGCAAGAAGCCTTGGAGCCAGAAGGGAACGGGGCAGGCCCGCTCCGGCTCGATCCGCAGTCCCATCTGGGTGGGTGGTGGTCGGACGTTCGCCGCGCGCCCGCGCGACTTTACGCAGAAGGTCAACCGCAAGATGTATCGCGCTGCGATGCAATCCATGGTGTCCGAATTGGTGCGGCAGGACCGTCTGCTGGCCATCGAGTCCTTGGAACTCAGCGCGCCGAAGACCAAGCTGCTCATCAGCAAGCTGCAGGAGTTCGGATTGACGCGCGGCCTTATTCTGGTCGAAGCCTATGAAGAGAAGCTGTTCCTTGCCGCCCGCAACGTACCCTACGTGGATGTGATGGCGGTGTCCTCGCTCGATCCATTGAGCCTGATCAAGCACGACAAGGTCTTGGCCACGGTCGGCGCACTGAAATTGCTCGAACAGCGTCTCGGAGGCGCGAATGAATAAAGAACGATTGATGACCGTGCTGATTCAGCCGCACGTGTCTGAAAAGGCTGCGAACGTCACCGAAAAGGCGAACCAGTACGTATTTCGCGTGCGCGACGATGCGTCCAAAGAAGAAGTGAAAAAGGCCGTCGAACTAATGTTCGAAGTCAAGGTGGAAGGCGTCAATTTGCTCAACAAGCCGGGCAAGACGCGCCGCTTCAAGAATGTGGCCGGCAAGCGCAACGGCTATAAAAAAGCCTATGTGAGTTTGGTCACCGGGCAGTCGATCGACTTCACCGGCTCGGCTAGTTAAGGACGGAAGGCTATGGCACTCATCAAAATGAAGCCGACCTCGCCGGGCACGCGCTTCGTGGTCAAAATCGACCGCTCGCACCTGCACAAGGGCGGCCCGCTCGAATCGCTCACCATCAAGAAGAACCGGACCGGAGCTCGCAACCATTCCGGGCGGCAGACCACGCGGCACATCGGCGGTGGCCACAAGCAACGCTACCGTCTGGTCGATTTCAAGCGTGACAAGGACGGGATTCCCGGCGTCGTCGAGCGTTTGGAGTACGATCCGAACCGGACGTCGCATCTGGCGCTGGTTTTGTACAAGGATGGCGAGCGCCGCTACATCCTCGCGCCCAAGGGCGTGAAGGCCGGCGACGAGATTCGTTCGGGCGCCGACGCGCCGATCAAGGCGGGCAACGCAATGCCGTTTCGGCACATCCCCGTCGGCAGCACGGTGCACAACATCGAACTCAAGGCCGGCAAGGGCGGCCAGTTGGCGCGCAGCGCCGGCGGGTCGGCGCAATTCGCCGCGCGCGAGGGTATGTATGCCAGCGTGCGCTTGAAGTCCGGCGAAATGCGCAAGATTCATGTCGATTGCCGCGCCACCATCGGCGAGGTCGGCAACGACGAGCATAACTTGCGCGTGTTCGGCAAGGCCGGTGCCGTTCGTTGGCTCGGTGTGCGCCCCACGGTGCGGGGTGTCGTGATGAACCCGGTCGATCACCCGCACGGTGGCGGCGAAGGCAAATCCGGCCAGGGCAATCCGCATCCCGTGAGCCCATGGGGATTGCAGACCAAGGGCAAGAAGACGCGTCGCAACAAGCGCACGGACGGCATGATCGTTCAGCGTCGCAAGAACAAACGACTCTAAGAGACTGGAGATACATCAGTGCCTCGTTCGCTCAAGAAAGGCCCCTTCGTGGATTTGCATTTGGCTAAGAAAGTGCAAACGGCCAGTCAAAAAAACGATCGCCGCCCCATCAAGACGTGGTCGCGCCGTTCGATGGTCATCCCCGATATGGTGGGTTTGACCATCGCCGTGCACAACGGTCGCTTGCACGTCCCGGTATTGGTATCGGAGAACATGGTCGGCCACAAATTGGGCGAGTTCGCTCCGACCCGCACGTTCAAGGCGCATTCGGGCGATAAAAAAGTCTCGGCGGCGGAGTAAGGCATGCAGACCAAAGCAGTATTAAGGTACGCGCGAATCTCCCCGCAGAAATGCCGCTTGGTGGTGGACACCATTCGCGGCAAGTCCGCGACGCTTGCGGTGAACACGCTGAAGTTCATGCCGAAGAAGGGCGCGAAGATCGTCCTCAAGGTGTTGGATTCCGCCATCGCCAATGCGTACAACAATTTCAATGCTGATGTCGACGATTTGAAGGTGACCCGGATCGAAGTGGATCCGGCACCGATGCTGAAGCGGTTCCATGCCCGCGCCAAGGGGCGCGGCGTGCGCATCGCCAAGCGCAGCAGTCACATCCTGGTTCAAGTGTCCGACGGCAAGCGAGACGCCTAATGGGTCAAAAAGTAAATCCGATTGGCATTCGTCTTGGCATCACGCGCGACTGGTCGTCGAAGTGGTACGCCGGGTCCAAAACCTTTGCCTCGAATATCCACACCGATTTTCTGGTGCGCCAGTACCTCATGAAAAAGCTTGCCGACGCATCGGTCAGCCACATTCATATCGAGCGTGCCGCGCGTCGCGCCAACATCACCATTCACACGGCGCGGCCGGGAATCGTGATCGGAAAGAAGGGCGAGGACATCGAGAAACTCCGCACGGCGGTCGCCAAGATTCTGGGCATGACCATGCAGGATGTGCGCCTCAACATCGCCGAGATTCGCAAGCCCGAACTCGACGCGAAGTTGGTCGCCGAGGGCATCTCGCAGCAGCTCGAAAAGCGCGTGATGTTCCGCCGCGCCATGAAGCGCGCGGTGACCAATACCATGCGGTCGGGCGCGTTGGGCATCAAAGTGCGCATTTCGGGCCGCTTGAACGGGTCGGAAATCGCGCGTACGGAGACCAATCGCGAAGGGCGCGTGCCGCTGCATACTTTCCGTGCGGACATCGACTACGGCCTTGCGGAGGCGCAGACGACGTATGGCGTGATCGGCATCAAGGTTTGGATATTCAAAGGCGAAGTCTTCGATCAGCCGGAAGCCGAGACACCCGAGGTGGAGACCGAGGCTGCAGCGGCCACAGGCGCCAAATCCGTCGAGGCGGCAACGCCTGCCCAGAGTTGAATTTAGGTAACGACACATGATGCAGCCGAAGCGGACCAAGTTCCGCAAGCAATTCAAGGGCAAGATTTCGGGCAGCGCGCAGCGCGGCAACTTCGTCGCATTCGGCGAGTACGGCCTGAAGGCCACCGATCGCTGCCGCATGACCGCGCGCGAGATCGAAGCGGCGCGCCGCGCCATCTCGCGCTATGTGAAGCGCGGCGGGCGTATCTGGATTCGGGTGTTCCCGGACGTGCCGATCACGCAAAAGCCGCTGGAAGTCCGCATGGGCAGCGGCAAGGGCAACGTCGAATACTGGGTGGCCAAGGTTCTGCCCGGCAAGGTGCTCTTCGAGATCGAAGGCATGAGCGAAGAGATCGCGCGCGAGGCGTTTCGGCTCGCGTCGGCGAAGCTTTCCGTCTCCACGGCGTTCGTCAAGCGCCAAGTTCGGACATGAAGGTGCGTACATGAAGGCGAAAGATTTGCGCGGCAAAGCGCCCAACGATCTCGGCGAGGCGCTCCTCAAGCTGCGCCGCGAACAATTCAACTTGCGCATGGCGCGAGCGACCGGTCAGGCGGCGAAGCCGGATCAGTTTGCGAAGGTGCGCAAGAACATTGCGCGCGTGAAGACGGTGCTTGCCCAGGTGCGCGCCCGCCAATGATTTATCGATGTTTTATTGCTCGCGCAGCGAGCACTAGCAATCGGGGTCGCACCGACCCCGTAGATTCGGCGCGAAGCGCCTGGAGATATTGATGTCGACGACAACAGAAACTACGGTGACCGAGACGGGCGTAGCCCCGGACGCAGCGGCGCCCGCGGCAACGGCCGCCGGCCCCACCCCGGTGCCGGGACAACGATTGCTTACGGGCAAAGTCGTCAGCAACAAGATGGACAAGACCATCGCGGTCTCCGTCGAGCGCTTGGTCAAGCATCCCATGTACGGCAAGTACATTCGCCGCACGACCAAACTGCTGGCTCATGATGCGAACAACGAGTGCAAGGAAGGCGACACGGTGTCGATCAAACCGTGCCGGCCGATGTCGCGTCGTAAATCGTGGATGCTGGTGCGCGTCGTCGAACGTGCAAGAGCCGAATAAAGGACCGACATGATCCAGATGCGAACCATATTGAATGTGGCCGATAACAGCGGCGCCAAACGATGCATGTGCATCAAGGTGTTGGGCGGCTCCAAGCGTCGCTATGCGGCGGTGGGCGATGTCATCAAGGTCAGCGTCAAGGACGCCATCCCGCGCGGCAAGGTCAAGAAGGGCGAAGTGTATGACGCCGTCGTGGTGCGCACGAAGAGCGGTGTCCGCCGGGCCGACGGCTCGTTGATTCGTTTCGACACGAATGCGGCGGTGCTGCTGACCAACAAGCTCGAGCCCATCGGGACCCGGATCTTCGGGCCGGTGACGCGCGAGCTGCGCAATGTGCAGTTCATGAAGATCATATCGCTTGCCCCTGAGGTGCTGTGATGAAAAAGATTCGCAAAGGCGACACGGTGGTTTTGATTGCCGGTCGTGACAAAGGACGCCGCGGCGCCGTGATCGAAGTGCTGGCGGATGATCGCGTGCGCGTCGAGGGACTCAACATGTCCAAGAAGCACCAACGTCCGAATCCGCAGATGGGCGTTCAGGGCGGAATCATCGAGCGCGAAGCGCCCCTGCACGTGTCGAATGTGCTGATCTTCAATCCGGCGACCCAAAAGGGTGATCGGGTCGGATTCAAGGCGCTCGAGGACGGCCGCAAGGTACGCGTATTCAAGTCGAACAAAGAAATGGTCGACGCCAAGTGATTAACCAGGTCAAAGCGCGACTATTTAGTCATTCTTCCCGCTCGCTTAGCGAGCGCTATCTGGCGGGGGTGTCCTGCACCCCCGTTGAAAGGGTGCGCCAGCACTAAAACTATGCCAGCAAGACTAAAACAGATTTACAACCAGAAGATCGTGCCGGAACTCAAGGCCAAGCTTGAGCTCAAGAACACCATGCAGGTTCCGCGCATCCTCAAGATCACTGTCAACATGGGCGTGGGTGAGGCCGTGGCCGACAAGAAGGTCATGGATGCAGCGACGGCCGACATGGCGAAGATCACGGGTCAAAAGCCGGCAATTACCAAGGCCAAGAAGTCGGTCGCGACGTTCAAAGTGCGCGACGGCCAGGCGATCGGTTGCAAGGTGACGCTGCGTGGAGACCGCATGTACGAGTTCTTGGACCGCCTGGTGAGCATCGCGATTCCGCGTATTCGCGATTTTCGCGGCATCAGCACGCGCTCTTTCGACGGCCGCGGCAATTACAGCCTGGGCGTCAAAGAACAGATCATCTTCCCGGAAATTCAGTACGACCAAATCGATCAAATTCGTGGCATGGACATCACCATTTCCACGTCGGCGGCGGACGACAAGCATGGACGCGCGCTGTTAGAAGCCTTCAACTTTCCGTTCCGCAAGTAGGTTACGCCCATGGCCAAAACGAACATGCTCATGCGCGAGAAGCGCCGCCTGAAGGTAGCGAAAAAGTACGCCTCCCGACGCGCTGAGCTCAAAGAGCTGATCCGCGATCCGAAAACGGGAGCGGAGGAGCGCGCTGCCGCGCAGGTGGAGCTGCAGGAGCAGCCGCGGGATGCCGCCGCGAGCCGGCAGCGTAATCGTTGCTCGATCACCGGGCGTTCGCGCGGTGTCTACCGCAAGTTTGGATTGGCGCGCACCAAGCTGCGCGAAGCGGCCAATCGTGGGGAAATTCCCGGCCTATCCAAGGCCAGCTGGTGAGGCGCGCACAATGAGCATGACTGATCCCATCGCCGATCTTCTGACCCGCATCCGCAATGCGCAATCCGCGGGCAAGCCCACGGTGGGCGTGGGTGCGTCCAAACTGAAGCTGGCCATCCTCAAGGTATTGAAGGAAGAGGGCTATATCGGCGGCTTTAACGTCGATGTGGCGGGTGCGAAGAGCACGCTGTCCATCGAGCTGAAGTACCACGAGGGCAGGCCGGTCATCGATCGCATCGAACGCATCAGCCGTCCGGGCTTGCGGATCTATCGCGGCAAGGACGAGCTGCCCAAGGTATTGGGCGGGATGGGAGTCGCGGTGGTGTCGACACCGCAGGGCATCATGTCCGACAAGCAGGCGCGCGCTGCCGGCACCGGCGGCGAAGTGCTCTTCGTCGTTCAATAGAGTTCCAGGCGTTTACTTAGGGTTCAAGCTATGTCTCGAGTTGCAAAAAAGCCGGTCGATCTCCCGCAGGGCGTTAGCGTCACCATCGGTGCCGACGCCGTCACGGTCAAGGGCGCCAAGGGTTCGTTGACTCTGGCTCTCAAGAACGGCATCAAGGTGGTGCAGCAGGACAAGCATCTCGCGGTTGAGGCGACGACGGCCGTCGAAGGTTTGGACGCCATCGCGGGCTCGACGCGCGCTCATCTCGCGAACATGGTCACGGGAGTGACGAAGGGCTATGAAAAGAAGCTCGAGTTGGTCGGCGTGGGCTACCGCGCCGCCGTGCAGGCGAAGAACCTTACGTTGACGTTGGGCTACTCGCATCTCATCAACTATGCGATTCCCGACGGCGTCACCATCGAGACCCCAACGCAGACGGAGATTCTCGTGAAGGGTATCGACCGCCAGCGGATCGGCCAGACCGCCGCTGAGATTCGGAGCTTTCGGCCGCCGGAACCCTACAAGGGCAAGGGCGTGAAGTATTCGGACGAGAAGATTTCGCTGAAAGAAGCGAAGAAGAAGTAAGCACATGAAATTGACCAAACAAGACACCCGCCTGCGCCGTGCGCGCCGGGGACGCGAGAAGATCAAAGAGCTTGCCGCCATGCGCCTATCGGTGCATCGGACGCCGCAGCACATCTATGCGCAGATCTTCTTCCCTACGGGCGACACGGTTCTGGTCGCGGCATCGACCTTGCAAAAGGACGTGCGCGGCGAGTTGAAGACGACCGGCAACATCGAGGCTGCCAAAGCGGTTGGCCGCGCCATTGCGGAGCGCGCTGCAGCCAAGGGCATCAAAAAGGTCGCTTTCGACCGTTCCGGGTTTATGTATCACGGGCGCGTCAAAGCGCTGGCTGAGGCCGCACGCGAAGCGGGTCTCGAGTTCTAACTAAAGGTCTGAGGGCACTATGGCGAGAGTAGAAAAACCAATGTCCGGCGACGACCTGCTCGAAAAGCTGGTCGCAGTGAACCGCGTGGCCAAGGTGGTCAAGGGCGGCAAGCAGTTCGGCTTCACCGCGCTGACCGTGGTCGGCGACGGCGCCGGCCGGGTCGGGTTTGGTTACGGCAAGGCGCGGGAAGTGCCGGTCGCGATATCGAAGGCGATGATGCAGGCCCGCAAGAGCCTGGTCACAGTATCTTTGAAGAACGATACCCTGTTTTATGCGGTCAAGGGCCGGCATGGCACGACGCGCGTATACATGCAACCGGCGGCGGACGGGACGGGCGTGATTGCCGGCGGCGGCATGCGCGCGGTGTTCGAGTGCGCCGGGGTGCGTAACGTGCTCGCCAAGAGCTACGGCTCGCGCAATCCGATCAACGTGGTGCGCGCGACCATGGATGCCTTGGGCAAGTTACGGACGCCGGACGACATTGCCGCCAAACGCGGCAAGAGCGTCGCGGAAATCGTGGGCTGAACTCATGACCGACAAGACATTCAAAGTCACTTTGATCAAGAGCATGCATGGTCAACTGGCCAGCATTCGCAATTCGGCTCGCGGCTTGGGGCTGCGGCGGATCGGGCATAGCGTCGTGGTGGCGGATACGCCGTCGAATCGCGGCATGGCAAATGCGGCGAGCCACATGCTCAAAATCGAACCTGCATTGGGTTCTTAGGAAGGTCTGAAAATGCGTTTAAATACCATTAAGCCGCGCGCCGGCTCGAAACGCACGCGTTTGCGCGTGGGCCGCGGCGCATCCGCCGGCCAGGGCAAGACCTGCGGCCGCGGCGTCAAGGGGCAGCGCGCCCGTAAGGGTGGCTATCACAAGGTCGGCTTCGAAGGCGGCCAGATGCCGTTGCAGCGACGCTTGCCGAAGATCGGCTTTCGTTCCGCGATGCAGGCGTCGCGCGCTGAATTGACGCTCGACGATTTGATGCGCGTGGCCGGCACCGACGTCACCCTCAAGGGATTGATCGAGGCGAATCTGGTTCCCGAGTCCACCAAAGTCGTGAAGATCATCCTGTCGGGCGCCGTTACCAAGGCCTTCGTCGTCAAAGACAAGGTGATCACCGCGACCAAGGGCGCCAAGAGTGCCGTGCTGTCCGCGGGCGGCAGTTTCTCGGAATAAGGGCCAGAGCAAGAGAACCCGTGGCTACTTCCAGCACCAATGCGGCAGCACTAGGAGACATGACGCGCTTCGCCGAAATGCGCAAGCGTCTGTGGTTCCTGTTGGGTGCTTTGGTCGTGTACCGCGTCGGCACGTTCATTCCGGTGCCGGGCATCGATGCGGCGCGCTTTGCGGCATTCTTCTCGACCCAGCAGGGAACGCTGCTCGGCATGTTCAACATGTTCTCCGGCGGCGCGTTGCAGCGGTTCAGCATTTTCGCGTTGAACGTGATGCCCTATATCACAGCCTCGATTATCATTCAGATGGCATCGATGGTGTATCCGCCGTGGGCACAGATCCGCAAGGACGGCGAGTCGGGACGACGCAAGCTGATGCAATATACCCGCTACGGCACCGTGTTTCTTGCGGGGTTTCAGGGGTTTGGCGCCGCCTTGGCGATCCAGAACTCCGGTGGCAATCTGGTGCCGAATCCAGGTCCGCAGTTCTTGTTCATCGCGACCGTCTCGATCACCACCGGGACCATGTTCGTCATGTGGTTGGGCGAGCAGATCACTGAACGCGGCATCGGCAACGGCATCACCATGATCATCGTGGCCGGCATCGTCGCGGGACTGCCGCGGGCGATCGGCAATACATTGGAAATGGTGCGCTCGGGTGAAATGAATCCGATGGTGGTCCTCTTGATTTTGGTGGTCGTCATTCTCGTCACGTTGTTTTGCGTATTCGTGGAGCGGGCGCAACGCAAGATTCAAGTGAATTATGCGAAACGGCAGGTGGGCCGGCGCATGATGCAGGGCCAGACCACGCATTTGCCGTTCAAACTGAACATGGCCGGCGTCATTCCGCCGATCTTCGCGTCCAGCTTGCTGGTGTTCCCGGCCACGATCGCGCAGTTCTTCGGCAACAGCCCGAATCCCAATGCCATTCAAAGGACTCTGCAGAAGATCGCCCAGATCCTGAATTACGGCCAACCGCTGCACGTCGTGCTCTTCGCCGTGCTCATCCTTGGTTTTGCGTTCTTCTATGTCGCGCTGGTCTACGATGCGCGCGACACGGCCGAGAACCTCAAGAAGGCCGGTGCCTTCATTCCCGGCATTCGTCCGGGCCAGCAGACCGGCGATTACCTGGACAAGGTCCTCACCCGCCTGACGTTGTGGGGCGGCCTGTACATCATGGCGGTGTGTTTGTTGCCGGAAATCATTCGCATGGTGAACCCGAGCATTCCCTTCCAGTTCGGGGGCACTTCGTTGTTGATTATCGTGGTCGGCGTCATGGATTTCGTCGCGCAGGCGTCTTCGCACATGATGTCGCACCAATATGAGGGTCTGATGAAAAAGGCCAGCCTGCGGGGCATCGGGAGTAAGAAATGAAAGTTCGTCCTTCGGTGAAGAAGATTTGTAAAAACTGCAAAGTCGTGCGGCGGCGCGGCATCGTTTACATCATTTGCTCGTCGGACGCCCGGCATAAGCAGCGTCAGGGCTAGTAGATTGATCTCTAGACGTTTTTCTAATATACTAATGCGCTTTTTTTCGAGGGCGCGGGTGGAGAAGTAGATGGCGCGTATCGCCGGCATCAACATACCGATGAACAAGCATGTCGTCATCGGACTGACCCACATTTTTGGCATTGGCAACAGCCGCGCGGCCCGCATTTGCGATGCCGCCGGCGTGAAGCACAGCGTCAAGGTGAAGGATTTGACCGACGCCGAAGTGGCATCGCTCAGGTCTCAGGTTGCCAAGTTCGCGGTCGAGGGCGACCTGCGGCGCGAAGTATCGATGAATATCAAGCGTCTGATGGACTTGGGCTGCTACCGCGGCATCCGTCATCGTAAAGGCTTGCCGATGCGGGGTCAGCGTACCCGCACCAATGCTCGCACTCGTAAGGGTCCGCGCAAACAGGCCGTCAAGATGAACGCGCCTCCGGGCAAGGTTTGAGCATTTAACGGACGGGGCCGTTTCGGCCCCGTTAATAGTTGGCGCAAAGCGCCTAGGAAATCATGGCGGATCCAAAACAGAATGCGGCGCAAGGCGCGGCCGGGCAGGGAAACAAGCCCGCCCGCAAGAAAGTTCGCAAGAACGTGCTCGACGCGATCGCGCACGTGCACGCATCTTTCAACAACACCATCATCACGATCACCGACCGTCAGGGCAATACTCTGTCCTGGGCGACTTCGGGCGGCTGCGGCTTTCGCGGATCGCGCAAGTCGACGCCGTTCGCGGCCCAGGTGGCGGCTGAGCGCGCGGGCAACGCGGCGCAGGAACATGGCGTGAAGAACGTCGAGGTACGGGTCATGGGTCCTGGCCCGGGGCGGGAATCGGCCGTCCGTGCGCTGAACGGTTGTGGTCTAAAGATCACCAACATTGAAGATGTGACGCCGATTCCCCATAACGGGTGTCGTCCGCCGAAAAAGCGTCGCGTTTAGGTTTGCGCCTGTAGTTTCGATATAGCTCAAGGGTTTGTAATGGCAAAGTACACCGGTCCGAAATGTAAGCTGTCTCGTCGCGAGGGAACGGATCTGTTCCTGAAGAGCGGTGTTAAGCCTTTGGAGTCGAAGTGCAAACTCGAAGTGCCGCCCGGCGGCGTCAAGAGCGAGCGCAAGCAGCGGCTGTCCGAATACGGCTTGCAGTTGCGGGAGAAGCAGAAGCTGCGCCGTATGTACGGCGTGCTCGAGCGGCAGTTCCGCAACTACTATCAGAAGGCCGCGGGGCGCCCGGGCGCCACCGGTGAAACTTTGCTGCAATTTTTGGAATGCCGTCTCGACAATGTTGTCTACCGAATGGGTTTCGCATCCACCCGTGCGGAAGCGCGGCAATTGGTGAGCCACAAGGCGGTTTCGGTCAATGACAAGCTGGTCAATATTGCGTCTTACCAGTGCAAGGCCGGCGATGTAGTGAGTCTGCGCGAGAAGGCGAAGAAGCAGACGCGAATTCAGGCTGCCCTCACGATTGCCGCACAAGTCGGTTTTCCTGATTGGGTAGAAGTGGACGACAAGAAGTTCTCGGGAATCCTGAAGTCGGTCCCCGATCGGCAGGAAATTCTGCCCGACATCAACGAGAGCTTGGTCGTCGAGTTGTATTCCAAGTAGCGCGCCGCAGCTTTTAGCTTGCGACGTGTCCGCGGTTAGTTAACGAGGGTATTCCATGCAGGGATCGATCAATGAATTCTTGAAGCCTCGGGTCGTTAAGGTACAACCCGTGTCGCCGCGCCATGCGCGTATCGTGATCGAACCGTTCGAACGCGGCTTCGGTCACACGCTGGGCAATGCCCTGCGCCGAGTCTTGCTGTCCTCTCTACCGGGCGCTGCAATCACGGAAATCGAGATCGAGGGCGTGTTGCACGAGTACACCGCCATCGAAGGCGTCCAAGAGGATGTCGTCGACATCCTCCTGAATCTCAAGTCGGTTGCGATTCGCATGCACACGCGCGACGTGGCCGAAGTGCGATTGCACAAGAAGGGCCCCGGGCCCGTCACGGCCGGCGACATTTCCGGCGACCATGACATCGAGATCCTGAATCCCGACCTCGTGATCGCTAACCTGACGAAAGCCGGTGAATTGTCGATGTCGCTCAAGGTCGAGCGGGGCCGCGGATATCGCCCGGCGGCGCAGCGCATGGCATTCGAGGAGCAGACCCGCGCCATCGGTCGCCTGCAACTCGACGCTTCCTTCAGCCCGGTACGTAAAGTGACCTACAACGTCGAGAGCGCGCGCGTCGAACAGCGCACCGACCTCGACAAGCTGATTCTGGATATCGAGACCAATGGCACCATCGAT
The DNA here is from genome assembly GCA_052143815.1 of Steroidobacteraceae bacterium. Classification (GTDB taxonomy): domain Bacteria; phylum Pseudomonadota; class Gammaproteobacteria; order Steroidobacterales; family Steroidobacteraceae; genus Bog-1198. The sequence goes on along the minus strand of JBKQSA010000055.1, from coordinate 141,200 downwards.
CCGGAAGAAGCCATTCGCCGCGCCGGCGGGATCCTCAAGGATCAGCTGTCGGTGTTCGTTGACCTGCAAGGTCAGGATGAGTCGACTGCGAAGGCTACGGAAACGCAATTCGATCCGATTTTACTGCGTCCGGTCGACGAGTTGGAACTCACGGTTCGCAGCGCCAACTGCCTCAAGGCAGAGAACATTCACTACATCGGCGATCTCGTGCAGCGAACCGAAGTGGAATTGCTCCGCACTCCTAACCTCGGCAAGAAATCGCTGACCGAAATCAAGGAAGTGCTGGAGAGCCACGGCTTGACTCTCGGTATGCGTATTGACAATTGGCCGCCCCCGGGCTTGAAGCGCGACGACGAGCGCGACGGAATCTAGAAAATGCGTCACAGAAACAGCGGTCGACAGCTTTCGCGGAATGCCTCTCACCGCCATGCGCTGATGCGCAACATGGCCACCTCGCTGCTGCGTCACGAGACCATTCGCACCACGGTGCCGAAGGCCAAGGAACTGCGACGCGTGGTTGAGCCTTTGATCACGCTGGCCAAGGTCGATTCTCTGGGCAAGCGTCGACTGGCATTAGCGCGGCTGCGCGATGTGGCCGTCGTGGAAAAGTTGTTCGCCGATTTGGGTCCGCGCTTCAAGACGCGCGCCGGCGGCTATACGCGGATTCTGAAGATGGAACCACGTCCCGGCGACTCGGCCGACATGGCATTGATGCAATTGGTCGACCTGGCCACTGTGTCGGCCGACAAGACTGAGGACGCCGGCAAGAGCGCCAAGTCTCCGAAGAGCAAGAGCGCCAAGTCACCCAAAAAGAACGCCGCCGAGGATGATGCGACCGGCGCTTCAGCCGCTGCGCCGAAACGCCGCAAGAAGGCCGCTTAGTTAAGCGCTCCGCGCTGAATCTACGGGTATTCTCAGGCGCTTCGCGCCGAATCTACGGGGCCGCTGCGGCCCCGTCCTTAAGGTTCGGGGCCGGAACGGCCCCGTTAAGAGTTTGCGCGTAGCGCATTACTAAGAGTTTGCGCGCGGCGCATTACTAAGAGTTTGCGCGCGGCGCACGAAAAGCATCGCGGGTCATATTTTCCGGCTTCGATGCGGTGGTGACGACGTTGTCTTCAATTCGTATGCCGCCAAACGGGCGCAACTCGTCGACCACGACCCAATCTATCAACGGCGCCCGCTTGGCGTCGTCACGTGCCGCGGTCAACAGTGAGTCGATGAAGTAGATTCCCGGCTCGATCGTGACGACCACGCCGGGTTCGAGCATCCGGGTCAAACGCAGGTACGGATGACCCGCCGGTCGCTCGCGTACGCCGCCCTTGAGATCGCCCATCACGCCGCCCACGTCATGCACCTGCAATCCGAGTAAATGCCCTATCCCATGCGGAAAAAAAACGCTGGTGACGCCCGCATCGAGCGCCTCTTCCCCGTTCACCTTGATGAGCCCGATCTCGTGCATCACATCGCCGAGGGTGCGATGCGCCGATAAGTGCACGTCGCGGTAGTCTCGTCCCGCAACGATTTCGTCGCAGAGACGCAATTGCGCGCGGTTGGTGGCGTCGATGAGGTCGGAAAACCGGCCGGAAGAGGCTGCGTACGTGCGCGTGATATCGGATGCATAGCCGCGGTATTGGGCCCCCGCGTCGATCAAGAATGAGCGCAGCGGCTTCGGCGCCTGGCGTGCAAGATGCTGGTAGTGCAGCACGGCGGCATTTTCGTTGTAAGCGACGATATTGTTGTACGGCATCTCCTCTTCACGCTGCACGCATCCCTCCAAATACCGCATATGCGTTTCATACTCGGAGGCGCCGCTCCGAAACGCGGCGAGCGCGGCTCGATGACCGAGGGCCGCAAGCGAACTGGCTCTGCGCATGCACTCGAGCTCGTAGGGTGTCTTCACGGCTCGGTCGTAGTGCAGCCGCGTCAGCAACTCTGGATTGTTGACGGATCCCGATTCGGCGGCCTCGAAGCCGTCACCGGGACCTATGAACGCCACCCGGCCGGCATTGGCCCAATGAGGGGAGGCTTTCGACGGATCCGGCATGGCGATCACGTCTACGGCGCTCGTCCAATGCTCATCGGGCAAGCTCGCCGGCTTGTGCCAGTAGTCGTTAGGTTGATTGAACAATAACTGCGGCCGCGAGCCCGGCCTGTAAACCAAGTAGCAGCTTGGATTGTCGAGGACGGGTACCCAGGCCTTGAAGTGCGGATTTACCTTGTACGGATAATCTTGGTCGTCGAGAAACTGGGTGAGTGGGGTACCGGCCTGTATGACCAATGCATCGAACCCAGCGGCCGCGAGCGACCTATCCGTTCGCTCCATCAGGGTTTGTAAATGATACAAATAAAGCTCATCTATCCCGGCTGCGCTCACGCTAACCCCACAAATGTCCCCTGAATCTCGCGCAAAGTATGCACCAGTGAACGCGGGAGCTATAGGGGCCCGGCGCAATCGCCGCGCCTATTCTTGACGTTACAGGCGCTCCATAAACGGCGAAAGTGATATGAAATTGAGGTGAAACAATCTAAAATCTGGGTCGACGTCTGGGTGGAAGCCCAGAAACACGCTCGGCCTTTATAGTTTTATCATTAAATATTTCTGGGGTATCGATAGATGAAGACCAAACTTGCTTTAAGCGCTTTTGTCGCTGCACTGGTGCTGAGTGCCTGCGGCAGCAAGACCGAGGCTCCTGCTCCCACGACCGACACCACTCCGCCGCCTGCCGCCGCTCCCGCACCGGATGCTGCTGCTTCCGCCGCTGCTGATTCGGCAACTGCTGCTAGCGCTGCTGCCGACGCAACATCTGCAGCTTCCGCCGCGGCAGCTCCGAAGCCGTAATTCGCTTCGCGCTGATCCACAAGCCCGGCCGGACGAGCATGTAGGTTCGTCCGGTCGGGCTGTGTTTTTTTTTGGGGGGCGCAAGGAAGTGTCGTCGTTGCTCGCCAGCATTCGAGATTGTAGGCACTCGAAAAAGGATCGCCAGTGGATCCAAGATGTCTACGGTGAATATCTCGATGCCTTGTCCGACCTCAATACCGGCTTATTTTCGGTGTTGGGCGGAGACAATCCGCGCGAGCATGAGATCTTTGCGAATTGGTTCGCAAACGACCACTCTCATCCCCTGGTGATTCTCAAGGGATCGGATCCCGTAGGGTTCGCTCTCGTGTCTCGCCCTCGGATTCCGCCTGCCGGCGAGACGGCAGCCGATTACAACATGTCGGAATTTTTCATCCGCAAACCTTACCGTCGGGCGGGTATCGGACGCGACGCGGCGACACTGATTTTCGACCGCTTCGCCGGCGATTGGGAAATCGTCGAGTACCAACGCAACCCGGGCTCGGTCGCGTTCTGGCGGCGGGTGCTCACGACGTATTGCAAAGGGCGATTCACGGAACGCGCCCGCAACGGCGAGGTGCATCAGCGCTTTACCAGCCGACCTTCGGCCGGCCGCTGACCTTAAGATCGCTCGACCGACAGGTCTGACGCGAGATCGCTGGGATTATGTCGCGTTCCGCCGAGCCCGGCACCGCGCTCGTCTATTGACGAATTCAGCGGCTGAAGCTCAAGTCTGGCGCCCTGCGGTCGATTCATGAGTGTGAGGACGCGAATGTGACGACTACGCAGCTACAATCCGAATCAAACATCGCATTCGAATTCGTCCGATCGCTGGCCGCGGAGTTGTCGACCGGAAAAGTTGATCTGCCCTCCTTTCCCGAAATCGCGGTTCGAGTACGACGCGTCCTCTCGGATCCGAAATCCTCCATCGATCAGGTCGTCAGAGTCGTGGGTTCGGAACCCGCGTTGGCCGCACGGCTGGTGCGCATTTCGAACTCGGCCTCGCTCAATCGAAGTGGACGGCAGGTCGGCGATCTGCGCACCGCCATCAATCGAATTGGGTACAACATGGTGCGCAGCGCCGCGATCGCCTTTGCCATGTCGCAGATCCGCAGCGCCAACAAACTGGCGGGACTCGAACACTATCTAAATGATCTATGGCAGCGAAGCATGACGGTGGCGGCGTTCGCGTACGTCTTGGCGCGTACGGCTACCCGAGTCAATCCCGATGAGGCGATGTTGGGCGGCATGATGCACGGCATCGGCAAACTCTATGTGCTCACGCGCGCCGTGAGGCATCCGGAGCTGTTCGCCGACCGCGAGATGTTGGATGGCATCATCGACGATTGGCACGCGTCCATCGGCAAGGCTATTCTGGAGAACTGGGATTTTTCCGAGGAAATGTCGGAGGCGATCGGCGGCCAGGATGATCACAGCAGAGACGAGCGGGCCGAGCCGGATTTGCGCGATGTCATCTCGATTGCCATTGTCATGGCACGGCATTCCGCGAACTCGGAGCCCATCGAAGAGGTCCTGCGCGACTTGCCGGCGACGCATCGTCTCGGCCTTGACGAACAGAAGACCCGTGTAGTCATGCAAGAATGTGCCGCCGAAATAGCCGCTCTCAGCGACGCCCTGGGCAGTTAGTCAGGCGCTAGGCGCTGCGCGCCCGAAGAACTTAGTGCGGAGACGATGGATTGCGCCACGTAAGCGGCGTTGTGCGGCATGATTCCGGCGAGATTCATGCGACTATCGCCGGTCATGTAAATGTGATGATGGTCGCGCAAGCGATCGACGACGGCCTTGGAGACTCCCAAGAGCGAAAACATACCGCGTTGCGCCTCGATGAAGTGGAACGACTCATCGCCGGTGACCGCACGCAGCTGTTGTGCCAATAACACGCGCATATCTTTGATGCGATTTCGCATGGCCGCCAATTCGGTAATCCAGGATTGCCGCAAGTTCGAATCGGCGAAGATACAAGCCGCGATGGCAGCGCCATGATCGGGCGGCATCGAATAAATGCTGCGGGCAATCTGTAACACGTGGCTCTGCACGGCATCGGCGCGCGATTCATTTTCGCTGACGACGATCAAGGCACCGACGCGCTCCCGATACAGTCCTAGGTTCTTCGAATAGGAGGTCGCGATCAGCACTTCAGGCAATTCTTCGGCGGCCTGACGCAGACCGGCCACATCGGAGGTCAAGTCGTCGCCGAATCCCTGATAGGCGAGGTCCAGGAACGGCACGAGGCGACGGCGGTGCAGCAGCTCGATGAGTTGTCGCCATTGGTCAGGGGCGAGATCAGCGCCCGATGGGTTGTGACAGCAGGCATGGACCAGGACCACGTCACCGGCGGCGGCTCGATCCAAGCGTTGCAACATCGCTTCGAACCGCAGCTCATGCGCCACGGCATCGTAGTAGGGATACCGCTCCAGCCGCAGACCCGAACTCCCGAGCAACGGCATGTGATTACCCCAGGTAGGATCGCTGACATATACCGTCGCCGACGGCGCGGCCGCGCGAATGAGTTCCGCGCCCACTCGCAAGGCGCCGCAGCCACCCGGCGCCTGTACGGTTCGTGCGCGCCGCTCACGGCGAGCGGTGTGCGAGGTCCCGAGCACGAGCTCCTCGACGGCCGTGTTGAACTCCTCCCGTCCGGCGGCGCTGACGTAGGACTTCGTCGATTGCGACGCCAGGACCGTTTGCTCAGCGCGGCGCACACAATCGAGAATGGGGGTATTGCCGGTGAGATCCCGAAATACGCCGACGCCAAGATCGACTTTTTGGGCGGATGAATCAGCGCGATACTTCGCCATCAATCCCAGGATGGCGTCGGGATCTAGACGGCTGATGTGTTGGAACACGAGTTAACACCCCGTTTTGTTTACGTTGCCATTATAGTGCAATGCATGAGGGAGATTGGCCGCGCATGCTCTTTCCGCATCGTGACTTGCATCGCGCTGGTCGTGTCCTTGGTCGCATCCGGCAGGGCAACACCACTGGCGCCGCGAATCGTCAGTTTGAGCCCGCATATCACCGAGCTGTTGTTTGCGGCCGGTGCCGGAGCCCAAGTCGTGGGCGTCGATGACTCCAGCGACTATCCGGCTGCGGCATTGCACATACCTAAACTGGGCGAAGCAGCCACACTGGATATCGAGAGGCTGCTGAGCTTAAAGCCGACCCTGGTCATCGTCTGGGATAGCGGAACGCCTCCGCGACGCCGGGCTGAACTCGAGCGCCTGAATTTGCACGTGGTCGTGACGGAGCAGCGGCACCTGGAGGATATCGGCAGCGTATTAATGGATTTCGGCCGACTCGCCGGCACGGAATCGACCGCCGCCGAGGCAGCGCGCCAGTATCGAGCCGACCTTGCCGGGTTGCGCGCCCGCTATGCGGGGCGGCCGCGGCTCAGAGTGTTCTATCAGGTGTGGGACCGGCCCCTATACACGCTTTCCCGTGATCATGTCGTGAGCGAGGTCATCTCCCTGTGCGGCGGCGACAACGTTTTTGCGCAACTCTCCACCCCCGCTCCCGCCGTAGACCGCGAGGCGGTTCTCACACGCGACCCGGATGTGATCTTGATCGGCGCGTCAGGCATGGAAGGCGTGCGCCAGGCGGCGGAATGGAATCGATTTCCGAGTTTGTTGGCCGTGAAAAAGCACCATGTTTTCACCGTGAATCCTTCGCTAATCGGCAGAATGGCGCCGCGCATTCTGGAAGGGGTGCAAGAGGTTTGCGCCTCTCTGGAAAAGGCCCGCGATGACCGAACCGTCTCCATTAAAAGACAGTCGCACGATGACATTTCGAGGCGTTAGCGTGTAGGCTTCAAAACATTACCAGCGGGAGACACATGTCATGGCACTTTGGAAAGAAACCCCCACGCCCGCCGCGGCGGGCCCTGCGCCTACCCCCCAGCCGCCGGATCGCACTGCGACCGAGCGCGCCGAGCCGCGGACTACGATTGATCCGGCTTTGGCCGTAGCGCCGCGCCGGCCCGCTCCCTCCGCGGCCCCGCGGGTCGATGGCGGTGAATCGGTGATCGCCGCAAATCTTTCGATCGAAGGCAAGATCGAGGGAACCGGCAACGTCAAAATGGCCGGCCGATTCAAAGGCGACGTGCGCATCGACGGCAATTTCAGCATCGAACCGGGAGCTCATCTCACCGGGCAGGTATTGGCCGGCATCGTGGTCGTCGGCGGCGAATTGCAGGGCAACATCGAGTCCGCCAAGCGAGTGGATGTCCTGGAAGGCGGGATCATCGTGGGCGACGTCAAGGCTGGTTCGATCACCGTTGCGGCCGGCTCGCGCATGCGCGGACATGTCGAATTCGGCTGGGCCGAGGAGAAGGCCTCGAAAGGCACCACCGGTGTGACTGCGGCCACGGGAACGGCCACAGGCGTGCCCACCGCGGCAAGCGTGGCGGGCGGCAAGAACTAGGCTCCTGCAATGAGTGCAGTTCGTCCGGGCACGCTGGGCGCTACGCGAGTATGTCCGCATTGCAAGGCGACGGTTCTGCAAAGCGCCAGTATCTGCCCCGGCTGCCAGCACCATCTGAAATTCAATGCCGGAAGCGCGGAGCCCGACGCTCAGGGCATTCCGGCCATGCGGATCGAGGGTACGATCCATCATGCGGTGCGCGACGAGCAATGCGAATACTGCGTGGTCGTCTCGATCACCAATGAGCGGGGCGAGAAAGTGGCGCGCCAGGTCGTCGGAGTCGGCGCGCTGCAGCCTGGCGAACGTCATAAATACAGCTTTTCGGTCGATTTGATTCCGGTGCGCGGACTCGCAGTGGAACGCAGGCGGAACTAGGCTCCTCAGCGGCGCTGGATGCCTTCTATGTCGATGAGGCGCAGAAATTCCGACCGGGTGCTGGGATCCTTGCGGAATGTGCCGAGCATTTTGCTGGTAATCATCGACACGCCCAGTTTGTGCACGCCGCGGGTGGTCATGCATTGATGCACGGCGTCGATGACGACGCCCACGCCACGCGGCTTCAATGTCTCGTCGATGCAGCCGGCGATCTGCGCGGTCAGCTTTTCCTGTACTTGGAAGCGCCGCGCGAAGCCGTCCACCACCCGCGCCAGCTTGCTGATACCGACGACCCGATCCGTCGGTAAATACCCCACGTGAGCTCGGCCGATGATGGGCGCCATATGGTGTTCGCAGAACGATTCGAACGCGATATCGCGCAGGATCACCATTTCGTCGTAGCCTTCGACTTCTTCGAACGTACGCAGCAGATATTCGCCGGGATCGTTGGAATATCCCGAGAACCAGTCGCCATAGGCGTCGACCACGCGTTTCGGCGTATCGCGCAGCCCCTCACGATCCGGGTCATCTCCCGCCCAACGGAGCAAAGTTCTCACGGCCGTCTCCGCGGCTTCTCGCGTCACCGCGCCCATCTTCTCTTCGGCCATAGCGGCATTCCCAGGCAAATTCTGTTTCAAATTATGGCTCTACAATAGCACTTGTGACCGGTGGCGGCGGCCGAGCCGCAGCGCCGTTCGCGGTGCAGTTGCGTCGTAAACCACTTCGCCGTGCACGAGCGTTAGCTCGCACTTCAGATCCTTGAGCTGCTGCGACGGTATGCTGAACATATCCCGGTCCCAAACCGCAATGTCGGCATCTTTGCCGACTTCGAGCGAACCGATTTGCTTCTCCAAAAACAGCTGGTGCGCCGCCCAGATGGTGTACGAGCGAAGCGCCGTGTGAATGTCCACAGCCTCCGCGGTACCGAACGGATGAGCTCCATAGGTTCCCTTCAAGGTTTCGCGTTCGACCGAAGCCCATAGTCCGTAACGCGCCGCGAGCGGGGTGACCGAATAATCCGACCCGCCGCCCCATTTGACGCCATTTTTGAGAAACGTGTGGAGCGGCACCAGGCGCTGCGAGCGCTCCGGCCCGAAGTTGCCGGCGTAGGTGTCACCGATCCACCAAGTGAAAGGCGCCTGCACTTCAGGGTACGCGGCGTCGTACTTCGCCTGCAAAATCGCGATGGTCCGGATCGCATGGTCGCTTGGAATATTGGCGTGAATGATGCTGTGGCGAAGACCCTTGGTGGGCATCTCGGCAAGTAGCTGAGCATAGGTATCCACTACCCAATCGATGGCGCGATCGCCGATCGCGTGCGTTCCCACATGCACCCCGGCTTGATGAAAGAGACGTACCATCTGGCGATATACCTCAGGATCGGTGGACGGGTAACCGGTATTCCCGGTGTCTTTTTCAACCGAGTTTTTGTTCCAATCTTGATAAACCCAGGCGGTTCGTGCGCCGCCGCTGCCGTCCATGAAGATCTTGGCTCCGCAGGACAGCAACCTGCCGTTGCCCAGCGACCGGGGCGGCTTGGGCTGGGCTGAGATTGCCTTGAGGGTTTCGCGAGCCGAGTCCAGCGTGGAGCCCGCGTACCAGAGCACGCAGACATGTTCCGTCAGTTTTCCCTCGTTCAACAGCTCCACGTATGCATCCCAGACGGGTTGCGAGATGGCCGGGTCCTTGACGGCCGTCATGCCCTCGCGATGCAAATCGTCGATGATCTTCAAGATGCCGGCGCGCTGCTGTTCGGCGGTCGGCGGCGGGATGAGGTCGATTACTGCGTTCTTCGCCGATTCCTTGAGCACCCCCGTCGGTGCTCCGTGCGCGTCGCGATCAATGGTGCCGGCGGTCGGATTCGCCGTGCCAGCGTCAATTTTCGCCAGGCGCAGCGCGACGGAGTTGGCGACGCCATAGTGGCCGCTGGTGTGCATCAACCACACCGGATTGTCGGGCGACACGGCATCGACGTCCGATGCCAGCAAATACCGCCGCTCGGCAAGCTTGCCTTCATCCCAGCCGTTGCCCTGCAGCCATTCACCCGGCTTCAGCTTCGCGATCCCCGCACGGACGCGGGCCACCGCTTCGGCGACCGTCGACACATCGCTCAACTGTACGTGGTAGAGGTCTTCGACCCCGCCATCGGCAATATGCGCATGACTGTCGATGAGGCCCGGAGTGGCGGTTCGGCCGTGCAAATCGATGCGCCGGGTCGCGGGGCCGGCGAGGCGCAAGATGTCGCGATCGAGCCCACGGGCAATGATCTTCCCGTCGCGAACCGCGAGCGCTTCGACGATGCTGTCGCTCGGGTCGACCGTCAGGATCCGGCCGTGGATCAACACCAGCTGAGCCGGCTCCGCGCCTCTTGCGGGCAGCGCAAGGGTCATGCTCAAGAAGCAGGCGAACACAATAATCCCCGCCGGGATAGCTGCAGTCGGATTGACTCGGGCGCGCATTGGCGACATCCTGATTTTTTGCTCGTGGGAGATCTTGTTGAAACATCGCACTTGTTGGAAATCGATCGCACTCGTCATCTGCGCGGCGTCTCTACAGTCCGCCTGGCCCGCCGCACCAAGCGACCAAGCCGTCCGGACGATGGCGCACGATATCTTCAAACAATTGATCGAAATCAACACCACGGATTCTATCGGAAGTACCACGGTGGCCGCGCAGGCGATGGCGAAAAGGTTGCTGGATGCCGGGTTTCCTGCAGCCGACGTCACGGTGCTGGGACCGAATGACCGCAAGGGCAACATGGTAGCGCGGTACCGGGGAAAGCGCGGTTCGAAGCTGCGGCCCGTCCTCATCATCGGGCATCTCGACGTGGTGGAAGCGCGGCGCGAGGACTGGACCACCGATCCATTCCAATTCGTCGAGCAGGATGGCTACTACTATGGGCGTGGCACCCAGGATATGAAGGTCAGCGATGCCATCGTCGTTACCGATTTCATCCGCCTAAGGCAGGAAGGATTCGTCCCGGACCGCGACATCATATTAGCGCTCACCGCCGATGAGGAGGGCGGCAAGTCGAACGGCGTCGATTGGTTGCTGAAGAATCACCGCGAGCTGATCGATGCCGAGTTTGCGCTGAATCCGGACTCCGGCGGCGTGGTCACCGACCATGGCAAACCGATGACCGTGGAGTTCGAGGCCGCCGAGAAGCTGTATGCCGATTACTCCGTTTCGGCGACCAACCCGGGCGGGCATAGTTCGCTGCCGAAGCCGGACAATGCCATCTACCACGTCGCCGATGCCCTCGTGTTGTTGGAAAAATCGCCGTTTCCGTTCGAGTTGAATAATGTCACTCGGGAATATTTCTCGCAGATGGCGGCTGTCGACAAGGGTCAGTCGGCCGCCGATTTTCTCGCCATTCTCAAGACGCCGCCGGACCAAGCGGCTATCGATCGCTTATCTCAAGACGCGCGCTACAACTCCACCATGCGCACGACCTGCGTGGCGACCATGATGAGCGCCGGCCATGCGCCGAATGCGTTGCCGCAGAGGGCGGAAGCCAACGTCAACTGCCGCATCTTTCCGGGGCATTCGCAGGAAGAGATTCGCTTGGAGTTGGTCAAGTTGTTCAACGATCCGAAACTGGCCGTCCGCTATCGAAGCGATGCGGGCGACGTTTCGGATCACGGCTCGGACCGCAAGGCCATGGCGCCGCCGCCGCTGCGGCCCGACATCATGGAGTCGCTGCGCAGCGTCGCCGGCAAGTTGTGGCCGGGCGCGCCCGTGATTCCGATCATGGAGACGGGCGCCTCGGACAGCATTTACACGATGATGGCAGGAATTCCGAGTTATGGTATCTGCGGCGTCGCCATCGATCATGATGACGTTCGCATGCACGGCAAGGACGAGCGTGTGCCGGTGGCGTCCTATTACACGGGCGTCGAGTTCTATTATGAGTTCCTGAAAAAGCTGACGACGCGCAAGACATGAGGGACGCTGACGCACGCGAGGCGCGTAGCCGATGCGATACCGTTCGCCTGCCGCCATGAGTTCTCGGATACGCTCGCGGACAGTGGCGCTTCTCGCGGCAGCCTGCCTCGCCGGAGTTCTATCATCAGCAGCGTGTCGGGCCGACGAAGCGCCGCCGCCCCTGATGGACGAGGTCGTCGTCACCGGCGAACGCACGGGACCGGGCATGTGGCACGTGCATCATGGCGCAGCAAATCTGTGGATTTTGGGCAGCATGTCGCCCTTGCCCAAGGGGATCACCTGGCGCTCTAAACAGTTCGAGCAGTTGCTCGCCACCACGAGTCAAGTAGTGATTCCCAGGCCTTTCGATATCGGCATTGCACGGATTCTATGGTTGCTCATCACGCAACGCGACCTCTTGATGGTGCGCGGCGGCAAGCGGCTCAAGGACGTCATGCCGCCTGACCTGTATGCGCGTTTCAAGGTACAGCGCACGAAGTACACGGCCGATTCCGACAAGTGGGAGCGGTATCGTCCTATTATTGCGACCGCATTTCTGCAGCAAGCTGCCTTCCACCAGGTCGGATTGTCCACTCGGTTGGATCTGGGTGCCGCGGTCCGTACGCTCGCGAGCAAGCACGGCGTGCGGGTGGAAGAGCTAAAGATTGCCGGCGTGCGCGATTTTCTGGATGCACTGAAGACCATGCCGCCGGCGACCGAGAACGCCTGCGTCGCGGCTTCGCTGGCGACGGTCGAGAAGGATTTGCCGCGCTTGGTTGAACGTGCGCAGGCATGGGCCAGCGGTAACGTCGAACGCATCGAAAAGCTGCACGAGCCGCCCGAAGTAGACGCCTGCCGCGCGGCCTTGGATGAGGGAGCTGGCGCGAGCGAGCTCATCAACCTGGTGCGGCGGACGTGGCTCGATAGCATGGAGAAATACTTGCAGGGGAGCGCGGTCACGGTCGCCGTCGTGAATCTCGACATGTGGCTGGAAAAAGGCGGCCTTCTCGATGAGCTGCGCGCGAAAGGCTACGACATTGACGCGCCGTGAGAAGCCGGCGAAGCTGCGCGGGTCCGCGGTGCCCGATACCGGCCGGAATGCGATAATTCAATCATTTCTAAGGAGTGATTTATGGCTGACAAGACAGCGACGGTTCATTGGGAAGGCCAAGGCAAGAAGGGCGTCGGCAAGATCACCACGCAGACCGACGCTTTGAAGTCATATCCCTACGGGTTCGGCAGCCGTTTCGAGGATGATCGGCGCGGCACTAATCCGGAAGAGTTGTTGGCCGCCGCGCATGCGGCGTGCTTTACGATGGCGTTCTCCTTTGCCTGCGATGCGGCCGGGTTTGCCACGGCGGCGGTCGACACACAAGCCAGCGTGCGGCTGGTAGCGAAGGGCGGCGGGTTTCTGATCGAGCATATCGCGCTCAAGCTGGAGGCCAGCGTACCGGGCATCGATGAGGCCACCGTTCAGAAGCTGGCCGCCGGCGCGAAGCAGGGGTGTCCGTTATCGAAGGCGCTCGCGAGCGTACCGGAGATCACGCTCACCGCGGTGCTGAAAAAGTAACCTTTGGGGTTCGGCCGCGATGCGCGCTGATACGGAGTTGGCCGGTTTCGAGTACCGGCGGATCGCGACCAGCAGCGCTACGATCAACGTCGCGATCCACGGCAACGGCGCGCCGCTATTGCTCCTGCACGGCTACCCCGAGACGCACCGCATGTGGCGCAAGGTCGCACCGGCGCTGGCCGATGGGTTTTCGGTGGTATGCGCGGACCTTCGCGGCTATGGCGACAGCAGCAAGCCCGAAGGCACTGCCGATCACGGCAACTACTCGAAGCGCGCGATGGCCCGCGACATGATCGAGGTCATGGCCGCTCTCGGCCATCGCGAGTTCATGATCGCCGGGCACGACCGCGGCGGACGCGTCGCCTACCGACTCGCACTCGATCACCCCGCCGCTGTGACACGGCTCGCGCTCCTCGACATCGTGTCGACGAAAGCGGTCTACGAGCAGGCGGGCATGGCGCTCGCGACGGCATATTACCATTGGTACTTCCTGATCCAGCCGCGACCGCTTCCGGAAAGGCTGATCGGCAGCGACCCTGAATTCTGGTTGGGCATGTTGACAGCCAAGCTTGCGGCGAACCCGTCCACGTTCAGCGACGCGATCATGGCCGAGTATCTGCGTACCTTTGGAACGCCCGAAGGCATCCACGCAGTCTGCGAAGACTATCGTGCCGGCGCCGGAGTCGACCTCGCCAACGACCGCACGGATGTGAGCGCCGGGCGGAAAATCGACTGTCCGACGCTGATCCTATGGGGGGCGCGCAGCGTGGTCGGGAAGTTGTTCCAGCCGCTTGAAACGTGGCGCGATCTGGTTGCCTCGCCCATGGGCGAGGCAATCGACTGCGGGCATTTCATCCCGGAGGAGCAGCCCGCCGAGACACTGCGAGCGCTGCGGGCGTTCTTTCACTTCGGCGGATGAAGCGGCGATCCGCAAGCGCGCCACAGTATCGGAAACAAGGGGTGATCCATCGGTGCGCCGACGGGCAACTCATCCGCCAGGCCCGGAAAATCGGGAGACGTTTTCCAGCGCCGCGGCGCATGCGTGATGTCATCGCCCAGGAAGCGCACGGAAAACACTCGTCTGCGATGGGGGCCGACTCCCTGAGCTGCGTGCAGCGTGAGCATATGAAAACACACCAAGTCGCCGGGTTGGAGTTGCCAGCCGAGAATCGGAAAGTCGCTGCGGTGCGCCTCGATGTCGGGCAGGTCCGCGAGACTGCCCTCGGGAAACCACTTGGCCTGAGAATCCATGAATGACCGCGGCATGAGCCAAGGTCCCCGGTGCGAGCCCGCGATGAACTCCAATGTGGACGCGCGGCTGACCGGATCGGCTGGAATCCAAAAACTGACGTTTTGCCGGCCTTCGATATTGTAATACGGCTGATCTTGATGCCAAGGCGTTGGTTGCCGTGTGCCGGGCTCCTTGGTGAGCATGTGGTCGTGATAAAGACGCGCGGTTGAGCTTTGCATCAAGCGGCCCGCCGTCTCGGCGAGGGCCGTTTCGGCAATAAACCGGCGGTAGTGTGGATTGTCCTGCCAGTTGCAAAAGTCTTCGATGAAACGTCCGGGGTCGTCGGCGCCGCTCGCGACCTTGGCGCGGGGACTGAGAGAGGCAAGGTTCAAATCAATGCCGGCGCGCAGTTCCTCGAGTTCTTGCGCGTTGAACAATTGCCGGATGCAGAGTGCACCGTCGCGTTGAAATTGGACGACGTCGTCATTCGAAATCATTGCAGGATCTCCGCGCGCACCAGCACGCGTCACGCGGGGTGCAGTGCGACCAAGGCATCGAGTATTTCTTCCACCAGGCGGTACCCTCGGTAGGCAAAGCCGGTATAAATTTGTATGAGATTTGCGCCGGCGCGTAAGGTTGTCAGTGCATGATCTGCGCTTACGATACCGCCGACTCCGATGATGGGAAAGTTCGGCCCCAACTCGGCACGTAGTTGACGGATGACGCTCACCGACAACGCATGCAGCGGAGCCCCGCTCAATCCCCCTCGATGCGCCTCGGGCCACGGGCCGAGGCGGGTCAAATCGTTCGAGGTATTAGTCGCGATGACGCCTTCCACGCCGAGTGAACGCAGTGTCGCGGCGAGCGACGCGATCTGTTCGGGATCGAGATTCGGCGATATTTTGACCAGCAGCGGGACATGCTTGCCATGACGGGTCTCAAGCGGCACGCGTTCTTGCTGCAATGCGCCGACGATACGCTCCAAACCGTCCCGGCCTTGCAGTTCTCGCAGTCTCGCCGTATTGGGCGACGAGACGTTGACGGCAATGTAATCGGCTTGTGCATATACCTTGCGCAGGCAGGCAACGTAATCGGCCTCGGCGCTCTCGATCGGCGTATCGAAATTCTTGCCGATACTGATTCCGCGAATTCCCGCATAGCGGCTGCGCGCCAGTTGGGCGAGCAGATGGTCGACGCCTTTGTTATTGAATCCCATGCGGTTCACCAGAGCGCCGGTCGCCGCAAGTCTGAACATTCGCGGCTTGGGGTTGCCTGGCTGCGGCCGCGGCGTCACCGTGCCCAACTCGATGTGACTGAAGCCCAAGGCGCCGAGGGCGTCCAAGTAATCGCCGTTCTTGTCGAATCCCGCGGCGAGCCCGAGCGGATGCGCAAAGTTCAACCCCAGGCAGCGCACCGCCAGTTGCGCGGGCACTTGGATGGCGGGCCACAAGGGCTGCAGCAACCGCAACCCGGCGAGACCTAAATCATGCGCACGCTCCGGGTCGAGTCGCGCAAGTATCGGCAGGGAGCCGCGTGCGACGACCGATGCGACCCGCCGTCTCATCAGAGGACGGACAGGTTTGCGATAAAGTCGGCGAGGTTCCTTCCCAGTCGTTCGTGTTGGTCGGCATCGAGATGAATGCCATCGACGGCACTCGCAGGGGTGACCGTGCCGGCATTGAAGAAGTAACAGCCGAGATCCGCCGTGATGTCCTTGTAGGCGTCGGCAAGACCTGCGGATTTCGCCGCCGCATTCGCGAATTTGACGGCAATCGGACCACGCGGGGTATCGATGGGCGGGGGAGCCACGACTAAGATGGGTGGCACCGGCATACCCGGTTCGATGGGTGCCTGGCGAATTGCATTGACCAGCGTGGCGATTCCCAGTGCGGCATGCAGCGCGGTATGCGGGTGTACGGATTGGAAGTCGTTGGTGCCGAGCATCAGAATGACCAGCGCCAGCGGTGAATGAATCTCGATGCGCTGCGCAAGCCCGACCAGGCCATTGCGCCCCGGCTTGAAGGGGTCATCAAACACGGTGCGGCGGCCGTTCAGGCAATCTTCGACGACGCGTACGCGCTTACCCGGTTGCGTGAGAGCGAGTTCCATGACACCCGGCCAGCGGGCTTCGAACGGCAGGCGCCGGCGCGTCATCGGAATGATGCCCCACGAAAGAGAATCCGAATAGACGAGGATGTGCTGCACTTGGTTTACCCTCTCTCAATGCTTGGTTGGCTTCGGCACCTCGGAATAGTGTACATGCGCTATTTTCCAACCGCCCTCGGTCTTGAACCAAACATCGGTCTCCTGATAATCCTCCGTATGCACCTTCTTGTCGGCGTCCTGCGTGGTGAGGCGCAATAGATAGCTGGCGACGGCTGCATCGCCGTGCGGACTGAAGCGGATGTGCATGTCCGAGGTTGTGCCGGCCTTGATGCCGCCGCCGCTCTTGAGGAAATCGCTCCACTCCTTCTTGTAGCTCGGCACGTCGGTGCGGCCTTCCGGGAACCAAAAGATGGCGTCGTCCGTGTAATAGCCGAAGTATTTTTCTAGATCGTTGGCGGCATAGGCGGCATTCGACTCCTGTTCGAGCTGGCGAATGTCGGCCTTCGGCCCGGCGATGCACTGCGACGACACGCCACCCAACAAAAGGACCAGTGAAAAGAATACGGATTTATTCATGATAGCCCTTGTTCGAATGACGCATCGTTGGCGAAGAACGCTAAATTACGCGAGAATGGCCGCGGCGGCCAAAAATTACCATAGCGCGTTGGGGAACGCATGGAACGCAATCGAAAACCCCCGCATTGACCGACCGCGGTCCTAAATGTACTTCCACGTCGCCAGCGCGCCCAAGTAGAAACAGATCTCGGTCAGTTGCTGAGTGATATCGAGCCGCCCCGCGACCTCCAACGTGCGTATGTGAAAGACGTGCGCGCTCTGCGTCAAACGCATGGCAACCGCTGCTGCGAGGCCGATGAGCCCCGGTATGCCGAGCAGCGCGGCCGGCGCCAAGCCTATGATCATGGCTACCGCGAGATCGCCTGCGGTTACGCGGAGTTCGGCAGGAGCGTCGGTTGCCATGACGGAAAGCGCCAGCGCGCGACTCGCGGCCTGTCCGGCAACCATGATTAATCCCAACGTCAAATATTCCGGCAACGCGAACGGCACGTTGGCCGACGATAGGGCCATCAATGCGTTGTACTTGATGAGCAGCAAGAACACGCGGTAGACGCCACCATTGCCCGCAAAAGCGTCGGGCATTGCAATTGAGACGGTGGCGAGCATGGCGAGCACGACCGCGATGCTGGTCGGCCACAATTGGGCCCCCAGCCAGTAGACGCCGGCGCCGGCCGCCCCTACGACGATACCTGCCAGGGGCACGAGGCGGGCTGCTGCGCGTGGCGGGACCGACCCGCGCGTGCCGAAGTGCAGCGCCGCTACGAACAGGCGCCACGGAGTGCTCATGCGCGCTTTCGCCGCGCAGGTTGTGCGAGTTGTGCCTGTGGCTGTCCCAGCGTGGCCTGCAAATAATGACCGGTATAGGAGGCTTTGTTTGCCGCGATTTGCTCCGGTGTGCCGACCGCGATGATTTCGCCGCCGCCGTCGCCGCCCTCCGGTCCCAAATCCACCACCCAATCCGCGGTCTTGATGACATCGAGATTGTGCTCGATGACGATGATGGTATTGCCTTCGTCGCGCAGGCGGTGCAGCACCGCCAATAGCTGAGAGATATCGGCGAAGTGCAACCCGGTGGTGGGCTCGTCGAGTATGTAAAGGGTACGTCCGGTGGCGCGCTTCGAGAGTTCCTTGGATAGCTTGACGCGCTGCGCTTCGCCGCCCGACAGCGTGGTCGCGCTCTGACCTAAGCGAATGTACGATAGACCGACGTCGAGCAGCGTTTGCAATTTTGGCTGCACCGTCGGAACCGCGGCGAAGAACGGCAGCGCATCCTCGACCGTCATGTCGAGAACCTCCTGGATGTTCTTACCCTTGAAGCGGATCTCCAAGGTCTCGCGGTTATAGCGCTTGCCCTTGCAGACATCGCAGGGAACATACACGTCGGCGAGGAAGTGCATCTCCACCTTGATCACTCCGTCGCCCTGGCACGCCTCGCAGCGTCCGCCTTTGACGTTGAAGCTGAAGCGTCCGGCTTCATACCCGCGTGCGCGGGATTCCGGAACGGCGGCAAAAATTTCGCGGATGGGTGCGAATAGGCCGGTATACGTTGCGGGATTGGACCGGGGCGTGCGGCCGATCGGTGTCTGATCGATCTCGATTACGCGATCTATGTAATCGAGCCCCTCGATGCGCTCGAAATGCGCGGTGCCGGCCGAAGCGTGGTTGAGTTGGGTTGCGACGCCGCGATAGAGCGTGTCGTTGATCAAGGTCGACTTGCCCGAGCCCGATACGCCGGTAACGCAGGTCATCAATCCCAGCGGAAACTCGGCGGTGACGTTCTTGAGGTTGTTGCCGGTTGCGCCCGTGATGCGCAGCAAACGCTTCGGATCCGGAACGCGTCGGCTGCGCGGTATTTCGATACGCTTTCGACCGCTCAAGTACTGCCCGGTAATGGAATCTGGATGCGCGATGACTTCGGCGGCCGTGCCCTGAGCCACGATCGTCCCGCCGTGGACGCCGGCCCCTGGGCCGAGATCCACCACATAGTCGGCCTGCCGAATCGCATCTTCGTCGTGCTCTACCACGATGACCGTATTGCCGAGATCGCGCAGGTTTACGAGCGTGTCGAGCAACCGTTGGTTGTCGCGCTGGTGCAGGCCGATGGAGGGTTCATCGAGGATGTACATGACGCCGACCAGTCCTGAGCCGATCTGGCTTGCCAGCCGGATGCGCTGTGCCTCACCTCCGGACAAGGTGTCGGCGCTGCGATTCAGCGTCAGATAGCCCAAGCCCACATTGCCGAGGAAGCCCAGACGATCGCCGATCTCCTTGACGATCTTGACCGCAATTTCACCGCGCCAGCCCGGGAGCGTGAGCTTCGAAAAAAATTCGATGGCTCGCTCGACCGCGAGCGCTGACACCTCAGGAGCGCTCTTGCCGCCGACGAAGACATTGCGCGCCGCTCGGTTCAGCCTCGTACCACCGCACTCGGGGCAGGCGCGTGCAGAGCGATACTTCGCCAATTCTTCGCGCACCGTGGCCGACTCCGTTTCCTTGTAGCGGCGTTCCAGGTTTTTCACGATGCCCTCGAAAGTGTGCTTGCGCTTGAGCGTTCCGCCCTTGCCGTCGAGGTACTTGAATTCGATCTGCTCATCATCGCTGCCGAACAGCACCAGGTCCTTGATCCTTTGCGGCAAGCTTTCGAACGGCGCCTCGATGTCGAACTTGGCATGCCGCGCGAGGGATTGGATCAACTGAAAATAGTAGGCATTGCGTCGATCCCAGCCGCGCACTGCACCGCCCGCGAGCGATAAATGCGGATTAGCGACGATTTTTTCCGGGTCGAAAAACTCTTGTGTGCCGAGGCCGTCGCAGCTTGGACACGCACCGATCGGACTGTTGAAGGAAAACAACCGCGGCTCTAGTTCGCTCAATGAGTAATTACAAATGGGACAGGCGAATTTGTTCGAAAAAATGAGTTCGGGACGCTCTGGATCGTCCATGTACGCTACCTTCGCAACTCCCTGACCCACGCGCAGCGCCGTCTCGAAGGATTCGGCGAGGCGTTGGCCCAAGTCGGGCCGCACTTTGAAGCGATCGACGACGGCTTCGACGGTGTGTTTGCGGCGGACATCGAGTTTGGGAGCCTGATCGAGTTCCACGACCTTGCCGTCAATGCGGGCGCGCACGAACCCGCCGGCTTGCAATTCATCGATCAACTCGGCGTGCTCACCTTTGCGCTCCGCGATCGCGGGCGCGAGCAGCATCATCGCCGTTCCTTCAGGCTGCTGAAGCACGGCATCGACCATTTGGCTCACGGTTTGCGCCGCCAGGTCAATGTGGTGATCGGGGCAACGAGGTGTCCCGGCCCGCGCATACAGGAGGCGAAGGTAGTCATAGACCTCAGTGACCGTGCCCACGGTGGACCGTGGATTGTGCGACGTCGATTTTTGCTCGATCGAAATTGCCGGTGACAGCCCTTCGATCGTGTCGATATCCGGTTTCTCCATCATCGACAAAAACTGCCGCGCATAGGTCGACAGCGACTCGACATAGCGTCGCTGGCCCTCCGCGTAAATCGTGTCGAACGCGAGCGAGGACTTGCCCGAACCCGAGAGCCCGGTGAACACGATCAGCTGATCGCGCGGCAGGTCGAGGTCGATGTTCTTCAGATTGTGAGTCCGGGCGCCCCGGATGCGAATATTTTGCATGTAACCAGATACTATACGCCCGGCGTCAAGCCCTTCGCCCGGGTCTCCTCTGCCCGGACCCAAGGTGCGGACGGTTGAGTGCGGTCGGGCATGTTTCGACGGTCACGCTGGGCTGGTCCGCACACCTCGCCGGTCATGAATTTCTGGATGAGGACAGAGCCAGATGCCCCTGCGTGGCCGGCCTGCGCGTGTACAATATCCGTCATCCGTCTTCGGAAGTCTCGAGCGAGGGGTAGGTTATGGCGCGCGGTGTCAACAAAGTCATTTTGGTCGGAAATCTCGGTGCAGATCCGGAGACCCGGTCGATGCCGAGCGGGATGACGGTAACCAACATCCGGATCGCAACCAGCGAATCTTGGAAGGACAAGGCATCCGGTGCGCAGCAGGAGCGCACCGAGTGGCACAGCATCGCGCTGTTTGGCCGCCTAGGGGAAATCGCGGCCGAGTACCTGCGCAAGGGCTCGCAGGTATTCGTCGAGGGCAAGCTGCGCACCCGAAAGTGGCAGGACAAGCAGGGAAATGACCGGTTTACCACCGAAATCGTTGCCGACAATATGCAGATGTTGGGAGGCCGAGGCGGCGGCGCCGGCGGCATGAGCGGCGGTGAGCGCGCCGCCGCCGCCAGTGCGACCCCCCGAGACGATTATGATCAAGCCCCCGCGCCGGCCGGTGGCAAAGAGGATTTTGACGACGACATTCCGTTTTAGGGATTGCCCTCAGACGATCAGGCGCTCGCTGGGTACGGGTTCCGTCCGTATTGTGCGCGAGGCGACGCCGCTATCGACGAGTGCGTCCGGGATTGCCCGGGTCAACCGAGAAGGTCGCCGAGAGCTACCCGTAAGGGTTCCAAGCCGGGTCCGAATGATTTCGAGCGCCCCAGGCTGCCGCGATAGAGAGGGCGGCGCACTTGGTGCAGGCTGGCCGTGCGCACGGCGCGCTGGGTCTCGTGAAACCGTAGGCAGGTCTCCGCCCAGGGCAGGCCGCAGAAGTCGATCAACCGGCGCGCCTCTCGTTCGAGGTCGTTCACGACTTTTTCATACTCGACCTCGATCAACCGGTCGGCCGGGATGATCGTGCGCCAGTGCGCCATCAGCCGTGCATAGTTGCGGTAATACCGGCCCAATTCGCCCAGCTCGTACGAGAATTCGTGACCGCGGGTGAATAATTTCGAGTAACAGGAAATACAGGTATCGAGCGGATCGCGAATGCAATGGATGATGCGGGCGTTCGGTAGCATGGCGTGAATCAAGCCGACGTGCAGAAAGTTGTACGGCATCTTGTCGGTGACGTGGCTCGTGAAGCGTTGGGGCGACGCCATGCAGAGGTAGCGCCGCCCCAACGCCGAGATGCGCTCGGGCGGCAGGTCTTTCAGGCCGTTGGGATAGTCGGCGCCGAGTTCTTGGATGACGCGCTCGATGCTCTCGCTTTCGCCACCGCCTTGAATGTGCGGATGCGAGGCCAGTATCTGCTCGACCAGCGTCGTACCGGAGCGCGGCATGCCGATGATGAACACCGGCATGTCCGAGGGGTCGCCGGCGCCGCGAAACCGCTTCAGGCTTTCTTTGGGAAACGCAGCGGAAATGGCGAACATGTACCGCTCGTCCACGTCTGGGTCGTAGTTGAGGCCGGCGCGCTTCAGCCGACTGCCCGAATCCAGATGGACGCGTGCGCGCGGTGTATCTCCAAAATCGGTGTAGGCCTTCGCGAGCGCGTAATGCAGCAGAATCGTGTCGCGGATCGCCCGCGGCTGGTTTCGCTGAGAACTCAGCAGCAGGAGACTTTCCATCTCGTCCAGATCGGGGTCATTCGCCGCAAAGGTCTTGATTTCGGCGTGGGTATACCAAGCCGCGGCGAATGCGCGATCGGCAGCCAGCGCGCGCTCGACCATTTGCTCACCCAGAGCGCGACGCCCCAGTTCCAACAACAGGATGGCGAAGTCGGTCAGGGCCTCTGCCGGATGCGGTAGCAGATCCACCGCGCGGGCGTAGTCCTGAACCGCCTCCTCGTCCAGGCCAAGTGCCTGGTGGAGCTGCGCGAGACACAAATGCGCGGCGCCGTTGTCGGGCTCGAGCGCCACCCAATGGCGACTGTTGCCGAGTCCCTCGCCGGCGCGATTCAGCTCTCGCAAGAGATTGGCGCGTGCCCCTAAAGCCAGACAATTTGAGGGTTCCACGACCAACGCTTGGTCGAGCCACGTTAAGGCACTGTCGTTGCCGTTTAGCTGCGCGGCGGCGAATGCGGCGCAGAGATAGGGAACGGCGCCGCCTTGCCGGGCACGGATGGCGCGCTCAGCATGCGAGAGAGCCGCCTCGAAATGGCCGTGCTGATTTTCCAGTATGGCCATGCGCACATGGGACATGGGTGTCACCCGGTCACGCCGCATTCATAATTATCTCCTAACCTAGCACCACTGGGGACTGAAACTAAGGGGATGTTGCTGGTGGGACCGCGTGACTTCGCGCTCGGCATTCTAATGGCGAGCACCGCGGGAGTCGCGTTTGCCGGCGCCGCA
The DNA here is from genome assembly GCA_052143815.1 of Steroidobacteraceae bacterium. Lineage (GTDB taxonomy): Bacteria > Pseudomonadota > Gammaproteobacteria > Steroidobacterales > Steroidobacteraceae > Bog-1198. The sequence goes on along the minus strand of JBKQSA010000055.1, from coordinate 117,980 downwards.
GCCGTTGCTGCGAGCGCTGACCAGAGTCGTCAGCCTCCTCCCGCCACGTTGCTGGCGCAAATCGGCCGTTTGATGTTCTTCGATCCCTCGCTCTCCGCTTCTGGAAAACTTGCCTGTGGGACGTGCCACGATCCCCGCTACGCCTATGGTCCGCCGCCCGGTAAGGCGCTCGCTTACGGGGGCAAGGACATGGCACAGGCGGGAACCCGAGCGGTCCCGTCGCTGCGCTACCTGCATGGGGCGCCGAAGTTTGCCGAGCAGTATCATTTCATCGATGGCGACGTCGGTCCCATCGGTGGATTTACCTGGGACGGACGCGCACCCAGTTTGCATGAGCAGGCCATGCTGCCGCTGCTCGCGGCCAACGAGATGGCCAATGCCGGCCCGGCCGGCGTGGCGCGCAAGCTCAGCAAATCGGTCTACGCGGCGCAGTTTCGGGCCGCGTTTGGCGCGCGAATCTTCAAGGATCCACAACGCGCGTTCGAGGCCGGGTTGCTAGCGCTCGAATCGTTCCAACAGGATCCCACGGAGTTTTATCCTTATAGCAGCAAGTACGATGCGTTCCTACGCGGCGACATCGAACTCACCGAGCAGGAAGAGCGGGGCGTGGCGCTCTTCAAGGACCCGGCGAAGGGCAACTGCGCGAGTTGTCATCTGGGCGTCAGCCGTGCCGGTAAACCGCCGCCCTTCACGGATTTCGATTTCGCCAACGTCGGTGTGCCCCGCAACGCGCGCATCCCGGCCAACGCAGACCCCAACTACTTCGACCTCGGGCTGTGCGGCCCGGTCCGTCAGGATTTTGCCGGAAGACGGGAATATTGCGGTTTCTTTCGTTCGCCGACCGTGCGCAACGTAGCGATCCGGGACGCGTTCTTCCATAACGGCGTGTTCACGTCGTTGCGCGACGTGATGCATTTCTATGTGGAACGCGATCTTCAACCGCAGAAGTACTATCCCCTGAACCCCGACGGCAGCGTACACAAGTACGACGACCTGCCACGGGGGTATCCCATCAACATCGATCGAGATGCGCCGCTCGATCGAAATCCCGGCGCCGTACCGGCCCTGTCGGAGTCGGAAATCGACGACATCATTGCGTTCCTGCAAACGCTTACCGATGGATATACCGGGGTCGCGACTACGACTACGACTACGACTGCGAGCGCCGGCGGTTCGGCGCGGACGCCATGAAAGCATTGGCAGCTTGGCTGGCGCTGCTCGCGGCCTCGCCCGCGAGCGCGCTCGATTGGAGCAAACCCTGGGCCGAACCGCAGGATGCGGCGGCCGCTCGAGACCAAAGCGATGAGTATGCGTGGCGCCTGTTCATTGCCCTCAATTGGCCGGCGGACCCGATCGCGCGCACGGCGGATCGTGCGAGCCGCTTGGGTGCGGAGCGGCCGGCCGTCTGGGAGACATGGCAGAGCGCCGGCGATGTGTACCTGGAGGACGGAGCGGACCCGGGGCCATGGCAGCCCGGCCGGCGCAATCAGGCGGTCCCAGCCGAGCGGCGGTTCGAAACGTTTTCGCTGAAGGATTTTCCCAACGCCCGGCATATCGTGGGCGGAGTGATGGTGCCGCTCGTCGATCCGCTGGCGAGCAGCAGACGGCTGACGGAAATTCGCTTGAATCGCGCGGCCTTCCAATTCATCCGTTCGCGCGAACTCTATAATGTCGACGGTCAGCTGCGCGCTGTCGCGGGCGGTCGGACCGTTTCTTTTCCGTACGGCGCGCAGGAGGTCAAAGCGAAATGGCGGCCGATCAGCCCGGCCGAGCGCTCCCGCTATCACACTCTGCTCGTCACTCTTGCTGACGGGACGCAGCGGCTTTACGGACTCACTGCATTGCATATCGCCTCGAAGGATCTGCCGACCTGGTTTTGGGCAACCTTCGAACACGTCGACAATCCGTCCCTGCCGGATGGCGAGGGCTGGCAATTGCCGTCGCGGGATGCCTTTGCATGCCGGGGAGAGGCTTCGGACTGCAATCGCGCGCCGCGCGATGTGGGTCTGGCAGGTACGGTGTGGCAGTACTATCGGCTGCGCGGCACAATGACAAAGTTCGTGGACGCCGCCGGCGTACCGCAACGCCTTGCGAATTCGGATCTCGAAGCGGGCTTCCAGACAACGGCATCGTGCATCACCTGTCATTCGCGCGCCTCGATCGGCATCCGCGCGGGAGCGCTCTTGCGGTTGCCGATCTTCGACTTGGTTTCGGGCGAATCGGACAGCGACGTTCGTGGGCGCCGCGGCTTTACGGGAGCGCCGCAGGCCGAATGGTTCGCCGCCGGTGCGGAGCAAGCGACTCCAAAATTTCAGCCTCTCGATTTCGTTTGGTCGCTGTCAAAGGCTCGGCCGAAGAAAGTATCCAATTCAGATGGTGCCAGGAGTTTGCGATGAAAAGATTGTTAGCCGCATGTGCGCTCGTTTTCTGGACTGCAGCCAGTATGGCCGACAATGATGCAGCCACACCGCCCGCGTCCGCAACCATGCCCGTTTTGCAACTCGCAACGGTTCCTGCGCCTTCGGCGCCGACTGCCCGCCCTCGCGGGGTTGCGCCTGGATTAGCCGCCGCACAGGACAGCACTCCATCGACCACGCAGTCCTCCGCCCCGGCGGTCAACGGTGAGACGGCCCCTGGCGCGGCTCCCGCAACATTCCATGCCGAAGAAAAGTGGGGTTTGGCCGGCTACAACAACAACGAACCCATCTACACGATTCTGGTGACGAGCCACGATGCGCGAATCATTCGCTGTACGGCCGATCTCAAAGGCACGTATATCGAAAACGGCGAGAAGCTGAGCATTACCGATCGGCAGACCACGACGGTGTTCCCGAACCAGCAAGTGCAAATCGGCAACTGGTCGGGCATGGACCAGCAATCCGGTGCCACCTACGCAGTCAAGTGCCGCCCGATCTGACGGAGTCGTGCGGCGCCCAAGCGGCGCCACGAAGTTAATCCTGTTGTGCAACCGACGCGAAAGTGTCATGCCCGTGAGACGTGTTCCCTTTATCGTGCACTGCATCGCGAATCGTTGGATCGCGAAAAAGAACGACTGGGATCTCCGACGTCCGCACTTCAATCATTTTAGAGGGTCAAACATGCTGAGTAATCTGAACCCGCGGCGCATCGGCCGCGCGAGCACATCATGCGCCATCGCCCTACTCGGTGCGCTCGGCTTGAATGGGATGGCCGGTGCGCAAGCGAGCGACCCCGTCATATTCAGCTTCGCCACCGTAGGCGACAGTCGCACCGACCCAGCCAAGGCGGATGCAACGACCCTTTTGGCGAATCCCAGTCCGACCACTCAAGGCGGTGTGCCCAGTTTGTCCGGTACGATCCTGCCGCAGGACAACGAATGGGTGACGAATACGTTGGCATTCGGGGAGATTCTCAGCGGCATCCAGGCGCAAAGTCCCAATCTGCTGTTCTTCAACGGCGACATGATTTTCGGCTACGGCCGGCCCACTTTGCCGTCAGCCTGGGCGAATGGGAAGCCGAATTCTTGGACTACCGCCCAGTCCGTGAGCCCTGACACCATCTTCGAGTACGTCCAATATGCTTACTGGCGCGGCATGGTGGCGAATCTGTTCCTGAGCGGCACTTACGTGTTGCCGGTGCCTGGCAACCATGAAACACAGTGCAGCTACAGCGCCGAACCGTATAGTTCCTCCAAGCCGAATCCGAACTGCAATACGGCGGCTCAGGGCAACCTGACCGGCAAGACGGCCTATGCCGACAACGAAAACATGTTTCGCTTCAACATGAGTGATTTGGTGTCGGATTTGGTGTCGAACCTGCGCTTCTCGAACGTGTCCGGCTACTACGCTCAAAACGTGACCGGCCTCACCACGACGTCGGCGCCCCAAGCGAGTACGAACAACGGACCCATCACCGGCGACCAGTCCTTTCTGACCTACTCGTTCGACATTCAAGCCCAACCGGGATTACTGCTGCACTTCGTGGTGATCAACACCGACCCGTCCGGCGCCGATGGGACGGCACCCGCCGATTGGCTCGCCACCGATTTTGCGGCGGCCAAGGTCCGTGGCGCTGCCAAGTATTTCGTCTTCGGTCACAAGCCAGCATTCACCTATAACTATGCGGCGGCCACCGGCGGCAACGTCAATCCGCCGAGCACCAACTCGCCGGGTCCGGGCGGCCTCGACGCCAATTACACCACGACCACCGTCAACGGAGTGACCACCTATGGGCAGCCCTACCGGAACGCCTTCTGGAAAGTGATCACACAGTACGGCGCGACCTACTTCTCCGGGCACGAGCATACGGTCAATGTGTCCCAGAATGCGGATCCCACCGGCACGTATCCCGGCAGCCCCTACCAGGTCATCGTAGGCTCGGGCGGCTCGCCGTTCGACGACAAGCTGTCCGGTACCTGCCCGTCATGCGTTGAGCCCGTGCTCACCAATCCGTTCGATCGTTACTACGCTTGGGCGCTGGTGCAGGTCCATCAGAGCGGCAACGTGTCGCTGCAGGTAACCGGCTTCAGCGATGCATTCGGCCCCACGGCGGATCTCACTTTGTATGACGTCCAATCGCTGCAATAACTTTACTGAATAACGGATGCAATACATGAATAGCAAAATGACTTTGATCGCCGGCGCTCTCGCGGCTGCCATCCTGGCGCCGGGCATCGCGAGCGCGAGCTTCGTGTTGGATACCGGAACTCCCGCCGGCACGGGCGCCCCGACCGTCCTGAGCTCGAACCAATGGCTCGCCGGAGAGTTTGCGGTCACGGCGGGTGAAGACATCACCAGCCTCTCCGCCTATCTGACGCAGGGGGCGGGTCAGCCTGGCAACACATTCACATTCGACATTTATTCAAGCGCCGGGTTTACCAATAGCTCTAGTACGCGCCCGGCCGCGGTTTTCTCCACGACGGGTACCTTTACGACCAATGGTTGGAACACCGCCTCGGTGAACTGGATGCCATTGCAAAGCGGTAACTATTGGTTGGCGCTGCAAGTGGCCTCGCCGACAAATACGCCGGGCCTTGACGCTCCCTCTGAGGTATCGGCTGGTACGGGCACGGCCCCGGCGATTGCCTTTGCCTATGCCCCGGGTAGTCATAAATATCAGACGTCCGGTGCTCCGGCCATCGGCCTCGAGGTGACTGCGGCGTCGCCGGTGCCTCTGCCGGCGTCGGCTTGGCTGCTCGGGAGCGGATTGTTGGCTGGGCTAGGATCGGCGGCGCGACGCCGCCGGGGTGGCGCTTCGCCTCACGCTTGACGGCAAGTTGTGGCTGGCCCTGGCAGCGTCGTGCAGGGTTCAGATCGGTCGCCGCGAGGGATCGCGGCGGCGGGTCGTGACCTCGCCGCGGTTGCTTGATAAAATTACCACCATGACCGCCTTCGACATGACCCCGCCGACCGAGGCGCAGCGCCGGGGAATCACTGCCGGCCTCACCGGCGATGAGCGCCGCGTCCTGCTCGAACACGGCACCGAGGCGGCGTTCTGCGGCGTGTTTCTCGACAACAAGAAGGACGGCATCTACGCCTGCCGGTTCTGCGGCTTGCCCCTGTTCCGCTCCAACGCCAAGTTCGATTCGGGCACCGGGTGGCCGAGTTTTTTCAAGCCGTATGAGGAATCGCACATCAAGCGCATTCGCGACTCCAGTTACGGGATGGTCCGTGTCGAGGAGGTCTGCGCCCGATGCGGCAGTCACTTGGGCCATGTATTCCCCGACGGTCCGCCACCCACCGGCGAGCGCCATTGCCTCAACTCGGTGTCGCTGCAGTTCACCGAGAACGGAAAAGCGCTTCCCGACGTTCTGCAGCGGGGCATACCGGAGGGTGCCCCCGATATGCAGGGTTGAGCGCCGCCGCGTCAGTCCTCCACGACTTGCAGGCCTGGAAACAGCGCGTCGTTGAACCCGAATTGCGTCAAGTCGCGAATTCGGCGCGGGTACAAGATGCCGTCCAAGTGGTCCACTTCGTGTTGGACGACCCGGGCATGAAAATTATTCACGCTTCGGTCGATGGGGCGGCCGGCGGCGTCCATGCCGGTATACCGGATTTCACGGTACCGGGGCACGAGCCCACGCATGCCGGGAACCGACAGGCAACCCTCCCAACCGTCCTCCATGGCCGTGCTGAGGGGTATCACCACGGGGTTGATGAGTACCGTGTAGGGCACGGGATCGGCGTCCGGATAGCGAGGATTGGCGTCCATGCCAAATATGACCACGCGCAGGCCCACGCCGATTTGCGGTGCAGCAAGTCCCGCGCCATTGAGATCCCGCATAGTGTCCTGCATATCGACGAGCAGGTTTTCCAGCTCCGGCGTACCGAATTCGCGTACCGCTTCGGCCACCGCCAGCAGGCGCGGATCACCCATCTTCAGAACTTCGCGTATTGCCATGATTGCTAGTATCTTAGCGGCCTTTTCCATGTGAGCCTATGCCCGGTCTCCTATACATCAAAACCTTCGGTTGCCAGATGAACGAGTACGACTCCGCCAAGATGCAGGACGTGCTCGAAGCGGCGAATGGGATGATTCGCACCGATAATCCCGCCGAAGCCGATGTGCTGCTGGTCAATACCTGTTCGGTACGCGAAAAAGCCCAGGAAAAAGTGTTTTCCCTGCTCGGGGAGTGGCGCCTCTTCAAGCAGCAGCGGCCGCACGTCGTGATCGGCGTCGGCGGCTGCGTGGCCAGCCAGGAAGGAGAGGGCATCACGGCGCGGGCACCGTTCGTCGATTTGGTGTTCGGGCCTCAGACCTTGCATCGTCTTCCGGACATGCTGAACGGTCTGCGGCGGTCGGGTCGCTCGCAGATCGATATCAGCTTTCCAGAGATCGAAAAATTCGACCGCTTGCCGGAGCCGCAAGCCGAAGGCGCCGCGGCGTTCGTGTCCATCATGGAAGGCTGCAGCAAGTACTGCACGTTTTGCGTCGTGCCGTACACCCGCGGTGAAGAAATCAGCCGCCCCTTCGAGCAGGTTTTGCACGAGATCCGCGCCCTGGCGCAGCAAGGGGTGCGCGAAGTGACCCTGCTCGGCCAGAACGTGAACGCGTATGCCGGTCCCATGGAGGATGGGACTATTGCCGATCTCGCGACGTTGATTCATTTCGTTTCGGCGATCGATGGCGTGGAGCGCATCAGATTCACGACATCGCACCCGCTGGACTTCAACGATAGTTTGGTCGAGGCTTACGCGAATGTTCCGAAACTCAACAATTTTTTGCACCTTCCCGTGCAAAGCGGTTCGGACCGTATCCTCGCTGCCATGAAGCGCGGCCACACCGTGCTCGAGTACAAGCAGAAGCTTCGCAAACTGCGCGCGGTACGGCCGGACATCTGCATTTCAACGGACATCATCGTGGGCTTTCCGGGCGAGACGGACGAGGATTTCACGGCGACGCTGAATCTGATTGCCGACGTGGGTTTCGATCAGTCCTTCAGCTTTATTTACAGCCGCCGCCCGGGGACGCCGGCCGCCGCGCTGGCCGACGAGGTGCCGCACGAAGTCAAACAGCGCCGGCTCGAACTCCTGCAGCAACGCTTGAACGGCCAGGCCCGCGCGATTTCGCAACGCATGGTGGGTACTCGGCAGCGGGTGCTGGTGGAACGGCCGGCAAAGCGCAATCCGCAGCAGCTGGCGGGCCGTACCGACAACAATCGATGGGTCAATTTCGACGGGCCCGCGAATGATCCGATGGACCTCATCAATCGGTTTGCCGATGTCGTGATCACCGAGGCAATGCCCAACTCGCTGCGCGGTCGTCTCGTGGAAGAAGCGTTCCCGTGAGCTCCGTCCCCGTGACGCGCGACCTGGTGCTCGCGCCGGCGGACAATATCCGATTGGTCGAATTGTGCGGACCTCTGGATCAGCATCTGCACCAGATCGAGGCGCGTCTCGGCGTCGAAGTGAAAAGACGCGGCAATCGATTCCAGATCATCGGAATGCCGGCAGCCATCAAACTCGCGGAAGCGGTGCTGCAGGATTTGTACACGCGTGCGCAGCGCGAGCCGGTCGACTCCGAGCGAGTGCACATTGCGCTTCAGGAGTTGGGTATGGAAGGGCGCGCCGAGCAGGCGCGCGGCGAGCAGGGTGGCGACGCGGATGCGACTCCCGCCGCATCGACCGATGAGCTCAAGGTGCGCACGGCGCGCGGTGCGGTACGAGCGCGCGGGCCCAACCAGACCGAATACCTTAACAACGTGCGCACTCACGATCTCACCTTTGGGATCGGGCCGGCCGGCACGGGTAAGACGTATCTGGCCGTTGCATGCGCCGTCGAGGCGCTGCAGTCCGAAAGCGTCCGCAGGATCATTTTGGTGAGACCCGCCGTGGAAGCCGGCGAGCGGCTCGGATTCTTGCCGGGAGACTTGTCGCAGAAAGTCGATCCCTATCTGCGGCCGATGTACGACGCCCTATACGAAATGATGGGCTTCGAGCGTGTGGCCAAGTTGATCGAGCGAAATGTCATCGAAGTCGCGCCGCTCGCGTTCATGCGCGGCCGCTCGCTCAACGATTCCTTCATCATTCTCGATGAAGCCCAGAACACCACCAATGAACAGATGAAAATGTTCCTCACTCGAATCGGCTTCGGCTCGAAGGCCGTGGTCACCGGTGATATCACCCAGGTCGATTTGCCGAGCGCCAAACAATCCGGTTTGCGCACCGTCATCGATATATTGCACGGTGTGCGCGGCATTGCCTTCACCATGTTCACGTCGCGGGACGTGGTACGCCATCCGCTGGTGCAGAGAATCGTTCAAGCCTACGAAGCGAAGACGTCCGATGACGGCGCTTGAGCCATGGTGGATATGCTCGAAGTCGACGTGACCTACGCAGCGCGACGACCCTGGGTGCCGCGACGAGCACAATTCGAAACGTGGGCCCGGGCGGCACTGACGGGCGTCAAGCGCTCCAACGTCTTATCCGTGCGGGTCGTGGGTGCGGCGCGCAGCCGCAGCTTGAACGCGCAGTATCGGAACAAGGACCGGCCCACCAACGTGTTGTCGTTCAGCGGCGCCGGATTGAGTCCCGACGGACTGAACTATCTGGGCGAACTCGTGATCTGCGCTCCTGTGGTTGCGCGCGAGGCGATCATGCAGGGCAAATCCTCCGAATCTCATTGGGCGCACATTACTGTGCACGGGGTGTTGCACCTTCTCGGTTTCGATCACGAGCGGCACGCCGAGGCCGAGAAGATGGTCGCCAGGGAGATCCAAATCCTTGATCGGCTTGGATTTTCAGACCCGTATGTCTGATCGAGTATCCTGACAGCCCATGTCCGATCAGTCTCCAGGAAGCACCGGCCGCTGGCTGAAGCGCATCACGCAGTCGATGTCCGGCGAACCGCGCGATCTCGCCGAGCTGATCGAGGATCTGCGCGAAGCGAGCGCTCGCGGTTTATTCGATGGCGATGCCTTGGTCATGCTGGAGGGCGTGTTGGCCGTCGCCGACATGCAGGTCCGCGACATCATGGTGCCGCGCTCGCAAATGGTTTTCGTCGAGCGCGATGAGCCGCCGGACAAACTCGTGGAAATCGTGGTCGAGTCGGGTCATTCGCGATTTCCGGTCATCGGCGAAGATCGAGACCAAATACTGGGCATTCTCCTTGCGAAGGATTTGCTGCGTCTGCACACCGCTGGTGACGAACCGTTCGAGATCCGCGAGTACATGCGCCCGGTGGTCTTCGTTCCTGAGAGCAAACGCCTCAACGTCCTCCTCAAAGAGTTTCGTTTGAGCCACAACCACATTGCCATGGTGGTGGATGAGTACGGCGGTGTCTGCGGCCTGGTGACCATCGAAGATGTCATCGAGCAGATCGTCGGTGAAATCGATGACGAACACGATGTCGAGGACGACCAGACCATCCGGCGGGAAAGCGAGCGCGAATTCACGGTGCGCGCGCTGACGCCCATTGCGGACTTCAACAAATACTTCAGCACCGCGTTCTCCGATGAGGAATACGACACCATCGGCGGATTGCTGATGCAGGAATTCGGACGCCTACCGCGCCGCGGCGAAACCATTCAAGTCGGGGAGCTGGAATTTCGCGTCGTGCGTGCCGACCGGCGCCGCATCGATCTGCTGCGTGTGATCACGCCTTCCGACATCGAACCGCCGGCGGCCGCCGAGTCGATTCCTTGAGTGGCGTTTTGCGCGGCCCCGGTGCCGCGTTTCGACGGCAAGCCCTGTTGCGGCTCGCCGCAGCATTTGCGGTCGGTGCAGCTCTGAATTTGGCGTTCGCGCCGTTTGCGTGGTGGCCGGTGGGCGTGCTCGCACCGGCCGCGTTGTTCGCGCTGATTCGTGGGCTGCCGCCGCGCAGGGCGTTATGGGCGGGGGCGGCATTCGGCGTCGGTCTTTTCGCCTTCGGTACGTACTGGCTGTATACCTCGCTGCACGTGTTCGGCCTGGTACCCGTGTGGCTCACGGTCGTGCTGCAGAGCGCATTGGTCGCGGTACTGTCGGCCTACGCCGCGGCACTGTGCTACGTGGCGAATCGCTTTTGGCTCAAGCCCGGGGGCACCCGCGATTGGCTGGTGCTGCCGGGGTTATGGGTGCTGCTCGAATGGCTTCGCGGGTGGGTCTTGAGCGGGTTTCCCTGGTTGTCGTTGGGTTACGCATTCATCGACACGCCGCTGGCCGGATGGGCGCCGCTATTGGGCGTTTATGCGGTGACTTGGGCCGCCGCCGCAAGTGCCGCCGGCCTCAACGTCGTGTTCGCCCCCAAGGTGCTCGCATCGCGGCGCGTGCTGGCGCTGGTGGTGATTGCCGTGCTCTTTTTGGTGCCGGCGCTTGCGGCGCGGCACGCGTGGACGCGGAGGGTGGGCGGACCGATTCCCGTCGCGGCCGTGCAAGGTGCGGTCTCGCAGGATCAGAAATGGCAGCTCGACAATCGCGATGCCACGATGGTCCGCTATGCCAATCTCACCGCGCGCGCTTGGGGCGCACGGCTGATCGTGTGGCCAGAATCAGCGTTGCCGGTGCTGGCCGATGAAATTCCCGACTATTTGGATGATCTTCGCAGCGCGGGACGCGCACACGGCGCCGACTTCGCCATCGGTCTCGTCAATTATCTGCCGGCCACCATGCAATATTTCAACGGCCTTCTCGTTTTGAGCGATGCCGGCGCAGGGTGGTACTACAAGCGGCATCTGGTGCCCTTCGGTGAATACTTTCCGGTACCGAAGTTTATTCGCTCCTGGATGCGTTTGATGAGCTTGCCCTACGAGGATATTTCGGCGGGTTCGGAGCACCAGCCGCCCTTGAGCGCCGCGGGCCAAAAACTCGCGGTTACGATTTGTTATGAAGATGCGTTTGGCAGCGCTCAGCTCGCGATCTTGCGCGATGCCACCTTGCTCATCAATGTCACCAATAACGCGTGGTTCGGCGATTCCACGGCGCCGCATCAGCATCTGCAAATCTCGCGCATGCGTGCCCTCGAAGCCGGACGGTTCTTGATTCGCGCAACGAATGACGGTATTACCGCCGTCATAGGCCCCCACGGCGAGGTCGTGGGCCGCTTGCCCCAGTTCCAAGAAGCGGTGCTGCGCGCCGATATCCAACCGATGACGGGACTGACGCCCTATGCCCGGTTCGGTAATTATCCGGTGATTATCGGCGCCATGGGATTGTTGGCGGTGGCGGGATGGCGGCGTCTGCGCGGCGTATAGAGGCCCGAGGGACATTGGTCGTGACATCCTCCGAACCCAGCATCTGTTGCAGTTGCTCGAGCGCCGCGCCGCCGTAGAGGTCCTTTCAGGGAGTGCTTGGCCACCTGTCGCAATTGGTCGGATTGCGGGCGCTTATGTGCGGCCGCCAACGCGCTTTGCCGCCGCCTCCTCGATCCACGCGCGGTAGTGTTCGAGGTTCGGGGTCACGAGTCCGGCTATCTTGCCTTGATCGTCCCACTGCCTGACCTTGACGGCGTCTTCGTAATACCGCGCGGTCTCGAATTGCGCGACTTCGGCCGCCGACATCGGGCCGCCCTGTAGTTTCAGCGTCACGACGGACGCGGGGCTCAATTTCGAGAAATAATGCGCGTCCGTCGCACACAGGTACCGCTTGGCGGGAACATGCAGCCGCACCGGTTCGAAAACCTCCGGTGGAAATCGTCTGGCCAGCCACTCGCTGCCGATTTCCTCATGCCGGGCATCTTCGATCCAATCGGCGAGATCCTCGGGAACCGGTACGACGAGATGCCCGACATCGTGCAGCAGGGCGGCGACTACGAGCGACGACGGCGCCGCCGCGGCTTGCGCGAGATACGCCGCCTGCAGTGCGTGCTCCGTCATCGATACACGTTCGCCGAAATAGGCGCCGGCACCCCGTTTCCCAAAGACCGCGAAAATTTCATCTGCGACGTTCATGACGTGACCTTCCCTTGCGAATCACGCCGCAGTAGAGCCGCTTGCGAATAGACGCTGTCGCGGGTGAGATAGCACCCGCGTAAATGCCGGGCGTGTGCCGCCGATGAAAAAGCGGTGCGGCCGTGCAGGATCCGCTGATTGTCGAAAAGTACGAGATCGCCGTCCCGGAGCCGACATGTCAGCTGATACCGTGGGTCGTGCAGCAGTTCGGCGAAACGGCGGTATGCGGTATAGAAACCTGCAGCGTCGCGGCCGCATGCTCGCAAGGGTGCAATCGAACGGCTGTTGTAATGCACAGCCGTTATCTCGCCACGGCAAGAGAGTTGAATGAAAGGACGCTCGGCGTAGAGGTCGGCGTTTTTTGACCGATACAGAAACGGCACAGGCGTTTGCGTAAGCGTGTCGAACGCCTGCGGGTCGATGACGCGCAGGTGATTGCCGAGGGCGAATCCGTCGGCGAACAAACTCGCGCCACCCGATGACTGCGACGCAAGTAGCGCATGCAAAGCCTGAAATCCGGGAACGGGTTCGCGGTAGGGATTGTCGGTGTGCAAGCCGAGCGCGAGGTCCGAGTAGGCGAGATTTTCCGGCTGCGGTACGGCACGGACGTCGAATACCAAACCGTAGTTGGTTTCGCATATCCGACCGACCAAGGACATGGCATCGAGGATGGCGCTTGGCTCGGGCGGCAGCGCACTCAAGAAGGCGATTCCGGATTGCAGCAGGCGGGTTAGCCAGCCAAGTCGCAGCGCCGGATCGCTCTGCATTTCGGCGAATGTCGCCCAGGCGAAATCGCGCGAGGCTTGCATCCCGCCGCCGTCGAGCCACGCAAACATGATGCGCTCGGGCCGGTCGGCAGCGTTATTCGCTGCATGCCGTGCCAGCCATTCGAGATCGAAGGAAGCCGGCGCGGCTTCATTCTCCCAGTCTATTCGAAGCGTGCCGTCAGCAGCGCTTGCCGACCGGATCCGGGGCCGCACCGGAAGGTCGACAACGTCGGTGAGTCGCTGGCCGCTGTGCAGGTCGCGATGCTCGCGCAAATTGTCGCGGAGCCAGATGCTGGCAAACTCGGCCGCCTCACCGTTTGCCCATTCGATGGTGAGCAGATCCGGCGTGAAAGCAATGCGCTTTATCGGCTGGCTGCGGGTCATGGCAAATGGCGTCCCGCCGCCGCGGCCCGCGCGCTCAGAAAATACAGGTATCCTGCACCGAGCGCTGCCAGTGCGCTCACCACTGACAATGACACGAATACGCCCTGCCACCCAAATGCCACCGAGACACGGGCCACGCTGTCTCCGGCGACCACGGCTCCCAGATAGCCGACGCCATCGATGATTCCCGACGACACGGCGGAGGCCTGTTTGCCGCCGAAGTCGGCGGCAAAAGCGCCGCCGAGATAAGAATATGGTCCCAGTAGGCAGAACGCGATCGAGCCGATCGCGAGCAGCGGCAACAGCGCGCCTGTGGAGCTTGAGTGCACGGACATCAGCGCCAGGAGCGCAGCGGCGGTGGCGCTCAAGCCGAGAAACATCAGCAGCGAACGGCCGTTCACGCCGATGCGGTCGCTGAGCCATCCTGTGGCGATCACCGATACGGCGCCGACCGCCGGAAACACCGCGCTCATGCCGGCTGCGTTGCTCATGCTGTAACCCAAGTAGTCGCGCAAATACACCGGCGTCCAGGTATTGAATGTTTCGCGGATTATCGTGCAGCCCAGCGACAGCAGGCAAACCAGCACGAAAGCGCGGCTACGCAGCAGCGGCAGCAGGAGGTTGCGTACGCTGCCGGGCCGCGACTCCGCTGCGGCGAACAGGTTGAGGGGATTGGTTTTCGCTTCACCATAGCCCGCATCGATACGCGACTCGCGGAGCAGACTGTAGTTGGCGATGAACATCAGGCCTGCTACTCCCGCAGCCAAATAAAATAGGGGACGCCAGCCCACACCGCGCTGAATCAAGTGTCCCATCCACTGGCGCGCGGCGGCGTCGCCCACGAGATAGCTGACGCTCAGGATTCCGATGATCGTCCCGTAGGATGAAAAATCGAACCATTTCGATGTTACCTTGATCAATCCGGCCCACGCGACCGACTGCGTCAGGCGGTTCCCGATCCAAGCGATCGTAAACACCGGCAAGAACGACCCCGTTGCGAACAACAGTGTAAAGACGGTGGCACCGGAGAGGCCGATCAAGAAGCTCACCCGGCCGCCCCAAAAATCACCCAAGCCACCCAAGAATAGTTTTCCGAGCGCATACGCGAGCACGCCGAACGAGGTTATCGCGCCCATGCGAATCACGGCATCGCCGTGGATCATTCCCTGCTTGTGTAATTCGTCGATGAGAAGCGGGGTGGAGACTGAGAGATCGGCGCGGCAAAAGTACAAGGCCCCGTAGCCTGCGAACAGCAGCGCGACCGTCATCGCTTGACGATAACGCAGGGAGCGCACAGGGGAGTCGCGAACGGTGATCATTGCCGATCCTGGCATGAAAGCTGCATTTTGCAAATGCAGGGCAGCGACACATGCTGTCCATGTCGGTCGGGTTTTGGCGCACCGAGGCCATGAATGTTGAATTTGAATGCAAAAAGTAACGCTTCAAGCGGCTTGTGCGCGAACGGGCGGCAATCGGCGGCCAGGGCGGCGGCGGAGGGCGGCAAACCGTTGCCGCCGGTTCTGACCGCGCTCACTGCCGACCGCGAAAGAGTAGGGCCATTTATCAACGAGGAACCATCATGTCTTTGATCGCAACCGCGGCGTCCGCATCTGCGGCATCGCCCGTAGCCAATTTGTTCGTCCACGGCCATAGGAAAGGCGGCCACGCCGCCATCAGCGAATCGAGCAGCAGTGCGTCTCAGGGTCCCGCGTCGACTCAGGGGCTGTTCAGTAGTCTTCTACAGTCCCTTGAACAGGTGATCGGCATCCCGGCAACTACGTCGACGAGCGCGGCTGCGGGCACGACTGCCGCGGCGGGCATCACAGCAGCGGCGGGTACTACCGGCGTCGCCGCGACCAGCGGTGTTGCGTCCACCACGAGCGCGAATGCGGCAACTGCGGCGGGTCCGGCGCAGGAAATTCAGACCTTCTTGCATTCGCTGTTCCAGGCGCTCAAGGCCGACGGTCTGGGCAGCAGCGCCAGCACCAGCGGTTCGACGGCTGCGCAATCGGCGACCGGCGCAGTCCACTATCAAGGCGGCCTCGTCTCATCGCTGCAAACTCTGATTCAGCAGCTTGGATCGAGCGGCACGTCGACCCCCGCGACGGCCAACCTCAACGCATCATTCAACAGTCTGATGCAAGGCGTGAACGGCAACGCCGCGACCGCAGGGTCGAGCGCCGCATCGACTCAGACGTCGAATGCAGCGTTGCAGAATTTTCTAAGCAATTTGCTGCAGAGCGTGCAGAGCAGCGGGGCTCATTCATTGAGTTCGGTGGGTGCCAACGTCAACACGAATGTCTGAGCGAGAAACCGACGACGGCAGTCCGCGCATTGACGTTCACGAGCGGCCCGGCTAGGCTGACCGCGCCGGGAAATCGTATTTGTGAACGCCGCTAAAAGACTTCCAACGTTGTACATCCCGCATGGCGGTGGTCCTTGCTTTTTCATGGACCCTCCGCCGGCGTATCCGCACATGTGGGATGGATTGGCGTCATACCTTCGCGGGATCGATGCCACGCTTGGCATGCGGCCGAAAGCGGTGCTCGTCGTGTCCGGTCATTGGGAGGCTCCCGTCCCGACGCTCAACATTGCCGAGAAGCCCAACCTGTTGTTCGACTATTACGGATTTCCGGAGCACACGTATCGATTGCGATACCCGGTATCCGGCGCACCCGAACTTGCGCCGCGCGTGCGCGATTTGTTGTCCGATGCGGGATTCGATTCCGCGGTCGACGGTAAGCGTGGACTGGACCATGGTGTCTTCGTGCCGTTTCTGTTGATCTACCCGCGCGCCGACGTTCCCATCATGCAAATGTCGCTGCAGAAGAGCCTCGATCCCGCGCTGCATTTGCAGTTGGGTCAGGCTCTGGCGCCGTTGCGACGGCAGGGTGTACTCATCGTCGGCAGCGGGATGAGCTACCATAATCTCGCCGCGATGTTTTCCGGAGGCGGCGCCGGGGCGGCCACCTCGTTCGATGCGTGGTTGAACGACGCCGTCCGCGATCCCACAACTCGCGGCGAGAAGCTTAAGCTGTGGCGTAGCGCGCCGGGCGGCCGCGAATCGCATCCGCGTGAAGAGCACTTGATTCCCCTGATGGTCGCTGCAGGCGCGGCCGACGGTGATTCCGGAGTGCGCACTTTCAGCGAGTCCATTGCCGGCAAGGCGATTTCGGGCTTCCAATTTGGGTAAGAATCACCGATGACTCCGGGCCGGCCTCACGCGCCGCGCGTTGCGTTTCCGTGAAATCTGTAGACTAGGCAGACTTTAAGGCAACGATCGCTAATGAGCTCCGGCACCGGCCCGAAATACCCGTCAGATACATCGCGGCTTGTGGCCGACACGGCGGCCTCCGAGGGCGGTACCGAACGCTTGAATACCAAGGCCGCCGGCGTCATTGGATTGGCGGTGATGTGCAGCCGAGTGCTTGGTCTGGCACGCGAGCAGATCTGCGCGGCGTTGTTCGGCGGCGGCGGCGCGATGGATGCGTTTACCGCGGCTTTCCGCATTCCGAATCTGTTGCGCGATCTATTCGCGGAAGGCGCGCTCTCCACTGCGTTCGTGACGACGTTCAGCAAGACCATCGCGCGGAGCGGCGATGCGGCCGCTTGGCGGCTCGCGAATAAGGTGGGCACGCTGACGCTCGTCGTGTTGGGCTCGATCTGCGTCGCCGGCATGGTGTTTTCTTCGCAACTCGTCAGCGTGATGGCGCCGGGCTTCGACCCGCAGAAAGCGGCGCTGACCGCGCAGCTCACCCGCATCATGTTCCCTTTCATCGTGATGGTGTCGATGGCTGCCTTGGTGATGGGTATGCTGAACGCGAAAAGCGTTTTCGGTATGCCGGCCATGGCATCGAGCTTTTTCAACATTGGGTCCATCGTCGGCGGTGTGACATTGGGGGCATGGATCGATCCAGGTTTTGGACCACGCGCGTTGATCGGACTCGCCATCGGAACTTTGCTGGGCGGCGCGCTGCAATTTGCCGTGCAGCTGCCGCCGCTGTTGCGGCTTGGCTATCGGTATAGACCGGACTTCCGCTGGCGCGATCAGGGTGTCGACGCGATATTGAGGCTGATGGGGCCGTCGGTCATAGCAGCCAGCACGACTCAGTTCAATGTCTTGGTCAACTCCATGTTTGCATCGACGCTCGGCGATGGGGCGATATTCTGGCTCGCCATCGCATTCAGGTTGATGCAATTGCCGCTTGGCCTGTTTGGCGTCGCGCTGGGCACCGTAACGCTACCCTTGTTGTCGCGACTGGTCGTTGCCGGTCAAATGACGGGCTTTCGCGCCGAGCTCGCGCGTGCCATGCGGTTGATGTTCTTGTTGACCGTGCCCTCGAGCATCGGCCTTATGATGCTGGCGGAGCCGATCATTTCCGTGCTGTATCAGCACGGAAAATTCGACGCTCACGAGGCGGCGCAAGCAGGCGGGGCGCTGCGTTTTTACGCCATCGGTCTCGCAGGTTATGCGGCTCTGAAAGTACTCGTGAACGCATTCTATGCGCTGGACCGGCGCAAAACTCCCATGTTCGTGAGCTTTCTCGCCGTTGCGCTCAATTTGCTTTTCAATTGGATATTCACTTTTCAGTTGCATTGGGGGCATCTTGGCCTTGCCTTTTCCACCGGTTGTGTGGCGACGTGTAATTTCCTCGTACTCTATGTGCTGATGTATCGGCAGCTCTCCGGTCTCGAGTTACCCCGCATGCTCATCATGTTGGGTAAGACCACGATCGCCGGGGCGGCGTTGGCGGGCGTGTGTGCAGCGTCAACCCACTGGCTGTTGTCTGACTGGGCAACGCAGGCCTTCCTGCCCAAGACCGGTGCGCTGCTGGGGACCGTTACCGTGGCGGGCCTGGTATTCTTCGGTGTCGGAGCGGCGCTTCGGATCGAGGAACTCAACGAACTGAGCGGCGCGGTGCGACGGCGTTTGCGACGGCGCGTGTAGCCGGCTGCCTGACCGGCGGCCGCGGCACTTTGCATAACTTTACCCGGTTTGCCGTTGCTTTCGACCAACCCGCCGAAGATCATGCAGTCTGACAAAGGCAGGAACGCTATTATGGCAAATTATTGGCTTGTCGGAGTTTTGTGCGCTGCATCTGGAATCTCCGCGGCGCAGGCGGAAACGTTTGTGATCCAGGGCGAAGGGCCAGGGCACGAAGCCACCGTCAAAATACCCGTCGGAGCGATCACGATGCTGTCGGCCAACTTCGCCCAGTCGTTGGTGGGCTATGCAGATCCCCAGTTCGAGGCGATGCGCTTGAGCGGCGACGTAATGATTAGCATTGCGGGCAGCACTCAGCCGATCCAAATCAAGGCGGACAGCGTAGTTCTCGAGTTGACGCCGGACTCGGCTGAGGATTATCCGAAGAGCAACCGCTCCGACGCGGCGACGAATAAACTGCTGCGCTCGACCAAGACCCTTCCTGGGGACGACGACTCGCAGGTTTTTCTCGGTAACGTCGTGTTCAACCTCCAGACCTCGGCGGGTCCGATGGAAATCAAAGCGGACCGCGTGGAGCATCAGTTGACGCCGGGCGCGCCGAGGCCGAAATCCGGGGCCTAAAGCATCTCGGCTGATTGACTCCAGACCGCCTACAATGCCCGCTTTGCTCACGAGCACGCCGAGCGTATGGATACCGGACAACACCCGATTCCGGAGTCCTCAAAGTCGCCGGCGGCTCGTAGCCTGTGGGCGCGCCTGAAACAACATCCGCTGGCGCGTGTGGGTCCGGGATTAATCACGGGCGTCGCCGACGACGATCCGAGCGGGATCGCAACGTATTCCCAGGCGGGCGCGCAATTCGGTCTTGGCATGCTATGGACGATGCCGCTGGCTTTTCCGCTGATGGCGGCCATCCAATCCATGTGCGCTCGCATCGGCCGCGTTACCGGTAGGGGCCTCGCGGCCAATATTAAAGATTGCTTTTCGCCGCGCATGCTTTGGTTCGCCGTGCTGTTATTGCTGGTTGCCAACACCTTGAACATCGCTGCCGATGTTGCCGCCATGGGCGAAGTGGCGGAACTGGTCACGGGCGTCGATCGCCATCTGATGACGGCATTCTTCGTATTTCTGACTTTGGGACTGCAAATTTTTGTCCCGTACCACCGATATGTTGGTTTCTTGAAATGGCTGACGCTGTCGCTGCTGGCATATGCAGCGGTTCTGTTCACCGTGCATGTGCCATGGCGCCAGGTGTTTCTGCAAACCGTTTGGCCCACGTTCACGCCGAATGCCTCTGCCGCCGCTGTCGTCGTGGGCATTTTCGGGACGACCATCAGTCCCTATCTTTTCTTTTGGCAGGCATCCGAAGAAGTCGAGGACATGCAAGCGGGCAAGTCGGAGCCGGGGAGCGCGGCGACGCCTTCGTTGCTCGCCGAGCCGGCGGCGGCCGACGCGGAACTGCGCCGCATCAGCTGGGATACGTGGAGCGGGATGCTGTATTCCGACTTGACCTCTTATTTCATCATTCTCGCGACCGCCGTCACGCTGCACGTGGCCGGAGTCACCGATATCAATACGGCGGCACAGGCTGCCGATGCGCTTCGTCCGCTCGCCGGCAACCTCGCATTCGCGCTGTTTGCGTTGGGCATTCTCGGCGTCGGCTTGGTCGGCGTGCCGGTGCTTGCTGGGTCAGGTGCCTATGCGCTGTGTGAGGCGATGGGTTGGCGCTTCGGCCTCGAGCGCCAGGTGGGCGAGGCCCGCGGGTTCTACGCGGTTATTGCCGTCAGCGTTCTCGCCGGCCTGGCAATCCAGTATTCCCCCATCAGCCCGATGAAAGCATTGTTCTGGAGTGCGGTGATCAACGGTGTGGTCGCAGTGCCTCTAATGGCGATCATCGTGGTGTTGGCGTCCAAGAAGTCGGTGATGGGTAAATTCACCGCCGGCAAATCGATCGTGGTTCTCGGGTGGCTGGCGACGGCGCTGATGGGGGCTGCTGCGGTGCGCATGTTCATTCCCGATTGAGCGCATCGTCGATCAGAGCGGCGCGCCGCCCGCCGCGGCCGGCACTTCAATCGCCGCATGGGAGGGGATGGCCACGGGTTTCTTCGGATCGGCGTACGGATCGATGCCGAGCAGGAAAGCATCCAGCACTTTGCGCGCGATGGGTGCCGCGACCGACGCGCCGAAGCCGCCGTTCTCTACCAGCACGGCAACCGCAATCTTGGGATCATCGGCCGGTGCGTAGGCGATGAACCACGAATGGTCGCGCTTGCGCTCATCCTTGATCTTCGTTTTGGTGTTGTCGGTTTGCTTGATGGTGAATACCTGGGCCGTGCCGGTCTTGCCGGCAATCAGATACTTGGCTCCCAGGCCGGCCGCGTGGGCCGTACCGATGGGCGATGTGGCGCCCACCATGCCGTCGTAAATGACGTCCCATTGTTCCTTGGTAGCGATGTCGATGGATTTCAACAGATGCGGGCTGCGGGGCACGATGGTGGTGGAGCCTGCGCTGCGTATGGCGGCTACCAGGCGCGGCGCCGCGACTACTTGTCCCCGTTCGGCAATCTCGGCCGCGAAGTGCGCCTGCTGCAAGGGAGTAACCGTGATCGCGCCCTGGCCGATGCCCATGCTGATGGTCTCGCCGGCAAACCACGCTTGATCGGCCGGCCGCTTGAAGGCATGTCGCTTCCATTCCGGCGATGCATAGAGGCCTGCCTTCTCGCCCGGAATATCGATACCGGTCAATTCGCCGTAGCCGAACGCTTTCATGAAGTCGGCCATGCGATCGATGCCCAGTCGCTCGGCGACTCGGTAAAAATAGACGTCACAGGATCTCGCTATGGCATGGCGCATGTCCAGGTAGCCGTGCTTCTCGTCGTCCCGATACTGGTGGCTGCTGCCCGGCAGGGTAAAGACGCCAGCGCAGTATTCTTGCTGGAGCGGTGACAGGATGTTGTATTTCTGCGCAGCCAATGCGTAGAGCGGCTTGACCGTCGATCCCGGGGGATACGCTCCGCGCAACGCCCGATTCAGCAGCGGTATGTCGATGTCGTCCCGCAGCACGCTGTATTCGGCAACGGTCAGGCCCCTGACGAAGCCGTTGGGGTCGAATCCCGGCAGGCTTGCCAGAGCGATGACGTCGCCCGTCTTCGGGTCGAGCGCCACGACCGACCCTCGTTTGCCCGCGAGGGCATCTTCGGCGACTTTCTGCACCCGAACATCCAATCCCAGGATCAAATCGTCGCCGGCGATCGGCGGCCGAACGTCGAGATGGGGCGTGTAGTCGCCTTGCTTATCGACCGGCCGACCGGCGGCGTTCACGAGTATTTCTCGGGAGCCTCGTTTGCCATGAAGTTGCTGTTCGTATGCCGCCTCGACGCCCAGTTTGCCGATCAGGCTGGTGCCGGCATATGCATCGCTGTCGATTTGCTTCAGGTCTTGTTCATTGATGGCGCTGACATACCCGATGGCATGCACCGCCGTCGCGCCGAGGGGGTAGTGCCGAGCCAGGCGCGTTCGAATGTCCACTCCCGAGAACTGGTAGCGGTGCACGGCAAACAGCGCCATCTCTTCTTCCGTGAGCTGCAGCTTGATGGGCACACTCTCATACACCTTATGCAGCAGCACCGTGCGTCTGATGTTGCTGATTTCTTCGGGTCGCAGCAGTCCGATGCTGACCAGCGAGGCCAAGGTCGCGTCCAGCGATTTCGAGTCTCCGACCTGTTCCCGCACCAATTCGATCTGAAAGGCCGGCAAGTTGTCGGCGAGCACGACGCCATGACGATCCAGAATCAGGCCGCGGCTCGGCGGAATCGGTTCGGTTCGAATCCGATTGCCTTGGGAAAGCGTGGAATAGTAGTCGTATCTTAAGACCTGCAAATAGAACAGGCGCGCCCCGACCACCAGCAACAACGCGCCCGCGACGAGGCCTGCGATGATGCTCCTCAGCGCGAATAAGCGGTTTTCGGCAAAATAATTTTTGATCCGGCTCTGGCGGCTTCTCACCATTGCGGATGCACTTTGCTGATGAACATGTCGCGTATCAATCGGGGCGGTTTGAAACTAACCAATGGCTGCTTCACGAGGAAGTTGCCGAATCGTCGCATGCGCCGCAGTTGCGGTCGGCCGCGCACATCTCAATTTTACCTATTAAACCATTGCGCTGCGAACGGCCGAGGTTCCGCGATCAGGGCGGGAGGCCGTTTCTCCCGTTGATCTCGCACGCGCCCATTGCTTGCGGATGCGGGTTCTCGGGCTGCGATTGGACATAAGTTATTGTAAATTATGAGCTTTATCTGACCCTTTGGCGGGCGGCCGCGGCTAGCTTCCGCGCTTGGGGCGATGCGCGAGCACGGCGATGACGAACGTGGCGAGCATGCTGCAGTAGGGGAACCAACTGCCCCACGCGACGTACAGCGTATGTCCGCCTGCCATTTTCGGCGCGACCACGAGCTTGCCATCGGACGCTCTCGGTTCGCGATACGGATCATCCGCATAGGTTTTTTCGAGAAGTCGACCGTTTGGGTCGATCAGGGCGGAAATGCCGGAATTCACGTCCCGGACCAGCGCTACCCGCAACTCGATGGCAGAGAATATGGATAGTGCAAGATGTTCCCATGGTTCGGTGGGGGCGCCGAACCACTGATCGCTGGTGAGATTCACCAGAAGGTCGGGATGCAATTCGCCGACGCTACGGACGAACTCCGGCAGCAGATCTTCATAGCAAATCAGAGGCCCGAGGCGCCAGGTCTGGCCGGGAGTCTCTTGCAGTGACATGACGCCGGGTCCTACGCCTGCCTGGAATCTGCTGGTGCCGATCGGAAGGAGCTTCGCCAACCAGGGGAAGATGTCGATTCCGGGTATGTATTCGCCGAACGCCAGCAGCCGCACCTTGTCGTAGCGACCCACTGCCTTGCCGTGTTGATCGAGCAACAGCGCGGAATTGAAGGCGTCGCCCGAATTCGAGTCGACGGTATTGGCTCCCAGCACGAGGGGCGCGGTGAAACCGCGGCGAATCATCGCCAATGAGTCGGGTGAAAAGTCGGCGCTGAAATCGCGCGGCAGCGCCACCGGGTAGCTTCCCTCGCTCCAGATGACCAACTGCGCGCCGGCATGTTCCAGAAGGCGCGACTGCTCTTGCAGTGCCGCCAACTCGCGTAGCGCTTCCTCGCGCGAAAATTCGCCGTCGGCGGTGTACGCGAAGTTCGGCTGAACCAAACCGATTTTGAGTCGCGGCGCATGCGCGATGAGTTCATCCACCTGCCGCATACGGATCGCGCCGAAGAGCAGGGCCGCTCCAAGCACGACGGCCGCGGCAATCGCGGTGCCAGGCGCCGCGCGATTTTTCGACAGAAGATCATAAAGCGCGCCGTTGACCAACATGAGCAAGGCCGTGACGCCCAGCGGGCCCGTGAGCTCGGTGATCTGGATCACGAGGGGATGCCAGGCTTGGGTAATCCATTGACCGCAGGGAAACAGCTGCGGCACCATGAACTCGCAGATCACCATGGCAAGCGGCGCGAGCAAGGCCATGGGCACGAGGCGGCGCCGGCGGATCGCACGGACGATAGCGGTGAAACCCAAGAAAATGATCGCGCGGGTCGCGCAAAACAGAAAAAACACCAGCGCTGCCACAATCCAGGGGAAGTTGGTGAAGCGCTGTGTCGTGTCGATCAACCAGTAGAACCCGCCGGCCGTTTCCACCACGCCGGCCCACCACCCCAACGCCAGCGCTGCCTTCAGGCTGGGCGCCCGGTCGATGGCGAGCAGCATCGGTACGGCAGCCACCCAAGCGAGAGCCGACAAGTCAAATGGCGTGCATGCCAGAAACCATAGGCAACCGCTGACTGAGACCAGCAAGAAAGCAACAGAACGATTGGATGCGTGCATTGTGGCCGGCAAGCTTACGGTAGTTCCCGGCGGCTCGGCATCTCGGGTATTCTGCCGAACACCTATGCAAGAAAGATACGAGCCCGCCGCCGTCGAGGCGGACGCCCAACATTATTGGGAAAATCAGCGCTGCTTCGAGGCAACGGAAGACACGGCACGCGAGAAATATTACTGCTTGTCGATGTTTCCCTATCCGAGCGGTCGCTTGCACATGGGGCACGTGCGCAATTACACGATCGGGGACGTCTTGAGCCGTTTCATGCGCATGAACGGAAAAAACGTCCTTCAGCCGATGGGTTGGGACGCTTTTGGCCTTCCGGCGGAGAACGCCGCGATGGCGAACGGCGTCCCTCCGGCGAGATGGACTTTCGACAATATTGCGCATATGAAGAAACAGCTCAAATCCTTGGGGTTCGCCCTGGATTGGAGCCGCGAACTGGCGACCTGCCGGCCGGACTACTACCGCTGGAATCAGTGGCTGTTCCTGCGCATGTTGGAAAAAGGCATCGCCTATCAGAAGACCGGCGTGGTGAATTGGGATCCGGTCGACAAGACGGTTCTTGCCAATGAGCAGGTGATCGATGGCCGTGGCTGGCGCACGGGCGCGTTGATCGAAAAACGCGAGATTCCCATGTATTACCTGAAGATCACGGCCTACGCCGAGGATCTGCTCGGAGCCTTGAACGAGATGCACGGATGGCCGGAGCGCGTGCGTGCCATGCAGGCCAATTGGATCGGCAAGAGCCAAGGCGTGCGCATCGGATTCCCATACGCAATCGGTGACGACACCGGCGTGATGCATGCATTCACGACCCGCGCCGACACCATCATGGGCGTTACGTTTTGCGCCGTGGCGGCGGAGCATCCCCTGGCGGCTCACGCGGCGAGAAGCAACCCCATGCTGGCGGCGTTCATCGACGAGTGCAAGCGTGGACCGGCGATCGAAGCGGAGCTCGCGACTCAGGAAAAGAAGGGAATGCCGACGGGGCTGGTCGTGCGCCATCCGTTGTCCGGTGAAGCGGTGCCCGTGTGGGTCGGTAATTACGTGCTCATGAGTTACGGCGAAGGTGCGGTCATGGGGGTGCCTGCGCATGATGAACGCGATTTCGAGTTTGCGAAGCAGTACGGACTACCGATCAAACCCGTCATCGACGTTCGGGCTCAAACTTATTCCCTCGATGCCTGGGCGCCGTGGTACAGCGAGCATGGCCGCTGCATCAATTCCGGGGTTTATGACGGGCTGGAGTTCCAGGCGGCCATCGATGCGATTTCCGCCGATTTGGCCAAGCGGGGTTTGGGTGAAAAGCAGACTACATGGCGGCTTCGGGACTGGGGGATTTCGCGGCAGCGCTATTGGGGTTGCCCGATCCCGGTGATTCACTGCGCGAGTTGCGGCACCGTGCCGGTACCCGACGACGCGTTGCCGGTGTTGCTGCCGGAAGATCTCGTGCCGGACGGCAGCGGCAATCCGTTGCTCAAAGACGAAAGATTTTTGCATACCGATTGTCCTCGCTGCGGCGGCCGGGCGCGGCGCGAAACCGACACCATGGACACCTTCGTGGATTCTTCCTGGTACTTCCTGCGGTTTGCGTGCAGCGACAACAACCGGGCGATGCTCGATTCGCGGGTTCAATACTGGCTGCCCGTCGATCAATACATCGGCGGCATCGAGCACGCGATTCTGCACTTGCTGTATGCGCGCTTTTGGACCCGGGTCGTCAACGAACTCGGCGCGGTGACCTTCAAGGAGCCTTTTGCAAACTTGTTCACCCAAGGCATGGTGTTGAACGAGGTTTTCTTCCGCAAGCCGGAATCCGGCCGCATCGAGTATTTCAATCCCGCCGACGTCGAGATCAGAATCGATAAGGACGGTCAGCGCCGCAGCGCCGTGCTGCGTGCCGACGGCAAGGAAGTCGAGTCGGGCGGCGTGGTCACGATGTCCAAGTCGAAAAACAACGGTGTGGATCCGCAGGCATTGATCGACGAATTCGGCGCCGATACCGCACGCTTGTTCACGATGTTCGCTGCCCCGCCCGAGCAGACGCTCGAATGGTCCGATGAGGGCGTGCAGGGCGCGTTTCGTTTCATCAAGCGTTTGTGGAAGGCCGTGCACGAACACCTGGCGGGGGGCGCCGCCGCGCCTCTCGATAAGAGCGGTTTGAACGATAAGCAGCGAGCCATCCGCCGACAGGCGCATCAAACCTTGGCAAAAGTCACTGACGACATCGGGCGCCGCCGAACCTTCAATACGGCGATCGCCGCGGTCATGGAACTTCTGAACGCTTTGGCGAAATATCCGCAGAGCACGCCGCCGGATCGCAGCGTGATGCAGGAGGCCCTCGACATTGCGGTCCTGACACTGTCGCCCATCATCCCGCATGTCACGCATGCCATGTGGCGTGAATTGGGACATCGCACCGCGCTGATCGACGAGACCTGGCCGGCGGTCGATACCGCAGCGCTCGAACAATCGACCATCGAACTCGTCGTGCAAGTGAACGGAAAGCTACGCGCGCGAATTTCCGTCGCAGCGGACGCGGACGAAAAGGCCGTGCGCGACGCTGCGCTGGCGGATCCCAACGTGCAGAAGTTCGTGGGCTCCGCTGCGATTCGTAAAGTGATCGTCGTGCCGGGAAAGCTGGTCAACGTCGTCGTGTAGTATCGCGACATGAGATTCGTCAAATTTTGCGGCGCCCTTGCCTGCGCGGGACTCGCTGCCTGCGGATTTCGGCTGGCCGGCAGCGAGCCGCTGCCGGGAATCCTGGCACGACCGTATCTGTCGGTCAAAGATCCCTATACCGATTTCGCGCGCGAGTTCGAACATCAGCTGAAAAGCTCGGGCGCGCTGGTCCAGGAGATACGCGCGAAGTCCACGGCAACCATCGAAGTGACCAAGGACTTGGTCGAACAGCGCACGCTATCCGTCTCGGCACGCAACATTCCAACGGAATACGAGCTGACGTATACGGTGACCTTTGCGGTACGAGGCTCCGATAAGGAGCTGCTGAAGCCCCAAACCATCAATGTGTCGAAGGATTACAGCTTCGTCGAGCAAGAGCTGCTCGCCAAGGAACACGAGGCGGATATCTTGCGCCGGCAGATGGCGCGCGATCTCGTGGCCATCGCCATGCGGCGGTTGACGAGCTTGAAATAGCCCGTTGGTTTGCCGGGACCTCAAGCATGCTGTTGGTCAATTCCATCGATCGATTGCCTCTGGAGATGCTTCTGGACCGGTATGGATTGGAATTGACATTGGTCGCGCCGGAGCAAGTCATTCCGGGTTCTTTCTGGGGCGAGCGCGAGGCTGGATTGATCGGTTCGAAGATCTACGTGCGACTCGATACGCCCGTGCACTCCGTGTTGCATGAGGGCGCGCATTTCATGTGCATGACCGCTGAGCGGCGCGCCGGACTGGATACGGATGCGGGCGGCGACGACTGGGAAGAGAATGCCGTGTGTTATCTGCAGATTCTACTGGCCGACGTCCTACCGAACGTAGGGCGCGAACGCATGTGCCGCGATATGGATGAGTGGGGATACACCTTTCGCCTTGGCAGCGCCGCGATTTGGTTCGCCGAAGATGCCGAGGACGCCCGGCAATGGTTGCTGCAACGGGGGCTCATCGATGACGAGAGCCGCATCACCTATGCGTGCCGCGCGCCGGAATGAAGATGTCGCGCCGTTCTGCATTGACGAGTCTGCTCGGGCTGACGACGGCGGCCTGTTCGAAATTGGAATTCGTCGCGGCCAATGTGCCGGCCTCCTTCGGTTCCCATAAACGCCGAACGGACATCGCTTACGGTACGGATCCCCAGCAGCAACTGGATGTCTACCTGCCCGATGGCGAGGCCGTGTCGCCGCGGCCGTTGGTGGTGTTCTTTTACGGTGGGCGATGGGAGACGGGCGACAAGGCTGAGTACCGATTCGTGGGCGCGGCCTTGGCGGCGCTCGGATATGTCGCGGTGCTGCCCAATTATCGACATTACCCTCGAGTTAAGATGCCGGGGTTCATGGACGATGCGGCACGTGGGGCGCTGTGGGCACTCGAACATGCCGCAGAACTCGGCGCCGATCCGGGGCGCTTTTTCCTCATGGGACATTCTGCCGGCGCCCACATGGCGGCTTTGGTGACGCTGGATAGACGCTATTTTCTAGCCACCGGTGGCCCGGTACCTCACATCACCGGCGTAATCGGCTTATCGGGACCGTACGATTTCCTGCCGCTGACCGACCCCGACCTCAAGGACATGTTCGGCCCGGCGGCGCTCTATCCGCAGTCGCAGCCAATCAATTTCGTGCGCGCCGATGCGCCGCCGATGTTGGTGGTGCAGGGGCTGAAAGACGACGCAGTGTGGCCGAAGAACGCCATCAATCTCGCGGCGGCATTGCGGGCCAAAGGTGTGCCGGTAACCCTGAAGCTTTATCCCAAGGTGTCGCACGCCGACACGATCGCGGCGCTCAGCATCCCGGCGCGCGGGCGTGCGCCGACCCTGGCCGACATCGAAGCTTTCGTCAGCCGGCCGCCGTCATCTTGAAAATGCGTTGTGCGCTGTAATTGTCGAACCGCAGGTCCATGCGTCTCCTGCCGTCCGAGCCCATCACCGCGTCCCGCGAGATGAACTCGTAGAACGAGCCGGGCACAGTCATTTCGATTTCCGAGCCGTCATCGGCGCGGAACGACCGCCTCACCGGATCGGCTTTGAACGCCGTTTGGCGCACCGAACCTGAGGCCGAAGTCTCGATGGTGTCTTTCACCGGCCGTCCGAGCGAGCGTTGCGCGCACGCCGTCATCGCGACATCCGAAACACGCTCGGTCGCATGGTTGAATGCTGAACCCTCGGTCGCCGTCCACGCACACTCCGCCGATTCTGCCAACAAGATCCGGTAGTCGGCCAAGGTAGGCGTGTCGTGCCAGCGGCCGAAAGCGGCGACGATTTCCTTGAGTGCCGGTGCGGCGAGCCTCATCTTGCAGCGGCCCTGTTCGGCGAATTCCGCCAGTGCCGCGTGCGTGGTTAGCGTCAACGGATCGCGGCTGTTGCCGAATACGCGTTCGGCAGCAGCTTGAAATTCTTTGGAGAACCGATCGACCTGCAATTCGCTGATGAAGAACTGCGGCAAGGCCTCCGGAAACTCACGGTGGGTAAACCCACGGCCGGTCATGCGCAAGTCATCGAGCGGATAAATGCCGGTCACGTGATACCCGAGGGGCTCCAAGATGCGGGAGAATGATCCTACCCCTGCGGGCAGCGCGCCGGTGGGTCGCGACCCGAGGCGAATGGTTCGCAAGGCGCCGTGGTCGAAGACGATGCGTTCGCGCTGGCGGCGGCGATCGGCGACATAGGCGGCGCCGGTGGGTACGCCGCTCAGCAAGTCATGGAACAAGATTGCGTTGAGCGCCATGGCGAACGCGCCACGCGACACGGCACCGGCACTTTCGATCAGAAACGTGCGGTCGATGTGCAGCATTCCCAGGATATCGTCCGCCGCCTGGTCGCCTACTATCGAGCGAATCAGCTGCAACAGATGGGTATCAGTCATAGCAGGTGATCATAGGCCGCTTGGCTGGCGGGGCCAATCCCATGCGCGCCGCTGACTGGCGGCGAAATAATGGATGGATATATCCACCACGCGGTCAGGGCACCCGGCATGATGCCGAATGCACCGCAGCCCCGGCACGTCGGCGCATCGCCGCATCGCCGCATCGGGCAGATCAGGCGGCGTTGGCCGCCGCCGCCGGTGCGGCCATCGCATAACAGCGACCGAAGCGGTTGCCGAGGAAGCGTTGCAGTTTGATGTCTTCCTGTTTGACGAGTCCGGCTTGGGGCAGATCGCCGGCGCTCAACATGTCGAGCACGGCGCAGATGCCTCCGGCTGTCGTGATTTGAATGGCGCTGCGCACACGACCGCCCAAGGGCGCGGCATAGATCTTGTTGGCGTACGTTTCTTGGACGAGCTGACCGCCGCGCAGACCGCTGACCGTGACGAAGACGATGACCACGTCCTGCAGCGTGATCGGAACGGAGTTCTCCAAGATGTCTTTCAGCAAATCGCGCCGGTCGCGCAGGCGCAGATCATTCAGCAGCGCCTTCATGATGGCCGCGTGGCCGGGGTAGCGAATGGTACGGTAGTTGAGATTGCGCACTTTACCCGCCAGGGTTTCGCATAAGGTGCCGAGACCGCCGGAAGTATTGAATGCTTCGTAGAGGATGCCGTCCAGGGAGAACTCTTCGAGCTCTTCGAGCGGCTGAGTCTCGCGCAGCTGGCCGTTGACTATCGCTTCGCAGGGCTCGCAGTACTCGTTGATGACGCCGTCCGTGCTCCAGGTGAGATTGTAGTTGAGCGCGTTGGAGGGGAATTTCGGCAACGCGCCGACCCGCATGCGTACGTCCTGCAGCTTGTCGAACTTAGAGGCCAGGTCGCTGGCGACGATCGTGATGAAACCCGGAGCCAGGCCGCACTGGGGGATGAACGCGGTGCGCGCTCCTGCGGCGAGTTGCTTCACCGCACGGGTGCTGGCCACGTCCTCGGTCAAGTCCAGATAGTGAGCGCCGGCTGCTTTCGCCGCCTCGGCGATCAGCCGGGTCGCATGATAGGGAGCCGCGCTCAGTACCGCGAATTTGCCCGTGAGAATTTTCTGCAACGTGTCGCCGTGCGTGATGTCGGCGGCAATCTTGGTGACCGCCAGCGCTGTCTCTAGGCGGTCGAGTTGTTGCTGCGAACGGTCGATTACGGTCACGGCGTAATCGCCGGATCCGACGAGCAACTCCGCGATCATCGAACCAATTTTGCCTGCACCAACGATAACGATATTTTTCATGCCAGCCTCCGCAACGGGACGCTCATTGTCGACCCCAGACCCTTCGAATGGTAGGGACGATTTGACGTTTTTAAGGTATAATTCCGTTATTGTGAAAGGTTAAACTGACGAATCAACATGGACTCCATCGACGAAAAGCTGATATCTGCGCTGCGGGAGAATGCGCGCGCGTCTACCGCGCAACTGGCCCGCCTGGTGGGCCGGTCGCGCACCAGCGTGCAAAGCCGGATCGAGCGCCTCGAAAAGCAGGGCGTCATCGTCGGGTATGGCGTTCGCCTGGCGCCCGAACATGGTCTGGGCGCAGTGCGCGCGCACGTCATGATCAAGGTGGGGCCGAAAGAAACACGCGCGGTAACGGCGGCGTTGCGTGCCATCGACCACGTGCGTGTGCTGCACTCGGTCAGCGGCGACGTCGACTTGATTGCGGTCGCCATGACGGCGACGGTTGCTGAGATGGATCAGGTCATCGACCGCATCGGCGCGCTCGATGGGGTGGAAAGGACCACGTCGTCGATCATCCTGTCGACGAAGTTTGAACGGTAGTTGGGAGGCCGGTTCGGGCCGGCAATGCGTTTTGGGACGGTGGGTCCCGGCCGGCGCTGCACGCCGGCCGAGCGCTACGCTTGAGCTGCGATGACCGCGATCTCGATCGAGTATTCCGAAGACGCCAGCTGCGGACTCACGACGGTCGCGCGCGCCGGGGTCGCGCCGGATACCACCCACGCGTCCCATACATGGTTCATCTGCGCAAATGTCGACATGTCGGTAAGCCAAATGGTGGCGCTGAGTAGCCTGCTCTTGTCGGTTTTCGCCTCGGCAAGCAGTGCATCGATTCTCGACAAGATGTCTTTGGCCTGCTCCGTTACACTCTTGCCGGGCGCGCCTGCCGCAACTTGCCCGGCGAGATACACGGTTTTGTTGTGGATCACGGCCTGGGACATTCGAGGTCCGGTGTGCTTTCGCTCGATCGGCATGAGATCTCCTATGGACAGATTAAGATCGGCCGGCAATAAAAAACGGCGTGGGCCTTATGAGGTACCCACGCCGCCGGGATATCGCACCGACGGGGGAGTTGGCTGGCTTGCCGGCGCGAGATTCTCCTAAACCTGTCGCCTTCGCGGGGCCACCGCAAGGCATGACTTATACTGCCAAAAATACTGCGATGTGCAGCGTACTCTTTGTACGTGATGATGTAATTTTTTTCGCTTGACAATAGAAATATGACAGAAATTCATGGGTAAAATGCCGCCAATCGGGCGAATTCGATGAATATGTCAAATCAGTAGGTCTAGGACCGCTTGAAGTGACGGCCGGTCAGAAGCTCATGCAGTTAAAATCTAAAGCGCGGAATCGCTAAACGCTGACGCTGGAAACCGCTGCCGGCCGTCGAATCCGCTTGGTGATGAAGTACGCGACGACCGCGACGATCAGCGTGATGCAGCTGAACTTGAAGTCTTGTTGCAGGCCCGGTGTGAAAGCCATGGCGATCAATACGGCGCTCATCCCCGCGATGGCCGCATAGCTCAACCAGGGAAATAGCCACATCGTCACGGCGGGCTTGGGCTCGCCGTTGCGTTCGCGGCGGTTGCGCAAGACGATTTGCGACATCGCGATGGCGATATAGATGAACACGATCACTGCACCGGATGAACTCACCAGAAAGTCGAAGACGACCTGCGGCGCCTCGGTGGCGGCGATGATCCCCAGAAAGCCCGCCAGCGCGCCCATCAAAACCGAGCCCACCGGCACCCGGCGGGCGTTCAACTTGACCAAGGACTGCGGTGCATCGCCGCGCTCGGCGAGCACGAACAGTACCCTTGAACTCACGTAGAACGCGGAATTCATGCACGACAGTACCGCCGTCAGGATGATGACGGTCATGATGGCGCCCGCCCACGGAATGTGCATGGTGTTCAATGCCAGCGTGAACGGCGACTCGCCCGAACGGACGGTATTCCAGGGGGTGACCGCGACGATCAGGAACAGCGAAATCACGTAGAAAACCAGGATGCGTCCGATTACTTGCGTGCTCATCCTAGCGATCGCGCGGCCGGGCTGTATGGATTCCCCTGCCGCAATGGTCGTGATTTCCGCGCCCATCATGGCAAAGAACACGGTGGGCACTGCGGCGAACACGGCGATCCAGCCGTGGGGCGTGAATCCACCATAGTCGACCAGATTGCCGAAGGTGGAGCCATGCGGCGCGGTCCACCCAAACGCATACGAGGCCGCGATCGCGATGAACACCAGGATGGCCGCGACTTTGATGGACGAGAACCAAAACTCGAATTCGGCATAGGACCTTGCCGACATCAAATTCACACAGGTCATCACGGTCATCAATCCCATGCCGATGGCCAAGGGCGGCAACGGTATCCACAGCTTGAGGATCTTGGCGCCCGCGATTGCCTCGACGGGAACCACCAATACCCAGAAATACCAATATAGCCAGCCGACTACGAATCCGGCGCCTTCGCCCAATCCGGCGCGGGCGAACTCGGTGAAAGAACGTACCTTGGGCAGTGCGGTGGTCATCTCTCCCAGCATTCGCATGACCAAGAGAATCAGGAATCCCGTGATGGCATAGCTGATGAAGCTGGCTGGGCCGCCGGCAATGATGGCCGTGCTGCTGCTCACGAAAAGGCCGGCGCCGATGATTCCGCCGATCGAGATCATCGTCAAATGGCGGCCCTTGAGCGAGCGACTCAGCTCGTTCTTTCCTGGGATCTGTTCGCTCGGTATGGACGCAGTCATCAACGGTACCTCTCTAATCGGTTGGGCATATTACTCCGCTTCGACGTTGACCTGCGGGCGCTTCGACGTTGACCTGCGGGTCGCCCGATGTCGGTCGGATCGCTCAGCCCACGGGCCGAGCTTGATCGATTCAAATGAGGCATCGTGTTTCGGCTCTCTGGCCATGCAGGTATCCTTCGCCCCGGGTTGTCAAACCCGCAGCCGTGGAGTGGTGTGAATGACGTTTACAGGAAAGGTGGTTCTGGTGACCGGCTCGACCACCGGCATCGGCGAGGCATGCGCACGCGTATTTGCCCAGTCGGGCGCCGCCGTCATGGTATGCGGGCGCGATGCGGAACGCGGCCGCAGGGTCGTCGCGTCGATAGAAAATGCCGGCGGCAAAGCGCAGTACGCTGCGGCGGATTTGCGCGCCCCGGGCGCTTGCGAGCGCCTCGTCGATGAGACCGTCGCTCGAATGGGCGGCTTGGATATTTTGGTCAATAATGCCGGCATTCTATACACCGCCAATGCACTGGACACGACCAACGAACAGTGGTTGGAGACGATGGCCGTGAATGTCAATGCGTTGTTCTACGCGAGTCGCGCCGCCGTCAGGCACATGCGCATCGCAGGCAAGGGCGCTATCGTCAATATCGCATCGGAATGGGGCATGAACGGCGAACCCAATCACGTTGCGTACTGCGCCAGCAAGGGAGCGGTGCTGCAAATCACGCGCTGCATGGCGCTGGATCATGCACGTGACAACATCCGCGTCAATTCGGTCAGCCCCGGGGAGATCCATACGCGCATGGTCGACGACATCCTGGCAAAGCGCGGC
Organism: Steroidobacteraceae bacterium; assembly: GCA_052143815.1. Taxonomy (GTDB): domain Bacteria; phylum Pseudomonadota; class Gammaproteobacteria; order Steroidobacterales; family Steroidobacteraceae; genus Bog-1198. Next base: position 83,264 of record JBKQSA010000055.1, on the reverse strand, counting down.
GGCGATCCTGAGGAGAACTTGCGGGCACTGGCTGCCGGCATTCCCATGCGGCGTCTGGCACATCCCACCGAAGTGGCGCGTTGTGTGTGTTTTCTGGCATCGGATCTTGCGAGCTACGTTACCGGCTCCAACCTCACCGTCGATGGCGGAAATGATGCTACCGCCGGGCCTTACCCGTAGCTCCGAACAGGGAGCTTGTGAGCGTCGCCGGCGGGCGCATTGCCGCGCTCGTAAGGCTTCGCGATGATCATATAAATGCCCCCCAGCACCACGATACCCACGGTGGTCGCGAGCATCCCGTAGCTGGCATACCACGGATCGTTGGGCGTCTGCGGCCGCGGCCACAAGATGTTGACGATGGCGCTGACGCCGTAGCCCAAGGCGATAAAGTTAACCAACCAGCCCCAGCCGCCGAGCGTGAACGGGCCGGCGGGTCGCCAGCCCTTGGCGCGCGCGATCAACGCAGCCAGCACGATCATCTGGAACGAAATATAAATGCCGATGGCCGCGAAGCTGATGATGGTGGCGATCGCGTCCTGCAGCCACAGTGCCGAAAGCGCAATCACCGCAGGGATGGTGCCCATCACCACCAACGCGGTCGCCGGAACATGGTGGCGCGGCGACATGCGACTCAAGTACTTGCTGCCGAAAATCATTTGATCGCGAGCGTAGGCAAAAATGAGGCGGCTTGCCGCGGCCTGCAAGCTCAGCAGGCAGGAAATAAACGACACCAACACGACGACGATGACGGCACGGAAACCGGCCTCACCCATTGCAGCCCGCAACAGCGTCACAATGGGATCGGCGTCCTTGCCCGAGATTACGGCGCCGATATCCGAGATCGACAGGACGAATGCGAGGCAGACCCACGATGCGGCCGCGCCTCCGATGTAGATGGTCATGCGCATGGCTTTGGGGATCATCCGGCTCGCATCCGGCGTTTCCTCCGCCACATCGCCGCAGGCTTCGAAGCCGTAGTAGCAGAACATGGCTGCGAGCGAGGAGGCGAGGAAGGCAGGCCAATAATGGCCATGGTGCTGCACGAACGAGGTGTCCACCAGCACGGTAAGCGGCTGATGCCGGGCGAACAGCAGAAGATACCCGCCTACCACGATGGCGCCGACCAGCTCGCAGACGAATCCGAACATGGCGACGCGCGCCAGCAACCGGGTCCCGCTCAAGTTCAAAAAGGTCGTCAGCGCGATGAGGATGAGTGCAATGATGGTGGTTGCCAGCGGCGTGCTGTCGAGGCCGAATAATTGCGCGAGAAAGGGCGCTACACCGGTCGCGACGCCCGCCATGGTGCAGCACAGCGCCCATGCATAGACCCATCCGGCCATCCACGCCCAGCGCTTGCCCAGGAGCCGGCGCGCCCAGGGATAAAGCCCCCCGGAGATGGGGAACTGCGAAACGATCTCGCCGAAAATCAGACATACCATCAGTTGACCCAGGCCGACCAGTAGGTAGGTCCACCACATCGGCGGACCGCCGGCGATGAAGGCGCTCGCGAAGATGGTGTACACGCCCACCACCGGGGACAGGTAGGTGAATCCCAACGAAAAGTTTTCCCACTTCGACATGGTCCGGTCGAAGTGGGATACATACCCCAAGGCCTTGAGTTGCTCGGCATCCTGATCGGCCGCCTTGATGGAACTGTCGCTCACCCCGTCTCCCTGAAAACCCTATACCAACAAACAAGATCGCCCGCGCGACGGCATCATCATACAAAGATCGTACAAAGAACGGGGGGGCTTCCGCCCCCGCGCTTCCGCCGCCCCCGACACGCGTCCCGAACGCACTCGAATCAGAACTTCGTTTCGAACGCTATTCCAATCGTGCGCGGCTGATTGGTCGAGACCCGCGTGATCGTTGGCTGCTGCCACGCGAAGACCGTGTTGTCGATGGTCAGGCCGGCGTGTTTGTTGGTCAAATTGGTGCCGAAGAAGGACGCTGTCCAGGCCTCCTTACCCACACCCATCCTGAAGTCCATCAAGCCGTACGACCCCAAGGTCTCGGCGTAATAGGCAGTGTCATAAACCGGGCCGACGTAGGATTCCGCGACCCGGAACGTCATTTTATACTCCTGGGGCAGCATCGTTTCGTAGCTCACGGCCAGGTTGCCCGTGTATTTGGGAATGCTGGTGACACGCGTACCGGAAAAGACCGGAAGTCCTGGAGTGTCTTTCGGGCTGCTGATGTAGGCCTGGGTATATGCGGCGGAGAGTTCGGCCGTGATCGCATCGGTCACTTTCGCCGCCATTTCAAGTTCCGGCCCATACGTCTTGGCATCGCCCACGTTGGTATTGTAGGGATAGCCGCAGGACAGCACGATCAACTGCTGGATGTTGTGCCATTTGACGTAGAAAACGTCCGCATTGACCGTAAAGCGCCGATCGGCGAACCGGGCCTTTTCGCCCATTTCCACGCTCCAGATATCGTCCGGTGCATAGTACGACGGCTGACTGTTGAGGTAGCTCGGTCCGGTGCCCGGGCCGCAGTAATAGAAGGCGCCCTGGCTGAACGGGACCAGCGGGATGGGTAGATTCACGCCGCCGGGACGGGAGCCCTTGGAGATCGTGCTGTAGAGCGTGAGATCGGAGGAGGGCTCATACGACAGGTTCACCTTCGGCAACAGACTGGTATTGCTTCCGGATGCGCTGTCGATCGTGGGTGTGGCATCTCCCGATGCCGTGCCGAGGCCGCGCTGGTTGGCGTTGTTGCTGATGTTGAATTTGTAGAACCGCAAGCCCGTCGTGAGCTTGAGGGTGGGCGTCAGTTTGTAGCTCGCCTCGCCGAAGATCGCCTTCTGCGAGAGGATGTTCGGATTGTTGTCGTTGAACATGATGCCCTCCGGATTCGGGCCCGTAAGGGGTGGCGCGTAGAGGTACGTCGAGCCGGGCGCGCAATGGCCGCCCAAACTAGGATCGCCCCCCAATCCGGGCAACGAACAGACCGGCGTCGTTACGAACCCAACCGCCTGATTCTTCGTGACGTAGCCCGAGTGCAGGTTCGAATAATACAGGCCGCCCACCCACTGGAAGTCCCCTTCACCCCGCGACGTGAGCCGCAGTTCCTGGGCGATCTGCCACGTCGTATCGTTGTCCGAGTAGAGGTTCGGGACAAATGTCGTGTAATTGAAGATGTTCTGCAGGGCTTCCGTCGAATCCGTCGATTGATATACATCGCGCTTCCAATAGGACGATGCCGAGGTCAGATTCGCGAACGACATGTCATAGCTGACCTTGAGACTCCATAGATGGAAGGAATCGTAGTACGGCTCCTTGATATCGTAGGGTTGATAGATGGCTTCGTTGTTGGGCGGGGCCTGATAGTTGTTGTATCCGTCGGCATCGATGCGCTGATACATGAAGTTACCGGTGATGGACAGAGCATCGCTCGGTTGAACCAGCAACGATGCTCGCGACGAAATGAAGCGCTCGATATTGGAGTTCGCGTGGTCTTGGGCGACGGGTGCGTCCTGAACGTCGCCGCGGGTACAGTAGTAAACCCCGCAATTGCCGAAATTCGTCGGAAACGGAAATTGCCCGGGCGCGATGACGTAACGATGGATCCAGCCGCTGATGTACTTATCCGTCGTGACGAAGCGCAGCGCCGCGATGTCGCCGATCGGAAAATTGAGCATCAAGCTGCCGCGGCCGTTGGTGCTGCCGCCGGTGGTTTGAGAAGCGTCGACGTAAGCAGACCCTTCCAGGGCATGGAGCTTGGGCGGATTGGTGATGAGCTTGATGGTGCCGCCCATGGATCCGGCGCCGTATAGAGTGCCCTGCGGCCCACGCAGTATCTCGGTGCGATTGAGATCGTACAGGTCGGCGTCGATGACCGTGCGGCCGTTGAGTGCCACTGCGGACGCCGACAGGGGCGTCTCATCGAGATAGAATCCCACCGTGGCCACGGAGCCGCCGGAGGAGGCCAAGCCGCGCATCTCGTACTCGGTCTGGCCCGGACCCGCCGTGCGCAGCGAGATACCGGGGATGGCGCCGACGAGGTCCTGGATCGACGTAATGTTTTGCTCGGTGAGATCGCCCGCGCTCAGGGCCGTCATCGCGATCGGCGTCGCCTGGACGGTCGACTCGCGCTTTTCGGCCGTAACGACAATTTCCTCCAAGCCGGTGTTTTCGGCGCCCGGGTTCGCTCCGGGCGACGCCGCGAGCGCTGAATGGGACAGAGATGCGCAGACGAGCACCGCGCCCAAGATGGCAGCGGCAACTCGCGAAGCACTGCCGTCTGCTCGACACAATATTCTTTTCATCAACGGTTCTCCCTAAGTGGACAAACTAGATGGCGCACGTGCAATGTGTCATCCAGGCAACAATTCGATGCGCGGCTCGTTTGAAATATCCCGCTCGCGTTTTGATTGCGATCCCTTGTGATCGGCAGAGCCAATTCGTAACATAGCGTTTACTCACACGCAAGTTTATTGCGCAACAGGCACGAAAAATACAATTCGCGCGGTTGCCTGGATGTTTCAATAGCAAGGCACGAGATGACAACACCGCATTCTGTGTGCCGACGCCAATGCCGCTGGGCTGATCCGTGTTGCCGAATTTGCACAATTGCAGGGCGGGCGTCGCGATCCGTGCCCCGGATCTGAGCGTGCCGCCTGCCTCACGGCGTGTGGTGCTCGCCGCCGTATTCTCCAGCAGTCTGGGTGTCGGCCTGATCTTCGGCTTTCAGCCACCCTTGATCGCGCTGGTGCTGAGCCGAGGCGGCTCTTCGAATTTCGCCATCGGCGCCGTGACGGCCGCGAGCCTGATCGCGGTCATCTTGCTCGGGCCTGTGTATCCGCGCGTGTTGGCGCGCCTGGGACTGAAGCGCTCCGTGGTGGCTGGAGTGACCCTCGGCGCCCTGATCCTCATGATCATGCCGGCGTGGCCCGGCGTCGAGAGCTGGCTGTTTCTCAGATGCTTGACCGGTTGTGCCCTCGGCTTGAGCTGGATCGCAAGCGAAGTGTGGATGAACAACGTCAGCGGCGCCGATGCCCGCGGCACCGTCATGGGAATATACGGCACGGTGTTTTCGATCGGAACCATGGCGGGTCCCGCGCTGTTGGAGTTTACGGGAACGCGCGGCTGGCAACCGTTCGCGATCGGTGCAGTGGTCTTGCTGGTGACGCTGCTGCCGCTGGTCGTCCTGCGCCGGGTCACGAGCGAGCCGCAGGCATTCACGCCGATGCGCGAACTCGGCGGCGCCATCCGGGGGGCGCCGGTCATTATGCTGGCGGCATTGGTCGCCGGCTTGGTCGAATCGGCCGAACTGACCCTTCTGCCCCTGTTCGGCATCCATGCCGGGTTCCACGACCGTGAAGCCTTACTCCTGGTGACCGTGTTCATGGCGGGCAATGTCGTGTTGCAGGCGCCCATAGGCCTGCTCGCGGATCGGTTCGGGCGCCGCGCCATGCTGGGCGTCTGTGCCGCTTTAAGCGGCGTGGGACCGCTGCTCCTGCAGCCATGGATTTCAACTCCCGCCCTGCTGTGGCCGCTGCTGTTCATTTGGGGCGGCACGCTGTACGCGTTCTACAGCCAAGGTATCGCATTACTCGGAGGTACATTCGCGGCGTCCGAATTGCCGACGGCGAATACCGTGTTCGTGATGGTTTATTGCTTGGGAGGCGTCATCGGGCCAAGCGTCGGCGGCATGGCCATGGATGCCTGGCCGCGCCACGGCTTGCAGGGTCTGCTCAGCGGCGCGGCGTTCCTACTGTTGACCGGGCTTGCGCTGGGGGCAATACGGCGCACCACCGAACGCTGAGGGGCGATGTACAATCCGCACGGGGAGTCACCTTTCACGAGGATGGATAGAATGAAAACGATTATCGCGATGGCATTTACGATGTCGCTGCTGGCATCCGGATTGAGCGGCGCGGCTGCACTCGAGCTGCATGTCAAGAAATCGGTAACCATTGCTGCGCCTGCGGACAAGGTTTGGGATGCGGTAAAGAATTTCAACGAACTGAATACCTGGCATCCTGCGGTCGCCAGCGACGAGATCGTCAGCGGCACCAACAATACGCCGGGCGCGGTTCGTCTGTTGACCTTGAAGGGCGGCGGAACGATCAAGGAAAAGCTGCTCCAGTTCGATGCCAGCGGCCACCGCTTCCGCTACTCCATCGTCGAAGGGGTCATCCCGGTAACGCATTACACGTCGAGCTTGGTCGTCACTTCCCTTGCCGATAACAAGACGTTGGTCACCTGGTCCGGGCGTTTCAAGCGCAAGAACGTCGGCGATACGCCCGCGGATGACGAGAACGACAAGGCGGCCACCGACGCGATCACCGGTGTGTATCAGTCGGGTTTGGATAATCTCAAGAAGATCGTTGCGGCGAAGTAGGCGGCAGACCCGGGAGATAGGCTCCTAGTGGGCGGAGGGGAGACCTCCGCCGCAGGCACGCGGCCATCTTGGTTCAGCGCCTTGATGCGTCTGTGGTGTCTGAGAACGGTCGATGCCGAGCCGCGCGGCAATCCGGTCGCTGCGATCACGGCGCTCGGCATCTCGTGGCTCGCGGCGTGGGTGATCATCGATCGGTGGCAGCGGCAACCGACCCCGGAGTTCTCGCTCGACGGCATTCCCCTGCTGGCCTGGTATGCGCTGGCGATCCTGAGTCTGGCGGGATTGTTGAGTTGGAGATCGACGCCCCGGCCGGCCATCGGGGCAACGCTCGTCCTGGCGCTCGGTCTGACGCCGGTGCCGTTGCTGTTGGCGTCCGTCGGAAGTTATTACCTGGAAACGGACTGGTTTTGGTGCGTCAGCGCTGCCGCTGCCGTTTATGGCTTGATTTTTCTCGCCCGCGGATTGCGGGCGCTCACCGGACGATCGCAGCGCCTCGCGGCGCTCGCCGGCGTCATCTTCATCGCATTGTTCATCTATGCAAGCGATGCAGTGAACGCGATACCCGACGTCTGGAATCCGCGGGATGCGAACTCGTTCGTGTCCGCTGGGGAACTCGCCGAACGTGAAACCGCGCTATTCGAACAGTCGGATCGAATCGATGAGGCGCTCGAGTCCGTCCAGCGTGATCATGCTGCGAACTCCGAAGCGTTTTTCTTGGGCTTTGCAGGCGTCGGCGATGAGAAAGTGTTTGCGCAGGAAATCGGCCTGGCTTCCCGCGTAGTGGGACAGCGGTTCGGCGTCGGCGACCGGCATCTGGCGTTGATCAATGACGAAGGGGACCTCACGCGTGCGCCGCTCGCGAGCGTGTCGGGGTTGAGGTATGCGCTGCAGGGCCTCGCCGCGCGGATGGACCTGGACAAGGACGTGCTGTTCCTGTCGATTTCCTCGCACGGTTCGGAAGCGCCTGCGATTGCGGTGTCCAATTCGCAATTTCCGCTGCAGATTCTCTCGGGTGAGGATCTCGTCGACGTTCTGCACGACTCGGGCATCCAATGGCGGGTAATCATCATTTCCGCGTGCTATGCCGGCGGATTCATCAACGTCCTGCGCGATCCCAAGACCATCATCATCACCGCCGCGGCAGCGGACCGTGCCTCGTTCGGCTGTTCGAGCGACAGCGAGTTGACTTACTTCGGCGAGGCCTTCTACCGCGATGCGCTGCCGGCCGCGCGGTCGCTGCGCGACGCCTTCGAGACTGCGAAGAAGGCGATTGCCGCGCGCGAGCGCAGCGAACACGTCACCGCGTCCGACCCGCAGGCTTATTTCGGGTCCGCCATCGAGGCCAAACTCATCGCGATGGATGCAGCAAAGCGCTGATGTCACCCCACCGCAGTGCGCTTCTTCTTCTCGACGTCGTCGAAGGGCAGCGTATGAGCGGTCGCCGGTCCTTTGACATTCTTGCCGCGAACTTCCAAACGCGTGCCGTGTACCGCGACCGGTACGTCGAGGCGCGCGATAGCCATGGACTTACCGGTCAGCGTCGAGACCATGGCGCAGGTGATGACGCCGACTTTCTTGTCGCCGGAATACACCGCGTCACCCATGTCGGCCGCTGATTTGCCGTCGACGGCCAAACCGAAAATCTTGAACCGCTCCTTGCCCTTGAGGCGCATATGCGCGTCGGCGCCGCGGAAATCGTTCTTGCCGGGGCTCACCGTGAAATCGAGCCCCAATTCCCACAGGCTGTCGCCCGGCGGATCGTGCTCGAAGGGATACATCTGGGACATATCATAGGGATAGAACAACAGCGAGCTTTCCACCCGCAAGTAATCGAGCGTCGTGAAGCACGCCGGGATGATCCCCATGGATTTCCCTTCGCTCAAGATGGTGTCCCAGATCAGTCCCGCGTCCTCGCCCTTGCAGAAGATTTCATAGCCCCGCTCGCCGGTGTATCCCGTGCGCGAAATCAACACTGGGCGGCCGAAGAGCGTCGTGGGTAGATGATGAAAGTACTTGAGGTCACGGATGCCGGGGACGTGTTTGGCCAGAAAGTCCACGGCGATCGGCCCCTGTAGCGACAAATCGTGCAGGTCGTCATCGACGATGACCGCCGTGTTGCGGCCGACCACATAGCTGGTGAGGGTTTCGTGCCCGGCGCCGCTGCCATGGACGACCATCCATGAGTTGGGGCCCGTGCGATACAAGATGCAATCCTCGATGAAATGCCCGGCGTCGTTCAGCATGCATGCATAGGCAGATTTGCCGGGATAGATCTTGGTGACGTCGCGGGAAGTGGCGTAGTTGAGCACGGCGCTGGCATGCGGACCGACGAGATGAAGCTTCTTGAGCCCTGACACATCCATCAACCCCGCTTTGGTGCGGATGGCAACGTGGTCTTGCGCCACGTCCTTGGCATAGGTCCACGCGGTGCCCATGCCGTTCCAGTCCTCGAGTTTCGATCCGAGCGCTCTATGCCGATCCGCCAAAACCGAGGTGCGCCAACTGAGTGCCATTGTGTTCTCCTGAAGTATTATTCCGGCGCGTTGCCGGGTGTCGTGGGGCTGCCGTCATCGAAAGGAGCCAACCATTCGACCACGGCATCGCGGTAGCGGGTCAATCCCTTATAGTCGACCAGCGCCGGATGGAGGTTCTTGAGTACGCGGTGCGTACGCCGCGCCCATTTCGGCACCGTCGCGAGCTCGCGCATGCTGATGAGATAACAGCGAATGCCGAACAAGATGGCGTTGCTGCGCGGCAAGCGCCACAGTCCCTGCAGCTCCACGCGCAGATGCGCCAGGTTGCCGGCATTCTCTGCGGTCACGGTGGCGCGGTCGGGACCCCAGTGCGGATAGTTTTCCGGCGACGTATCCAGGCGCGGGTGGACGGTCATGGTCCAATTGAGCCGTCTTACCGGCTGTCCCAGCCGCAGGTTCAAGAGATATTTCAGCGCGCGATCGAACACGCCCATCTCGTGCGCCAGCGGCACGGGTCCGTGCCACTCCTTGAACGTCATGCCAACGTCGAAATCCAACGACCAATCCGCCTGCGTGGTCACCACGCCGGCCTCGGCCCATAGATCGCCCTCGCGCTGATCCATCACGACGAAATCGCCTTGCGCCTGTCGCCCGATGTAATCGAGCGGCTGGCGCGGCAAGGTATCCACGTCGCCAAAGATGAATTGCTGATCGAGTCCTAACGGCCGGTTGATCCAGTGCCAGCGATTGCCCTGCTTGGTCAGGGAAAAATGCTGCGGGTAGTCGCGCGCAAGCGAGTCCATGATGAGTTCGATACAGTCCCACTGGGCACTTTGCATGTGCGGCAGCGCCTGGAAGCGCAGCGGCTCGGCAGCCAGCACCAATTCGCGCTCGCGGCATTCCGCGACGTAGTGTTCATCGACGTCAAAGGCGAATTCCGTCACCGAGCCCTTAGGTCCAGGCACGTGAGGTTCGATATTCACCGAATACATATATTCGTCGTCGGGAAACGGTAGGGGGAAGCGGCGAATGGCCTGCGGGCTGTTGCGATAGGTGAAATCGTTTCTGAACGTTTCGTCCGGTTTGAACATGGCTACGCCCTCTGGGCGAACTGTCTACGGGGTCGATGCGACCCCGAGAATGGGGCGGCGCGAAGCGCGCCGGGTAGGGTTCTAATGATTGCCATTTGCGTCTCTAGAGGTCGAGCACGAGGGTCTTGCAGCGTGCCCGCGACACGCAGGGCATGATGCTCTTGGCCCCGGCCCGGTCCGCGTCCGACAAGAAATGATCGTTGTGCAGCAGCTCTCCGTCCAATTCGAGCACGCGGGTCTGGCAGAATCCGCAGACGCCGCCCCGGCACAGATACGGCACTTCGACGCCCGCGGCCTCGATACTCTCCAGCAGGCTCTGATCCGGCGGGACATGTACAGTCAGATTGGTGCGCGCCAGGAAAACCTCGAAGGCATCGCCCACAGGCGGTGCCGAGAATTGCTCCCAGTGAATGTGGCTGTCGGGCCACCCGCAGCTTTTCGCGGTCGTGGTCACTCGATTGATGAGGCCGGCGGGTCCGCAGACATACACGTGGGTGCCGAGCGGTTGATTCGACAACAGACCGTCAAAATCGATGGCTTGGCTTTCGCTATCGTAGTACATGCGCACTTTGTCGCCTTCACGCGATCGGAGGGAACGCAAGAAAGCGGCGTGTTCCGGCGACCGCACCGAGTAGTGCAGCTCGTACGGCACCTGGCCGTCGTGCAGGTCTTCGAGCTGCGCAAGAAACGGCGTGACGCCGATGCCGCCGGCGATCAGCACATGTTTGCGCGCGATCTTATCGAGCGGGAAGAGATTGACCGGGTGCGCGATTTCCAAGCGGCTGCCGACTTTCACCTGATCGTGCATGAAATGCGATCCACCACGGGACTCTTCCATGCGGCGCACGCCGATTTCATAGGCGTCGAGCTGATGAGGCGAACTGAGCAGCGAATAGGGATTTCGATGGATGCGCGCGGCGCCGCGCATCACGACGATGATGTGCGAACCGCCCGAGAACGCCGGCAGAGCGGCGCCGCCCAAGGCCGCCAGCTTGAAATGCTTGATGAGCGGAGTGACCTGCTCGATGGCCGTGACCTCGACGGCCAGAGTCTGTGCCTCGTTCACAGGTATACCTCTTTGATTGGCGGCAGTTCGCCCGGGGCTTCGGCGTCGGCCATGACGCCCATGTAGGCCGCGAGCCGGCGCGAGTAGTGATCCCGGACCAGCAGCCAGCGTTCGCAGCCGGTGCAACGGACGATATTGGTGCGCACGTCTTCCGTGGCGGTGCGGCAATGCACGCAGTATACGCGCCGCGCCAAGCTGCCCATTTCTTCGGCCCGAATCTCGTCCTTGTTGAGATCGAATTCCAACGCGATTTTCATCGCAAGACCGATGAAGCTTTCGGGGCCTGCAACGTATAGCCGAGTACCCATCAACGACTCATCCAGCACTCCCCTGAACGCGCCGAGCAGAGCATGGGTGTCATCGAACAGGCTAAGCCCGAGCAAACCCAGTAGCTTGAAGGGGGCGGCGGCTTGCCGAGTCTCGGGGACCATCAGCACCCGAGTATTCCCGAGCGCTTGCGGAGCCGACCTCTGAAGCTCGCCGAGCACACGCAGCACGGCGGCGGCGCCGGGTCCGGATGCCAGCATGAGATGGTGGCGGCCGCCGATATCGGCACGCAAAGGGGCATAGACCGGCTTGCTCTTGATTCCCGTGACCAGCATTAGGAGCCTCCTAGTACACCGCGAGCTTGTGCGTGATGGCGACCACGGCAACCCCGAGCGCCAGCACCACGTAAGGCCAAATGCCGGCACGCTTGACGATCTGCTCGCCGTCGACCATGTCCAAATCCTCGGCCATCTGCCGCGGAAATGAACCTTTATCCTGCACGTAGTGGCGAAAGATGAAGACCGGCACGATGAGGGCGGCGAACACGAGCCCGGTGGTCAGCGTGCCCGAACCGTAGACATCGGCGCCGAACCCCATGAATGCGAGGTTGACGAACGAGAGGACCGCCCCGGCGGCCAGTATCCACGTGGGCGCTCGCCAAGGCCGTTCCTGACGCGGCCGATCGCAGCGGTGAATCCAACCGGCGTTCAAGTTCAAAAAATTGAAGATGAGGTAGCCGATGTTGGCGGCGCCGATGATGAACACGGAGTCGGACAACAACAGCAGCACCAGATTGAACACCAAATTGGTCAGCATGGCGTTGGTCGGCGCCCCGTGCGTATTCACCTTTGCGAGGTACCGGGGTAGCCAACCGTCCACCGACGCTTGATACAGGGTGCGAGAAGATCCGGCCATCGATGTCATCAGCGACAGCACCAGGGCAAGGATCAGCATCACGACCACTACCACGCCGCCGATCTGTCCGGCGTGCACCATTCTGGCCATGACGGCCGCGACTCCCATGCCGCTGTAAATATCGGGCGCCAGCATGCCGCTGTAGACCGCCGGCGTGGTAATGGCGCCGGCCGCATCGATAACGGCCGGCTGGATCATGGTGCCCAATCCCAAGAACCCTTGGAACGCAAAAGGCACGAGCGTATACACGACCACGCAGAGCAGGCCGGAATAGAAAATGGCCTTGAACGTGTCGGTCTTCGGATTCTTGAATTCGCCGGTGTAGCAAACGGCGGTTTCGAACCCATAGGTCGACCAGGCGGCCAGGAACATTCCAGCCGCGAACACCGTGATGCCCGCCATGTTCCAGGTGCCATCGGCGACGCGACCGGCCGCATCATGGGCGAGCGGCACCAGCGGGAAAAAATTCGCCTTGACGATGTCGCCGGTGAATAAGGGCACGACACCGATCAGAATCAGCGGAATCATCGCCGAAACGCCGAGGATCTTCGTGGTGTTGGCCGAGCGCAATATGCCGCCGTCCTGGATCGCCTTGACCGCCAACAGAATGACGGCGCCCAAGATGAACACGGAATTGATGCGCAAGCTCAATCCCGTTTTGATCGAGCCCAAGTCCAGCAAGGTCAGCTGCCACGTGTTGATCAAGGAATCCGGGGCGAAAATGCCGTTCAATATATACCCTGCCGCGAGGGCAGAGCCCGTGGCCTGCACGGGCGACCAGGCAAACCAGTTGCACCACACGGACACGGGCGCAATCAACTTGCCATAGCGTACCCAGCCGATGGCGCCATAGATGGATGTGCCGCCAGCCTTATCCGGAAAAAGGCCGGCGATCTCCGCATACGTGAACGATTGAATGAATCCCATGGCTATGGACAGCGTCCAAATGACCCAGGAGAGCTTGCCGACGGTTGCCGCGACCGCGCCGATGGAGAAGAGGACCAGCGGCGGCACGCCGCTCGCCACCCAGAACGCGCCGGTCCAGTCGATGCCCCGTTCCAGCCCCACAGCTCTTGTCGGCGCGACTGCGGCACTCATGGTAATGCGCTTCGCGCAGGATTTAACGGGGCCGAAACGGCCCCGACCGAAAAAGCATTAAAATAAACGACGGAGTTCATTGGCGACTTCAAAAATATCTCCCACGATCCCATACTTTGCCACGCCGAAAATCGACGCGTTGGCGTCGGAGTTCACGGCAACAATGGTGCTGACATGCTTCATTCCGGCGAGATGCTGGATGGCGCCGGACACTCCCATGGCGATGTAGAGTTTACAGGCGCTCGCCGTCTTTCCGGATTGCCCGACCTGCCGGCTCTTCGGCAGCCATCCCGCATCGGCGATGGGTCGGGAACAGCCGAGCGTTGCGCCGATGGCGTCCGCCAACTCGCGAAATTGGCCCACTTTGGCCTCTTCGCCGATGCCTCGACCGATGGTCAGAATGAATTCCGCACCCGTCATGTCCACGTCGTCGCCCGCGGGCAGTTCGATGAACTCGCGTGCCTGGGAGCGGCTGGCGGTCGCCGGCGCTTCGAACGCGGTGATGCGCGGCGCTGCGGTTTGCTCTGGCGCCTTGAACGCATTGCCGCGAACGGCCAACAGCACCGTGCTGCGGCCGGGGAAATCAACCTCCACAGCTACTTTTTGACCATAGCCGCCGCGCGTGGCCACCAACTCGCCGTCGATCCGTTGGGCTCGGAACACGTCGGTCGCGAATCCTAGGCCAAGCTTGGCGGCCAGGGCGGCCGCATAGCCGAAGGAGTCGACGCTGTGCGGAACCAACACCACGTCGGGCTTGCGCTCCGCAATCAAGGCGGCCACGGCGCCTTCGACGGTCTCGGGGTCAAATTCAACGGCGGCCACCTTGATGGTGATGATTTCATCGACACCGGCGAGGCTCAAGGATGGGATGAAGGCATCCGGTGCGGCGCCGATGATGGCGATGCTGACCGCATCTCCCTCACGCCGTACGCCGCGCGCGGCCGTGATGAGTTCGACGGATTGGGGACGTAGTTCGCCGCGTCGCTGCTCTGCAATGATCAACACGCCGCTCATGCCGAGTCTCCTTTGAATTCGCGAATGATCGCAGCCAGCCGTTCGGCCTGCGCCGCCGCATCGCCCTCGATGAGTTGGGCGCGGCCCTTGTCAGGCATGTACATCCGGCGCACGCGCGACGCGGAGCCGGCTTCGCCTACGTCGGCGGCGCTCAAGGAAAGGTCCGCCAATGACAAGACCTCGATCGGCTTGGCCGCCGCCTGCTTGATGCTACGCAATGAGGCGTAGCGCGGCCTATTGATGCCCAGTTGTATGGTGAGCACGGCGGGACATTGAATCTCCACCTCATGCAACAAGCCGCCTTCTAGTTCGCGGCGAAATACCGCGGTCTTGGCGCCGGGCGCGTAGTTCAGTTCGCTTACGACGGCGGCGTGGGGCCAATCGAGAAACGCCGCAGTGGCGATGCCGGTCGAAGCGAACGATTGGTCCGAGGACTGCACGCCGGCGAACACCATGTCGGGCGCCTCATGCTTCGCCACGGCGGCGAGCACCCGGGCGATGGCGATGGGATCGGAACCCTCGATGGCATCGTCCCAGACGCGAACCGCCCGGTCCGCGCCCTTCGCCAGGCACTTTCGCAATACTTCATCGACGTCATCGGGGCCTACCGATACGGCCACGACGTCGACAGGCGTGGATGACGCTTCCTTGATCTTGACTGCCTCTTCCAGCGAGAAATCGTCCCATTCGTTGAGATCGCGGATGAAGAAATCAGGGTCAACGTCCCGGCCATCGCCGCGGAACTCAAAATCCTCATCGAGCGCCGCCACTTGTTTGACGGCCACCAAAATTTTCATGCGGGTACTTCCTCGGGGCGATGCACGGGTATTGCTTCGCGAATGAGTTCGATCAATTCTTTGACCACGAATTTACCCTCGTTGCCGGTGGTCTTCAGCGCATCCTCGAACATGGTCAGATCCTTGGGGCAGCTCACGACATAAACGTCGAGATCGGGAATGGCGGCCGCTTCCTTGATGCGATTCTGCGCGGGCTTTTCCGATCCGATCGGATCCGGAATCCAGATCCTGCCGCCGCCGGCGCCGCAGCAGAAAGAATTCGCGCGGCTTCGGCCCATTTCGACGAGTTCGCAGCCCAGAAATTTGAGCACGTCGCGCGGGGCTTCGTAGCCCTTGTTGAACCTTCCTAAGTGGCAGGGATCATGGAAGGTTGCGCGGTAGGTCAAGGGCGAGGTCACGCGCAGCTTTCCGTCGGCGAACAGCTGCTTCACGAAGCTCGTGTAGTGCTGGATCTCGTACCTGCCGCCGAAGTCGGGGTATTCGTTACGGATGGTATTGTAAGAATGCGGGTCCGTCGTCACGACGGTCTTGAACGACGCGCCGGCCATGGCAGCCACATTGGCATTGGCCAGCACTTCGTAGAGACCTTCTTCGCCCACGCGCCGCACGTCGTTGCCGGCGTTCGATTCGGATTCGAACAGAATTCCAAAGTCGACGCCGGCTTCATGCAGCAGAGCGGCAAAGGTCCGCGTCACCTTTTGATTGCGCGGATCGAACGACGCGTAATCGCCGACGAACCACAGGACGTCCACGGGCTCCTTGCGCGCGTCCTTGATGGGAAATGGCAGCCCCTTGGTCCACGCGGCGCGCTTGCGCTTCGATTCGCCGAAGGAATTGCCCGTCTTGTGAATGGTCTGCAGCGTCTTCGTCAGCAACGGGTCCATGGCGCCGTCTTCGACCAGCTTGCGACGCATTTGCACGATGACGGGCACATGCTCGACCGCGACCGGACAGATCTCCACGCAGGCCATGCAGGTACGGCAGGACCAGAGGGTCTCCTGCGCCACTTGGCCCGGCGCCTTGCCGTGCACGTCGAGTTCCGCCGCCTCCGGGATGGCGCCCGACTCCAATGTGGCCTTCGCAAAGTCACGGAGGCTCAAAATGACGTCGCGCGGCGATAAGGGCGCGCCCACCGCCCGGGCCGGACACGCTTCGTGGCAGCGGCCGCACTTGGTGCAGGCATCCAAGTTGAGCAATTGCTTCCAGTTGAAATCCGTGATCTTCGCAACGCCTGCTTGAGCTTGCGATTCCGGTATGCGCGGCAGCCGTTGCGCGGCTTGCGGGTCGCGCACCATGAGAGAGGCTGCGGACGTGAAGATATGTTTGACCTTGGTGAACGGAATCAGCGCTATGAACGCCAGTGCAATCAGGCCGTGGAACCACCACAGCCCGTGACGCAGCAGCGCGCCGCCGTGTTCCGTCATGCCCAGCGCGCGACAGGCTTCCGCGATCAGCGCGCCGACGGGCGACCACCACCGGGTATCCCATACGTCCGGCCGCGCCTGCAGCCACACCAGCCGAGCGGCCTCGAGAAGATATCCGGTGCAGCCGATCACGACCAGAATCCAAAGGAACGCCCAGTCTTCGCGCCGATACTGTGGCCTATCGAAATCAGGATCCCCGGGCGCACGGTCGGGCCGGGCATAGTCGAGCTTGGGTAAGCGCAGCCACCGGCGCCGATACATCATGTACACGAGGCCGCCGACGAGGGCGACGCCGGCCACGTCCAGCACCAGGGAGAACACCAGATAGAACTTACCATGCCAGAAGCGAATACCGAACAGCGGATCGAGAATGTCGTACTGCAACGTGATGGTCGAGGTGCCGATGAACAGCAACGCAAAGCCGTAAAAGATCAGGCGGTGCGCCGCGCCGGCCGCCGGGTCGCGACGGGCGATGGTGCGGTGACTGAGCACCTTGCCGATCATGTCGCCGAGCCGTGCCTGGAAGCTGCCGTCGAGCTTGAGGGCCGCACCGCGCCGGTACTTGCGGATCTGCACATAGACGCCGTAGCCGAAGACCGCGATCGCCGCGTACCCCAGCAGATAAAAAAGCCGCACTTCGGCTGCTGAAAACGCCTCGAATAAAATTCGAGTAACAGCGTCAGTGCGGCTCACGGTCAGGTCTTGTACTCAAGTTCGAAGTTGCCGCCCGGCATATGAGCGGCGCCCCACACGGCGCTCTCACGCTTGTACGGCAGCGGCAACTGCGCATTGGCTTCTTCGATCTCGCGCGCCAATCGTTGGCCCGAAAAAGTTGCGTCCGCGATCAAGCGGGGTGCTTCGGCATCTCCGATGAGGTAAACGCTCTTGACTCCGTTCGTCTGCCACTCGCCCTGCCGTTCCTTGATGCCGCGATACAGGCTGTCGTTCGAATGACGGCCGGTGACCAACACCAACGAATCGAATTCCACCCATCGATGGCTCTTGTTCGGTTCGCGAGGCAAATGACCTACGCCCCGGTAGGTGCGCTTCGAACCGTCGCCCCAGATGTCGTAGACCTCGAGTCGGCCTTTCTCGATCTTCGAGCTGAACGCGTTGTGAATTTCCTTGATGTGCAGTTCATGCATGCGGCGCATCATGTTCGGATATTCGAGCGTGAAGTGCATGTAGTTGGCGAGGTGCACGCCGGTGACCACAGTCACGTCGTGACCCGCGAGCTGAAGCTTTTCCGCAAGACTCGGCGCCATGAAATAAGTGTCGGCGTTCAGGATCACCACGCGCTTGCCGATGGGCTTTTTGCCTTCGATTACCTGTTCCGGCGTCAGTTGATCGGGCTGCGATGCATCCGCACCCGGGATCGGATCATGGGTCAGGCAATTCGTACCGTCCGTGTTCCAGGACGATCCGGTGGCGATCACGATCTTCTCGGCGCCGTAGGTGAGCGCCAAGTCGGCCGTCATCGGCTTCTGCCCGAGTGCCACCTGGCTTTGTTTGTTCTTCTTTACTAGTTTGTTGATCTGTAGTTCGCGGTAGTCGCGATGATAGCCCCACTCACCCAGACCGGGCAGCGTTGCGACCGAGTTCACGTGGCCGCCGATCTTGGCGGCGCTGTCGTACAAATGAACGGCGTAGCCGCGCTCCATCAGCACGCGGGCGCACTCGGCGCCCGAAGGTCCGGCCCCGACCACCAACACCGAATCATCGGAACCGCGCTTCGGAAATTTTTCCGGATGCCAGCCACGGCGGTATTCCTCGCCGGCGGTCGCGTTCTGGGTGCAAATCATCGGCGGGCCGCCGATTTCCCAGCGCGAGATGCATACGTTGCAGCCGATGCACACGCGGATGTCATCGTACCGGCCTTCTTCGATCTTCTTCGGCAGCCAAGGATCGGAAATGGACGGGCGTGCGGCGCCGATGATGTCGGCGATCCCCTTGGTGACGATTTCCGTCATTTTCTCCGGGTCGGTAAAGCGACCCACTCCAAGCACGGGATTCTTGGCCACTTGTTTGACGAAATGCGTCCACGGTACCTGGTGACCCTGGACGTAGAAGCGCGACGGACCGGCATCTTCGCCCCATTCAGCGATGTCGCCGACGTCGACGTCCCACAGGTCGACCAGCGGGTCGGCCATCGAAATGAACTTCATGCCGTCCCGTTCCACTTCGATGCCGGTGTCGCCGTACAGCGTGTCGACGGCGAAGCGGGTCGCAATAGCGCAATCATGACCGACGGCGCGTCGCACTTTTTCCAAGGTTTCGAGCCAGAAACGCGCGCGGTTTTCCAGCGACCCACCATATTTGTCCTTGCGCTTGTTGTAGTAAGGCGAGAGAAATTGCAGCGGCAAATAGGAATGAGCGCCGTACACATAGATGATGTCGAAGCCGGCTTCACGCGAACGCAATGCCGCGTCTACGTAGTACTGCTGCACCGTAGCGATGTCGTCGAAGTCCATTTCCTTGCAATACGTCAGCGTTTCGAATTCGGACGCGTACTGACTGGGCCCGCGCGGTGTGGCGCGCGACTCCATGCACGGGGCGTGCGAGCCGCCATACCACAATTCGACGCCGGCCAGGGCGCCGAATTTATGAATATGATCGGTCATCGCGCGCAAATTGCGCACGTCCCCTTCGTCCCAGATTCTCGCCGATAAGCGATGCGTGTCATCGGATTCCGGATGGATCGAACAGTATTCGGTGTTGATGCCGGCCCAGCCGCCTTCGGCCTTCAACGAGCGATGCGCCGCCTGAAAGCCGGGCTTGTCCGAACCCGCGCCGATGCAATGCGGCACCTGATAGAAGCGGTTGCGCAGAGTCTTGGGTCCGATCTTGATCGGTTGGAACAAAATGTCGTGTTTTGGATCGCGCGCCATACCTTTAGATCCTCTGTTGCGGTATTCGTTGTGTGCTAGTTTTGTCGCGGGAGGGAGAAGCGCCCATAGCTTAAGGGAGTCGTATCATATGAGGGGGCCGCAGCGCCCGCCAGTCACCACGTTCGGTCTGCCGAGCGTGCGAGGTGGTGAAGCGAGCAGGAGCGCAGCATCCGAAATAAATATCACGCTAGTTACTGTAGTGCAAATTAATTGCATGCAGTGTAAATTGATCGCGAATCGCAGGGATGCTTCTCGTTCGGCGGACGCTTAGAAAGAACTTGGAGCCTGTCTGAGTATTCTGCGTGGCCGCGACCGCGGCAGATTTCGCTTCAGCCGAGGCGGAGCCGACGTGGTTGGGCCCTGACCCAATGAGGAGGCGACAACGATGGATGAAGCGAAATCTGCCCGGTCCCTCCGGGTTGGCTGGGGCCTATATCTTGCGAAGTGGTTAAGCGAGGCCCAAGCCGTTGGATCAGTGAGATGGGGCGTCTGCGGCGTTGCGCGGCTTGGCCGTAGCATTCACTACGTCCTGCGCCGCGCGCCTTGCATCCGCTCCCGTTCACGGATCCAATGTAGCGGGCCTAGCTCAACCGCTGCGCACGATCTTAGGTCCCAGCCAACGCGGCTCACGCAGAATACTCAGACAGGCTCCTAGACTCGCGTGGCGCGTTTTTCCAAGAAATCGATGACCAGCGCCGGTGCGACCGGCGGCCTCAATCCCGCGGCCGCGGCGCCGAATGTTGGGCGGCAACTGGGCGCCGTCGCGCGACGAGTCCGAGAGGGTCAGGGCCTGACGCTGACGGATGTCGCAAGCACGGCTGGCATCAGTGCCGGTATGTTGAGCAGGCTCGAGACCGGCCATGTGACGCCGAGCTTGGAAACTCTGGTCGCCCTGGCCGGCGCGCTTGGCGTGCGGCCGGCTCTGCTCTTGCAGGAAGTCGGAGGTGACGAGGAAACCGCGCAACGCGTTCCGGCCGGTCAAGGACTGGAGGTGGTTCGGCGCGGCACCCGCCGCGGACACACCTATCACTTACTGGCGGCACAACGCGGCCCCCGCAAGGCTTTCGAGCCTTTTCTCGTGACCTTGAGCGACAAAAGCGAGGTATTTCCCGGATTTCAACATCCTGGAACCGAGTTCATTTATATCCTCTCGGGGTCGCTCACCTACCGTCATGGCAGTCACAGCTATCCGTTGGCGCCCGGAGATTCATTGAGCTTTCGCGGCGATGTACCGCATGGGCCCGAGACGCTGACCAAGGTGCCGATCCGGATGTTGTCCATCATCATTTATGACGGAGAGACTTGAGCGGCCTACGCCTCGAACGGCGGGAATCGCGCCATGGCTTCCAGATTGCCCAGCTCTTGATCGTTGCGCACGTAGAGCCGGCTGGCATCGCGCAGCGGTTGGAAGTCCCAAGGCGTATAGCGGCCGGCCCGCAAGGCCTCGTTCACGAGGCGGCGGCGCTTCTGGCTTGCGATCACGGCCGCTTGCAGCGAGGGAAAGTCCCAGCGCCGCCTTACCTCGCCGCGAAACTCTTGAATTCGTGCAACGTGCTGTGGGTTGGACGCGAGGTTGCACACTTCGTCGGGATCGTCGGCCAGATCGTAGAGTTGGTCGGGATCGACCGGTGAATGCACGAATTTGTAATGTCCGCGTTTAATCATCACCAATGGAGCAATTGCTCCCTCGCCAAAATATTCGCCGATGACTTGATCGCTGCCGATGGCTCCCAGGAGCTGCGGCACCAGGCTGATGCCGTCCAGCGGCGTCGCGTACCATGCGGAATCCCCACCCGCCAGTTCGCACAACGTGGGCAGCAGGTCGACGAGCGAGGCAGACGTCGCTACGCGCCGCGCCGCGAAGCGGTGCGGTGCGTGGACGATGAGCGGAATTCGGCACGCCGGCTCGAAGAAATTCATTTTGTACCAAAGTCCGCGCTCGCCCAGCATGTCGCCGTGATCGGCCAGCAACAGCACGATGGTGTCATCGGCGAAGCCGGCGCCCTGGAGCGCGGCCAGCATGACGCCGATCTGATCGTCGACGTACGATACGGCCCCATAATAGGCACGTCGCGCGGCCCGCGTTTGCTCTTCGGTTACGGGTTGCAAATCCAGTCCCACGATATGACGCAGACGGCGCGCATGTGGATCCAGCTCATCCGCCGCCATTCGCACGCGCGGCATATCGATTTCAACGCCTGCGTAGCGATCCCAATACTGCTGTGGGATGACATACGGGTCGTGCGGATGCGTCATCGACGCCACCATGCAGAACGGGCGCTTATCCTTGGCGCGCGCCATGTCGAAGAGCTTTTGCCGAGCGTTGAAGATCACCTCGTCATCGAAATCGATCTGGATCGTGCGTGCGCACGGACCCGCCTGGGTGACCGAGTCCATGCCGTGGTACCAGCTCGGACGATGCTCGAATCGAGTCCAGTCCGGAGTCCATCCGAAGTCGGCCGGGTAGATGTCGGTGGTCAGCCTTTCTTCGAATCCATGCAGCTGGTCAGCGCCGCAAAAATGCATTTTTCCGCTGAGCACCGTCTGGTAGCCGCCGTGCCGCAGATAATGAGCGAACGTCGGCACCTGGGCGGGGAATTCCGCCGCATTGTCATAAGCGCCGATGGCGGAAACCTGCCGACCGGACAGGAATGAAAAACGCGACGGCGCGCACAGTGGGCTGTTGCAATAGAACGAGTCGAACACGACTCCGGTCGCGGCGAGTGCGTCGATATGGGGAGTCTTGCTGATGAAGTTGCCATATGCCGAGAGCGCGCCGGCGGTGAGCTGATCAGCCATTAAAATCAAAAAATTCGGACGGTCGGACACGATGCGGTCTCCCTACAGTTCCTTGTCGAGCGGTAGCATCGACAGTAGTTTGACTTTCAGTCTCTGCCAGCCGTTGCGTGCCGGCTCGGTTGTGCGATGCACGACCACGCCTGCTTCTTGGGTCGTCCACACCAAGTGCGGAGCTTTTGCCGCGCCGGCCGGTTCTTCGAGGCTCAACGTATATGCATTGTCGAGCTGTGCCAGCTCATCGAATCGGACCGCGATATCGTGCGACAACTCAGGGCTGGCGATTATCAGCCCGATCTCGGTGTTGAGGCGCTTGGACCGTTGGTCGTAGTTCATCGATCCGACGAACAGCGCCTTGCGGTCGAACACGTAAAGTTTGGCATGCAGACCGTAATTTCCATACCGCGAAATCGCTTTGGATTGACCGCTTCCCTTGGCGCTTCCCAGCAATGCACGCACTTCATGCAATTGTACACCCTTTTGCAGCAGCTCTACCCTGTAGTGCATGTACCCGGAATGCGCCGCCAGGCTCGGGGCCGCCTCCAACGAATTGGTCAATATGCGCACCCGGGCATTTCGGTCGCGGTCAGATTCGAGGATGGCCATTTCATCCGGTGACGGAATGAAATAAGGCGTGACCATCAGAAATTCAGTGTCGACCAACTTCGCTCGTTGCAGCACGGCCTTGTAAATCAGCCGCCCCGGTGCATCGCCGTTAGCTACCGCTTTCTTGTCCGGGCTGTCGTACACCAGTTGCACGGGCGACCAAATCAACGGGGTGCGGCCCGATACGATATCAGCCAACGGCGTCTTTGGCGTTGCCGCCGTGCTGTCGCTGCGCTTGGCTTGCAGACTTTCCCGGTACTTTGCGAGTACCGCCAAATACCTCGATAAAGCGCGCTCGGAGGCGTGAGGTTTGTCGATTGCCGGCGCCGGAACGGCAAGATCGCCATTCCAGAATTCATCGAAGACCTTCGATAACCGCTGGACCATGGGGCCGGCCACCACCACATCGTCATCGCCGAACTGGGATTGCGGAGCGATCTGAAAATATTGATTGCCGATATTGCGTCCGCCGATGATTGCAGCCGCATTGTCGGCAACCATCAATTTATTATGCATCCGGTAATCCAGACGCCCCTTGTTGAACAAGAACTCGGCTCCCCGCAGGGCTTCATTGTGTCCGCGATACCGCAGCGGATTGAATATGCGGATTTGGATGCCGGGATTCGCCGCCAAGGAAAGAATCTTTTCGTCGCCGGCGGTGGTTTCACCGTCGTCGATCAGCACGCGTACGCGAACGCTGCGATCGGCGGCTCGCAGCAACGCTAGGGCGACGAGGTTGCCCGACTCATCGGCCCGGAATATGTAAGATTGAACATCGAGAGTGTGTTGCGCGGCATCGATCATCTCGATGCGCGCCGTCAGTCCGTCGAGGCCGAGCGACACCAAGCGAAAGCCGGACTTGCCGTCATTGGCCTTGGCGAGAGGCTCGAAAGTCTCCTTCAGGGCGCTCTCCACCGAAGGATCCAACGCGCTCGAAGGCGGCTTTGGCAGCGCCGCTTCCGGCGGCATCGACGCGCAGCTGGCGGTGAGAATGACCCCGAGAAACGCAATCGTGCAGGGACCTCGCATCAGGGATTTCGATGGAACGCGGCGAGTGCCGATGGCGAGGAGCCCGGCAGATGTGACGTCCGCCGGATCGAGGCTGAATTCAACCGCCGTGAGCATCGGTCACTTATGCGCAGCGGCCTCCTGGGCTCGATAAGCCGCCCAGGCTTGGTCGATCACGTACGCATGAATATTGTCGACATCCTTCTCGGTCAAGATGTCATCAAAGCGTTCCATGCCCGCCGGCGCGAGCGCGCCGTGCAAGACGATGTCCTTGAAAGCCGCATGCAGGCCGGGATTCAGCTTGCGCAGATCGGGCGTGACGTTCAGACCCAGTACGTGGCAGCGGGAGCATTCCTCGACGAACTTGATCTCGCCGGCGTGGATGGCGTCCGGGCCGGCGGCCTGCTGCGGCGGCTTTTCGAACGCTTCCGGGGCGCGCGCCGCCGGCGTGGGAACCGGACCGCCGCCCAATTTGAACGCGATGATCCGATTGGTGTTTTCGTATTTCACTGCGGCGCTGCTCGGCGGTATCTCGCCCTCCGCGATACCCGTGCCGCCGTAGCCCACTTGAATGGCTACATATTGCTCGCCGTTCACGGCGTAGGTGGTCGGCGCGGCCATCATGTGGCTGCCTGTCTCGACTACTTTGAGCACTTTACCGGTGTCGGCTGCATATACGTAGAGGGAGCCGCTGCCGCGGCCTTGAAACACGAGATTTCCGGCCGTCGACATAATCCCGCCGTCGTAGCCGCGGATGCCGGATGAAGTCTCGTGTTCCCACACGGTTTTCTGCGCCACAGGGTCCCACGCGCGAATCAGCTCGCGTACGGTCTTCGACTTTCTGGAGGCTCGAATGTCCTTGAGCTCGGGCAGCGGCCCGAATAGGTGTCTTAAGTCGGCGGCGTTGTAGGTGTCGTCGGGAAAGATGCCGTTGGCGGTGAAGAAACCATCAAGGTACTTCACGTCGCCGCCGTTATGCACCATGTCCACCCAAACCGCCGACGTATCGATCACCGGAACGTAGACCAAATGAGTCTGCGCGCTCAGCGACATGGGGTTCCAGGTATGCGCCCCCGCCCACGATGGATAGACGTTCTTGGGCGAGGAGTGCCAATCGGAGGCCTTCGTGACCACGGGCCGGCCGGACCTCATGTCGACGCCGGATGCCCAATTGATGTACGCGAAATTCTTCGCCGACAGAAGCTGGCCGGTCTGCCGATCAAGAACATAAAAAAAGCCGTTCTTGTTCGCTTGCATGATGACGTGATGGACCGCGCCACCCACATCGAGGTCGGTGAGGATCATCTTCTGCACGGCGTCGAAATCCCACATGTCATGCGGAGTGGTTTGGTAGTGCCAGGCAAGCCGGCCCGTATCGGCGTGCAGCGCGATGATCGATGCCGTGTAGAGACCGTCGAGCGTCGAGGGACCCAGTTGGCGCAGATCATAGGGGGCCGCGTTGGACGTGCCGAAATAAACCAGTTTCAGTGCGGGGTCGTAGGCGAAGCCGTCCCATGCGGTGCCGCCCAATTTGAATTGCGCATCGCGCGATGCGTCCCAGGTCTTTACGGCTTCGGCCAATTCCGGATTCTCGAGCGGCTGTCCCACGGCTGGCGGGACGGTGTAGAAACGCCACTTGAACGCGCCGGTTTCCAGGTCGTATGCCGTCACGTATCCGCGCACTCCGCCGTGTCCCATGTCGGCGCCGGCATTACCGATGACCACCACGTCCCCTGCGATCTGCGGCGCGCCGGTGCTGGCGTACGGCTGCTTGTGGTCGGTTATGGTGTCGGCTTCCCAGATTTTCTTGCCGGTGGCCGCGTTGATGGCGTGCAGACGCCCATCGCCGGATCCCACATAGACCTTTCCCTGCCATACCGCGACACCGCGGTTCACGAGATCGCAACAGGGGTTGCGTCCCGCGAAGAAATCACTGTGAGGGTCGTAGCGCCACACTTCACGGCCCGTGGCCGCGTTCACCGCATAGACGTAGCCCCACGTACCGGATGTGTACATGACTCCGTCGACGACCACCGGGGTGGCCTCTTGACCGCGAAGCGGGCTGCCCAGGTCGTATTCCCAAGCGAAGCCCAGGTTTTTGACGTTGTCGGCGGTGATGGTTGCCAGCGGCGAGTAGTAAGTGCCGCCCTGGTCGCGGCCGCCGGCGTACCAATTCTGCGGCTCCGAGTCCGCCGCCTGCATTCGCGCCGCATCGACGGTTCCCGGTGCGGCCGCAGCCGCGCGGCTCGCTGCGCCGATCACCAACATCAGAGCCACGCAGCATAGCCATCGACCGGCGGCGCGAGCGAACATCGGGTGTCGTGGCAAGACGAATTCTCCTATGCGAGGGGATGGGAAAGCTTAGCGAACATCGGCGACGAAAGGTATCACGGGTCAGATCGCCGCCGGCCGTTCCGTGCGCGACGACAGCACGAATCCGATTGCCATGATAAAGAGCACGGCGGTCATCGCTGAACTGCCGAAGTGCTGCATGACGATGCCGGTAGCGGCTGCACCCACGCTGCTTGCAAGACTCCAAGTCAGAGCGATCAGGCCGGATGCGCGCAGCAACGCGGCGCCGCTGAAGCGCTCTCCGCTCGATACCATGGAGAGCGTGTAAACCGACCCGGCCACGCCGCCCAGCAAAAATAAGTACAGCTCCCATAGCCCGGGGACAACGATCATCCAAGGCATCAGCGGCAGCATAACGCACAACGCTAGGCCGCCCAGGCGGTGCACGCGCGCGTGCCCGAAGCGGTCCGCCAGCCACCCGGCCGCGAATTGCAGCGTGGCGTCGCCGATGAAGACGACCACCACCGCGGCCAACGCGCGGCTTGGGCGGAAGGCCCGGTCGAGGGCGAACAACGGAAGAAAACTCAAGACGATGTTGTCGAAGGCGGCGAACAGAGCCGCGCCGGCGAGGATGCCCGGCGCGGTACGGAGGATGGTCCACCAAGAGGCCGCGGCGTCCTTATCGCCGACCGATGCGCCGTTCCGTGCGCGCGCTCCGTCGGGCGTCGCGGTGCCTGCCGTGTGCGTCGCGTCGCGCGCCAATGCAATGCCGGGAAGCCCAAGCAAGAATACCGCGCCGCATATCAAGAATGCATGCTGCGGCAGATTTGCCAGGGCATCGGTCAACAGGGGCCCCAATACCTGACAGAGCGTGAAACTCGTCGTGTAGATCGCCACCACCCGTCCTCGGACTGCATCGCCGGGCAATGAGTTAATCCAGGCTTCGCCGATGACGAACAGCGGCGCCATGGAGGCGCCGAATACGGCGCGTAGCGTCCCCCAGCCCCAAAGCGAATCGACATATTGCAAGGAAATCACGGACGCAGCGGCCACGGCGACGCAAAAAAGCATCACGAAACGCCGTCCGAAGCGCAGCGTCGCCGCCGGCGACGCGAGGGTGCCGATAACGCCTCCGGCGGCGGTGGCGGCCGTCATCCAGCCGACCACCTCGGGCCCGAGGCCACGGGCGGTCAGCACCAGGGCAGTCAGCGGCAAGGTGCTGCCGACGCCCACGCCGAGTACGGCCACGCTGGATGTCACCCCCACAAAGTCGCGCCAGAGATGTTTTTCGAGCATGCGCGATCGTCGCAATCGTCAAACTTCTTCTTCGGTGGCGTAGATGATGATCGACAGCATGCGGATGGGAACCTTTTCCAATCGTTCCGGCCCATGAGCTACGTCGCCGCGAAAGGTCAGGGTGTCGCCCGGCCTGAGCACATAGCTGTGCCGGCCGTGGCGGTAATGCAGGATGCCCGACAGCATGTGAATGAATTCCACGCCGGGGTGTTGAAAGCCGGGGAACACTTCACTGCGATCATTCAAGGTCACCAGGAAGGGTTCGAACACCTTGCGCGGACCGCGCTGCGCCGCCAAGAGGTGATAGGTATGGCCACGCCGCGTACCGCTGCGCACCGTTTCGAGGCCCTCGCCGGCACGAATCAATTGAGCACCGCCGTCGTCAGCCCCCACGCGCTGCATCAAGATCGAGGCAGTGACGCCAAGCGCCTGCGAGAGGGCAACGATGGTCTCCAAGCTGGGAGAAACCCGGCCCGTCTCCAGCCTGCTCAACATGGCGCTGCTGATGTTGGCCCGCCCGGCGACGTCCGCCAGTGTAAGATTTTGGCTCTCGCGCAGCCGCCGCGCCGTGCGTCCCAAGTCGACGGCGGGACTCTCGGTGCGGTCGGCGGATGGCTTGACGGTGGCAGGCCGACTGCCTGGGCGCCCAAGTGCCTTGCCGTGGCGCCGGTGCGACTTGCGCTTCATCGGCGGCATTGCGCAATACGCAAATTAAGTTGCTCCACAGTTAAAAATCGTGCTTATATTCGCATATGGCGTCTCTGCTGTTAAACGATTATCTCCGCTCCGAATTCCGCTGACCCCGCATGCCCTATCGATTACTGCGTTTCGGCTGGTCGCGCAAGCACCCGGAACCTCGGATGTTCTCGCGACATGACTCCTTGAAATCGGCCTATGACGTCGTAATCATCGGCGCCGGCGGCCACGGCTTGGCATGCGCGTATTACCTGGCCCGCGATCACGGTATTCGAAACATTGCGGTCCTCGAAAAAGGTTATATCGGCGGAGGAAATACCGGCCGCAACACGACGATCATCCGCTCGAATTACTTGACTCCCGAAGGCGTCAAGTTCTACGACGAGAGCGTGCGCCTTTGGCAGGATCTGGGCGAAGATTTCGACTTGAACCTTTTTTATTCGACCCGCGGCCATTACACCCTGGCGCACACCGATTCGGCCATGCGCACCATGCGCTGGCGCGCCGAGGTCAACAAGCACCTGGGAGTGCGCTCGGAAGCGGTGGATGCCGCTTTCGTCAAGCGCGGCATCCCGTCGATCGACATGAGCTGCGGCGGCCATGCACCCATCCTCGGCGCATTGTTCCACGAACCCGGTGCCATCGCGCGCCACGATGCGGTGGCGTGGGGCTACGGCCGGGGGGCGGACCGGCGAGGCGTGGAAATACATCAGCAGACCGAAGTGACCGGGATTCGGGTCCAAGGCGGCCGTGTCGTGGGCGTCGAGTCGTCGCGCGGGTTCATCAGCACGCCGCGAGTGTTGTGCGCAGTGGCCGGGTATACGCCGCGCATTCTCGACATGGTGCATCTGCGCACGCCCATCTATATACATCCCCTTCAGGCCATGGTGTCCGAGCCGGTGAAGCCCTGGCTCGACCCCATCATCGTATCGGGATCGCTGCATGTGTATGTTTCTCAGACTGCGCGTGGCGAACTGGTCATGGGTGCGTCGCTCGATCCGTACGAACTGCACCAGTCGCGCTCGACGCTCGATTTCGTCGAGGGCCTGAGTTCGCACATGCTCGACATGTTTCCGTTCTTGAGCGATGTGAAAGTCAATCGGCAGTGGGCCGGCCTTTCCGATATGACGCCGGATTTCGCGCCCATCATGGGTGTCACGCCGGTGGAGGGCTTCTTCCTCGACGCGGGGTGGGGAACCTGGGGCTTCAAAGCGACCCCGGTGTGCGGCAAGACGATGAGCTACACCGTGGCGACCGGGACCAATCACCCGTTGATCGAAGGGTTCACCATGGATCGGTTCGCGCGCTATCAGCTCACGGGCGAAAAGGGCGCGGCGTCGGTGGGGCACTGATGAAGATCATGGTGTGCCCCTTGAACGGACCGCGTCCGGTCATGGAATTCGTCTACGGCGGCGAAGTGCGCGTGAGCCCCGACCCCGATACCTGCAGCGACGCCGAGTGGAGCGCCTACGTGTTCAATCGGTCCGGATCGCCGGGCGTCAAGTATGAGTGGTGGTGCCACATTGCGTCGGGCTACTGGTTCATCGCATTGCGCGACACCGCGCGCGACATCGTCGTCGCCACCTATCCCGTGGAGTCCGTGCGGGGTGGGCTACCGGCGTACGATGCCGATGCCGCGGCGCAGGCCGCCGGTATCCGGGCGCAGGATCGCGCGTCGTGATGTATCGGCTCGACGGGCATCCAGACGAGTGGATCGATCGGTCAACCGTGCTGTCCTTCCGGTTCGAGGGCGGCGAATACCAGGGATTCGGCGGCGACACGATCTCATCCGCGCTCGCGGCGGCCGGTGTGCCCTATCTAGCGCGCAGCTTCAAATATCATCGGCGACGACACATCCTGTCGTTCGCGAATCACGACAGTAATACGCTGTTTCAAGTCGACGGCGTGCCGAACGTGCGCGGCGATGTCACGCCGTTGCACGACGGCATGCGGGTAGCGGCGATCAATACGTTCGGGGGACTGACTCACGACAAGGCGCGATATCTGGATCGGCTCGCTCGCTGGTTGCCCGTGGGCTTTTATTACAAGGCGTTTCATACCAAGCGTTTGTTCCCTCAATGGGAGCGCATGTTCCGAGCCTTCACGGGCTTGGGTGCCGTATCACTCGATGCCGGGCGGCAAACGAGCGCGAAGCGCTACGGCTTCAGTGACGTGTTGGTGGTCGGCGCAGGTCCCAGCGGTCTTTCGGCGGCTCTCGCGGCAGGGGCCGCCGGCGCACGCGTGACGTTGGTCGATGAGGCGTTTCGTTTGGGCGGCAGCGGAATCGGCTTTCACGATGGCACGCATGGGTCGACGCGAGCGCTCATCGAAGCCGTGCGGCGAACGCCGTCCATCACCGTATGCTGCGCCACCGTGGCGGCGGCCTACTATGCTGATCACTGGGTTGCGCTCGTGGACGCAGAACGCCTGACGAAAATGCGCGCCAAAGCCGTCGTGTTCGCTTCCGGCGTGATCGAACAGCCGGCCGTGTTCCGCAACAACGATTTGCCCGGGATAATGCTGGCATCCGCGGCGTGGCGCCTGGTGCTGCGCTATCGGGTCGCGCCCGGCCGGCAAGTCGTGATGGTCGCCGCGAATGTTGAAGCCTATCAGATATGTCTCGACCTGCATTCTCAAGGCGTGCACGTCGTCGCCGTCGTCGACCTGCGATCGGCGCAGGACGGCGTAGATGATGCGGAAGCGGCCGCGTGCGCGGCGCTGGGAATATCGGTCGTGCGCGGCCATGCGCCGTACGAGGCGGTTGCCGGTGGCGAAGGCGCGGTGGCCGCGCTCGAGATCGTGCCGCTCGATGCCGCAGGCCGTATCGACTCGATCAAACGCCGGCGGATCGAGTGCGATGCCGTGCTCATGAGCGTGGGGTGGGCGGCAGCCGCGAATCTGTTCCTGCAGGCGGGCGGAACCACGCGTTTTTCCGAGGAGTTGCAGCAGTTCGTTCCCAGCGAATTGCCGGCGGGGATTTTTGCGTGCGGCCGCATGAACGGCGTGTACGACTGCGAGGCGCGGGTCGCCGACGGCGCGCGCGCCGGCTCCCAAGCAGCGTCACATGCGGGGTTCGGTGTGGCGAGCGCGGCGGTCGTTGCGCCTGGCGCGCGTTGTCCCTCGCATCGCTTTCCGATCATCGATCATCCCAAGGCTAAGAATTTCGTCGACTTCGACGAGGATTTGCAGATAAAGGACTTGGAGAACGCCGCCCAGGAAGGTTTCGATTCCAGCGAACTTCTCAAGCGCTACAGCACGGTCGGCATGGGTCCTTCACAGGGCAAGCACTCGAACATGAACGCGCTGCGCGTATTGGCGCGGTATCGCGGCGTCGAGGTCGAGCGGTTGGGCTTGACCACGTCCCGGCCGATGTATCACCCGGTACCGCTCAAACTGTTGGCCGGCCGAAGTTTCAACGCTGAACGGCGCACCCCGGTGGATGCCGAGCACGAATCCTCGAGCGCGGTGTGGATGCCGGCGGGAAACTGGCGAAGGCCCGAATATTATGCGGTCACCGGGGAGAGCCGCACACAAAGCATCGAAGCCGAGGTGCACGCGGTACGCAACAGCGCCGGCATCATCGATGTCGGAACGCTGGGGAAGATCGAGATCTATGGGCCGCAAGCCGGCCTGTTTCTCGACCGCGTGTACGCCGGCAAGTACGCGGATCTCAAAGTCGGCATGACGCGCTATGGACTCATGTTGGATGAATCGGGCGTCATCGTCGATGACGGCGTGATCGCTCGGATGGCGCCCGAAATGTTCTATTTCACGACCACCACGGGCGGCTCAGCGACCGTGTTTCGTGAATTGCTCCGGCTCAACGCGCTCTGGGGCTTGGATTGCGCGCTAATTAATGTCACCGGCCACCGCGCCGCATTCAATTTTGCCGGTCCTTTGAGCCGCGAACTGCTGCAGCCGTTGACCGATGTGGATCTCGGCGATGCGAAGTTTCCCTATCAGGGCGTGCGCAGCGGCCGAATTGCCGGGGTCGCGGCGCGGCTGTTGCGCGTTGGATTCGTCGGCGAACTCGGCTATGAGATTCACATTGCTGCCGGTGATGCCGCGTATGTATGGCGCGCGCTGTCGGCTGCCGGGTCGTCGCGGGGCTTGCGCCCGTTCGGCGTCGAGGCGCAGCGCGTGCTGCGTCTGGAGAAGGGCCACTTCATCGTGGGCCAGGATACGGATGGACTCACGGATCCGTTCGAGGCGAATGCCTCGTGGGCGGTCAACATGCAAAAGCCGTTTTTCGTGGGACAACGCAGCTTGAAGATTTTGCGGACCCGAGGTCCACGGCAACTGTTGGTGGGCTTCGAATTGCTGGATCCCGTCCGGATGCCGAAGGAATGCCATTTGGTGATCGAGAGGGGCGTCATTGCCGGACGCATCACCAGCGTGGTGCATTCGCGGACGCTGAACAAGTCGATTGGCCTCGCGATGCTTTCGCCGGATCTCGCGCGAACCGGCGGCGACATCGAGATTCGCGGTGAGCACGGCGACCCGTTGAAGGCACGGATCGTGCCCACGCCGTTTTACGACCCGCGACACGCGCGGCAGCGCGCGGCGGTCGCTGAACGCGCGGTCGCCGCCCTATGACTGTGCTCGAATTCAAAACAAGAGACCTGCTGGACCGCTTCGGACTCAAGGGTCCCGGTGCGGCAGAATGGCTGGCGGCGCACGGCATCGTCGTGCCGCCGGCGCCCAATACATGGGCCGGCGCAGCGGATGCCGACGATGATGCGATCTTGGTGGCGCGGCTCGGAGCAGGAGAATTCTTTGTCGAGGACTGCGTGGGGGGCACTACGTTGCGCGGAGTCGAGCCGGCGCCCGAGGCACATCCGCCGGGGGTCTATCCGGTATTGCGCGAGGATGCGGCTTTCTTGCTGTCCGGTCAGGGTTCGCTCGATGTGCTTGCACAAGTTTGCAACGTGAATTTTGCGGACCTGGCATTGGATAGTCATCCCGTGATCATGACTTCGATGATAGGCGTTTCAGTACTTGTGGTGCCGCAGGACTCGGGTGCCGAGCGTCAATATCGGATCTGGTGCGATCCGACTTTCGGGCCTTATTTGGAAGAGTCCCTCGGGATGGTGGTGAGTGAGTGCGGCGGTAGCTACAGGGGAGTGTTGGCATGACTCGGGAACAGGCGAAAGTGTTCTTCGTTGAGAACAATATTCGGTATGTCTTGGCGCAGTTCGTCGACATTCACGGCTCCGCCAAGGCGAAAGCCGTGCCGGTGGAGCACCTCGACATGGTGTTGACGGACGGCGCGGGATTCGCGGGATTCGCGCTGTGGGGATTCGGCATGGGTCCGGAAGGGCCGGACTATATGGCCGTCGGCGATCTTGCGACGCTGCAGAGCATTCCCTGGATGCCGGGATATGCGCGGCTCATCTGCAACGGCGTGGTGAACAGGAAGCCGTATCCGTATTGCTCGCGCGTGGCGCTGCAAGCGCAGATCGAACGGCTCACGCAGCGCGGACTCACCATGTTCACCGGCATCGAGCCGGAGTTCATGTTGCTCCGTCGTCGCGCGGACGGCAGCTTGGGGCCGGCCGATCCGACCGATGATCTCGACAAGCCGTGCTATGACTACAAAGGACTGTACCGCACGCGCGACGTGCTCGACGAAATGGTGAGCGGACTACGAAGCGCGGGTATCGACGTCTATCAAATCGACCATGAAGACGGCAACGGCCAGTTCGAGATCAATTTCACCTATGCCGATGCGCTCAAATCCGCCGATAATTTTACATTCGTGAAAATGGCTGCGAGCGAGATCGCCCACAAACACGGCATGATCGCCACCTTCATGCCGAAGCCATTCTCGAATCGCACCGGCAGCGGCGCGCATTTCCACGTCTCCGTGGGTTCCGCTACCCAGAAAAATGCGTTCTACGAGCCCAACGACAAGTCCGGCATGGGTTTGTCGACCATGGCGTATCAGTTTTTGGCCGGTGTATTGGAGCACGCGCGTGCCTTCTGCGCTGTCGCGGCGCCGACCGTGAATTCGTACAAACGCTTGGTCGTCGGCCGATCGCTGTCGGGAGCCACGTGGGCGCCGGCCTACATTGCGTACGGCGACAACAATCGAACCGCGTGTGTGCGGGTTCCCCATGGACGCCTCGAAGTACGATTGCCCGATTCCGGATGTAACCCGTATCTGGTCTCGGCGGCGCTGATCGCGGCCGGACTCGACGGAATCGACCGCAAACTCGATCCTGGTCCGGCGCAGAACATCAACATGTACCAATTGTCGATGGAAGAGCTTGCCGCCAAGGGCATCAAGCTGTTGCCGCAATCCTTGCACGAAGCCATCGATGCGCTTGAAGAAGACTCCGTCATCTGCAATGGATTGGGGGCCGACCTGGCGCGCGAATTCATTCGC
Source organism: Steroidobacteraceae bacterium (assembly GCA_052143815.1). Lineage (GTDB taxonomy): Bacteria > Pseudomonadota > Gammaproteobacteria > Steroidobacterales > Steroidobacteraceae > Bog-1198. The sequence continues at coordinate 48,800 of JBKQSA010000055.1, read as the reverse complement.
TTGAAGCGCATGGAATGGACCGAATACTCGCGCCATGTGTCCGATTGGGAATCCAAACGCTATCTTGAGTTTTTTTAGGCGAATTCTCTAGGAGCCGCCCATGTGTGGAATTGTCGGTCTGTTGGTGAAGAAACCTGCCTTGCGCGAATCGTTGGGCGCACTCATGGTGCCGATGTTGATCGGCATGACCGAGCGCGGCCCTGATTCGGCCGGTTTGGCCGTCTACACTTCCCCGGTGTCGGACCGGCAACACAAGCTCAGCCTTTACAGCGGCATGCATGCGGTGGACTGGTCGCAGCTCCTGGGGAGTATCTCGAATGAATTCGTACAGCACCATGAGATTGCAGTGCACGGCAATCAGGCGGTGCTGACCACCGCGGCCGACGCCGACCAGGTGGTAACCTGGCTGAAGCGTCACGCTCCTTTGGTCGCGGTCTTGTCGGTGGGACGGTCCATCGACCTCTACAAGGATGTGGGCGCACCCGCCGACATTGCGCGGCGCTACAGGTTCGCGGAATTGCATGGAACTCACCTGGTGGGACATACCCGCATGGCCACGGAGTCGGCGGTCACTCCGGCGCACGCGCATCCCTTCACGGCGGGCCGCGATTTTTGCCTCGTGCACAATGGTTCATTGTCGAATCCGCACTTGGTGCGCAAGCACTTGGAGCCGCTCGGGATCGAATTCGAGACGGACAACGACACCGAAGCGGCCTGCCGTTTCTTCGAGTGGCGATTACGCGAGGGCGATGATTTGGAGAAGGCCGTAGAACGCGGCTTCAGCCAACTGGACGGATTCTTCACGTTCTTGATGGGCACGGACACGGAAATGCTCATCGTGCGCGATGCGTTTGCGTGCAAGCCGGCGGTCGTCGCCGAAACGGACGACTATGTCGCCATCGCCTCCGAGTTTCGCTCGCTCGCGCATCTGCCCGACATCGGCCATGCCACGTTGTTCGAACCCAAGCCGGAGGAGATTTATTCATGGCGAATTTGAAGCCTCTACCGTCGGCACGCGAGTTCGATCTGTCCCGAGATTCGCTGCGGCAAGTGAATCTCTACCTGCATAAGCATGCGGTGGATGAAGGAATATCGCAGATCCGGGTGCAGAATCCCGACGGTGCGCATTCCATCGCCTGCGGTCTGGATGCCGATCTGGATGTCCACATTCATGGCCATGTCGGCTATTACGTCGCCGGCATGAATCAACGGGCCTCGGTCACCGTCTACGGCAACGCCGGTCCGGGTGCCGCGGAAAACATGATGTCGGGACGCGTGCACGTGAAGGGATTCGCGTCCACGGCCGCAGGCGCCTCCGCACACGGGGGTCTTTTGGTCATCGACGGCGATGCGTCATTACGCTGCGGCATTTCGCTCAAGGGCGGGGACATCGTGGTCGGCGGCAGTGTCGGTAGTTTCTCGGCATTCATGGCGCAGGCGGGGCGTATCGTCATTTGCGGCGATGCCGAGGATGCTCTCGGCGATTCCCTGTACGAAGCCGTGATTTACGTCCGCGGCAAAGTCCGCTCCCTCGGCGCCGACGCGCGCTTCGAGCCGATGTCGGACAGCGATCGTGCGGCCGTCAAAGGGTTGCTGGCGGCCGCCGGCCGCTCCGAGGATCCGGGAGAATTCAAGCGCGTGGCATCCGCCAAAAGTCTCTATCACTGGCATGCTGATGCCAACCAGGAGTATTGATTCTATGACTGCTCTGCAGCTGGAAGAATCGGCAGGCTTCGACCGTCACACCATCGAGTACATTCAGCGCGCAGCGGCGAGCGGTTTGTACGAAATTCGCGGGCTGGGTGCGAAGCGGCGCGTGCCGAACTTCGACGACCTCCTGTTCCTGGCCGCCTCTCTGTCGCGCTATCCGCTCGAGGGCTATCGGGAGCGTTGCGCGACGAAGACGGTACTCGGGACTCGCTTCGCCTCCAGGCCTATCGAACTCGCCATCCCGATCACGGTTGCCGGCATGAGTTTTGGCGCACTGTCCGCGCGCGTCAAAGACGCGCTGGGCCGTGCGGCCACCGAAGTGGGCACGTCGACGACCACCGGCGACGGGGGCATGACTGCCGAGGAGCGTGCCTCGTCGAAGACCTTGGTGTACCAGTGCCTGCCGTCGCGCTACGGTTTCAACCCCGACGATGTGCGGCGCGCCGATGCCATCGAAATCGTCATCGGCCAGGGCGCCAAGCCCGGCGGCGGCGGCATGCTGCTCGGGCAGAAGGTCAACCCGCGGGTGGCGCGCATGCGGACGTTGCCGGAAGGCGTGGACCAGCGCTCTGCCTCGCGCCATCCCGACTGGACGGGTCCGGATGATCTCGTGATCAAGATCAAGGAGCTGCGCGAAATCACCGATTGGGAGAAACCGATCTACGTGAAGGTCGGCGCGACGCGGACATTCAATGACGTGAAGTTGGCGGTGCACGCCGGTGCGGATGTGGTTGTGGTCGACGGTATGCAGGGCGGTACTGCCGCCACCCAAACCGTATTCATCGAGCACGTGGGCATTCCGACGCTGGCGGCGCTGCGCCAGGCAGTGGATGCTCTGGATGATCTCAATATGCGCGGCACGGTGCAGTTGGTGATCTCCGGGGGCATCCGCAGCGGCGCCGATGTCGCGAAAGCGCTGGCGATGGGTGCCGACGCCGTGGCCATCGGACAGGGTGTGCTGGTGGCGCTTGGGTGCAACAGCGACACCTACGTCATGGACGGAAAGCATGTGCCGGCTCGGGAGGACTATGCCGCCCTCGGCACGGCGCCGGGATTTTGCCACCACTGCCACACGGGCAAGTGTCCGGTCGGCATCACGACGCAGGATGCGCAGCTCGAGTTGCGGCTCGATCCGGCGGTAGGCGCCAAACGCTTGAGAAACTATTTGAAGACCGTCAACATGGAACTCACCACGGTTGCACGAGCTTGCGGCAAGCAGGATGTGCACCACTTGGAGAAAGAGGACTTGGTCGCGCTGACCGTCGAGGCGGCCGCCATGGCGGCCGTGCCGCTCGCCGGTACGTCGTGGATTCCAGGTCAGGAACCGAAGTAATGATCGTCGAACTCGCGCAATTGACCATCACGCCGGGACGGGAAAGCGAATTTGAAGCGGCATTCACGGACGCCATCAAGTGGGCTGCCGACAGCAAAGGTTACCTCGCGCATGAATTGCGCCGCTCGGTCGAAAATCCCAGCCGCTACGTGCTGCGAATCGAATGGGCGACGCTCGAGGACCACACGATAGATTTTCGCGGCTCGCCGGCCTTCACGCAATGGCGCGCAGGAGTCGGACCGTTCTTCGCGGTCCCCCCGGTGGTCGAGCACTTTCGACCGGTCGCAGGCGAGGACGCGTAGCGTCGGACGGCCGCAACGACGTTTACTTGCAGGCGATCAGCAGACTGCGGTCGTCTTCGCTGCCTTGTATCGTGTCGTAGCCGCCTCTTCCGCATGCGCGACCGGCTTTGGTGAGGCAAGATGCCCAGCTGTTCATAAATCCCGAACAGGTGATCACGTAGCCGCGACGTCCATCCGGTGCATAGGTGAAATGTTGGTTGCTGCAGGATAGCGGCGTGAGCGCGACAGCCGCCACTGCGAGCCGCGCCAGCAAGGTCATTTGCATTACTTCTTCTGCCTGTGACGAAAACCGTTGACTCACCACGGTATGCGACCGGCGTGACACTTTCGTTGCAGTCGCGCGTCGGCGTGTGCCCCGCACCGGGCACCGGCCAAGCGGGTATAGTCGCGGTCGACAAATTGCCGAGAGAACCTTATGCAGCGGACGATGATCGGAATGATGTGGTGTGCGGTTGGGACCGTAGGGCTTGCGCAAACCGCAGCGGCGGACACGCTTACCGGGCTCTACGTCGGTGGGAACTATGGAGCGGCGCGCAACGAGTACCAGACCAGTTTCGTCGACGACCAGTACCAGCAAGCGGCGATGAGCGCCGGCGACAGCTTGGACATCACGACGACGTCCGTGCGTAGAAGCGGCGATACGTGGTGGGTCGACGCAGGTTACATGCCTTGGGTCTACGTTGGGTTCGATGCCGCGTTTTTCCATCTGCCCGAGCTGACGCATCGCACCTCCGGGACGCTGCAAACCGCAATCGGCGGTGAGCCGATTGTCACGACTGCAACCGTCACCTCGCGAGGGCCGGCAGTCTCGTTGGTGGCCAGGGTGCCGCTCACGGAATCGTTGGAGCTCGGCATGCGGGTCGGCGACTATTTCGGGAAGACGACTTTGACGACCGGGCTCGAACTTAACTCGACATACTCGTCATCGCCCCAGTCCGCCAGCAAGTCGAGCCTGCTCGTGGGCATCGGCGGCGCGTATACCTTCGCGGGGCATTGGTCGCTCCGGCTCGACTACCTGCGCTTCGACCACGCAGGCGACAGCAGAACGGTGGGTACCTTCAGCATGAACATGGCGACCGCCGGGGTAGCCTTCACGTTCTAGCCCTCGGCGGAGCCGCCGGGGTATTCTATTGCCCATGGCATTGATTCAAAGCACCGGCGACCTTCGAGACATCGCCCGGCGGCGCTTACCTCGGGCGATCTTCGATTACGCGGACGGCGGCTCCTACGAGGAACGGACGTTGCGGCGTAACACGGCGGATCTCGACGCCCTGTCGTTCCGGCAACGCGTCATGGTCGATGTGTCGGACATATCTCTGCGGACTACCCTGGTTGGGGTGCCGGCCGCGATGCCGTTGGCCATCGCGCCCACCGGCCTGGCGGGATTCTTCCGCGCCGACGGTGAGATCTTAGGCGCACGCGCGGCTGCGGCGTTCGGCATTCCTTTTTGTCTGAGCACGATGTCTATCTGCTCGATAGAAGATGTGCGCGCGGCAACGCATCAGCCGTTCTGGTTCCAGCAATATCTCATGCGCGATCGCGGGTTCAATCAAGATCTCATCGATCGGGCGATCGCCGCGCAGTGCTCAGCTCTCGTGCTCACTCTGGATTTACAAGTGCTCGGTGAGCGCCGCCGCGATCCGCGCAACGGCCTGACCATTCCGCCGCGCATCACTTTGCGCAATGCGCTCGATGTGGCAATGAAGCCTGCGTGGGCCATGGGCGTATTGTTCGGTAAGCGGCGCACCTTTGGCAATCTGGCCGGACGAATCGGTGGCTCCAGCAAAATTCGTACCTTGGCCGAGTGGACCGCGACTCAGTTCGATGCGACGGCCAATTGGCGCGACGTGGAGTGGGTGAGAAGTCGCTGGCCGGGAAAATTAATATTGAAGGGCATACTCGATCCCGACGATGCGCGCTTAGGGTTGGCTGCAGGCGCCGATGCCATCGTGGTATCGAATCACGGCGGCCGTCAGCTCGACGGTGCTCCGTCGACGATCTCGATGCTGCCCAAAATCGTCGATGCGATCAACGGCGGTTGTGAAGTACTGTTCGACGGCGGCATTCGCTCCGGGCAGGATATCGCCAAGGCATTGGCGCTCGGCGCCCGTGCCGGATTGATCGGCAAGACATTTCTATTCGCGTTGGCTGCCGGAGGCGAGGCTGGAGTGACCCGCGCGCTCCGGATACTGCGCGACGAACTCCAGGTGACCTTGGCGCTGACGGGTACGTCGAACGTTGCGGCGGCCGGGCCGCACATCTTGATCTGAATCCGCCGGCGCACTACAGCCATTGCTTTTCGCGCGATGCGCCGGCCGCTTCAGATCATCGGCAGCCCGCGGCGCGGCTTGCCGCGTGGGAAAGCGGCATCGATGCGCGCCACGTCTGCTTCGCTCAAATGCAGCGAGCCCGCGGCGGCATTCTCTGCCACGTGATCGATGCCCGCGGCTTTCGGAATGACGAACGTGTTTCGATGCCGCAGCAAGAATGCCAGTGCCACCTGACGCGCCGTGCCTCCGTGCGCCGCCGCGATCGAGTGCAGCACTTCGCCTTGGCTGTTGTGCGCTTCAAAAACTTTCGGCGTTTCGCCGAACGGCGTATATGCGACCACTGCGGCACCGTGTTTTTCGCACCACGGCAGGACGGCGTGCTCTATCGCCCGTTCCTTCAAGTGATACAAGACTTGGTTGCAAGCGGGGTGTCCTGCGCCGGCTATCGATGCCACTTCGTCCAGGTCGTCAACGTCGAAGTTGCTGACTCCCCAGGATAGAATTTTGCCGTCGTCGACGAGCGTCTCGAAGGCGGCGATGGTTTCCGACAGCGGATGGCTGCCGCGCCAATGCAATAGGTAACAATCCAAGCGATCGGTCTTGAGTCGCGCGAGGGATTTTTCGCATGCCGCAATGGTGCCGCGTTTGGAGGCGTTGCTCGGCAGCACCTTCGAAACCAGGAAAACCTCATCGCGGCTTCCCGTGATCGCGGCTCCGACCAGTTTTTCGGCAGCGCCGGATCCGTACAATTCCGCGGTATCGATATGAGTCATACCGAGATCGAGGCCGCGGCGCAGGGACGCGATCGCCGTCGCGGGCGGAGCCTCTTCCAAACGCCACGATCCTTGACCGACGACCGCGACCTCGCGCACCGTCGAGCCGAATTTACGCAGTGTGCCGATACGTGTCATCGGTGCTCATCTCTGAGTCGCTCCGAGGCGGCGCGACATGCGCAGCGCCGCTTCGCGGCCCTGGTAGTACCCCTGCACCACACCGAGTTCATCGAACCCCAATTTTTCATAGAACGCACGGGCAGGACCGTTCTGAGTACGCAATTCGAGATTGATGCGGAACACGCCGGCCTCGATCGCGGTGGTGGTCAGCCAATCCATGAGTTGGCGCCCCAGCCCCTGCCGGCGGTGCTCCGGCGCAACGGCCAGCAGATTCAAGTGCGCCACTTCGTCGCCGAAATGCATGATGGCGAAGGCCGCGATGTGCGGGGCGGCCGTCCGCGGGGCGGCCATCGGCCGCGCGTCGCCGCGCCGCTCGCGCCGTGCGACGACCACGGAGGACTCGGTCCCTGTAATGAAATGCTGAACGCGGGCGGGCGTCCAGGACCAAGTCAGCCCTTGTTCGATCAGGTCGCGTGACATCTCCGCAATTTCGCGCGCATCTGCGGCATCGGCAAGGGCCAAGGTCGAAAGCTCGGACATCTAGGAGCCTGTGTGAGTAATCTGCGTGAACCGCGTTGGCATTGGGAGGGAGAGGATGCAAGGCGCGTGGCGCGGCCCATAGTGGGCACTATGGGCAAGCCACGCAACGCCGCAGACGCCCCTCCCAATGCCAACCCTTCGGGAGCGGGAAGATTTTCCCTCACTCGTCGTTGTCGCCTCCTCATTGGGTCTTGACCCAACTACCTCGGCTCCGTCTCGATTGAGGGAAAATCTGCCGCGCTCGCGGCCACGCAGATTACTCACACAGGCTCCTATGGCGTCTCAGTTTTGATCGGGGGCGCCGGCCGCTCCGGAAGCCCGGTAGGCGTCGCCGGCAGAAGCTTCATCAACTCCTCGACGCCGCGTTGCAATTGCGGGTCGCGGCCTTCCAGGACCTCGATCGGGTCCTGGTCAACCACGATGTCCGGATCGACGCCATGACCTTCGATGATCCATTGTCCGCCCGCATCCGCCGTCCCGAACTCTGGCACAAAAACGGTTCCCCCGTCGAGCAGCGGTCCGTGATCGGTGATCCCCACCACGCCGCCCCAGGTGCGCTTGCCGATGAGCGGGCCGATCTTCCATTGCCGGAAAGCATTCGCGAAGATATCGCCGTCGGACGCAGTTTCCTCGTTGATGAGCGCGGCTTTCGGCCCGACTTGCACGACGCGCGGGTACGTTTCGGCGGCGTCGTGGTTGCGCGCAAAGTTGGTACCGTGCAGCGTTAGGCCTAAGCGTTCGATCAGCATTTGGGAAATGTTGCCGCCGCCGTTGTTCCGCACGTCGACGAGGAGCCCTTCCTTGCGTACCTGCGGGTACCACCATTTGATGAATTCGCGGAGTCCGGCTTCGCCCATATCGGGGATATGGATATAGGCCAGCCGCCCGTGACTTAAGCGCTCGACGCGGGCGCGATTTTTCGCAGCCCATTCCAAGTAGAGGAGAGCGGTCTCGCTGGCCAGAGGCCGGTAGCGGATGGTGCGCGCGGCTTTGCCGTCCGCGGTGGCCGATACGCGCCATTCCACGGGCTGATTGGCGGGCGCTTGCAACAATTCATACGGATCGGTGCCGGCCTTGAGCTCGCGACCGTTGATCGCCATGACGTAATCGCCGACATGCACATCCACGCCCACTTCGGTAAGCGGTGAACGATAGCGATCTTCCTCGTTTTGCCCGGTGAAGATTCTTGCGATCCGGTAGCGTCCGGACGCAGCATCGAGTTCGAATCGGGCCCCGGGCAACGCAATGAATGGCCGCTTCGGCAGCCCTAGATCACCGCCCTCGATGTACGCGTGTTGTACGACGAGTTCGGAAATCATTTCGGCGATCACGTAATTCAGATCCGCGCGATGCCCCACATCGTCGACCAACGGCGCGTATTTCCTGCGCAATTCTTGCCAATCGTAGCCATGCATGTTCGCGACGTAGAAGTAATCGCGGTACCGGCGCCACACTTCCGCGAAGATCTCGTGCCACTCCTCGGTGGGAACGCGTGTGGTCACGAGTCCCGCCAAGGAAACGGTCTTGGCTTCATCGCTCTTGCCGACCTCGACATATTTGATGTCTTTCGAGGATAGCTGCGCGAGCACGTGTTTGCCGTCGGCGGTCATGGACCATTCCGTAACGTCCTCTATGACGCTCTTCGCCTCCCGGTCCTTGATGGAATAGGCCATCACCGTGGGCTTGATGGCCGATTCTCGTCCGTAAAAGAATGGCCCGTTGCGTTGGTAAATCAAATTTTCGTCGGTGACGTGCAGCTCGCTGAGATCGTCGGCTTCCACGGGAACGCGGATGGTGCGCAGGGCGATGCCGTCGAAATCGATCCTGACAGAGACCTTGGATTTCTCCTTGTCTTTTTCCTTGTCGGCGTCCTTTTTCTCATCGCCCGGTTCGTCGTCGCGAACTCCGTAGGGGTTCTTGACGCCCCGGTGCAGGGCGATCGCGAAAATCCCCATTTGCCGGTCCGTCGCGAAGTCGAATTCGATCGTGCTAATCAACGGCTGATATTCGCGCGCGCTCAAGAAATACAGCAGGCTGCCGTCGGGCGCCCAGGCAGGGGACTGCGCATTGAAATAGTCCGGCGTCACGCGCCGGGACTTGCCGTCCCCCACGGACCAGATGTAGACGCTGGAAAAACCATTGGCGGCATTCAACGAGTAACCGAGGAATTGCCCGTCCGGCGACCATTGGTAATCGAGCGCCAGCTCGGCGGGGTCTTTTGCCACGACGATCCGGCGCTTGCTCGCGATATCGATCACATAGAGTCGGCCCGTCTGATCGGCGAGCGCAATGCGCTTGTCGTCGCCGGACCAGCGCGGTGACGAGTAGCGGACCCTCGAGTCCGAGGTCAACGGTTGAGCCGGGGTGCCGCCGTCCTGCGCCTGAACGTACAGTTCCTCTTCGCCGCTGCGATCCGAAACGTATGCCAGGCGCTTGCCATCGCTGGACCACGCCACTTCGCGATCGTGGGCATTCGATGAATGAGTCAAGTTGCGAGTGACGCCGTGTTCCACCGGTACCGAGAACACGTCACCGCGCGCCACGATCGCGACGCGTTCGCCGCCGGGGCTGACGGCGTGACTTTCGATATTGTCGGCTGCGTTCACGGCCTGCGCACGGGACGCGGCGGCGTCGGTGGGCACCGAGATCGACAGCGCCCGATCTGCGCCGCTGCGTGTGTCGTAGAGATGCAATTCGCCGTCCAACTCGTAAACTATCTGGCCGGAATCGGCGCTCGGCCACCGCACGTCCCAGTCCGTGTAATGGGTGATCTGCCGGGTCTCGCCCGACTCGACGTCGTAGCGATACAGGTTGAACACGCCGCTGCGATCGGAGTTGAAATAAATGGCGTTGCCGATCCACATGGGATCGCGATCCGTGCGCGGATCCTTGGTGACCTGGACCACGGCCGGCTGTGTCAGATCAAAGATGTAGAGATCGTTGGCCCAACCGCCTTGATAGCGCTTTTCGCTCCGAAAATCGCGCCATAGCGGTGAATAGACAATGCGTTTACCGTCCGGGGAAAAATGCCCCGCGCCCGACACCGGCATCGGCAGGGGAGTGGCGGCTCCGCCACCGAACGGTACCGTGTACAATCTCGAGTCGGTGAGCATGTAGCCGTCGCGTGCCGATCGGATCAGCACGGCGTCGCCCGCGGGAGTCCAGCCATACACTTGATTGTCGTACCCCCAGCGATCGGCCAGCGGCCCGGGGGCGGGATAGAAGGTGAGTTGTCTAGGCACACCGCCGCCTGAGGGCATGACATACACCTGTTCGTCGCCGCCATACTGACCGGTGAACGCGATGCGTTGCCCGTCCGGCGAGAACTTGGCGAATAGCTCGAGCCCGGGGCTCGAGGTGAGCCGGACCGCTGTTCCACCTTGCGTGCCCACGGTCCATAGGTCACCCGCATAGCTGAAGACGATCCGGTCATGCCACACGTCGGGAAAACGCAGCAGCTTGGTACCCGCCACCGCCGTGCACGAAACCCAAAGCAACGCCGCCGCGGCGAGCGCGATTTGGTTCATGGGGCTGATGCGCATCAGCGGCTTCTATATCGGTCCGTGGCGCAAACCAGTTCGTGAATGTTGCCGAGTTCGAAAGCCGAATGTCCCGCGTCGGGCACCATGCGGAATTCCGCTTCGGGCCATACCCGATGCAGATCCCAAGCGCTGGTCGCGGGACACACGATATCGTAGCGTCCCTGCACGATGGTGGCTGGAATCCGTCGAATCCGTTCTACATCGTCGAGCAATTGGGTCTCGCTGCGCAAAAAGCCGCGATTCACGAAATAATGGCATTCGATGCGGGCCACTGCGAGTGCGAACTGGTCCTCGCCCCACTTCCTGATGTTGTCCTGATTGCTGTACAGAAAGCTCGTCGAGGCTTCCCATACGGACCAGGCGCGCGCCGCGGCCAGCGCTGCTCGCTGATCGGTCCCGGTCAGCCGCTTGTAGTAAGCGTTCAAGAAATCATCGCGCTCATCCAAGGGAATCGCATCGCGATAATTTTCCCAATAGTCGGGGAAGATTTCGGAGGCGCCATGCTGATACAGCCAGCGAATCTCCAAGTAACGCAGCAGGAAAATGCCGCGCAAGACGATCTCACTGACGCGCTCCGGATACGCTTCCGAATAGGCCAAGCCAAGGGTGCTGCCCCAGGATCCGCCGAACACGAGCCAACGTTCGATGCTGAGGTGCTTGCGCAGACGTTCGATGTCGGCGACCAGATGCCAGGTCGTGTTCTCGACCAGGCTGGCGCTCGGACGACTACGGCCGCAACCACGCTGATCGAACACGACGATGCGGTAGTGGTGCGGGTCGAAGAATTGGCGCGCGCGCCGATCGGAGCCTGCACCCGGCCCGCCGTGCAGGAAGAGCGCCGGTTTGCCGGCCGGATTGCCGGACTCTTCGTAGTAGATTTCGTGGAGTTCCGAAACCCTCAGGTAGCCGCGGGCGTATGGCTCGATTGCGGGATACAGGTCGCGACGTTGCATGGTGGTTGCCGCGCTCGGTGCGGTGCTGCGAGTGGAGACGGACGACCGAGCAGCGGATTTTGGCACACTCACGGACCTCGTCGCGGTACGCGCGGCGGATTTTCTTTTCGGCGCCGTCCGCTTGAGCGTGGGTTGGGCCGGCCGCCGTACGGCGATGCGCGGCCTGGCCAATGCGCCTTTTTTTTTCTTCATCGACTTTCCTTTGTTTCCTGACAATCTATGGGCGCTGCACCAAGGGTCCCAACGGCCGCCCGCCGATCAGGTGCAGGTGCAGGTGGTAGACCTCCTGACCACTATCGGGGTTGCAGTTGATGATCAACCGATAGCCGCTCTTGGCAATGTTTTGCTGACGGGCGATATCCCGTGCGACGATGACCATGTGTCCAATCAGGGACTCATCTTCATCTGCGACATCATCGGTAGTTGGAATGACCTTGATCGGTACGATTAATATATGTGTCGGCGCGACGGGTCGAATGTCCGTAAAGGCGACCACGCGGTCATCCCGGTAGACGATGGTTGCCGGCAGCTGGCCCGCAATGATCTTTTCGAAAAGCGTAGGCATGTCATACGCCTCGGTAGTTGGGGTTTCCAAGATTAGCAGGATCGGCGCCGGCGGCCCGATTTCCGGGCCTGTGTGCAGCGCACCACGGTTTGGTCATTCTTCGCAAAGTGGCCATCAGGGGGGCGGGGGGCGTTAATAGTAATGGGAACGATTCTCATATAGAATTGCATTTATGGATATGACACACGTTAACGGCTCGCTTGGATCGCCCGAGTTGCCCGTGGAAGTCGACTCGTTGCCGGGTGGCGTGGCAGCGAGCGGCATGAAGCTTGCGGACCTTGCCACCGGCGCCGAGGCTCGGGTAGTTTCGGTATCGCCGGTGGGCTCCAGCGCATCGGTCGAGTTGGGCCGGCGATTGGCGGAACTTGGCTTCCTGCCGGGAGAAAAACTGCGAATCGTTGCGCGCGGCTTCCTAGGACGAGAACCCATCGCGGTACGGATCGGAACGGGCACTTTTGCCCTTCGGCTTTTCGAGGCCGCCTGCATCCGCGTATGTCCGGAGCAGCCGCAGCTTCGCTGAAGCCCATGGACGCCGCGCCTGGTGCCCCGAGCCCCCTGGTCGCATTGGTTGGCAATCCCAACTGCGGCAAGACCGCCTTATTCAACGTTCTTACGGGTAGCCGGCAGAAAGTGGCTAATTATGCGGGCGTAACCGTCGAGCGAAAGGAGGGCTCATTGCTGACGCCGTCGGGCAAGCGGGTCCGCATCCTCGATTTACCCGGTGCCTACAGCCTCGATCCGCTGACACCCGATGAACAAGTGACGGCCGATGTGCTGCTCGGGCGGCGTGCGGGCGAGATCTTGCCGGACTTCGTCGTCTGCGTCACCGACGCGACCAACCTGCGGCAGAACCTGCGACTGGTTTTGAGCCTGAAGCGGCTGGGGCTGCCCATGGTCATTGCGCTCAACATGACGGATATCGCACGCCGTAAAGGCATTGTCATCAATGCCGACAAGCTTAGCGTAGAGTTGGGTGTGCCCGTGGTCGAAACGGTGGGCGTCAAAGCGTCCGGAGCCGGCGCGCTCATCAAGGTGCTCGATGCCGTCGCGCCGCCGACCCAGCCGCGTCAGGCGGTCGAGTGGCGGACACCGACGGCGGCGGACATTTCCCACGATCAGAATGAGGTGCGGCGCATTCTCGGCGTGGTGGGCGGCGATCGGTTGGACGGCGTCACCCGGAGCGACCGGATCGACGCCGTCGTGCTGCATCCCGTTGCGGGCCCGCTGATTCTGGCGCTGATTCTATTCCTGGTATTTCAAGCGGTGTTCGCCTGGGCGCAAGTTCCGATGGACGCCATCAAATCCGGCGTGGGCGTAGTCGGCGAGTGGGTGGGCCATTCGCTGCCGGCGAGTTTGCTCAAGGACTTATTCATCAATGGCGTGCTGGCGGGAGTTGGCAGCGTGTTGGTATTCCTGCCGCAAATCATCATTTTGTTTTTCTTCATCTTGATGCTCGAGGACTCGGGATATCTACCGCGCGCTGCCTTTCTGCTGGATCGCCTGATGGGTAGCGTGGGGCTGTCCGGCCGAGCATTCATCCCCTTGTTGTCGAGCTTCGCTTGCGCCATTCCCGGCATCATGGCGACGCGCACCATCCAAAATCCGCGCGACCGGCTCAGCACCATTATGATTGCGCCGTTGATGACCTGCTCCGCACGATTGCCGGTGTACGCGCTCATCATCGGTGCGTTTATACCGCAGCGCACGGTGTGGGGCGGCTTGGAGTTGCAAGGCTTGGTGCTTTTCGTGCTCTACATTGCGGGGATCGCGAGCGCCATGGGCGTTGCGTATGTGCTCAAGCGCAGCGGCTCCGGCACGCGCTTCCATTCGCTGATGTTGGAACTGCCGGCTTATCACTGGCCGAACTTGCGCAATTTGGGCATTGGCCTGTGGCAACGCATCGAGATATTTTTGAGCCGCGTCGGCACCATCATTCTGGCGTTGATGGTCATCCTCTGGGCGCTGAGTTCGTTCCCGGCGCCGCCTCCCGGCGCCACGGGCCCCCCGATTCAATACAGCATCGCAGGACACATCGGTTCTTGGCTCGCCGTCATCTTTGCGCCGATCGGCTTCAATTGGCAGATTTCGATCGCGCTCGTGCCAGGACTTGCAGCGCGCGAAGTGGCTGTAGGTGCGCTTGGCACCGTCTATGCGCTGTCGGCCACCGGTTCCGACATGAGCGGCGCGTTGACACCGTTGATTGCGCAATCGTGGAGCCTACCAACCGCGCTGTCGCTGCTCGCTTGGTACGTGTTCGCGCCGCAATGCCTATCGACCCTGGCAACGGTGAAGCGCGAGACGAACTCGTGGCGTTATCCGATCATCATGGCGGTGTACCTTTTCGGATTGGCCTACGCGGGTTCATGGGTCACGTTTCGCGTTGCGTCGGCTTTGACGAGTTGAGACGGGGAGCGGCTGCATGCGGTTCTTTCTCGATGATTTATTGGTTGGCCTGGTGCTGCTGGCGAGCGTCGTCTACGCGGTTTTCTCCCTGGGACCGAGATCGCTACGCGGCCGCTTGTTGGGAGGGGCATCGGCCGTATTGCGGCGATTGCCCGGATTTCCGGGTTTGCACGAACTCGCGCAACGCCTGGACACGGCCGCGTCGATCAAGGCCAAGGGCACGTGCGGTGGCTGCGGCAACTGCGGGTCGGAGCAGCCGCCAACCACGCCATCATCCGGGCCTGAAGTCAGAATTCCGGTGTCGAAAATCGGCAAGCGTGATTGACGCTGCGGGCCTCAAGTTCCGCTGAAGATCGGCGCGCGCTTGCCGCGAAATGCGAGTATCCCTTCGGCGAAGTCCTTGGTGTCGCCGAGTTGTGCTTGCGCGATGGCCTCCAATGCCAATTGTTCCTGCAAGGTGCGCGTGGGCTCCTGATTGAAAGCCGCTTTGATCCGTTGGTAAGCTTGTGTCGGGCCGGCCGCGAAACGGCGCGCGATCGCCTCCGCCTGTTCCATCAACGCGTCGTCTTCCACACAGGCCCAAATGAGGCCCCAACTCGCGGCGTCCACCGCGGATAACGCGTCCCCCAACATGGTCAGGCCCTTAGCGCGTGCCGTGCCCACCATCCGCGGCAGGAAAAACGTGCTGCCGAGATCGGGCATGAGGCCGAGTTTGGGAGCAAACAACTGCACAAAGGTCGCGGAGTGAGAGGCGAGCACGATGTCGCCGATGAGCGCGAGACTCATGCCGGCGCCGGCGGCTACGCCGTTGACCGCGACCACCAGCGGCACCCCCAAGTCATACCAGGCGCTCACCATCGGGTTGAAATGGTTCCGCAGGCCGTCGCCGATGTTCTCGCCGGCACTCCGTTTGGGATCCTGGAATAAGTCATCGCGCGTGAGATCGGCGCCGGAACAGAAGCCACGGCCCGCCCCGGTCAGCAGAACGGCGCGAATGGCGGGATCGGCAGCGATGGCGGCGGCGGCGGCGCGCAAATCCTCGATGAGACGCAAATTCAGTGCGTTGAGTTTGGCGGGCCGATTGAGCGTGACGTGGGCGACGTGGTCTCGTCGCTCGAATACTAGCGTTTCAAATCTCATGTCTATCCTCGGGCAAGTTGAGGCCGGTCGGTGGCGCGGCGATTCCAGCCATTCTCGCGCCAGCATATGCCGTCCACGGCATGCAGTATAATGATCTATGCCCATTCCCACGCTATTGCACGATCGCTTGCGGCTTCCGGTCATTGGTGCGCCGATGTTCATCGTATCGACGCCGACCTTGGTCGTGGCGCAGTGCAAGGCGGGTATCGTCGGATCGTTTCCCGCCCTGAATGCGCGGCCTGCCTCGCAACTCGACGAATGGCTCTCGCGGATCACCGAAGAACTGGCCGCTTACGCCCAAGCGAACCCGCTAGCCAAGGTGGCGCCGTTCGCCGTGAATCAAATCGTGCATGCGAGCAATGATCGACTCGAGCACGACATTCGATGTTGCGTGAAACATCGCGTTCCGATCGTGATCACGAGCCTGCGGCCGCCTGCGGAAGTCGTGAGTGCCGTACACAGTTACGGCGGCCTCGTGTTTCACGATGTCATCAATCTGCGTCACGCCGAGAAGGCTGCAGCGCAGGGAGTCGACGGCATCATCGCCGTGTGCGCCGGGGCGGGGGGGCACGCCGGACGCTTAAGTCCCTTCGCGTTGGTGAAGCAGATTCGAGAAATCTACGCTGGCGCCATCATTTTGTCGGGAGCCATGAGCACTGGCGCCGATGTGTTGGCGGCGCAGGCTCTCGGCGCGGATCTCGCCTACTTGGGAACGCGTTTCATCGCCACCGTGGAAGCCAACGCCAGCGACGCTTACAAGCAGATGCTCATCGACAGTCGCGCCGAAGACATCGTCTATACGTCGTTGTTCAGCGGGATCCCCGGCAATTATTTGCGCGGCAGCGTGGTGAAAACGGGAATGGACCCGGACAAGCTGCCGGACGCAGACAAGACGGCGATGAATTTTGGCAGCAGTGGCAATACGGAGCTCAAGGCGTGGAAGGATATCTGGAGCGCAGGCCAGAGCGTCAGCGGCATCCATGAGGTCGGGACGGTGCAGGCATTGATCGACAGGATGGCGAACGAATACGAAGCGACTCGGGTGCGTCTCCTTTGCGGCTGAACTCCGATCAGCTCGCGCAAGCGCTCGGGCGCGGCCTCGCGAACGTTTATCTTGTGTCGGGCGATGACCCCTTACTCGTGGGCGAGGCCGCCGACGCCGTTAGGGCAGCGGCCCGCGAAGCGGGCTACGCGGATCGGACGGTATTCTTCATCGATCGCGGGTTTGATTGGGATGCCGTGCGGCAGGCCGTGCAGTCGCTGTCGTTGTTCGCCGACCGTCGACTTTTCGAACTGCGCATGCCGAGCGGCAAGCCGGACAAGGGCGCAGCGCTGCTGATCGACATGGCGACGCGCCCGCCGCCCGACGTGCTGTGTTTGGTTCTTACGGACAAGCTCGATGGTAAGACGAGCGAGACTCCTTGGGTGCGTGCGTTCGAGCAACACGGTATGTGGGTTCGGGTTTGGCCGGTCGACACGGCGGCTCTGCCCGGATGGCTGCGCGCACGTGCTAATGGACTGAACGTCGACATGGAACCCCAGGCCGCGCAGTTGATCGTGGACCGCGTCGAGGGCAATCTCCTTGCGGCGAAACAAGAGCTCGAGAAATTGGCCCTGCTTGCCAACGGCGAACGCATCGGCACCGAATTGGTTCTGCGCTCGGTGGGCGACAGTGCGCGTTACGACGTGTTTCAGCTTGGGATGGCAGCGGCGGCCGGAGACGCGGAACGCGCATTGCGCGTTTTGTTGGGCTTGAAAAGTGAAGGCGTCGAGCCGACCCTCATCTTATGGGCGTTGACTCGGGAGCTGCGCGGATTATGGCAGGCGCGGGAACGTAGTCGCCTGCGCAGCAACGGCCGCGGCGGCGGGTGGAATCAAGCAGCGACGCCGTCGGCTCGGGCCCTGGCGCGGATCGGGAAGATGCCGCTCGCCCGGTTATTGCGGCAGGCCCACCATACCGACCGCGTCATCAAAGGGTTGGCCGGTGGCGACGCATGGACGGCGGTCATTGGCTTGGCGGCCGCTATGGCGGGCGCTTTGCAAGCGACTGCGGATTCAGGCAGGGTAGCAACCATATGAACCCCATGGGCATTTTCGGCGGAACTTTCGATCCGATTCATTATGCGCACCTGCGTACGGCGTTCGAATTGCAGCAAGCGCTGCGTCTGAAAGAAATCAGATTCCTACCCGCAGGTAATCCGCCGCACCGTGACCGGCCATTCGCCGATGCGCAGCTGCGACTGAAAATGGTCGAACTCGCCACCGCTGGTCAGCCGGGCTTTGTGGTCGATGACCGCGAGGTGCGTAAGGAAGGGCCTTCCTATTCGGTAGAGACTCTCGGCGAGCTGCGTCATGAATATCCGGATCGCAGCCTATGTCTCATCGTCGGCATGGACGCTTTTTTGAGCTTGCCGAAGTGGCACCAGTGGCGGGAGCTGCTGCAATTGGCCCATTTGGTGGTTGCGCATCGACCCGGGTGGCGCGCTCCCGGAATGGGGCCGTTGGGCGAATTGCTGGTTGACCGCGGAACCGGTCGCATCGGAGATCTGCACGAGCAGCGCGCCGGCTGCATTTACATCCATGCCGTTACGCAGCTGGAGATTTCCTCGACGGAAGTCCGTCAACTCATTGCGATGGGACGCGATCCGCGCTTCCTCATGCCGGATTCAGTGCGTAAACTGATCCTGGATGCCAACTGTTACTCAAAAACACGGACAACTTAGTGCAGCCTAAGAAACAATCGAAGACAAAATCAAAAAAAGCGGGGGACGGCGCACCCGGCGCCGCAAAGACAAGAGGCAAGACCAAGGGCAAAATTGCCGGCAAGCCGAAGGGCGATGGCACGCGCACCGTGGCGCAGGGCGCCGCTGGGCCGGCCGCGGCTGCCGACAAGGCAAAGGCAGCCGCTGCGCGGGCGGCCTCGCTCAAGGCGGTGGTCATCAATGCGTTGGACGACATGAAAGCGTTGGAGATCAAGGTGTTGGATGTACGCGGTCTTACCGACGTCGCCGACACCATGGTGATCGCCAGCGGCACATCGGACCGACACGTACGTTCGGTGGCGCAGAAGTTGGTCGAGAAGACCAAAGCCGCCGGGTTCCGTCCCCACGGCGTTGAGGGTCAACAGGACAGCGACTGGGTACTCATCGACCTAAACGAGATGATCGTCCATGTCATGTTGCCGCGCGTGCGGGAGTTCTACGGTCTCGAGAAGCTCTGGGATATGACCCAGCCTAAGCGGGCGGCTCGCGCCTGACGCCTTGCGCCTCAAGCGCTGCGTCACGGGATATGAAATGCCGATTGATTGCCGCCGGCACGCGGATGCCCGACTGGGTCAATGTAGGCTTTCGCGACTATCAGAAGCGATTGCGGTCGCCGTTGGTCCTCGACTTGGTGGAGATCCCGATAGCCAGCCGCCGTGCAGGTGAAAACCCGCAACGTGCCATTACTCGCGAAGGCGAAAACATGCTCGCAGGGCTCGGGCGAGACGATTTTGTGGTGGCGCTCGAAGTGAAGGCGAAGTCGATGACCACGGAGCAGGTCAGCTCTTGGCTGGCGGAGCGGTTGCGCGAGGCGCGGCCGCTGGTTTTGCTGATCGGCGGCCCAGACGGCCTGTCGGAGTCCTGTCGGACAAGAGCCAACCATGCCTGGTCTCTGTCGCCTCTCACCTTGCCGCATGGGTTGGTGCGCGTAATTCTCGCCGAGCAGATCTATCGAGCCATGAGTATGCTCGCCGGACATCCGTATCACCGCGCTTAAGTTCGGTATCCTGGCGATATGTGCGCAGATTTTGTCTACCTGGCCTCGGGCTCGCCCCGTCGGCGCGAACTCCTCACGCAAATAGGCGTTCCTTTTCAACTGCTTACCGTGACCGCGGACGAGGCCATCGTGCCCGGGGAGGCGCCTGAGGCGTATGTGGCGCGCGTCAGCGTCTTAAAGGCCGCCGCCGGTTTGACGGTCCGGCCTGCCCGGCAGGCGGCGCCGGTGTTGGCTGCAGACACGGCGGTCGTGCTCGACGGAAAAATTCTGTCGAAGCCCACCGACACGGAGGATGGAGTCCGGATGTTGCGTGCGCTGTCCGGCCGCACGCATGAGGTGCTGACCGCCATCGCCTTGGCGACCGCACGAGGCGTGCAATCGAGTTTGAGCCGCAGCCAGGTGACCTTTCGAGCGATCACCACCGCCGAGGCACATGCCTATTGGGACACGGGAGAACCTCATGACAAGGCCGGTGGCTACGCCATCCAGGGGCGCGCGGCCGTCTTCGTTGCGGATCTGCGGGGCAGCTATTCGGGGGTGATGGGATTGCCGCTGTTTGAAACGGCGGCACTCCTGGAGATGGAGGGGGTGCCGCGATGGCGTTCCTAGGCTCGATTGGCAGGCACGATGTCCACTGAGATTCTCATCAACGCGAGCTTGCACGAAGCACGGGCTGCGGTCGTTGAAAACGGCGTCCTACAGGAAGTGTTCCTCGAGCGGGCCAGCCGCCGCGGCCTCATCAGCAACATCTACAAAGGTCGGGTATCGCGCGTTTTGCCGGGCATGCAGGCCGCGTTCATCGAGATCGGCCTGGAACGCACGGCGTTCCTGCATGCCTCGGACATTTTCGATCCGCGGCATGCGGACACCGGTATCGAACCGCCGCGCACGGAGAACATCCGCGCCTTGGTGTCCGAGGGCGACGAAATCCTCGTGCAAGTCGTCAAGGACCCCCTGGGCACCAAAGGCGCCCGGCTCACGACCTACATCACTTTGCCGTCGCGCTATCTCGTCTACATGCCGCAGAGTCGGGGGGTGGGCGTATCGGCGCGCATCGAGGATGAAGCGGAGCGCGAGCGGCTGCGCAGTGCGGTTCAGGCCGGTGTGGATGCATCCGAAAATGCCGGGTATATCGTGCGTACGGCAGCGGAAGACGCGCCGCCCGGAGCGCTGCTCGCCGATATGCAGTACCTGCGCAAGCTCTGGCAGTTCGTGCGGCACAAGGGCCTGCGGACGGATCCCGGTAATCTGGTGCACGCCGACTTGCCGCTGCACCTGCGGGTACTGCGCGATCTGCTGCGGCCCGACGTCGATCGGGTATTGATCGACCAGGCCAATGCGCATCGGGAGATGCTGGAATTCGCCGCCACCTTCATGCCCGAGGCGATGTCGCGGTTGGAACCATACGGCGAGGCGCGTCCGCTGTTCGAACTGCACCATGTCGAGGAGGAAATTCAGAAGGCCTTGGATCGCAAGGTCTCGCTCAAGTCGGGCGGGTACGTGATCATTGACCAGACGGAGGCCATGACCACCGTGGACGTCAACACGGGTGCGTTCGTCGGCCACCGGAATCTTGAAGAAACCATTTTTCGCACCAACCTTGAAGCGGCCGTGACCATCGCGAGGCAACTGCGATTGCGCAATCTCGGCGGCATCATCATCATCGATTTCATCGACATGGAGGAGCCGGAACACCGTCGCCAGGTGATTCAGGCCTTGGAAAAGGCGCTGAGCGATGACCACGTGAAGACCAACATCTCGTCGGTGTCGCCTCTTGGGCTCGTCGAGATGACGCGCAAGCGAACCCGTGAAAGTCTGGAACATCTGCTCTGTCAAGCTTGTCCCACCTGTGAAGGTCGGGGCTTCGTCAAGACGGCGGAGACCGTTTGCTACGAGGTATTTCGCGAGATTGTGCGTCAATCACGCCAATTCGAGTGTCAACAATTGATGGTGTTGGCCCACCAGGACGTGATCGAGCGCTTGCTCGATGAGGAGTCTTCCGCGCTTGGGGAACTGGAATTGGTAACCGGCAAGCCCATTCGCTTGCAAACCGAAGCTCTTTATACCGTCGACCAGTACGACGTCGTTCTGATGTAGATGACGCTGCGCAAACTCGGCAAGATCCTGCTCTATTGCTGCGCAGGAACATTGGGTCTCATGGTCGTGCTGATGCTGGCCGTCAAGCTGGCGCTCGACCGCGTGCCGCACTACCAAACCGAGATCAAGGATTGGGTCCATGACCGAATCGGCTATCACATCGCGTTCGCGCACGTATCGCCGGCAATTCGCTGGTATGGACCTGAGTTGTATTTCGAACGGTTCGAATTGCGGTCGAAGGACGACCAGCGAGTCCTGGCGCGCGCGGCGGGCGGCCGCGTCGGGGCGGACATATGGCAGCTGATCCGCGGCGGCCAATTGTTCGCCGGACGCATCGAGCTTGATTCGCCGAACATCTCCATCACCCGCACGGGGCCGAGCCAATATGCATTGGCCTCCGAGATCAAACTGGGACGAGGAGACTCTTCCCTTCAGATGGTGAGACTCGATGACTTGCCGGCCGGAACGCTGGCGATCCGCCGTGGCCTGATTACCGTCCGGGATTGGAACTCGACGCTGCCGGTGTTGGAGCTGCGCGACGTCAACCTGGATTTACGGCGCGGCGATGGAGTGGCCGCGCTGGCGCTGGCTGCCCGCTTGCCGGCAGTGTTGGGCGGAGAGATCAGCATCAATGCAACGGCTCGCGGACTTGGGCGTTTGGATACGCTGACTTGGACGGCGCTGGCGCGTACGCGCAACTTGTCGTTCGGCGGATGGCGGGAACTTCTACCGGACTATTTGAGCAGGCTGGGTGCCGGCAGCGGGGGATTCGAAGTGGCGGCTCTCGGACGAGGCGCCGACATGACCCGCGCCGACCTGGATTTCGACGCCACGAATGTGATGATTCAGCTTACCAATGAGCCGGGCGTCAAGTTCGATGAAATTGCCGGCGCGCTGACCATCCGCCATTCCGGGGATCGCTGGGCGCTTCTCGGCCGGCGGGTGCGCGCGCTCTCCGCCGGACGGCGCGATCCGGAGTCAGAGTTCGACGTGAGCTGGCGCGGCGATGACTCGGGACTGGTCGAGCTGAAGGTTCGCGCGAGTTACCTGCGCGCTGAGACCCTGCTGCCGCTGGCCGGGCTGTTGCCGCAAAAAGAACTGCGCGAACGTCTGCAGGCGGTGGAGCCCACCGGTGAATGGATCAATACTCGGATGGACCTGATACGCGACACGGCGAGCGATCCGTGGCGGTTCAATGTGCAGGCGCGATTCCGCGGCGTTGGGTTCGCGCCGCGAGGACGTGCCCCGGGGCTGCGAGGTTTGAACGGCGCGATCGCCGGCACCGAGAGCGGCGGCCGAGTGGAAATCGAATCCAAGAGCGCCGTGTTTGCGTGGCCTCTCGAGCTGCCTCAAGCGGTCGCTTTGCAGGAGTTCAACACGACGCTTTACTGGAAGCGCACGCCGGAGGAACTGTTGATCGCGACGCCCTCGATCGACATCAAGAATCAAGATGCGGCGGTGCACGGCCGCGTAGCCTGGCGTCAACCCGCGGACGGCGATTCTCCGGTGTTGACGGTGGCGGCCTCGGTGGACGACGGCAACGCAGCGGACGCGCACCTGTATTTACCGCGAGCGTACATCCTGCCATCGGCACTGACCTGGCTGAATCGTGCATTCGTCGCGGGGCATTTGT
Source organism: Steroidobacteraceae bacterium (assembly GCA_052143815.1). Lineage (GTDB taxonomy): Bacteria > Pseudomonadota > Gammaproteobacteria > Steroidobacterales > Steroidobacteraceae > Bog-1198. The sequence continues at coordinate 25,660 of JBKQSA010000055.1, read as the reverse complement.
CGCATGCTGACGTGGTCATTCGGGGTCCGGTGCGACATTTTCCGTTTCGCGACGGTACGGGCCTGTTCTTGGCCCGGGCTCATGTCGACGGCATGACGCTCGACTACCGGGAGGGCTGGCCACGGGCGGAGAATCTCGCACTGTCGGCTGAATTTCGCAACGAAGGCGTCACCATCCAGCTGCTCAAGGGAAATGTCGGCAATTTCACCCTTGATAAGGGCGATGCCCGCTTCGTCGATTTCAAAACGGCCGAGCTGCAAATACATGCGACAGCGAGTGGCGATGCAACCGCCGCGCTCGACTATTTGCGGGCCACTCCGCTGGATGCGATGGCTGAGCACGCGTTTTCCGGCGTCGAGGCCAAGGGACCGATGCAGTCCGACGTGGACTTGTTTCTGCCGTTCAAAGAGTTCGACCAACGTCGGATACTCGTGCATGCGCATTTGCACGGCGTGTCGCTCAACACCCGAGGCGGGACACTGGCGGCCACCGATTTGCACGGCGATGCGGATATCGACGGAGCACAGGTGTCGCATGCCGATGTGCACGGCAAAATATTGGGCGGACCTTTTCAAATGCAGGCGCGGGCGCCGCGCAATGCGCCGGTGACGCGTACGCTGCTGGTGTTCAACGGCACGTTGAGCGGCGATGCCATTCATGCGGCGCTCTCGCTGCCGGCGAGTATTCCAATCAACGGTACGACCGATTGGCACGGTGTGCTCCGAATGGCGCCGCAACCGGCGCGCGAGCGTTCGCTGCGCATCAACGGCAGCCTTGCCGCACTCGAACTCAAGCTTCCCGAGCCCCTCGCAAAGCCTGCCGGTCGTCCGCTGCCGTCGTCCGTCGAAATTCTCTGGCCGACCAGCGGCGCAACGCAGGTGCGCGTGGCGTTGGGATCCGTGCTGCGCGGCCAAGTGACGCTGGATTCCGGCGCCAAAGGGCTGGAGCTCGGACGGGCGGCGGTTACCTTCGGCGCGGCGGCCGAGCCCGCGGCCTTCAGCGATACGCAAGTGGTCAATACCGGCGGTACGATCGAACGGCTGGATCTCGCGGGGTGGCTGAAACTCTATACGCCCGATAAGAGTGCCAAGCCGCTCGGCAGTTTTCTGCGCACTGCCAAGTTCGACGTGGGCCAGATCGACTATCTCGGTTTGTCGTTTCTGGATGTGTCGTTGGATGTGTCGGCGAGCGACGCGGGTTGGCGCATCGGCGTCGGCGGACCCAATGTGGTCGGCAGTATTTCTTTGCCGAGCGCCGCGGACTCGGCGCAGCCGTGGCAATTGGAATTTCAGCGACTCAAGTTCGTCGATGGGCCTGGAGCTGCGGACTCGGGCGATACGCTGCGGCCCGGCGACGCGCAGGCCGGCGGCACGGCGTACGGCGCGTCCTACGGCGCGCCGAATCCCCATGGGATACCCGCGATCAAATTTCATGCGGCCGATGTGATCTGGGGTGAGCGGCAGTTCGGCGACGTGAAAGCGATTCTTGGCAAACGGGATGACGGGATCAGCCTCGACGAGTTGCGGGTCAACGGAGGCAACTTTACGGTCAATGCCAAAGGCGAGTGGCGCGGCAAAGATGCTGGCCTGGGCCGTATTGAAGGTACGCTGGCGAGCACGGACGTGGGCGCCACCCTGAAACAGCTGGGCTACGACGCGGTGATCGAAGCCAAAACCGGGAAGATGGACTTCGATATGAGTTGGTTGGGTGCTCCCACGGCGGAAGCGCTGAGTGCCGCCACCGGCCGTGTGCAGGTGGCGCTGGATAAGGGTCAAATCACCGGATTGAAACCGGGCGCCGGGCGGGTCGTGGGCCTCGCCAGTGTGGCCGCGCTGCCGCGGCGATTGGCGCTGGATTTCAGCGATTTGACCGACAAAGGCCTTGCGTTCGATACCGTTCGCGGCGATTTCGATCTTCGCGAGGGCAGCGCTTTTACCGATGATGTGCTGGTCAAGGGGCCGGCGGCGGAGATCGGACTCATTGGCCGCGTAGGCTTGAAAAACAAGGATTACGACCAAACTGCCGTAGTAACCGGTAATGTCAGCAGTTCGCTGCCGCTGGCGGCGTTTGCGGCCGGGCCAGTGATCGGCGGGGCCGTGTTGATATTTACCCAGGTGTTCAAACAGCCGCTGAAGGGGCTGGCGCGGGGGTATTATCGGATCACCGGGAATTGGGATAATCCAACCGTCGAACGTATCAAGAGCGCAGACGCCGCCGCGGCGACTGCAGAGGCACCGAAGTAAATGGGAAAAGTAGCCGCAATACAGATGACCTCGGGTCACGTGGTTGAGGACAATCTCGCCGCCGCCGGCAAATTGCTGCGCGAGGCCAAGGAGTTGGGCGCGGATATCGCCTGCCTGCCCGAGAATTTTTCGTTCATCGGATTGAAGGATGCCGACAAATTGCAGGTCGCGGAAGCCGATGGCGCGGGCCCGATCCAGGAGTTTTTGCGCGATACGGCTCGTCAGCTGAACTTATGGATTCTCGGCGGCACCACGGTCATCAAGGGCGATTCGGCGACTCGGGTAGCGAATGCATCGCTGCTCATCGATGCTGACGGCAAGCGGGTCGCGCGCTACGACAAGATCCATTTGTTCGACGTTGCCATTCCCGGCCGTGATGAACAATATCTCGAGTCGACGCACGTGACGCCCGGCCGTAAGGTGGTCGTCGCGGATACGCCCGTCGGCAGGCTGGGGCTCTCGGTATGCTACGACCTGCGCTTTCCGGAACTCTACCGGGAGCTTGTGTCTCAGGGGGCCGAATGGCTGGCGGTGCCGGCGGCCTTCACGGTTCCGACGGGCCGCGCGCATTGGGAGACACTGCTGCGCGCGCGCGCCATCGAAAATCTTTGTTACGTCGTCGCTCCCGCTCAGACCGGCACCCATACCAGCGGCCGCGAGACCTATGGCGATACATTGATCGTCGATTACTGGGGCCAAGTGCTGTCGCGCAAGCCTACGGGCAGCGGAGTGATTACGGCAGACATCGATCTTGTGAAGCAGGCCGAGACCCGCGCGCGCTTTCCTGCACTCGACAATCGTCGACTGGGTACCCGGTCGCGCGCCACGGTGGCTGCATGAGCGCCGCGCCGATGTTCGATGTTGCGGAGCGGATGATCCTGACGCCGTCGGGTCTCGACGAGGGCCGATTGTCGACCGTGCTCGGCACCGTAATGAGCCGGGGCGTCGATTACGCGGATCTGTATTTCCAGCTATCGCGTGAGGAGTCGTGGTCGCTGGAGGATGGCATTGTCAAAGAGGGCTCACACAGTATCGAGCAGGGTGTGGGCGTGCGCGCCATCAGCGGCGAGAAAACCGGCTTTGCGTACACCGATGAGGTGCTGTTGCCGGCACTGGTGGAAGCGTCCGATGCGGCGCGCGCTATCGCTCGCAGCGGCGGCAGCAACGCGGTCAAAGCATGGCAGCGCCCGCTCACGCACCGGCTGTACATGCCCATCGATCCGATCGACACGATTCGCGATGAGGATAAGGTTGCTTGGCTGATGAAGGTGGACGCCGACACGCGCCGCATCGATCCGCGGGTCAAACAGGTGATGGCGTCCTTGGCGGCGGTGCACGAAGTCGTATTGATTGCCTCGAGCGATGGCACTCTGACGGCGGACGTGCGCCCGCTCGTGCGCCTGAATGTGTCGGTCATCGTCGAACAGAATGGCCGCCGCGAGCAGGGCTACAGCGGCGGCGGCGGCCGCTTTGGATTGGATGAGTTGCTGCGCGGCGATCAGCCGTTCGAGCACGGCCGTGAGGCGGTGCGTCAGGCGCTGGTCAATTTGGAGGCGGTTGCGGCGCCGGCAGGTTCCATGCCCGTGGTGCTCGGCTCCGGGTGGCCCGGCATTTTATTGCATGAGGCCATCGGTCATGGGCTCGAGGGCGACTTCAACCGCAAGGGCACATCCGCCTTCTCCAATCGGATCGGCCAGAAGGTGGCTGCGGCCGAGATCACGGTGGTCGATGATGGCACACTCGATCGGCGTCGCGGTTCTCTGAACGTCGACGACGAAGGCACGCCCACCCAATGCACGGTGCTGATCGAAAACGGCATTCTGCGCGGCTATATCCAGGACAAGATGAATGCACGATTGATGGGCATGCCGGCGACCGGGAATGGACGCCGCGAGTCGTTTGCGCACATGACGCTGCCGCGCATGACCAATACCTACATGCGTGCCGGGTCACGCGCGCCGGAAGAAATCATCGCATCGGTCGAAAAGGGTCTGTACGCCGTGAATTTCGGCGGCGGTCAAGTGGACATCACCTCGGGCAAGTTCGTGTTCTCGGCAAGTGAAGCGTACTTGATTGAAAACGGCAAGATCACCGCCCCCGTGAAAGGCGCGACATTGATCGGCAACGGCCCGGACGTGTTGACCAAGGTCAGCATGGTGGGCAACGACATGAAGCTCGACGGCGGGGTGGGGACGTGCGGGAAGGAAGGCCAATCGGTGCCTGTCGGCGTAGGCCAACCCACTCTGCGCATCGATGCGCTGACGGTCGGCGGCACGGGGTAGCGGGGCGGGTGAAGGCCATAATGGCATCCGAAAGTGCGCGTCAAGGTCGCCAAATTTTGCGAATGAACGGCAGGACGGCCGCGGCGCACTCGCGCGGTCTGGCTTGCAAAAGTAGATGCGGACCCTCGATGGGCTCAACCTCGGCTCCGGAGATGTGCGCCGACAACCACCGCGTCGCGGCATATGGTACGACGCGGTCGTTTCGCGCGTAGAGGATCAGCGCAGGAACGGTTATTTTGCGCAGGGATGCGCTGGCGTCGACCGTCAACAGCGCGGCAATGCGCCGTCTCACCACCGTGGCGGCAACACCCGCGATGGCGCGCTCAGCGTGCGCGGGCGCCCTAGAGGCGTTTTTCGACCCCCACATGAGCGGTGCCCTGAGCCAACGAGGGAGTGACTTGATGGGCACCAGGAAAGCCAATGGGCTTGCCCAGCCCAGCAGAGGGTAAGGATTCTTGGCGAAGGTCCCGCAAAGAATCACCCCCATCAAACCGACCGGAGGGGAAGCCGCGATGCGTATCGCGATGGGTCCTGCGAACGACTCGCCCAACAAAATGAAGGGCCGACCCGACGGTAACGCAGCGCGGACCGTCCGCTCCAGCTCCTCATAACCCAGCGGTTGGTGGGTGGGATAGCCGATGATGCGCGCATCGATGTCCGCACCCAGCGCTTGAACGAAGTTCGAGATCAATTTTCCGGTGCCGTCAAGACCGGGCAGCAAAACGAGCAAGGGTGGCGAAGGGGCGTCAGTCACGAGCAAGGGAATCGGTGCAACATCCCGCCTATTTATACGTTTGCATCAGTCTACGCGATGTCGTCGGCGTTTCGGTCTGGGCAGAATCTTCGCACGGCTTTCATGGATGAGACCCTTTCGTCGCGGAGGGTTTGCAGGATGCTTGCCGTCGCGGGCGGGGCGCTCCAGTGCGGGCGTCCTGCCTGCGCCTTGGCCTACGCGCCCGCGGGATTTGAATTAAGATTCCCGCCGTGGTCGAGTCTAACGGGCAGAGGCTTCATCCTCGTGAAAAAAAGGCGCTTGATTGCGATCTGCGGAATTGTCGCCTGCATCCTTGGGTCGCTGGCTGCTTGTAATCGGCGCGAGCCCGTCGCGGAAGCGCGGGGCTTCGCTGCGGCCGGTGACGCGGCGCCCAAGCCGGCGATTGCCGCTCCGGGTTCGGTCGACGTTACCCGGCTGGGCAATGCCGCTCATGAGCCCGGCGAGTGGTTCACCACCGGGCGTGACGCTGCGGGCTCGTATCACTCCCCCTTGACCGGCATCAATGCCCAGACGGTGTCGCGACTAGGCTTTGCCTGGGACTATAAACTGGGCACTCGCCGCGGGTTGGAAGCGACGCCGATTGCGGTCGATGGCGTGTTGTACGCGGCCGGCAATTTTGGACGCGTCTACGCATTGGACGGCGCTACCGGGAAGGAGCGCTGGGTCTACGACCCGCACATCGATGGGCAATGGGGCCGCTATGCGTGTTGCGACGCCGTGAATCGCGGCGTCGCAGTCTGGAAGGGCCGCGTGTACGTCGCGGCGTTGGATGGCTACCTGCACGCGATCGACGCCGCCACCGGGCGGCGCATTTGGAAAGTCGACACGTTGCCGGCACGCGGACCGCAAACGCCCTACACCAACACGGGTGCGCCGGTAGTTGCCGGAGACCTCGTCATCATCGGCGCCGGCGGCGGCGATTTTCGCGGCGTGCGGGGCTACGTGGCCGCCTTCGACATCGAGACCGGCGGCGAGCGCTGGCGCTTCTATACCGTGCCGCGAAATCCAGCACTCGGGGATCAAGATCAGCCGCACTTGGTGCAAGCAGTCAAGACGTGGGATGCGCGTCATCGCTGGGAGACCGGCGCCGGCGGCGCGGTCTGGGATGGTATTGCCTACGATGCGTCGCTGAACCTCGTGTACATCGGAACCGGCAACGCATCCCCGTACGACATCAAGGAAGACGGTCGTACCGGCGGCGATGACCTTTACACGGACTGCATCCTCGCGCTGCGTGCGGGCACCGGCGAACTCGCGTGGCATTTCCAGGTGGTGCCGGGCGACATGTGGGACTTCGACAGCACCCAGAAAATGATTCTCGCCGATCTGAATCTCGCGCGCGGGACGCGCAAGGTATTGATGCAGGCGTCGAAGAACGGGTTCTTCTACGTGCTCGATCGCGCCACCGGCGCACTCATTTCGGCAAATAACTTTGCGTTCGTAAACTGGACCAAGGGGCTCGATCCGAAGTCCGGGAGGCCTATCCCGAATCCGGCGGTGGACTACAGCGGCTCTCCCAAAGTGGTGTTTCCGTGGGAAGGCGGCGCGCATGGGTGGCAACCCATGGCTTACGATCCGGTGGCGATGCACGCCTATATCCCGGCGCAGGAAGCGCCGAACGTGATGGTCGAGACCGCGCACCGCAAAGCCGGATTGGTCGAGGGACAGTTCACCAGCCCCGCATTTTTGCCGGAGGCCTACGACCCCAAGGGCCTTGCATCGTTGTACGGCTCGTTGCCGTCGTTGAACGCGCTCAGGCCAGGTCTGGCGTCGGTGCGGCGGCAGGGCTTCTTGCGCGCCTGGGATCCGATCCGCAATCGTCTTCTGTGGGAGGTACCCACCGCAAGCGGCTGGGACGGCGGGGTCATGTCGAGCGCCGGCGGCCTGGTCTTTCAAGGCGACGTGGCGGGTATGCTCAACATCTATGCGGCCGACACCGGCGCGCGACTGAAAAGCATCGACCTCGGCAGCTCAGTGATGGCGGCGCCGATGAGCTATGAGATCGGCGGCGTTCAATACGTCGCACTGATGGCGGGTTACGGCGGTGGGGACATAGGAATCCCGTTTCCGGAGGGCTCCGCCGCTCTTCGCTTCGGCAACGAGGGCCGGATCATCGCTCTGCGTCTGGACGGCGGCGCCGTGCCGCGACCCGCCGAATTGACCATAGCGCCTCTGCCGCAACCCCCCCCACGCATTGGAACGGCTGCGCAAATTGCAGCGGGGGAGCTGCTGTACAACCGCTATTGCTCGCGCTGCCACGTATTCGGACAAGCGATGCTGCCGGATTTGCGGCGACTCACCGCGGACAAGGACGCGCTCTTCTACTCGATCGTTCTCGAGGGGGCGCTCTCACCGCTAGGAATGGGCCGCTTCGATGATGTCTTGAGTCACGCTGACGCGGAGGCGATTCACGCATATGTCATCGATGAGTCTTGGAAGGCGTTCAGCACGCAGAAGCCGCAAAGCGCGGAAGTCTCGAGATTGAATACCGCACCTGTGGAGTCGACACCATGATGTTCTTGCGGCGGGCGCTCATCGCCTGTGCATTGGCGGGTTGGAGTTGGAGCGCGTGGGGCGGTGCCGACCAGGTGCTGGAACTTGGGAATCAATAATCAAACCCGGACCGACGTCGTCGATGTCGACGCGCCCATCGTGTTCGTCGGATATGGAATCGATGCGCCCGAATACCATTGGAACGATTTCAAAGGAGTCGACGAACAGGTGTACCTGCGCAACGACCGCGATCCGAAGTTGCAAGCGCGGCGTCTTGGATCCAGTTGGATGTGGCGCGACAATTGTTCGCGGCACGACGAATTCGAGGCGATCAGGCTGCACGGGGGCGCGGGTCATTGACAGGCACGGGCGGCGATGACGGTTCGGTTGGGGCTCCGGCGACGATGATGCTGGCGGGACACGCGGTGGTCGTCGACGCCGCCGGCCGCTTGATGCCCTGGATTTCCTGGGGCATCGCTCTCGATCGAGAAATGGATTTCTACCAGCAATGTCCATTGGATCACGGCTACCCGCGCTTCGCTCATGTGACGTTTCTGGATGGTGATTGGAATCCGGCGCCTGACCGCACGGACACGATTCCGGCGACGCAGATCGGGATGGCGATACTGTCGTACCTGAGTTACCACGAATTCCGCGGCAAGCGCAATCCCGCTTTCCTGACGACGGCATGCTTGATGGGTGACTATCTCGTGAAGGAATCGCTCACGCCGAGAAAGGGTATGTATCCGGACTTCACGCGTTCGACCGGCAAGCGCGACCAATTCCCGCTGCCGGAAGACGCGGGATCGCAAGGTGATCGCCCCTACGAGATCGAACCCGACAAGGGGGGCATTGCCGGTTATGCATTGATGCGACTATTCGCCGCGGTCGGCCGGCGCGAGTACCTGGCGCAGGGGCTGTATAACGCCCGTGTGCTTGCCGGCAATCAGAAGGACGGCGACGCCGCCCATTCGCCATGGCCTTTCAGAGTCGACTATCGAAATGGCGAAGGCCGCGGTCCGGTCTCGGGAAACATGACCTATATCCTGCGGCTTTACGATGAGTTGCTGGCGCACGGATACGATGAGTTTTTGGTTCCGCGGGAGTCGCTGTGGAATTGGATCAAACATCATCAAATTCCCAGCGCCGCCACCGATGGCGCTCTGTTTGCGCAGTTCTTCGAGGACCATGAAACGCCGACGAATCGAACGGCCTGGGCGCCGTTGAATCTTGCCCGGTACCTGCTCGAGAAAAAGGACCTGCTCGATCCCGGTTGGCGCGCCGCTTCCGGCACGCTGATCGAATTCGTTCGCAGGAATTTTACTCACGTCGAATTGGGCGTGACCGTGTGCCACGAACAGGATGAGGATGGCGATGCGTGGGGCGGCATTAATTCAACTTACGGTGCGGTACTCGCTCTTTTTGCGAAAGCCATCGGTTCGGCGGCGTTGGCGAGCGAAGCTCAGCAAGCGCTCAATTTCACGCTGTATGCGATAGACGACCGGGGCCGCCCGCGTGATCTGTGCAAGAGTGCGGTACCCGGGGGCTGGCAGGAGGATGCGCACACCGACGTCATTCACAATTACGTCGACGCTTTGCGTGCGTTTCCGGAGTGGGAAACACTCGGTGGATGACAGCAAGTGCAGTCCTCCTGTTGACCGTTCCGGTCAAGGATCTGCCGAAATCTGACGCAATGCGACATATCATGGCGAAACACCAATAGCGTGCAGCCCGTCGCATATGGCGGCGTACCGTAATCGGTACGCTGGCCGCTGGTTGTCACTCCGGGAGTCCCCATGGCCGACGATTCAATGACGGGAACATTTCAGCTCAATCTGCCGAAGGACTTGCTGTCCGAGGCCAAACGCCAGAACAAGCCGGGCAACGACCGACTCGAGGTCGAGGGCTGGCGCACGTCGTGGCTGTCGCGCATTTCCGAGATTCTGGTCGGCAAGGATTAGGAGCCTGTCTGAGCATTCTCCGTGGCCCCGGGTGGAGCAAAAATGCTCGCGCCTTAAGTAAAATATTGAAGCTTTTACCGCCGCTGCCGGATTAGGATGCGCGTACGGAGGTCACAGTCCATGCGTTTGGCTCGTCCCGTTTATGAAAGTGTGCCGCTGATTTACGCAGCGATCGGCGGGCTCGCGATATTGCTTGCTTATTTCGATACCGAGGAACCGGAGACGGCGATAGCCCTCGTCATCGGGTTGGTCGCGGAGGTCGCAGCCCTCACGGTATTCCTGCGGCGTCAGGATTACCGGGCTCTCAGCCGCGAATATTCGGGCGAGACCATCGAACTGCCTTCGAGATTGAACCGCTAGCGCACGAGTGATCCGCTAGCCTGAACGCCATCCGCTGGACCTTCAAGATTTTTCGATGTGTTCCGCGTCGTGCGACTCGATGTGAGCCCGCGCGCGCTGCGGGCGTTCGTCGATATACATGATTTCGTGCTGACCGACCTGAACAACATCGCCGTCGTTCAGGTTGTAGCGCCTCACGCGTTTGGATTGCACGTATATGCCGTTGGTGCTGTTGAGATCTTCGATGAGACAGGCATCGGGCTGAGTGACTATCTGGCAGTGATGCCGGCTGATGAATTTGCTGTCGATCTGTAAATCGTTGTCCGGAGTGCGCCCAATCACCAATCGACCCGGCTTGAGCTCTCGCTCGATGACGGTCTTGCCTTCACTGGCCAGTAGGATTCTGCCGACCGCTTGATTCGGATCTCTCATGGGTGCATAGGAGTGCTGGATGCCGGGCACGTGCATGCGATTGGTGGACGATGCGAACTCAACCCACTGTAACTCCCGAATCGCCGTCTCGAGATCGGCAACCGTCACCGTGTCGCTGTCGCGCCCGAAGGCCGCCATCATGCAGGTGTCGCAGAGGGTGTTGATGAGACGCGGCACCCCACCGGTGTAGCGGTAGATCGTCGGATAGGCATCGTCGGTGAATATTCGCCGTCCCTGCGAGCCCGCCACCTCGAGCCGGTGATCGATGTAGGCGTTGGTCTCCGACCTCGAGAGTGCGGACAAATGGAAACGCAGACGCACGCGTTGGGTGAGCTGTATCAGATCCTGCGAATTCAGCTTCTCGTTGAGCTCGGGCTGTCCGGCGAGAATGATGCGCAGCGCCTTTTCCTTGGCCGTTTCGACACCGGACAGCATACGGATCTCTTCCAGGACGCGATTGCTCAAATTCTGCGCTTCGTCGACGATCAGCAGCACTTTTCGGCCGCTATTGTGCTGATCCATCAAAAATTGATTGAGCGTCGCCAGAACTTCCGGCTTCTTCATGTTGAAGGGCGAGAAGCCGAATTGCACCAGGACGGTTTGCAGGAACGCGGTAGGCGAGAGTTGCGTCTGGTTGATTTGCGCCACCACCACGTCGGGCTGCAATTCGCGCAGGAACGTTTCGATGAGCGTGGTCTTGCCGGCGCCAATTTCCCCGGTGATCACCACGAAACCATCCGTGAACCAGATTGTCGACTCCATGTACGCTTTGGCGCGCGCATGCTGTTTGCTCAAGTACAGAAATTGCGGATCCGGGCTCAGACGGAACGGCAATTCGTGCAGTTTGAAGAGTTCTAAATACATCTCGCCGGCCAGTCTACGGGATTAGGACGTGCGGGTGAAATCGCGGGTTCAGGCTCCTAGGTCCATTCGATCAACTTCAAGGTATCCGCCAGAACTCGGTTTCGATCCCTTGCTCCGGTTCTCATGATCGTGCAGTGACCCAGTTTGCGGCCGGGCCGAGGCTCTTTGCCATAATCGTGAAAGCTAAGCCCTTCTATGGCCAAAAGACGCTTAACGTCGGGCATTTGGCCCAGGAAATTGATCATTGCGGCATGCCCCAGGGTGCGCGTGCTACCGAGCGGTAGATCGCAAATGGCGCGAAGGTGATTCTCGAACTGGCTGCTGATACAGCCCTCGATGGTCCAATGACCCGAGTTATGAACCCGCGGCGCCATCTCATTCGCCACCAATCGACCGTCGACCACGAAGAACTCGATGGTCAAGATGCCGACGTAGCGCAAGCGTTCCATGACCTTTTTCAAGTAGCGCCTGGACATGCGCTCGAGAGGCTGATGAATGAAAGGCGCAACGCTGTAGCGCAGGACCCCGCCCGAGTGGGTGTTTGCAGACAGCGGGTAGTAGGCGATGTCGCCCGCGGCCGAACGCGCGCCGATGATGGAGACTTCGCGGGAAAAAACTTGGAATTTTTCGTAAATCAGGCCGGCTCCGCCGATGCGGGCCCAGGCGTCATCGATGTCCTCTGCACGCTGAATGAGGTATTGCCCCTTGCCGTCATAGCCCATCCGCCGAGTCTTGAGTATGCCGTGGACGCCCAGCTTGGCGGTGGCGCGCACGAGGTCTTGCTTGCTGTCGACGGCGGCGTGCGGGGTCGTCGGAATCCTCAAAGCGCTGAACAGTGCCTTTTCCTGGAGCCGATCTTGCGACACTTCCAGCGCCGCGCGCGGCGGGCGAATGACCGTCAATTTCTCGAGCGGCGCGAGAGCACTGCCTGCGATGTTTTCCCAATCGAACGTGAGGACATCGCTGCGCGACGCTAATTCCTTGAGGCGGCCGGCATCCTCGAGTTCACCCACCAAGATAGGCGCCACTTGCGCCCCGGGAGCATCGGCGCTGCGGTCCAGGAAGAGGCAGCTCAGGCCCAACGGGTACCCGGCAAGGGCCATCATGCGGCCCAGCTGGCCCGCGCCGACGATGCCCACCTTTGAGAGCTTCAAGACTGGCGCGGATCCGGCTTTGCAAGGACGGCCGCGGTTTGCGCCGACCGAAATGCATCCAAGGCGATTCGTACTTCGATGAACTCGTTGGCAAGAATCGCGGCAGCGAACAGCGCTGCATTCTTGGCGCCGGCAGCGCCGATGGCGAAGGTGGCGACGGGCACACCGCTCGGCATCTGGGCGATGGAGAGCAAAGAGTCCAGGCCGTTGAGCGTTTTCGACTGCACCGGTACGCCGAGCACCGGGATCGACGTTTTGGCGGCAGTCATACCGGGTAGATGTGCGGCTCCGCCCGCACCGGCGATGATGGCTTTCAGGCCGCGATCGCGTGCGGCCGCGGCGTATTCGAACAAGAGGTCGGGCGTGCGGTGCGCGGAGACGACCCGTACGTCGTAGGCGATGCCAAGGGTGGTGAGCGTGTCAGCCGCTCCCTGCATCGTCTCCCAGTCGGAAGTCGAGCCCATGATGATTCCGACCACGGCTTTCATAGGCGCTAGTCTAGCAAAGCCTATTCAAGCAGCTCGCGCAGGAAGGCGAAAAGCTCGCGCGCACCGACCGGGGAGCGCTGTTCGAGCCGCTCTCGTTCCGCCTTATCGAGCAATTTGAGCAAGGCTGCCTGGTCGATCTGCGGATATTCCTTGAGCAATTCCGGAACCCCGACCGCCGGTTCCGACAGAAGCCGATCGCGCCAACGCTCGATCTGCTGGAAGTGGCGAATTTCCTTGTCGTGGCGCTGTTTGCGCTCGGCCAGTTTGGCGAGTACCGGCTCCGGATCGATGCTCCGCATCAATTTGCCGATATACTGTCGCTGACGCACCTGCGCGCCATGGGAAGGCAGGCGACGCAGGTCCCGAAGGGCCACGAAAAGGCTATCCGGCAGCCCCAAAGCCTTGATTTCCTGATCGGGCAGGGCCGACAGCTGGACGCCGAGCTCCTGCAGAGAAGCCGCCTCGCGCTTGCGCGCGCTCTTACTCAGGCGTTGCTCTTCGGTTTCCCCGGAATCGTCGGTTTCACTCGTCGTCGTCATATTGCGCATGCTATCACTCAGGTCGGTAGAATCATGAATTGGAGCCCTCGAAGACTTAAGTTGGAGATGACGATGGCCGTCGCGCCTAACAACCCGTTACGTCTTGCCCCGGAAGACTTGGAATCGATTATCGAACGCGCCCTGGAAGAGGCGCGCGCCCGCGGCGCCTCCCAGGCAGAGGCGGCTGTCAGCCAGGATACTGGTCTTTCGGTCAGTGTGCGACTCGGAGAGGTCGAAACTCTGGAACACCAGCGCGACCGCAGCATGGGGATCACCGTCTATTTCGGCCAGCGCAAGGGGTCGGCAAGCACCGCCGACTTCTCGCCGGACGCCGTGCGCGCCACCGTGGCCAAGGCTTGCAGCATCGCCCGTTTCACCGCAGAGGATGCTTGCGCGGGCCTGGCGGATGCGGCGCTGATGGCCCGGTCACCGCCCGACTTGGATCTCGCGCATCCCTGGAATGTCACCGCCGACCGGGCGATTGAAATCGCCAAAGCATGCGAAACGGCGGCTCTCGAGTTCGACTCGCGCATCAATAACTCGGAGGGAGCGTCCGTCGGCACGCATCAGGGACTACACGTGTACGGAAACACTCACGGCTTCGTGGGGGGCTATCCTACAACGTCTCACACCGTGAGCTGCGTTGTGCTCGCCGGCACGGGCGAGGACATGCAGCGCGACTATTGGTACAGCAGTTCGCGGGACTGGCACGAGTTGGAGGATGCGGAGGCGATCGGACGCGAAAGCGCGCGGCGCACCATCGCGCGATTGGATCCGCGTAAATTAGCTACGCGCCGCGCTCCCGTGTTGTTCGTGCCGGAGATCGCCCGCGGCCTCGTGGGCCACTTCGCGGCTGCCATTCGCGGCAGCAGCCAGTATCGGCAATCCTCGTTTTTGCTGAATTCAGTGGGGCAACAGATATTTCCGTCCGGATTTTCGATCGTGGAGCGGCCCCACATCCCGAAGGCGATGGGCAGCGCACCATTCGACGACGAGGGCGTCGCGACGAAGGATCGCGAACTGATCGCCGACGGCGTGCTCACCGGCTACATCCTGTCGAGCTACTCTGCTCGGAAGCTGGGGCTCAAGACCACCGGTAACGCCGGCGGTGCGCACAATCTCATCGTTGCTGCCAATACCACCGGCGGAATGCCGCAGATGCTCGCGCGCTTAGGGTCAGGACTCTTGGTGACCGAGCTCATGGGGCAGGGCATCAACATGGTGACCGGCGACTACTCGCGCGGCGCTGCCGGCTTCTGGGTCGAAAAGGGCGTCATTCAATACCCGGTGGCCGAAATCACCATCGCCGGGAACTTACGCGACATGTTCGAAGGGATTGTCGCCGTGGGTGACGACATCGACACCCGCGGCGGAATTCGCACGGGTTCGATCCTGCTCGAAGAGATGACGATCGCCGGAGACTAGCGACCCATCTACTCGATGAGTTCACGCTCCGGCGATCAGATCCTTAACCGATTGACCGCCGAGGCATTCGCGAATCGCTGCTTCGACCTCTCCCATCGCCAGCGCTGCCGGCGCCACGCAGCGCATGTCGATCATCAGTCGCCCGGTTTGTCGGGTTCGCACTGCGTCGATGACATTGATCAATTGGATGCCGGCGAGGTCGCGCGCCGGCAGAAATTGTTCCTTTTCGGTGGCTACGATCAATCCGCCACGTTCCAGGCAGGCGAGCACCGGCGCGAGCGCGGTGCCCGGGATATCGAGTTCTGCAGCGAGACCATTGCCCGTCCAGTAGGTCTCGCCGGCGCCGTAGTCGCGGCCGATCAAATACATCACCGCCAATCCCGCCTGTTCGCGCGCGCTGCCGGTGAGTTCAACCGGTTCCTGCCCATGACGCAGGTATTGGGGAAATTGCACATAGAAGGCGAGTTGCGCGCCGATGAGCAGGATGAGCCAGCTCAAGTACACCCAGATCAAGGTCGTGAGGACGATGGCGAATCCGGTGTAGACGGCCATCAGGTGCGAGGAATACAGGATGAAGGTGGTAAAAATTTTCCCCACCAACGCCCAGATCACGCCTGCGGTCACGCCGCCGATGAGAGCCGGCCGCAGCATGACGCGTGTATTCGGAACGAACGCATACATGAAGGTGAATGCGATAGTGACGATGACGTACGGCACGAGCCGGCCCAGCGCCGACATGGCCCAGGCGAGCGGCGGAATATCATCCAGCCATTGCGCGAACGGGCTATGTTCGGCGGCTCCCAAGAGTCCGACGACAACCGCCAGCAGCACGGGCCCGACGATCATGACGGACAGATATTCCGTGAAACGGCGCGCAAAGCTGCGCGGACGTTGGACCCGCCAGACGTAATTGAAACTGGTCTCCACTTTCTGAATGGTGCTGATCACGGTGTAAACGAGAAAGGCCAAGCCGATCGATCCCAGGACGTCGCCGCGCATGTTCGTGACGAACTGCATGATGCTTTCGGTCAATGCATCCGTCGCGCTGCCCATGGGGCGAAGGAATTGATGCAGGATGTAGCGCAAATCGGTGCGTGCGCCCAACCCCTTCAAAATCGAGATACTGAACACCATCAACGGCACCAGCGAGAGCAGCGTGGTGTAGGCGAGGCCCATCGCGCGGACATTGATTTCCCCGGTGAGCCAATCACGTATGAGAGCCGCGGGGTAGCGCAGCAGGCGCAACACCGGTCCCCACGGAGGCGCCATGTTGCGCGATTTCTGAAACAATCCGTCTTCGAGATGTTCCTGCCAGTTGAGCATAGCGAAGAACCTAGGAGCCTGTCTGAGGCTCCTGGGCCGTCAGTAACCTCAGCGCTTCACGATAATTGTCGCTGGTACGCTTCAGAATATCGGGCGGCAGATGCGGCGCAGGCGGGCTCTTATTCCAGTGCAATGACTCCAAATAGTCGCGCACGAATTGCTTGTCGAAGCTCGGCGGGCTGATTCCCGGCTTGTACGATGCGACCGGCCAGAAGCGGGATGAATCGGGCGTCAATGCCTCATCGATCAGGAACAGGTTGCCCGCCTTGTCGGTGCCGAACTCGAATTTCGTATCGGCGATGATGATGTTTCTCGCGCGCGCATGTTCCGCAGCGTATCCATAGATCTCCAAGGCGATGCGGCGAATGCTGTTCGCGTATTCACGGCCCACCAGCTTCACGATGGCGTCGAAATCGATGTTCTCGTCGTGCTTGCCGGCAGGCGCTTTGGAGGCCGGAGTAAACAAAGGTTCGGGCAGCCGCTCCGCCATTTGCAATCCGGGCCGAAGGGCGATGCCGCATACCGAACCGTGGGCTTTGTAGTCTTTGTAGCCTGAACCGATCAGGTATCCGCGCACCACGGCTTCCAAGGGCAGTGCGGTCATTTTCTTCACCACCATGGCGCGGCCTGCCAATTGCGCGCGCTCGTCAGGATCGGCGATGACGTCCTCCACCCTCAACTCAGACAAGTGATTGGCCACCATGTGGCGCGTCTTGGCGAACCAAAACAACGAGATTTGCGTGAGCACCTCGCCCTTGAACGGGATGGGATCCGGCAATACCACGTCGAAGGCCGACAGCCGGTCGGTGGTGACGATGAGCAGATGATCCGCGTCGACATCGTAGATATCGCGTACCTTTCCCTGGTGGATCTTTTTGAGACTGCGGAGGCGGGTCTCGAACAACGGTGCTGATTGCGAAAACTGTTCCATGTGTGCGCGTACTTCCGACTGCTACCATTACGGGGGTGGAAGGTCGGCGATTGTGGCGGGGCGGCCCGGATAGGTCAACGCGAATGGCTTGGAAAGGCAAATTCTTTGGGGCCTTGATCGGCTTCATGATAACCCGGAACGTCTGGGGCGCGGTCATGGGCGCCATCATTGGGCATATGTTCGATGATGGCGCGGTCCTCCGGTACGCCGATAGTGCCTACGGGACTGCCGCGGCCCGTGCCGCCGCCGGCGGGGGCCCTTATGCGTCCGTTTCGGAGGTTTTTTTCCGCACGACGTTCGAACTCATGGGACATGTCGCGAAGTCCGACGGACGCGTATCGGAAGCAGAAATCGACGCGGCGCGCCGGCTCATGCAGGAGCTTCGCTTGGGTCCCAATGAAATCCAAGCCGCCATCGCCTGTTATCGCTTCGGGAAATCCGCGAGCTACGATGCCGACGCAAGCGTGGAACACTTTCGCGCCGTGTGCGCCATGCGTCACGATTTATTGCGCGCTTTCGTGGAGTTGCAGCTGCGGGCTGCCCTCGCGGGCAACGGCATCTCGCTGTCGTCGCGGACCATCTTGACGCGAGTGGCCGAACGGCTTGGGATCTCGGGTCTCGAATTTGCTCACCTGGAGGCCGCGGTGAGAGCACGACAACACGCGCGCAGCGGGCCAAGCGGCCGGCCTTCCACGGAAAAGCCTCTGGCCGCGTCCTATGCGGAGCTCGAGGTCAACGCCCGCAGCAGCGACCAAGAAGTCACCAAGGCCTACAGGCGCCAGATGAGCCGTCACCACCCTGATAAACTGGTGGCCAACGGCTTGCCTGAGTCCATGGCGCAAGTGGCGAAAGAAAAGACGCAGCGCATCCAAGAGGCTTACGAGGCAATACGTGCTGCACGCGGCATGCGTTAAGAGTGAACGGGCTACACGGGAACACGCTACACGGGGTACAACATGGCTATCATCATCTCTCCATCCATTCTATCCGCCGACTTCGCTCGCTTGGGTGAAGAGGTCAATGCGGTGCTCGCCGCGGGCGCCGACTGGGTTCACTTCGACGTCATGGACAATCACTACGTGCCGAATCTGACCATCGGTCCGTTGGTGTGCGAGGCATTGCGCAAAGCCGGGATCAACGCGCCGATCGATGTTCATCTCATGGTGTCGCCGGTGGATGCGATGGTGACGGACTTCGCAAGAGCGGGAGCGACCAACATCAGCTTTCATCCGGAAGCTACGCAGCACGTCGATCGCACCATCCAGCACATCCGGGATTCGGGGTGCAAGCCGGGGCTCGTTTTCAATCCGGCGACACCGTTGAACTGGCTGGATTACGTGATCGACAAGATCGACATGGTGCTGTTGATGTCCGTCAATCCGGGCTTCGGCGGACAAAAATTCATTCCGGAAGCGATGGTCAAACTGGCCGACGCGCGCGCCCGAATAGACGCCAGCGGCCGCGATATCAGACTGGAAATCGACGGCGGAGTGAAGATCGATAATGCCGCCGCCATCGCCAGAGCGGGCGCCGATACTTTCGTTGCCGGTTCCGCCATATTCAGCAGCGCCGACTATGCGAAGACCATCCAGTCGATGCGGGCGCAGATCGAAATCGGACGGTCCTCTGCCTTGACGATGCTGCCGTTGCCCAAAGGCTCATAATCCGCCTGATGCCCGTCAGAGTCCCATAAGAAGAGGCCGCCTTTCGGCGGCCTCTTCGGATTCATTCGTCGTCGTCCTCATCGTCCTCATCGTCCTCATCGACGTGTTCCGTGCGCGTGATTTTACTGGTCGCGGCATTGCTGGTGTTGGCCCCGGCCTTCACGGGCACGATCAACGGCCGTGTTTTCACCTTGGGACGCGCATTGAATACCACGATGGTCTTTCCGGTGGCGCGCAGCAGTCCTTGTTCCTCGAGGACCTTGAGAACGCGGCCGGCCATTTCACGGGAGCATCCCACCAGCCGCGACAACTCCTGCCGGCTCACTTTGATCTGCATGCCCTCCGGGTGGGTCATCGCGTCCGGTTCACCGCAAAGGTCCATGATGGCGTGCGCCACTCGGCCGGTCACATCGACAAATGCGAGGTCGCCCAATTTGCGATTGGTTCGATCGAGGCGGGTGGCGAGCTGCGTGGCCAACTCGAAGATCAGCCCCGGGCTCTCTGCAGCGATCTGCCGGAAGCGCGGATAGGTCATTTCGGCGAGTTCGGATTGCTGCCGG
Organism: Steroidobacteraceae bacterium; assembly: GCA_052143815.1. GTDB lineage: Bacteria > Pseudomonadota > Gammaproteobacteria > Steroidobacterales > Steroidobacteraceae > Bog-1198. The sequence continues at coordinate 6,187 of JBKQSA010000055.1, read as the reverse complement.
GTTCGCACCCAGGCGCTGCGGGTCGGTTGTTCATAGAACAAGCCCATTTCACCGAAGAATTGCCCTTTATTCAGGTAGGCAAGCACCATTTCATTGCCATCCTCGTCCTCGATCATGACTTCGACCGAGCCGCTGATGATGTAGTACAGAATGTCGGGCAGGTCGCCGGCGTGAATGATCACGGTCTTGGAAGGGACTGTCCGGATTCGGCAGTAGCTCAAGAAACGATTGATCGCTGGGATATCGCTTAAGGCTTTTGCCCCTTCTTCCATGGTCACTCCCTAATCTTTAATGAATCGCGGCTTTAACGCGTGTGCTGGCGCACGTTTTATTACATAAGTCCTGGAATCGCAAGCACTAACGGGATTGGTGTCGCGTAGGGAACCCCATGGGGGACGCCGTAGGCTCACAGCCAATAGGAGCTGCGGGTCATGACCCGGGAGGTCAAACGCATCGCCGAACGCAGCAGGAACGGCAGCTCATCGGCACCCAAGGACGCAGCCTGTGCGCCATGCGCGACTTCGTCGTGCGTCATTTGCTCGACGATGGCCCGGCTTCGATGATCGGCCATGGGCAAGCGCTCCATATGGCTGCGCAAATGCGCTTCCACCTGCTTTTCGGTCTCGGCGATGAAGCCCAAACTCGCACGATCGCCAAACACGCCGGCGACGGCGCCGATGGCGAACGAGCCTAAATACCACAGCGGATTCAAGAGACTGGTGCGGCCGTTCAATTCCCGGAGTCGTTGTTCGCACCAGGCAAGGTGATCCATCTCCTCGGCGGCAGCCTGGCGCATCGCGCCGGCAACCCTGGCGTCGCTCGCGTATAGCGCTTGTCCTTGGTAAAGTGCCTGGGCGGCGACCTCGCCCGAGTGGTTGACCCGCATCAGTCGTGCCGACGCCACGCGTTCGGCTTCCGTGAGTACCAGTTCACCCCCGGTGGCCGCGGGCGATGCTCGGTTGGGGTGCACGGGAGCGGCTAAGACTTTGATTGCCTTGTCAATTTCACCAATTAACCGATCGAGTATGGTAGATGTGCGGTCAGACATACCTACACTATAAGGTATCCATGGCGGGTCGCCGAATCGGGGCTGGTAACGTGACTCGCGGTTCTGTACACTTTCGCGCCTTTCGTTAAGTCCTGAAACAGCTGAGTATTTCCATGTATACCGTATTTACCAAGCCTGATGAAGCCCGAGTCGACTGGTATGTAGTCGATGCCGCAGGCAAAACCTTAGGTCGCCTGGCGTCGCAGATCGCTCACCGCCTCAAGGGTAAGCACAAGCCGAATTATGCGCCGCATCAAGACCTTGGCGATCATATCGTCGTCATCAACGCCGGTACGGTGCGAGTCACGGGGGCCAAACTTACCGACAAGTTCTACCATCAGCACACCGGTTATGTCGGCAATTTGAAGAGTATTGCCCTCGGTAAGCTGCTCCAAGAGCATCCTGAGCGCGCCATCGAGTTCGCCATCAAGGGAATGCTGCCGAAAGGTCCGCTGGGCCGACGCATGTATAGAAAACTGCATGTATTCGGCGGCAGCGAGCACCCTCACCAAGCACAGCAGCCCAAAGCGCTGGAAATCTAAGAGTTCGCAGGAAAACCTATCAATGGCAAACACAGCCACCAATTCTTTTTATGGTACCGGACGTCGCAAGACGTCGAGCGCCCGGGTTTATCTTCGTCAGGGCACCGGTAAAGTGTCCATCAACGGTCGTACGTTGGACGAGTTTTTCGGCCGAGAGACGGGCCGCATGATCGTTCAGCAGCCTTTCGGCGCGGTTCAGTTGGACGGCAAATTCGATGTCGACGCGCACGTCGAGGGCGGCGGAATCACCGGTCAGGCCGGCGCGATTCGTCATGGAATTACCCGAGCATTGATGGCTTATGACGAAACGCTGCGTTCGCCGTTGCGCAAGGCGGGATTCGTGACCCGGGATGCGCGCGAGGTCGAGCGCAAGAAAGTCGGTCGTCGCAAGGCTCGTCGCGGAACTCAGTTCTCCAAACGGTAGTCGCGAGAACGGCCTTCCGGCCTTCCGGCCTTCCGGCCTTCCGGGTAACCGGGGCGATCGAGGTTTTGGGGGATCGTCTAGCGGTAGGACAACGGTCTCTGACACCGTTTACCTAGGTTCGAATCCTAGTCCCCCAGCCAAACAGGGCCCACACCGGTGGGCCCTTTTCTTAAGTGGACGGCACCATGTCGGGCGATCGCAATTCGACTGGACGTGTAGCGCCGATGGCGCTTGCCGCGCTCGGGGTAGTGTTCGGCGACATCGGCACGAGTCCGCTATATGCCGTGTCGGCCTGTTTCGCGGGTCCGCACATCGCCGTGACGCCGGAGCACATCTTCGGCATCCTTTCGCTGATCTTCTGGTCGCTCGTGCTGGTGATCCTTCTCAAATACGTCGGCGTGGTACTGAACGCCGATAACAAGGGCGAAGGCGGCGTGTTGGCTCTGACCGCTCTGGTGATCAATACCGAGCGCGCGAGCCCCCGCCGAAAAATCTATGGCACGCTCGGCATACTGGGTGCGTCTTTGTTTTTTGCCGACGGAGCCATTACTCCCGCCATATCGGTGCTGAGCGCCGTCGAGGGATTGCACGTGGCGGCTCCCACCGCGCAGATTCCGATCCTGCCGATCACGATCGTCGTGTTGGTGGGTCTGTTTCTGATCCAGCGTCATGGGACGGGTTCGGTCGGCAAGGTGTTCGGGCCGGTGATGCTCGGCTGGTTCGCCATCCTGGCCGTCATGGGAGTCAGCTGGATCGTACGTGAACCGCGCGTACTGATGGCCCTCGATCCGACGCACGCAATGCGCCTATTTTCCGATCATCGGATCAGCGCACTCGCCGTGCTCGCCGGCGTGTTCTTGACGGTCACCGGCGGCGAAGCGCTGTATGCCGATATGGGTCACTTCGGGAAGACGCCGATCCGCGTGGGTTGGATATGTATCGTCATGCCCGCCCTGGTGCTCAACTATTTCGGTCAGGGCGCACTGCTGATCGAAAACCCCGCCGCGATCGACAACCCGTTTTATTTGATGGCGCCGCAGTGGTCGTTGTTGCCCCTCGTGGTCATTGCCACGGCGGCAACGGTGATTGCTTCGCAGGCCGTGATATCCGGCGTGTTCTCCGTGACCACCCAGGCCGTGAGTCTGGGCTTGTTGCCACGCCAACGAGTCGAACACTCCTCGGCGGAAAACGTCGGGCAGATTTATGTGCCGACGATGAATTGGCTTCTCATGGTGGCCTGCATCGCCTTGGTGCTCGGCTTCGGCAGTTCGTCGGCCCTCGCGGGCGCCTACGGCTTGGCGGTATCCGGCGCCATGACCATTGTGACACCGCTGATCTTGAGCCTCATCAAGTCGCGCAGGGGAAGCGAGAGCCGCACCTTGCGCATCGGGTTGTCTTTGCTGTTCATCGTCGACATCGCTTTCCTTCTCGCGAACCTTACCAAGCTGGAGGAAGGCGGCTGGTTGCCTTTGGTGTCGGGCCTCATCATCTTCTGGCTCATGCAGACCTGGCAGGCCGGTCGGGCCTCGGTCCTCGCTCGATTGGTGCGCGAACAGAAGCCGGTGCGCGATTTCCTCGATGAACTGAAACGTGATCCGCCGGTTCAAGTGGCGGGCACCGCCATTTTTTTGGATGCCAAGGCTTCCGGCATCCCGCGAGCGCTTCTCAACAACATCAAGTTCAACCGGGTCATCCATGAGCGGGTGGTTTTGCTCACCATAGTGACCCGTGAGCAACCGCGCATTGCGGAGGCGAAGCGCTTGACGGTGACGCCGGTATGCCAGGGCATCGTCCGTATCGTGGCTCAGGTTGGATTCATGGAGAAGCCCAACATTCTGGAGATACTCCGCGATGCCGAGGCCTATGGTGTTCCGTACGACCCCGAACGGACGACATTTTTCCTGAGCCGGGAGGAATTGCTGGCGGGTCAACGGTCGGACCTGCCCGCATTGCGGCGCGCGGCATTCATGCAGATGGCGCGCAGCGCTCAGATCATCGCGGACTACTATGGATTGCCGCCGAGCCGTGTCGTGGAGATCGGCACGCGCATCGAAATCTAAATCGTCAGGGTTTTAACGCCGTCATCGCCTGCGATGAGAATCACATCGGCACGTCGCTGTGCGAATAAACCGACGGTGACCACTCCGGCTATCTGATTAATGGCGGTTTCCATCCGGAGGGGATCCGTCAGCGGCAGGTGGTGAACGTCGAGCAGCACGTTGCCGTTGTCGGTAACGACGCCTTCACGCCAGACCGGCTGGCCGCCGAGCTTCACGAGCTGACGCGCAACGTAGGAGCGCGCCATCGGTATCACCTCGACGGGCAGCGGGAATTTACCGAGAACGTCCACCAGCTTGGTGTCGTCGATGATGCAGACGAACCGCTCCGAAGCCGCCGCGATCACCTTCTCGCGGGTGAGCGCGGCCCCACCCCCCTTGATGAGCATGCCGGTCGTGGTCGCCTCATCGGCACCGTCGATATACAGGGGGAGATCGCCTTCCGAATTGAGATCCAGTTCCGGAATCCGCGCCAGCGCCAACGCCTCGGACGTTTGCCGCGAACTCGAGACAGCGCCTTTCAGCTGGATTTTACGGTCTTTGAGCACTTCGATGAGCTGCCCCACCGTCGAGCCGGTGCCTACCCCGAGCACCATGCCCGCTTCTATATATTGAATCGCGGCTTCCGCTGCGCGTCGCTTTTTTATCGTGGATGAAGAAATTTTCCGCTCCTTGAAAACAACTGTGCCCGCTTACGCGGGCACAGTTGATTACTTTCGAAGGCTTACTTTTTCTTAGCGGCCTTTTTCTTAGCTACCTTCTTCTTCGCCTTCTTTGCTTTCGCTGCCATGATAGAAACTCCGTAGTCGGGTTAGTCCGGGGACCGAGTATATACACGAATAATTAATTTACAAGCAATACGTCGCGCCAATGCCGCGTATGTGGTAGCGATGTGAACGGCTTCACTCAAGAGTGAGAATGAAATCCCAATCCTTCTTCGTCACCGGCATCACCGATAAACGATTGCCCCGGCGCAGCAGACCTAAGTCCGCAAGCGCGTCGCCCGCGTGTTTCCGCAGGGCATCAAGCGTGATGATGTGCTTGAGCTTGCGCTGCAGCTTCACGTCGACCACATACCAACGCGGATCGCTCAACCGGCTGTCGGCATCGTAGTGATGGTGGTTTCGCTCGAACGCGGTCTGATCCGGATAACCGCTCTTGACCACGCTCACGATGCCGGCAATGCCGGGCACCTCGCAGCTCGAATGATAAAAAAACGCGAAATCCCCTTTTTTTATAGAGTCGCGAAGCATGTTCCGCGCTTGGTAGTTGCGCACTCCATCCCAGGCCGTCGTCTGTTTCGGAAGGGCCGCGAGATCATCGATGCTGAACGTGGCCGGTTCCGATTTCAGTAGCCAATAATTCATTGCTCACCCTCGCGAATACCCCGTCGAAAATGTTCGATACCTGATTCGGTCGCCAGAGCATCCAAGCGCACATCCCAAGGGTCCGCGAACACCGTATCGGCTCGCTGGCAATCGAAGCTGAGTCCCACCAGACACGGGCCCATCCACCGGCGCCGCTCGCGGCGGAACGCGAGTGCTCGATCGTAGAAGCCACCGCCCATTCCCAAGCGATGACCCGCGCGGTCGATTCCCACGAGGGGTACGACAATCAGATCGAACCAGCGTGGCGCGGTCGGTCGCCCGTGGCGGTGAGGGACGGAAATGCCGAACACGCCGCGACGCGTCTTACCCGACAAGGGATAGAAACTGAGCCGACGATGACGCAGGTCGGTGACTACGGGAACGAAAATACGCACCCCGCGACGCCGTGCCGCGACCAGAAGAGCGGCCGTATTGGTCTCGCGGTCGAAGGGAAAGTAGATCGCGACTCGAGCGCCTGGCTTGAAGTGAGGCATCCGAGTAACAGCTGAAGCGGCAAGGTTCGAGCGCAGGGCGTGCTCCGCGGGAGTCAATGAACGCCGCTTGGCGCGCAGTTCTTTTCGTAATTTTTGTTTCATCGAGAGGAGATGGCGCTACCCGCAAATGCCGTTTTGGACCGTTGCTCCCGACCTGAGCAACAGGTGGGGCTAACTGCGGCACTTAAGGCTTTCCGCTCGAGGCGGACTTGCACAATGTTGCCAGCAAGCAATGGCCCCTGGGGTTTACAAATT